>JBKHXX010000034.1:0-31703 GCA_046565765.1 Acidimicrobiia bacterium | reverse complement strand
CTCCAAGGAGATCCGGCTCGCGGACCCACCAGCCCATCCCTCCATCGTGACAGCTGTCCGAGAGATCGACACGGGTGGGGCCAAATGAGGTGAGCACGGTGGGGCCAGTCCGGCTTGACACACTCAGGTAGCACCCCCACCAACTCCGAACACGCCATTGGGTTGCGGCATTCACCCTTCTGAGAGCACGAAGAGAAGGAGATGCCCCGGAATGGACCTCAACGATCGATTCGACGCCTTGGACGAGAACCTCAAGCTGGATCCGCGGGAACGGAAGCGCGCTATCACTATCCACAACCGTCTTGGTGACCTGCTCGTGACGGCCGGCGTCGCCAAACGCACTCGTCTGCAGGGCAGCTTCGCTCGCAAGACGATGTTGCCTCCGCTGCACGACATCGACAAGATCGTCGAGCTCGTCGACGCGCTGCGCGACCTCCTGGCGGGCCCAGACGGCCCTCGACGGGCGATGCGGATGATCCGCGACGCCCTGGCTCCGCACCTCCGCGGGGCCCGCTTTGAGGTGAAGAAGCACGCCCTCACTATCACCCTTCCGGGCGAGGGTTTCGGATTCGACGCTGTTCCGGCCTTCAACCCCGAGGACGGATCTGGGTGGATCATGATCGCGGACACCGAGGACCGCGACTGGGAGCCGTCGAACACCTACCTGCTCATCGACACGATCGGCCGCCGCAACCAGGAGTGCGGCGGCCAGTTCGTCCACCAGGTGCGCATGGTCAAACAAGCTGTGCGGATCGCCGGCCTCGACGATGTCCTACCCGGACTCCACACTGAGACCTTCGCCTACAACGCCATTACCCGGAGGACGCCCCACCCAGACGCCGTGGCCGCCGCCTTCGCCGCGGCGGCCCGACTTCTCGGGGCCACCTATACGGACCCGACCGGTGCCGACGTCATCTCCGAGCGACTGGACCCCGCCGACGTGGAGAAGGCACAGAGCGGCATGCAGCGCTTGGCCGACAGCGCTGTCGACGCCCTCCGCCTCGCAGAGGCCGGAGACGAGGAGGGCGCAGCCCAGATCTGGGCGGACATCTTCGGGGACGCCTTCCCGCGGCCCAAGCAGGCCGAGAAGGATTACCTTGCCCGGCTCTACGGCGGCGCCGGCGTGGACTCTTCGGGCCGAACCTCCAGCCAGCGTCGCACTCCAAGGACGCGCCCGTGGCGACCGCTCTGACCTTTGGCACCTTCGCCGACGTGCGTTTGGACCCTCGAGGTTGTGCCAGCTGGCTTACCACCGGCGCAGACCTGTGGGGGACCGAGGTCGACGTAGTTGCCCACGACAGGGCCATGACGGTGCTAGACGTCCGTTTCTCGCCTCCGCCACCGGCTCTTCGGGGCTATCCCCCTGAACACGTCCGCGTCACGGTCCTGGGCGACGGGCAAGTGTTTGCCGTCCCCGTCGACGGCGAGGCCCGCCCGTGGCTGCACCGATATCCCCGGCTCACGATCGGCCAGATCTGCGCGTGGCCCTTGGACGAGTTGATCCCCTGGGAAAGCGTTCTCGGCTGTCTCTGCCTCTGGTACCCGCGTGATCCCGCTCGCCTTAGGTGGAGCTGGGCGGATGGCTTGGACGGCTACGTCCGTCTCGTTCAGCGCCACCTATGGAGCGAGGAGTACTGGCGCCGCCACGGCCGCTGGCCTGCCGAGGACGCTCCTCACGGCTCTCGGCCTGACGGTCACCCGCACCCGATTCTGACGCCGGCCCTTCGGAGCGCCTAAATGCTGAGCGTTATCACCATCGTCCTCGCCAGCGCTGTGGCCACGGCGGTGAAGTCCGTGATCGTGCCCGTAGTGGTCGCCGCCCTCACCGCCGCCGCCACGCTGGTGCTCACCCGTGCGTCGGAGGCTGCCAATCGCCGCCGCGACCGATACGCCCGGGCGTTCGAGACGCTCGTCGCCTGGATCGAGTTTCCGTACCGGGTGCGACGCCGCACCAGCGATGACCCCGCGACGCTCGCGGAACTCGCCACCCTCGGCCATGACCTCCAGGAACGCATGGCTTGCCATCAGGCCTGGATCGCCACGGAACATCCCGCCTTGGCCCACCAGTACGACCGCACTAGGGCGATCGTCACCACCGCCGTGGCCCCCGCCGTCGCCGAGGCGTGGAGGCTTGATCCTGTCAGCGCAGCCAGCAGCATGAACCTCGGGGACTGGGGGCCAGCCGCTGCTTGCGAGGAGGCCATGTCGGCGCTGCAGCATGCGATCGAGAACCGCTTCGGCGTCCGTCGCGTACGGGCGTGGCTCCGACGTGGTCCTGCTCGACCTGGTCCCGCCTTACCCCCGAAACAGCGGATAACTCTCGGCCTTCCGCACCCGACTGACCTGCGTTTCCGCAGCTCAGCACAGCGCTCGCGCCGGCCTCACTCGTAATGAGCAGGTCGTCGGTTCGAGTCCGACCTCGGGCTCGAACCACGCCGGAGCGGTCACATGACGATGAGTCTCAGGGACGGGTCCAAGGCCCGGAGGTCGTCCGGATCCGACGTTGCGACGGCCTGTCCGGCTCGGCGGGCGCAGACGACGACGTGGGCGTCGGCTGTATCCGACGATCCGCTGGCCGCCAGTAGCCGTCCGATGTGCGTCGCATCGACCCGGTCGAGTGCCATAACGGCCGTCGTGGGCTGCCGCACGAGCCGTGCGAGGCGCACCTGTCGCTCCGGGCGACGGATCGCCTGAGCGAGCGCAGTTGCCGGCACCGATACCGGGGAACTCGTCTCCCGAGCGCGTGCGAGGAGTGCGATGACCCGGCGGTCGCCTCGGTCGAGTTCGATGAGGGGGCCTGCGTCAAAGGTCACTCCAGGCATCAGGCGGCCGAGCCGGACTGGTGTCGCCCCGTCCCGAGGATCTCGTCAGCCCAGGCCCTCTCGTCGTCGGAAAGGGGACCGCCCGTCTCGCGGAGCGCCTCGGCAAGCAGCGCCCCCCAACCGGCAATGTCATCCAGGCCAACCGACACGGCGTGCTGAACGAAGCCCGACACGCTCCGAGCCGAACCGGATTCGACCAGGTGGCGGATCCGAGTGAGTTCGCTCTCATCCAGCGTAACGGTGACCTTCTTGCTTGCCATACCAAACACCATACTCATCCTCGGCGTCGCCGAGGCTGGGCGCGGGCGTCCCCGCCCGCCGCCTGGGGAGGATCGGACGACCAGTACCTCTCGGCCGCCTGCCGCGCCGGCGGCTCGATCGCCAACGCCGCCCTCGGCGCCTCCGTCTGGTTCGCCTGCACCGCCCTCCGGCGGCTGTCGTGGCGAGATGAAGGCAAGCTGGCGGCATGAGTACCCGCCCCCCGCCCTGGTGGCCTACCGGTGGCGACGAACCGGACCCCCGTTGGACACTCGCCAACGAACGCACGTTGCTGGCCTACGAGAGAACCGCTCTGGGTCTCGTGGTGGCGGGCCTGGCCGTCGGGGGTTCCCGGGCCGTCGCCGATGCGCCGCTGTGGTTCTCGGCCATCGGGCTTCCCATGATCCTCCTCGGAGCGGCGGTGGCACTCGAGGGACGCCGCCGGTTCATCCGGGCCCAGGGGGCCATGCGGGCCGGGGAACCCCTTCCCGCCCCGCTGGTGGTCAGCTTCCTGCCGTGGGGCATCGTGGCGCTCGCCTCGCTCGGTCTGCTCGCGGTGCTCCTCGAGCTCGCCTCGCCCGGGTGAACGACCGGATAGGAGTTAGGGAACCCTAAGAAATTCTTGACGGGTCACCTAACAAACGGCAGGATGACCGGCATGCGCCGAACCGCCCGCTGGTCGATCGTGTTGGTCCTTCTCGCCACGGCTGCGTGCGGAGCCGGGGCGAGCGGCGACGATGGGGCCGGAGGGGCGGCCAGTCCCACGACGGCGGCCGCTGCGCCTCGGACGGTGGAGCACGCCTTCGGCCGCACGGAGGTCCCCGGCGACCCTCGCCGCATCGTGGTGCTCAACCAGTACTCGCTCCTCGACTACCTGCTCGCCGTAGGTGTGAAGCCGGTCGGGTCGAGCGGTGACCAGGTGGCCGGCTTCCCCTTCGGCCGCTGGCTCCAGGGCCAGACCGAGGGCGTGGAGATGGTCGGGGGCACCGAGGCGCCCAACCTGGAGAAGATCGCCGCCCTCAGGCCCGACCTCATCCTGGCCAACCCCTGGCAGACCGACCTCGCGCCCTCGCTCAACCAGATCGCGCCGACCATCGGCGTGCCCCTCACCTATGCCGGCTACGAGGACGAGTTCCGGTTCGTGGCCGGCCTGGTGGGGCGCAGCGTCAAGGCCGAGGAGGTCATCGCCCGGCACCGCTCCCGGCTGGAGGCGTTCAAGTCGTCCATGGGGACGAGGCTGGCGTCGACCGAGGTGTCCGTGGCCCGGCTCTTCCCCGAGCAGATCCGGGTGGAGGGCAAGTCGTACGTGACGACGCTGCTGGCGGCGGCGGGCATGCGCCGCCCACCGGCCCACACCGACGAAGCGATGCGGCTGAGCCCGGAGCAGCTGCCGACCATCGACGGAGACGTGCTCTTCGTCTACTCCGCCGCCAACGCTGCCGCCGAGCCCGACAACGCCAAGGCCCGGGCCGCCTTCGAGCAGAACCCCCTGTGGGCCAACCTGCGGGCTGTCCGCAACGGTCAGGTCCACGTCGTGGACTCGTTCCTGTGGGCCGGCGGCGGGATGTCGTGGGCCGACGCGGTGCTCGACGACATCTCGTCCCGGCTCCTGCCCCGGCGCAACTGAGCCCCACGATGGCTGCGCCCGCCGCTGCGCCGCCGCGCCCGCTCGCAGCCGAGGCCGCCGTCTGGCGCCCGGCGGGGGTGGCCCGGCGCGCGTGGCTGCGCTGGCTCGGCTTCCTCGTGCTGGTGGCGGGCGTGGTGGCCGCCGCCCTGGCCAGCGTCGCCTACGGGTCCAAGCCGATCCCGTTCGGGACCGTGCTCGACGCCTTCTTCGCCTTCGACGGGTCGAACGACCACCTGATCGTCCGCAGCCTGCGGGTGCCGCGCACCGCCGTCGGCCTGGGCGCGGGGGTCGCCCTCGGGCTGGCCGGGGCGGTCATGCAGGGCGTGACCAGGAACCCGCTGGCCGAGCCGGGGCTCCTCGGCGTCAACGCCGGTGCCTCGCTGGCGGTTGTCATCGCCCTCTACGCCTTCGGCATCTCCGACCTCTCGGTCTACGTGTGGTTCGCCTTCGCCGGCACCCTGCTCGCGGCCCTGGTCGTGTACGGGCTGGGCTCACTTGGGCGGGAGGGGCCCACACCCGTGAAGCTGGCGCTGGCGGGGGCGGCGGTGAGCGCCCTTCTGGGCTCGCTCACCAGCGCCCTGCTCCTGCTCGACATCGCCACGCTCGACCAGTTCCGCTTCTGGGCCGTCGGTTCCCTGGCCGGGCGCACCGGCGACATCGTCCGCCAGGTGGCGCCGTTCCTGGCCGCAGGCACGGTCCTGGCCTTGGCGTCGGCCCGGCCGCTCAACGCCCTGAGCCTGGGCGACGACGTGGCCCGCTCGCTGGGGAGCCGCGTGGGCGTGGCCCGGGCGGTGGCGGCCGGCTCGGTCGTCCTGCTGGTCGGCTCGGCCGTGGCCGCCGCCGGTCCCATCGGGTTCGTAGGCCTCACCGTCCCCCACGTGGCCCGGGCCATCTGCGGCCCGGACTACCGCTGGGTGCTGCCCTACTCGGCGCTGCTGGCTCCCCTGTTGCTGCTCGTCGCCGACGTGGTCGGGCGGGTCGTGGCCCGTCCCGCCGAGCTCGAGGTCGGCATCGTCACCGCCTTCGTCGGTGCGCCGTTCTTCGTCGCCCTCGTCCGCCGCCGGAAGCTGGCCGAGCTGTGATGGCACGGGTGGGGGTCAGCCGGACGGTGGTGCTACCGAGCCGGCGGGTGCTGCGGGTGTCGCGCCCGGACGTGTCCCGCACGTTCGACGTCCGCGTCGCCGCGGTGTCGGCGGCCCTCCTGGCGGTGATCTGCGTCGGGGGAGCGGTCAGCGTGGGCGTCGGTGACTTCCCCGTGCCCCTCGCCGACGTGGTCCCCGCCGTCTTCGGCTACGGCGACGCCGACGCCCTCTTCATCGTCAACACCCTCCGGCTGCCCCGGGTGCTGACCGCGGTCCTCGTCGGTGCCGCCTTCGGTCTCTCGGGAGCGGTGTTCCAGAGCCTGGCCCGCAACCCCCTCGCCAGCCCCGACATCATCGGCGTGAATGCAGGGGCGGCGGCCGTCGCCGTGCTGGTGATCGTCGTGGTCGGCGGGACGGCCACCCAGATCGCCCTGGGCGCGTTGGCCGGCGCCCTCGCCACCGCCCTCGCCATCTACCTGCTGGCCTACCGGCGGGGCGTCACCGGCTACCGCCTGGTGCTGGTCGGCATCGGTGTCACCGCCATGCTGTCGAGCGTCACGTCCTACCTGTTGACCAGGGCGGAGGTCTTCCAGGCCCAGCGGGCCACGGTGTGGCTGACGGGCAGCCTCAACGCCAGGGCCTGGGAGCACGTGCGGCCGGTGGCGGTGGCGCTGGCCGTGCTCCTCCCCCTCACCTTCGCCCTGGGGCGCCACCTGCGTGCCCTGCAACTGGGCGACGACGCAGCCCGGGGACTCGGGACCCGAGTCGAGACGGCCCGGGCGGGACTCATGCTCTCAGGCGTGGGGCTGGCGGCGGTGGCCACCGCGTCGGCCGGGCCGGTGGCGTTCGTCGCCCTGGTCTCCCCCCAGATCGCCCGCCGCCTGGCCCGTGGCGGGACCGCCGCTCTGGGGCCGGCGGCCCTCTCCGGGGCGGCCCTCGTGCTGCTGTCCGACCTGGTCGCCCGGCGCTTGTTCGCCCCCACCGAGCTTCCCGTCGGCGTCATCACCGCCGTCCTGGGCGCTCCCTACCTGATCTGGCTCCTGGCCCGGGCCAACCGCATCGGGCGGGCCGGCTGAGATGGCGCCGACGGGACTGCAGGCGACCCCATTGGCCGGCACCGGTCGTCGCCTGGACGAGCTGGCGCCCCATCACGGATTCGGGGTGGGCGATCCGAGCGGTGACGGCTGGTTCGGCATCGACGAGCTCGTCGACCGGGGCGTGGTCGATGGGATGGCCGCCGACCTGCTCACCCAGGAGGGCCGCCCCGACGTCGCCGGCTCCTACCTGGGGTCGCACCTCACCGGCCCGGTCGTGGCCCGCACCGTCGCCGCCATCGTCCTCGACCGACGCTGCCCCGATCCCTGCCCGTCGAACGTGGCCGTCCACCTGCATCCCGACTCGTGGTTCGACCAGCTGTGGTTCCGGACGCCGGCGGCGGCCGCCGTCGACGGCGATCCGGCGGGGGCCGACCGTGCCTGCGTGGTGCTGGCCGACGTCGCCCTCCTCCGCACGTGGTGGGCCGAGCGCCTGGTCGCCTGCCTGGTGCCGCTCCTCGACGCGGTCCGGGCCCGACTGCCCTACGGCCGGCGGGGCCTGTGGGGCGCGGTCGCCGACCAGGTGGCCGCATCGGCGCTGACCGTGGCCCGCCAGGCCGGCCTTCCCTGCCGGCCGGCATGGGAGGAGGCGGCGGGCCTGCTCGAGGCGCTGGCGCGGCACGCCCCGGTTGCGATCACGTGGCCCAGCCCGTTCGAGGTTCGCTCGCCCCGAGGTCGCGAGGCGGTGTTCCCCGTCCGGGGGACGTGCTGCCTCTACTACCTCACCGTCGACGGCCCCGACCCGTGCGGTGACGGCTACTGCATCACCTGCCCTTTCACCGATCCCGACCACCGCCATCGCACGCTCGCCGACCGGCTCGACGAGCAGGAAACCGGGAGGTAACGCCATGGACGCCACATTCGACCCGCGGACCCTCTGGCAATTGCGCGTCGCCGCCAGCCTGGCCACGGCGTTGCCCGTGCGGGTCCTCGTCACCGACGGGGCGGACCTCCTGTTCGAGGTGCGCCGGCCCGAGGTGCCCGCAGACCCGGGGCGGGCGCTGGTCCCCCCCTGCTGGTTCCGGGCCATGGTGGCGAGCGCCCGGTCGACCGTCGCAATGGAAGCCGGACCTCTGTCCGAGGCGATGCTGGGCGCGCGCCGGCTCCGCATCCGGCCGGTGCTCGACCACGCCGGCTCGTCGTTGCCGGGTGGGATCTGGCGCCTGGACCACTCGAGCTCGGCGACCTACGTGTTCGCCTCCGGCCTGACCGAGGACGCGGCTCGGGTGGCAGCCGGCGCCGACGCGCCGGCGGCCGCCCTGGAGCCCGGGTTCCTCGCCGACCCTGCCACCGGGGTCACGCTCGTGTCGGCCACGGCCGGATCGACAGCCGACCCCGCCGCCGTCCTCGACGTCGTCCACGGCATGCTCGCGGGCTGCGTCGCGGCCGAGCTCCTGGCCGAGATGGCGACCGGGGCGGAGCGGTCGTGACACTGGGGCGGGGGGAACGGCTGGGCGCCGACAGCGTGCGCCTTGCCTACGACGACCGAGTCGTCGTCCACGACCTCTCGATCACCATCCGGCCGGGACGCATCACCGTCATCGTCGGACCGAACGCGTGCGGGAAGTCGACGCTGCTGCGAGCGCTGGCCCGGCTCCTCAAGCCGAAGGCGGGCACGGTCCATCTCGACGGCCAGGCCATCGGGAAGCTGCCCACGCGCGAGGTCGCCACCCGCCTCGGCATCCTTCCCCAGTCGCCCGTGGCGCCCGAGGGGCTGACGGTCGCGGACCTGGTGGCTCGGGGCCGCAACCCGCACCAGCGCTGGCTCCAGCAGTGGAGCGCCGACGACGAGGAGGCGGTGGCCGAGGCCCTGGCCGCCACCGGCACGGCGGAGCTGGCGACACGCCCGGTCGACGAGCTGTCGGGGGGCCAACGTCAGCGGGCGTGGATCGGCATGGCCCTGGCTCAGGGGACACCCATCCTGCTGCTCGACGAGCCGACCACCTTCTTGGACCTGGCCCACCAGGTCGAGGTGCTCGACCTGCTCGCCCGTCTCAACCGTGACGAGGGGCGCACGGTCGTGCTCGTGCTCCACGACCTCAACCAGGCGTGCCGGTACGCCCACCACCTGGTCGCCATGGTCGACGGCGGCATCGCCGCCGAGGGCCCTCCCGCCGAGGTCGTGACCGAGGAGCTGGTCGAGCGGGTGTTCGGCCTGGCCGTGCGCATCCTTCCCGACCCCGTCACCGGCAGCCCTCTGGTGGTCCCCGCCGGGCGCCCGCAGGACATGAGCGCGGTCCTCGGCCGCACGCCCACCCGCCCGGCCGGCCTGGTGGTCGGCGATGGCTAGGCCGGCCAAGGGCTCCGGAGCGGCGACGCTGCGGACGGCGCTGCTGGTGCTCCTGTCCGACCGGGAGAGCCATGGCTACGACCTCGCCCTCCGCCTGGCACCGTTCGGCATCGAGCCCGACATGGCCGGCCTCTACCGGACGCTGCGCTCGATGGACCGAGCCGGGGACCTCCGATCGGAGTGGAGCACGTCGTCGAAGGGCCCTGCCCGGCGGGTCTACGGCCTCACCGAAGAGGGCCGGCGGCGGCTGCAACGGGCCTTGGACGGCATGGAGGCGCACCACGAGACGGTCGAGCGCCTGCTGTCGCACACCCGTCCCGGGCGAGTGACGCGGTGAGCGCCATCCGCAGCTGAGACCGATCCGGAAAGGAACCCCATGTCTCATCCCAGCACCCGCATCCCCTCGATCCTGGTCGCGGCCGCCGTCGCCCTTGCCGCCTGCGGCGGGGAGCGCACACCCGCGCCCGCGCCGGCGCCGGCCCGGCCAGCTCTCCCAGATCGCCCCCACCGTCTTCGCCGAGCCGGTCGGGGTCACGTGGAAGCAGAACTTCGACCTCTTCGCCCAAGCTCTGGGCCGGGAGGAGCAGGCGGAGAACACCCGCACGCGCTACGCGCAGCGGCTGGCCGAGGTCAACCGTGCCCTGCCTCTCCCCCGCCCGACGATCTCGGTGGTGAGGGTCATGGCCACCAACGTCCGCCTCTACCAGCGGGCCAACTTCCTGGGCGTGCTGCTCACCGACCTGGGCTTTCCGCGCCCCGAGAGCCAGAACGTCGACGACTTCGCCGCCGAGATCGGCGTCGAGCAGCTGGAGCAGGCGGATGCCGACGTGGTGGTCGTCGCCGTCTTCGACGTGCTGAAGAACACCAACGCCGACGCCGTGCTGTCGTCGCCGGTGTGGAAGCAGTTGGCGGCGGTGCAGGCCGGACGGGTCCACCGCATCGACGACCAGACCTGGGTGGGTGGCATCGGCTACCACGCCGCCTTCGCGGTCATGGACCAGCTGGCGGGGCTGTTCCGGAGCTGACGCTCCGCCTGTAGGGCTACCGCGAGCGAGCCCGGCGACCCGGATGGGACGGCCGGGCGCGGCGGATCACTTGAAACGGTCGAGCACGGGGATCGGGGCGTCGGTCCCGAGCCCGATGATCGCGGCCAACAGGGCCGCGAAGATGGCGATGACCAGCATGAATGCCAGCCAGTCCGTTCGGTCCCCATTTCGCATGGGCACCACCTCCCGAGCCGTACCTCGGCAGGTCGGGCCCAAACCTGTAGGCCGATCGACCTATTCGCTGCCGGCGACCCGCAGGTCGCCCCGGGACTCCCGCATTTCGGCCTCCAGGCTGGCCATCTCGTGGCGCAGCTCCTCGAGGACCGCCTCCACCTCGGGCCCCTCGTCGGCCGCCACCGACGTGGCGACCGCACCGGGAGTCAGCTCGGCCGCGCTCCGGCGTCGCTCCTGCTCCTCGGCCAGCGACGTGGCCAGGGCGTGCCAGAACCCGGCCCGGCGGGGCTCGTCGTTGTGCGCCCGCCGGACCGAGAGGAGCAGCAGTACCTTCAGATACTCGTCGTCGAGCTCGGCGACGGCGCTGGTGAGCTCGGAATCCTCAGACACCGGGCGAGGACTGAGGCTCGTTCGAGTCCACGCACTTGCAGCGGTCGTTGGGCATCCCGCAGCCGGAACAGTGCATCTTCCCGGTCGCCTCGTCGATGTACCCGGGCATGCTGCACCTGTCGCAGAGGAACTGCGACGGCATGGTCTCGGCAGCGCCCGGCGGCTGGCCTTCGGCGGTGCTCATCGCTCAGTGACCTCCACCCTGGCCGCCGCCCGGGCCGAAGCCCTCGCCGATGGGGCCCTTGGCGTTCTTGGCGTCGTCGATGGCGTCGGCCGCGGTCGGGCCGGTGCCCTGCATGGGCCGGCCGTCGGGCCCGGTGGTGTTGGCGACCACGATCTCGTTGCCGGCACCGTCGTAGATCGAGTGCTGGGCCACGCCGTCGCCGCCACCCTCGTCGTTGCGGGGGGCCCGCCAGCCCTCGCCCTCGGGCGCACGGTGCTGCGGATGGTCGGTGGATCCGGTGACGTCAGGCTGGATGCTCTGATCGGACATCTTGTGCCTCCCTTGTCTGCGGGCCGGGGGGTGTGGCGAACGGCTCGGCGACGGCGCGCTTCAACTGTTACCGAGTCTTCGTACCCCGCTCAGGGGCCAGCGAACACCTCCCAGGCGGGCGGCTAGCTTGACGGGGTGGCGGACAAGGCCCGGTTCGAGGAGTTGGCCATGGAGCACATGGGCTCCCTCTACACGGCCGCCCTCCGGATGACGCGGAACCCCTCCGACGCCGAGGATCTCGTCCAGGAGACCTACCTGAAGGCCTACCGGGCCTTCGAGAGCTTCCAGGAGGGCACGAACCTCAAGGCCTGGCTCTACCGGATCCTCACCAACACCTTCATCAACAGCTACCGGGCCAAGAAGCGCCGCCCCGAGGAGACCGACGTCGACGAGCTGGAGAGCCTGTACCTCTACCGGCGCCTCGGGGGGATGGAGGGGGCGGCTGCGGGGCGCAGCGCCGAGGAGGAGGTCCTCGACCGCTTCACCGAGGGCGAGGTCAAGGAGGCCATCGAGGCGCTGCCCGAGCAGTTCCGGCTGGCCGTGCTCCTCGGGGACGTCGAGGGCTTCTCGTACAAGGAGATCGCCGAAATCCTGCAAATTCCGATCGGAACAGTCATGTCTCGCCTCCATCGCGGAAGAAGGGCGCTGCAGAAGCGGTTGTACGAGTTCGGAAGCCAGCGAGGGCTGGTACCGCGTGCGTGAGGGCTCCACGTATGTATGACAAGCGAGAGTGCACCGAGGCCGTGGAAGTGCTGTACCACTTCCTCGACGGTGAGCTGACGACCGAGCGCCGCCTGCTCATCCAGCGGCATCTCGACGACTGCCCCCCCTGTCTCGACGCCTTCGATTTCGAGGCCGAGTTGCGCATCACGATCGCCCGGAAGTGCCGCGAGCACGTCCCCGAGGAGCTGCGCGTGAAGGTCCGCCGGGCCATCCGCGAGCTGGGCCCGGCCGACGAGGGGTTGGCCCTTCCCGAGTAGTCGCTCGACACCGTCCTCAAGCGGAATAGCGCGGCGGCCGAAGAGGTTGCCGTGGATATGTCAGAGCAATCAGTGGGGGCTCACCCCCTCACCGGTAGCCACCGCCCTTCCCGGGCGTTCAAGGCGGGCCGGGTGTGCCGGTACCCCGAGTGCGGGACCGTCCTTTCGATCTACAACGACGGCAAGTTCTGCTACACGCACGAACCCATGGTCGTCCCCCGCATGCGGGGCAAGAAGATCGCTTGATCTGCGCTTGACCAACGGGGCGCCGCCCGCGGCGCCCACCATCCCCCGCCCCGTGTTGTCCGCAACGCGAGGTCTCGGTTTACGATCGTCCGGTGGACCTCCTGCTCGCTGTGAAGCCCTGGACCTACTGGATGGCGCTCCCCGTGCTGATCATGGGCGCGCTGGGTGTGCTCGGCGTCGTCCTCGGGTACCTCCGGAAGGCCGTCGCCCCCAAGTACCCCAAGCAGTAGCCGCTCCGTGACCGCTCCCACGATCACCCCTGGAGGCACGGGCCGCGCTCCGTCGCCCGACCCCGTGGCGTGGGACGTGGCCGAGAAGGTCGCCAAGCGGGTGGCCGGGCGCGACCCCCTCGAGGACTCCTACCTCTACGCGTCGCTGGCGCCGGACTTCGAGGAGTTCACCGCCCTGGCCCAGGAGCTGGTCGAGAAGGAGACCGGCCTGGTCTCGCTGGCGGGGGCGGCCCGGGCCAAGGTCACCGACCGGGCCGGGTGGGTGGAGGCCAACCTCGCCTCGTTCCGCCGGCTGCTGCGTCCTCTCACCGAGCGCCTGGGCGAGCGGCTGGGGGAGGGACGGGTGGCGTCGGTGGGCCGCTCGGTGGCCGGGGCGGAGGTCGGGGCCCTGCTCGGCTGGATGTCGACCCGGGTGCTCGGCCAGTACGACCTGCTCGTCATCGAGGACGAGGAGCCCGAGAAGCAGGACATCGTCTACTACGTGGGCCCCAACATCCTGGCCCTCGAGAAGCGCTACGGGTTCCCGCCCCGGGAGTTCCGGTTGTGGATCGCCCTCCACGAGGTCACCCACCGGGCCCAGTTCACCGGCGTCCCGTGGATGCGCGACCACTTCCTGTCGCTGGTGGAGTCCAGCCTGGACGCCTTCGACCCGGATCCCAAGCGGTTCGTGGAGGCCCTGCGGCGGGCGGTGGACGAGATGAGGGCGGGGCGCAACCCCCTCGACGAGGGTGGGATCGTCGCGTTGTTCGCCACGCCCGAGCAGAGCGCGGTGTTCAAGCGGATCCAGGGGCTGATGAGCCTGCTGGAGGGCCACGGCGACGTGGTGATGGACCGGGCCGGAGAGGACCTGATCCCCAGCGCGGGCCGGTTCAAGCAGGTCCTCCACCAGCGCCGGCAGGCGTCGGGCGGGGCGCGGATCGTCCAGAAGCTGCTCGGCCTGGAGGCCAAGCTGCGCCAGTACCACGACGGCGAGGTCTTCCTGGAGACCATCGAGAAGGCCGACCCCGACGCCATCTCCGTGCTGTGGAGGGGCCCGGAGTGGCTCCCGTCCATCGAGGAGATCCGCAACCCCGACCGCTGGCTGGCCCGGGCCCTCCCGCCCGAGCCCCTTCCGGAGGCTGCGGCGCAATAGGGATCGGGTCGCTCGCAGGGGTGGACGACCTGCTGCGGCGCTGCACGTTCCCCCCGGCCGGCACCGAGGTGGCCTGCGCCGTCTCCGGCGGGGCCGACTCCCTCGCCCTGCTGGCCCTGGCGGTGGCCGCCGGCTGCCGGGCCACGGCCATCCACGTCGACCACGGGCTGCGGGAGGGGTCGGCGGCCGAGGCGGAGGTGGTACGGGTCGCGGCCGAGCGGTTCGGGGCCGGGTTCTCGGCGGTGGCGGTCACGGTGGCGCCGGGCCCGAACCTCGAGGCCCGGGCCCGGGAGGCCCGCTACGCCGCCCTTCCTGCGGGGGTGCTGACCGGCCACACCGCCGACGACCAGGCCGAGACCGTCCTCCTCAACCTGCTGCGGGGCGCAGGGCTGGACGGCCTGGCGGGCATGGCTCCCGCCGGCCACCCCCTCCTGGGCCTGCGGCGGGCCGAGACCCGGGCCCTGTGTACCGACCTGGGCCTGGACTGGGTCGAGGACCCGTCCAACGTCGACCCCGCGCACCGCCGCAACCGGGTGCGGGCCGAGCTGCTGCCGCTGGTCGACGCCATCGCCGAGCGGGACGTGGTGCCGGTCCTCGCCCGCCAGGCCGCCACCCTGCGGGACGAGGCCGCCTTCCTCGACGCCCTGGCCGCGGGGCTCGACCCGACCGATGCCCGCGCCCTGGCCGCCGCCCCGGTCGTGCTCGCCCGGCGAGCCGTTCGGCGGTGGCTGGCCGCGGGCGTGGGCCATCCGCCCGACCTGGCCAGCGTCGAGCGGGTGCTGGCCGTCGCCCGGGGCGAGGTGCGGGCCACCGAGGTCGGGGGCGGCCGGCGGGTCTCCCGCAGCCGCGGCCGCCTGACGCTGGGGTGACCGGCCGTTAACTTGGCGACGATGACCGACGGGGGGCAGCACGTCGACCCGAGCCTGGGCCCGGTGGTGGTCACCGAGGAGCAGCTGCGGGCCCGGGTGACGGAGCTGGGCAAGGAGATCACCGCCGACTACGCCGACCGGGCCCCCCTGCTGGTAGGGGTGCTCAAGGGGGCGTTCGTGTTCATGAGCGACCTGGCCCGGGCCATCGACCTGCCCGTCGAGTTCGACTTCATGGCCGTCTCGTCCTACGGCAGCGCCACCAAGACGAGCGGCGTCGTGCGCATCGTCAAGGACCTCGACCTCGACCTCACCGACCGCCACGTGATCCTGGTGGAGGACATCGTGGACAGCGGTCTCACCCTGTCCTACCTGCGCAAGAACCTGAGGGCCCGCAACCCGGCCTCGCTCGAGGTGTGCGCCCTGCTGGTGCGCGAGGGCCTCCAGCGCAACGATCCCGGCCTGCGCTACGTCGGTTTCCGCATCCCGCCCGACTTCGTCATCGGCTACGGGCTCGACGCCGGCGAGCGGTACCGCAACCTGCCCTACGTGTGCGTCTACGCGGGCGGCTGAGCGAGGAGGCGCAGCCCCGGGAGGACGGTACCCTTGGACCCTCGTGAGGCCCGTCCGATGAAGAAGTTCGTCCGTAGCGCGCCGTTCTGGGTGATCGTCGCCGTTCTCGTCCTACTCGTGGGCGCCGGCATCTTCCGGGGTGACGGCGACCGCGAGGACCTCCGCATCGACCAGTTCGAGCGCCGCCTGGCGGCCGGGGCGGTCAAGGAGGCCACCGTCAACGACCGTGACGGCTCGATCACCGGCGAGCTGACCAACGGCGACAAGTTCCACACGACCTACGTGCGGGAGGACGCCGAGGCGGTCATGGCCCAGCTCCGCTCGGCGGGGGTGGACGTCGAGGTCGACCACCAGAAGGACCCATTGTGGTGGACGCTGGTGCAGACGCTGCTCCCGTTCGTGCTGCTGGTGGGCGTGTTCCTGTTCGTCATGAACACCATGCAGGGCGGCGGCAACCGGGTCATGCAGTTCGGCAAGGCCAAGGCCAAGCAGGTGTCGAAGGACCAGCCCAAGGTCACCTTCGCCGACGTGGCGGGGGCCGACGAGGCGGTCGAGGAGCTCCAGGAGATCAAGGAGTTCCTGGAGTCGCCCCTCAAGTTCCAGACGATGGGGGCCAAGATCCCCAAGGGCGTGCTGCTCTACGGCCCGCCCGGCACGGGCAAGACCCTGCTGGCCCGGGCGGTGGCGGGGGAAGCGGGCGTGCCCTTCTTCAGCATCTCCGGCTCGGACTTCGTGGAGATGTTCGTGGGCGTGGGCGCCAGCCGGGTGCGCGACCTGTTCGAGCAGGCCAAGGCGTCGGCGCCGGCCATCGTGTTCGTCGACGAGATCGACGCGGTGGGCCGCCACCGGGGTGCGGGCCTGGGCGGCGGCCACGACGAGCGGGAGCAGACCCTCAACCAGCTCCTGGTGGAGATGGACGGGTTCGACACCCGGGCCGGGGTGATCCTCATCGCCGCCACCAACCGTCCCGACATCCTCGACCCCGCCCTGCTCCGGCCGGGCCGCTTCGACCGCCAGATCGTGGTCGACCGGCCCGACCTGGAGGGGCGCAAGGCCATCCTCAACGTCCACGGCCGGGGCAAGCCCCTGGCCAAGGGCGTCGACATCGACGTGCTGGCCCGCCGTACCCCCGGCTTCACCGGCGCCGACCTGGCCAACCTCATGAACGAGGCCGCCCTCCTGACGGCCCGGCGGGGGTTCAAGGAGATCGGGATGCCGCAGCTGGAGGAGGCCATCGACCGGGTCATCGCCGGCCCCGAGCGCAAGTCCCGCCTCATCTCCGACGAGGAGAAGCGGGTCATCGCCTACCACGAGGGCGGCCACGCCCTGGTCGGCCACGCCCTGCCCCACGCCGACCCCATCCACAAGGTGTCGATCATCGCCCGGGGCCGGGCCCTGGGCTGGACCCTCGCCCTCCCCACCCAGGACAAGTACCTGGTCACCCGGTCCGCCCTGCGCGACCAGCTGGCCATGCTGCTGGGCGGGCGGACGGCGGAGGAGCTGATCTTCCAGGACCCCACCACGGGGGCCCAGAACGACATCGAGAAGGCCACCCAGATCGCCCGGGCCATGGTCACCGAGTACGGGATGTCGGACGAGATCGGGCCCCAGCAGCTCGGCCAGAGGAACGGCGAGGTCTTCCTCGGCCGTGACATCGGCCACCAGCCCAACTACTCCGACCACGTGGCGGCCAAGATCGACGCCGAGGTCCGCCGGCTGATCGACGACGCCCACGACGAGGCCCGCGACATCCTCGTGACCCACCGCAAGACCCTCGACCGCCTGGCCCAGGCCCTGATCGAGAAGGAGACCCTGGACACGCCGGAGGTCATGGAGATCCTCTCCGACGTGCCCGAGCGCCCGCCCAAGCCGGGCGGCGACCCCCGCCTGCGCCCCGTCGGGAAGCCCTAGTGGGCGAGGCCCGCGGGGCCGGCGAGGGGGGAGGCGGCGTCGACCGGGCCCGGATCGCCAAGGCGGTGCGGGAGATCCTGGAGGCGATCGGGGAGGACCCCGACCGCGAGGGCCTGGACCGCACGCCGGAGCGGGTGGCGGACATGTACGCCGAGGTCTTCTCCGGCCTCTACGACGACGCCGACCAGCACCTGTCGGTCACCTTCGCGGCCGACCACGACGAGATGGTGATGGTCAAGGACATCCCGTTGTACTCCATGTGCGAGCACCACCTGGTGCCGTTCCTGGGCCGGGCCCACGTGGCTTACATCCCGAACGCTGACGGGCGCATCACCGGGCTGTCCAAGATCGCCCGGCTGGTCGAGTCCTTCTCCCGCCGGCCGCAGGTGCAGGAGCGGCTCACCACCCAGATCGCCGACGAGATGGCCCGCAGCCTCGACCCGCGGGGCGTGCTGGTGGTGATCGAGGCCGAGCACCTGTGCATGTCGATGCGGGGCGTCCAGAAGCCGGGCACCACCACCATCACCTCGGCCGTGCGGGGGCTGTTCCGGGACAACGCGGCCACCCGCAACGAGGCCATGGACTTCATCCGCCGGTAGAGATTTCCCTGCTCAGAGGGGGGTGGCGGGAGGCTGCCGCCGGTAGGATGAGGCCAATGCGGCCGCTGGTCATGGGGGTGCTGAACGTCACCCCCGACTCCTTCTCCGACGGCGGCCGGTGGACGGATCCGGAGGCGGCGGTGGCCCACGGCCTGGAGATGGTGGCCCAGGGCGCCGACGTGGTCGACGTGGGCGGGGAGAGCACCCGCCCGGGGGCCGAGCCCGTCGAGGCGGCCGAGGAGATCCGCCGGGTGGCCGAGGTGATCGCCGCCCTGGCCCCCCACGTCCGGGTCTCGATCGACACCCGCAAGGCTCCGGTCGCCGAAGCGGCGGTGTCGGCCGGGGCCACCCTGGTCAACGACGTGTCGGCCTCCCTCTGGGAGGTGGCGGCTGCCGCAGGGACGGGCTGGGTGGCCATGCACATGCGAGGTGAGCCGCAGACGATGCAGGCCGACCCCCGCTACGACGACGTGGTGGCCGACGTGCGGGAGTTCCTGGTCGATCGGGCCCGCGCCGCCCGGGAGGCGGGCGTCGAGGAGGTGTGGATCGACCCGGGGATCGGCTTCGGCAAGACCATCGACCACAACCTGGCCCTGCTGCGGCACCTGGGCGTGCTGGTGCGCACCGGCATCCCGGTGCTGGTCGGGGCCAGCCGCAAGTCGTTCCTCGGCAAGCTGGCGGGCGACGCCTCCGCCGACGACCGGCTGGAAGGGTCGGTGGCCGCCGCGGTGTGGGGGCTGGCGCAGGGCGTGGGGATGGTGAGGGCCCACGACGTGGCCGCCACCGTCGAGGCGGTGCGGCTGGTGGGAGAGGTGGGTCGACCGTGAAGAGCAAGTGGGCCCAGGGCATCGTCCCCCGCAACTTCGCCTGGATCATCAAGGACCGGCTGGCGGTCAGCGAGCGCCCCGGCGGCTACGCCCGCACCCACCGCCGCGTGCGCCGCCAGGAGGAGATCATCTGGCTGCGGGAGCAGGGCTTCAACCGGGTGGTGTCGCTGCTCACGTCGACCCACAACCTCCACGCCTACGAGGAGCTGGGGGTGGCGTGCGAGCACATCCCCCTGGGTCTGCACGACGAGGCCCGCCCCGTGCTCGAGGACCTCTACGGGCGGCTCCGGCAGTGGCACGCGGCGGGCGAGAAGGTCCTGCTCCACCAGGAGGAGCTGGGTGACCGCCTCCAGGGGGTCGTCGCCGGCTACCTGGTGTGGTCGGGGTTGGTGAAGTCGCCGGCGCAGGCCATCTCCATCGTGGAACGGATCAACTCCCGCCAGATGGGCCCGCCCGGGCGCGAGCTGGTGGCGGTGGCGCAGGCCATGGCCGCCGGTTCGGCGCCTGCGCCGGCGCCGGCCCCCGACGGAGCTTGACCGACCGCATCGAGCTGCGGGGGCTGCGGGCCTCCGGCCACCACGGCGCCGACCCCGGTGAGCAGGACTCGCCCCAGCCCTTCGAGATCGACCTCGACCTCTCGGTCGACGTGGGGGCGGCGGGCGCGTCCGACCGGCTGGACGACACCGTCGACTACGGGGCGGTGGGTGCGGCGGCCGCGGCGGTGGTCGCGGGCGAGCGCTGGCAGCTCCTGGAGCGCATCGCCGAGCGGGTGGCGCAGCACGTGCTGGCCTGCGACCGGCGCATCCGGGCGGTGGCGGTGACGGTGCGCAAGCTGCGCCCGCCGGTCGAGGGGCTGGCCACCGCCGGGGTGCGGATCGACCGCCGCCGGCGCCGAGTGTTCCTCGGCCTGGGCGCCAACCTCGGCGACCGGGAGGGGGCCCTGCGGGCGGCGGTGGACGGGTTGCCTGACGTGGTGGCGGTGTCCCCGCTGTACGAGACCGACCCGGTCGGGGGGCCGGCGGGCCAGCCGCCCTACCTCAACGCCGTCGTCGAGCTGTCGACCGGGTTGCCGGCCCGGGCCCTCCTGGCCCTGGCCCAGGGCCTGGAGGCGGCCGCCGGGCGGGACCGGTCGGCCGAGGAGCGCCACGGCCCCCGCCCCCTGGACGTCGACGTGCTCTGGATCGACGGGGAGACGGTCGCCGACGACGACCTGATCGTCCCCCACCCCCGCCTGTTCGAGCGGCGGTTCGTGCTCACCCCCCTGGCCGACCTCGCCCCCGACCTGCCGCCCGACGGATGGGAACAAACGGCGGTTGGAACGGTGCGGCCCGCCGGTAGGCTGTAGCCCGACGAACGGCACCGGCGCCCGCCGGGCCGGAACGTGCGAAGGAGCGTCGTTGTGCGGGTCCTCGACCGCATCGAGCAGGTGCGCAAGGAGCTCGAGTCGGCCCGGTCGGACGGTCGGCGGGTCGGGCTGGTGCCGACCATGGGCGCCCTCCACGCCGGCCACGCCTCGCTCATCGAGCGGTCGGCGCGGGGGTGCGACGTCACCGCCGTCACCGTCTTCGTCAACCCGCTCCAGTTCGGTCCCACCGAGGACTTCGCTCGCTACCCCCGCGACCTGGCCGCCGACGCGGCCGCCGCAGAGGCGGCCGGGGCCGACCTCGTCTTCGCCCCGCCGGTGGACGAGATGTACCCGGGTGGCCGTGCCTTGCCGGAGACCCGGGTGGAGGTGGGGCGGCTCGGGGAGGTGCTGGAGGGAGCGGTGCGGCCCGGCCACTTCTCGGGGGTCGCGACCGTCGTGGCCAAGCTGTTCGCCGTCGCCGGGCCGTGCCGGGCCTACTTCGGCGAGAAGGACTACCAGCAGCTGCTGGTCGTGCGGCAGGTGGCCGCCGACCTGTCGTTCCCCGTCGAGGTGGTTGCCTGCCCGACGGTACGCGAGGCGGACGGCCTGGCCTTGTCGAGCCGCAACCGCTACCTGTCGGGCGACGAGCGCCTGGCCGCCACCGTGCTGTGGCGGGCCCTGGCGACGGCCGCGGCCAGCGGCGAGCGCGACGGCGGCCGGTTGCGGGAGCTGATGGCCCGGTACGTGTCCTCCGAGCCGGACGTCGAGCTCGACTACGCCGAGGTCGCCGACCCGCTCACCCTTGCGCCGGTGGCCACCGTCGAGGGCGAGGCGCGCCTGCTGATCGCAGCCCGCGTGGGCACGACCCGGCTGATCGACAACCTGGCGGTCACGCCATAGTGCGCCGGCGCATGCTCAAGTCGAAGATCCACCGGGCCACCGTCACCGCCGCCGACGTCGACTACGAGGGCTCGATCTCCCTCGACCCGGCCCTCATGGCCCGCGCCGACATCGTGGAGTGGGAGCAGGTGGCGGTGCTCGACATCGACAACGGGGCGCGGCTGGAGACCTACGCCATCGTGGGCGAGCCGGGCGAGGTCAAGCTGAACGGCGCCGCCGCTCGGCTGGTCTCCCCCGGGGACCGCGTCATCGTGTTGACCTACGCCGACGTGGAGGAAGCGGAGGTTGCGGGCTGGTCGCCGACCGTGGTCCTGGTGGACGGGCCCGGTGGCTGACGCAGGCGCAGACCTCGACCTGCTCGTGCTGGGCAGCGGGGTGGCCGGGCTGTCGGCCGCGGTGCGGGCGGCGGCGGCCGAACCCGGGCTGCGGGTGGGCGTCCTCACCAAGGGCCGGCTGGCCCAGGCGACGACGCGCTGGGCCCAGGGCGGGGTGGCCGCCGTGCTGGGCGGCGACCCCGACTCCACCGACCTCCACCTGGCCGACACCTTGGCTGCGGGGGCCGGGCTGTGCGACGCCGACGCGGTGCGGGTGCTGGTCGACGAGGGCCCGGCCCGGGTCCACGAGCTGATCGCCATGGGGGCGGTGTTCGACAAGGACGCCAGTGGCGGCCTGGCCCTGGCCCGGGAGGGCGGCCATTCGGTCGCCCGCGTCGTCCACGCCGGCGGGGCCGCCACCGGGGCCGAGATCGAGCGGGCCTTGGTGGACGCGGTGCGCTCCACCGCGGCGGCCGTCATGGAGGGCTGGTTCGCCCTGGACCTGGTCGTGGAGGGCGGGCGCTGCCGGGGGGTGGACGCCCTCGACCCGTCCGGGGAGCGCCACCGGGTCGCCGCCACCCACACCCTGTTCGCCACCGGGGGCGCGGGCCAGCTGTACGCGGTCACCACCAACCCGGCCGAGGCCACCGGGGACGGGGTGGCCATGGCCCTGCGCTACGCCGTCCCTGTCGCCGACCTCGAGTTCGTCCAGTTCCATCCCACCGCCCTCCACCACCCGCAGATGCCCCGGCCGCTGCTCTCCGAGGCCCTCCGAGGGCACGGCGCGCTGTTGCGGGACTCGGCCGGCGAGCGGTTCGTCGACGAGCTCAAGCCGCGCGACGTCGTGTCCCGGGCCATGGCCGCGCGCATGGCCGACCAGGGCGTCGACCACCTGTGGCTGGACGCCACCGGCCTGGAGGACTTCGACCGCCGCTTCCCCACCATCGCCGCCGCCATGGCCGCCGCCGGCCTGGACCCCACCCGGGAGTGGCTGCCGGTGGCGCCCGCGGCCCACTACTGCATCGGCGGCGTCCTCACCGACCTCGACGGCGCCACCGGCCTCCCCGGGCTGTGGGCGGCGGGGGAGGCGGCGTGCAGCGGCGTGCACGGGGCCAACCGCCTCGGCTCGAACTCGCTGCTGGAGGGGATGGTGTACGCAGCCCGGGTGGTCGAAGCCATCCTGGGCGGCAAGGAGCAGGGCGAGGCCACCGGCGCCCTGCGGGCGCTCGACGGGCCGGTGTTCGACTGGGAGCCGAGGGACGAGGTGGCGGCCGGGGCCGGCGGCGCCGCCGACGCGGCGAAGGTGCGGGAGCTGGTCCAGACGGCGATGACGACCCACGCGGGCGTGGCCCGCGACGCCGCATCCCTGGCGGAGGCGCACCAGCGCCTGGACCAGGCAATGGCCATGTTGGAGGGGACCGAGACCAGGGCGGAGGCCGAGGTGCGCAACCTGCTGACGGTCGGCAGCGCGCTGGTGGAGGTGGCGGCCCGCCGGGAGGAGAGCCGCGGCTGCCACACCCGCACCGACTTCCCCGACACGTCTCCCGCCTTCGCCCGCCGGCTGGTGGTCTGGTGACGGCCCGGATCGCCGAGATCGTGGCCCGGGCCCTGGCCGAGGACCTGGAGCCGCTGGGCGACCTCACCTCCTCGCTGCTGCCCGGCGACGCCACCGTGCAGGCGGCCATCGTCCCCCGTCGCGACGGCGTGCTGGCCGGCCGGGCGGCCGCCATGGAGACGTTCCGCCAGGTCCATCCCGGCATCCGAGACGAGTGGGCTGCCTCCGACGGCGACGCCATCCGGGCCGGGCGGGCGGTCGCCCGCATCGAGGGCCCGCTGGCCGCCGTGCTCACCGCCGAGCGCACCGCCCTCAACTTCCTGTGCCACCTGTCCGGCATCGCCACCCTGACCCGCTCCTACGTGGACGCGGCCCGTCCCGCCCGGGTCCGAGACACCCGCAAGACCACGCCCGGGCTGCGGGCGCTGGAGAAGGCGGCGGTGCGGGCAGGGGGCGGCGTCAACCACCGCGGCTCCCTGTCCGACGGGATCCTCGTCAAGGACAACCACCTGGGCGGGCTGTCCATCGACGAGGCGGTGGAGCGGGCCCGCGCCCGCTGGCCGGGGCGCACCGTGGAGATCGAGTGCGACACCCCCGACCAGGTGAAGGCGGCGGCGGTGGCGGGGGCCGACCTCGTCCTGCTCGACAACATGTCGCCCGAGCAGGTGGAGGAGTGCGTGGGGCTGGTGCGCACGTCGCCCCGGCCCTGCCTGGTCGAGGTGTCGGGCGGGGTGACGCTCGACAACGTGGCGGCCTACGCCGCCGCCGGCGCGGACCTGATCGCGGTGGGCGCGCTCACCCACTCCGCACCGGCCCTCGACCTCGGCCTCGACCTCGACCCGGCGGGCTGACCGGTGCTGCTCGCCGTCGACGCCGGCAACACCCAGACGGTCGTGGGCCTGTACCGGGCCACTGACCTGCTGGAACCGTGGCGGCTGGCCACCAACGCGGAGCGGACGTCCGACGAGCACGCCCTGCTCATCCAGCAGCTGCTCGACCTGCACGGCATCGCGTTCCGGGACGTGACCGGCATCGTGGTGTCGTCGACCGTCCCCCGGCTCACCGCCGCCCTGCGGGAGATGGCGGAGCGGTACTTCGACGTGCCTCCGGTGATCGTCGAGCCGGGCACCCGCACGGGCATGCCCATCCTCTACGAGAACCCCAAGGAGGTGGGCCCCGACCGCATCGCCAACGCGGTGGGGGCGTTCGATCTCTACGGTGGGCCGGTGATCGTCGTGGACTTCGGCACCGCCACCACCGTCGACGCCACCTCGGCCAAGGGGGAGTACCTGGGCGGGGCCATCCTGCCCGGGATCGAGATCAGCCTCGACGCCCTGTTCGCCCGCGCCGCCGCCCTGTCCCGCATCCGGTTGGTGGCGCCCAGGCGGGTCATCGGCAAGACCACGGTCGAGTCGGTCCAGTCGGGCACCCTGTACGGGTTCGGGGCGGCCGTGGACGGCCTGTGCCGGCGGTTCCAGGGGGAGCTGGGCCCCGGCCGGGTGGTGTCCACCGGCGGCCTGGGCGGCCTCATGGCCCCGTTCTCCGACTGCATCGAGCGCCACGACCCGTGGCTCACCCTTCACGGCCTCCGCCTGATCTACGAGCGCAACACGGCGGCCGCGTGAGCGTCCCCTACCGGTGGGAGCGGACGGCGACGGCCGGCGAGCTCCACCAGCGCCATCCCGAGCTGCCGCCCGACACCCGAACGGGGGAGCGGGCCTCGGTGGCGGGGCGAGTTCTGCTCGTCCGCCGCCACGGGGCCATCGCCTTCGGCACCCTGGCCGACCTCACCGGCCGCGTCCAGCTGTTCGCCACCGAGGCGACCACCGGCGACTTCGAGGGGTTCACCAAGCTGTCGGTGGGCGACTGGGTCGGCGTCACCGGCGAGGTGATCACCACCCGGCGGGGCGAGCTGTCGGTGACGGTGGACGAGTTCGTGCGTCTGGCCGAGGCGCGCCGGCCCTTCCCCGACAAGTGGCACGGCCTGGTCGACCCCGACACCCGCTACCGGCAGCGCTACGTCGACCTGTGGGTCACCGAGGAGGCCCGCACCACCTTCCTCGTGCGCAGCCGGGTGGTCAGCCTGGTGCGGCGCTGGCTGGAGGACCGTGGGTTCCTCGAGGTCGAGACGCCCGTGTTGCATCCCCTGCCGGGCGGGGCGGTGGCCAAGCCGTTCTTCACCCACCACAACGCCCTGGACATGGACCTCTACCTGCGCATCGCTCCCGAGCTGTACCTCAAGCGGCTGATCGGCGGGGGCATCGACAAGGTGTTCGAGGTGGGTCGGGTGTTCCGCAACGAGGGCATCTCCACCCGCCACAACCCCGAGTTCACGATGCTCGAGTGCTACCAGGCCTACGCCGACTACTTCGACATGATGGAGCTGTGCGAGGGCCTGGTGGCCTCCGTGGCGGCCGACGTCACCGGCTCGACTTCGCTCACCTACGGCGGCCGTGAGCTCGACCTCGCCCCGCCGTGGCGGCGGGCGACGATGGTCGAGCTGATCGAGGAGCACGCCGGCGTGGCCGTCGACCTGGACATGCCGGTCGACGAGCTGGCGGCCGTCGCCCGGCGCTTCCGCATCCCGGTCAAGAGCTCGTGGGGTCCGGGCAAGCTCGTCCTGGAGATCTACGAGAAGACCACCGAGTCGGAGATCTGGGGGCCGGTGTTCGTGTGCGACTACCCCATCGAGGTCTCGCCCCTTGCCCGCCCGCACCGGTCGAAGCCGGGCTACGTCGAGCGCTTCGAGCCCATCGTGGCCGGCCGCGAGCTGGGCAACGCCTTCAGCGAGCTGGTCGACCCCGACGACCAGCGGGCCCGCTTCGAGGAGCAGGCGGCCCAGAAGGCGGCGGGCGACGAGGAGGCCATGGTCGTCGACGAGGACTACCTGCGGGCCCTCGAGTACGGCCTGCCGCCCACCGGCGGGCTCGGCATCGGCATCGACCGCCTGGTCATGCTCCTGACCGACTCCCAGAACATCCGGGACGTGGTCCTCTTCCCGACCCTACGGCCCGAGGCTTGATCGTTTCGGGGCGTCCGAACCACGTCCAGCGTGGTTGCGGCGCCCCAAATCGACCTGGGTCAGGCCACGCTGCCGATGAGGTTGTCGGCCAGGGCGCCCAGGGCGGCGACCTCGGGGCCGTCGCCCAGGCCGGTGACCGCGGCCACCGCCTCGCTGGCGTAGGACCGGGCGACCTCGATCGAGGCGGGCACGGCGCCGTTGGAGCGGATGAGGCGGCGGGCCTCGGCCACCTCCTCGGGCTGGATGTGGCGGCGGAGCAGGGCCCGCAGCGCCCCCGACGTGTCGGAGGAGGCCAGCGCCCGGATCGTGGGAAGGGTGTAGACGCCCTCGACCAGGTCGTTGCCGGCCGGCTTGCCCAGCTCCTCGTCGGTGGCGACCACGTCGAGGATGTCGTCGACGATCTGGAAGACCATCCCCACCCGCTGCCCGTAGTGGGTGACGGTGTCGATCGTCGAACGGTCGAGACCGGCGGTGATGCCCCCGATCCGGCAGGCGGTGGCCATCAGGGCGGCGGTCTTGCCGCTGATCGACGTGAGGTAGGCCTCCTCGGTGCGCCCCAGGTCGTAGGTCTGGGACAGCTCACGCACCTGGCCCTCGCACAGCGAGCCGATGGTGGAGGCGAGCAGGCCGGCCACCTCCGTCCCCAGCGATGCGGCGATCTCCGACGCCCGGGCCAGCAGGAAGTCCCCGGCCAGGATGGCGACCAGGTTGCCCCAGCGGGCGTTGACGCTCTCGACGCCCCGCCGGGAGCGGGCCTCGTCCATCACGTCGTCGTGGTAGAGCGAGCCCAGGTGGACGAGCTCCACCGCCACCGCGCCCATGACCACGTCCTCGTCTACCGGGGCCGACGCCAGGCTCCCTACGCACACGGCCAGGGCGGGCCGCAGGCGCTTGCCCCCGGCGGGGACGAGGTGGCTGGCCACCGTGGTCATGAACGGGTCCCCGGCCTCCACGGCCTTGCGCAGGGCCGCCTCCACCCGGGCCAGGTCGGACTCCAGGGTGGGCAGGCGCAGCAGCGTGTCCAGAGCCACCATCGCTGGGACCGACGTTACCCTAAGCGACTGCTCAATTGAAACTCGCTCAGCCTTGCGGCAAACGTGCCGATGTTGTGGCATGGGCCGGGAGCAACCCCTTGACAAGGGAACTTCCGGCGGACTCTGCGTGTTACATCTACCGTGGGCGTCGGTAGACTTTCGCCGCGGACCCACCCGAAAGCCCGGCTAGGGGGTTCACTTGTTCGAGCGATTCACGGACCGAGCCAGAAGGGTCGTCGTTCTGGCCCAGGAGGAGGCTCGGCTCCTCAACCACAACTACATCGGCACCGAGCACATCCTGCTCGGCCTCATCCACGAGGGTGAGGGAGTCGCGGCCAAGGCGCTGGAGTCGCTCGGCATCTCCCTGGAGGCCGTCCGCAACCAGGTCGAGGAGATCATCGGCCAGGGCGGGTCGTCGCCCAGCGGCCACATCCCCTTCACGCCGCGCGCCAAGAAGGTCCTGGAGCTGTCCCTCCGCGAGGCGCTCCAGCTCGGCCACAACTACATCGGCACCGAGCACATCCTCCTCGGCCTCATCCGCGAGGGCGAGGGCGTCGCCGCCCAGGTGCTCGTCAAGCTCGGCGCCGACCTGTCGCGCGTGCGCCAGCAGGTCATCCAGCTGCTCTCGGGCTACCAGGGCTCCGGCGGCTCCGGCTCCGGCGCGTCCGGCGGCTCGGAGAAGGCCGGCGCCGCCGCCGGCTCCACCAGCGGCGAGACCCCGTCGGGCTCGCTGGTGCTCGACCAGTTCGGCCGCAACCTCACCCAGCTCGCCCGCGACAAGGAGGTCGACCCGGTCATCGGTCGCTCCCGCGAGATCGAGCGGGTCATGCAGGTCCTGTCCCGGCGAACCAAGAACAACCCGGTGCTCGTGGGCGAGCCCGGCGTCGGCAAGACCGCCATCGTCGAGGGCCTGGCCCAGAAGATCGTCGCCGACGACGTGCCCGAGACGCTGCACAACAAGCAGCTGTACACGCTCGACCTCGGCGCCCTGGTGGCCGGCAGCCGCTACCGCGGCGACTTCGAGGAGCGCCTCAAGAAGGTGCTGAAGGAGATCCGCACCCGAGGCGACATCATCCTGTTCATCGACGAGCTGCACACGCTCGTCGGTGCCGGCGCCGCCGAGGGCGCCATCGACGCCGCCTCGATCCTGAAGCCGATGCTGGCCCGGGGCGAGCTGCAGACGATCGGCGCCACCACCCTCGACGAGTACCGCAAGCACCTCGAGAAGGACGCCGCCCTCGAGCGCCGCTTCCAGCCGATCAAGGTCGACCAGCCGTCGCTGGCCCACACCATCGAGATCCTGAAGGGCCTGCGCGACCGGTACGAGGCCCACCACTCGGTCACCATCACCGACCAGGCGCTGGTGGCCGCGGCCAACCTGGCCGACCGCTACATCGCCGACCGCTTCCTCCCCGACAAGGCCATCGACCTCATCGACGAGGCCGGGTCCCGCCTCCGCATCCAGCGCATGGCCGTACCGCCGGCCCGCAAGGACGTCGAGGACAAGATCGGCCGGGTCCGCCTCGAGAAGGAGGCGGCCATCGAGCGCCAGCAGTTCGACCTGGCCAAGCGCCTGCGTGAGGAGGAGGAGGAGCTCATCGGCCGCAAGGACGCGATGGACGCCGAGGCCCGCGCCGCCGGCCAGGACCTGTTCGACGTGGTCGACGAGGAGGTCATCGCCGAGGTCCTGGCCAACTGGACCGGCATCCCGGTGTACAAGCTCACCGAGGAGGAGACGGCCAAGCTGCTGCGCATGGAGGACGAGCTGCACAAGCGGGTCATCGGCCAGCACGACGCCCTCGCCGCGGTGTCCCGGGCCATCCGCCGCACCCGCTCCGGCCTGAAGGACCCCAAGCGGCCCGCCGGCTCGTTCATCTTCCTGGGCCCGTCCGGCGTGGGGAAGACCGAGACGGCCAAGACGCTGTCCGAGTTCCTCTTCGGCGACGAGGGGTCGCTGATCCAGCTCGACATGTCCGAGTACATGGAGAAGCACACGGTCAGCCGGCTCGTCGGCTCGCCCCCGGGCTACGTGGGCTACGAGGAGGGCGGCCAGCTCACCGAGGCCGTGCGCCGCAAGCCGTTCAGCGTGGTGCTGTTCGACGAGATCGAGAAGGCCCACCCCGACGTGTTCAACACCCTCCTCCAGATCCTCGAGGACGGGCGGCTCACCGACAGCCAGGGGCGCACGGTCGACTTCAAGAACTGCGTGCTGATCATGACCTCGAACCTCGGCACCGCCGATCTGCGCAAGGCCACCCTCGGCTTCGCCCGGACCACCGAGGCGGTGACGTACGAGAAGATGAAGGAGAAGGCCAACGACGCCCTCAAGGCGCACTTCCGGCCCGAGTTCCTGAACCGGATCGACGAGATCATCGTGTTCCACGAGCTGACCCGCGACGAGGTCACCCAGATCGTCGACCTGATGATCACCCGCACCCGCACCCAGCTGGAGCAGCAGGGCCTCGGCCTCGAGCTCACCCAGGCCGCCAAGTACCTCCTGGTCGACAAGGGCCACGACCCCTCGATGGGGGCCCGGCCGCTGCGCCGGGCCATCCAGCGGATGGTCGAGGACCCGCTCTCCGAGAAGATCCTCTTCAAGGAGTACCGGTCGGGCGAGACGATCATCGTCGACGTCGAGAACGACGAGATCGTCTTCCGGGCCATCGAGGGCTTCGAGCCCCCGCCGGTCGAGGAGCTGGCCACCACGCCCAGCTGACCGGTCCCGACACGAGCCACGAGGGGGTCGCCTGGCGGCCCCCTCGGGCGCGCTCAGGGGGAGAACACGCCGAAGGACTCCGAGGCCGGCCCGTGGAGCATGGCGATGCGGCCCACGCCCTCGACGTCGAACGGGGGCGCCACCACCGAGCCGCCGAGCTCGGCCACCCGAGCCGTCGCCGCGTCGGCGCTGTCGACCACGAAGTACACGGCCCAGTGGGCGGGCACCTGCGGCGGCATGTCGGGCGGGATCGTCATGGCGCCCCCGACCATCTGCCCGTCGACCTTCCAGATCGTGTAGCCGGCCATGGCGTCGTCGTCGGGGACGAGCCCGAGCACGGCCGAGTAGAAGGCCTTGGCCCCCTCGACGTTGCGCGTCCACAGCTCGTTCCAGCCGACCGCGCCCGTCTCGCCGACCACCTGCGCCCCCCGGTGGGCCCCCGCCTGCCACAGCCCGAACGCCGCTCCCTCGGGGTCGGTGGCGATGACCATGCGCCCCTGGTCCATGACGTCCATCGGGCCCATCAGCACCGTGCCGCCGTGGGCGGCGATGGCGGCGGCGTGAGCCTCGGCGTCGTCGGTCGCGAAGTAGGTGGTCCACGCCGACACGGGCCCCTGCTGCGGGCCCAGCCCCGCCACCATCCGTCCCCCGAGGCGGGCGATGCGGTAGCCGCCCGCCGCCGGGTCGGCCTCGTCCACCTCCCAGCCCAGCAGCGCCGAGTAGAAGGCCACCGACGCGTCGACGTCGGGGCTGCCGAGGTCCACCCACGACGGGGTGCCGGGTGCGTAGCTGTCGCGGTCCATGCGCCGGAGCGTAGGCCGGTGGCTGCCCACTGGGTCGGGCCGCGGCGGCACTAGCGTCCCCCCGGGTGGACGAGCGGATCGCGCGGGCTGGAGGTGCGCCCGGGACCGGCGCCCGGCCCCGGCGGCCGCGCGTCCGGCGGGCTCCCGATCAGGGCCACCGCCCGACGAGCTTCCGGGCTCGCAGGCTCACGCCCCTCCTCGCCGTCCTGCTCGTCCTCCTGTGCAGCGCCTGCCGCGTCGACGTCGAGGTCGGCATCGCCGCCGAGGCCGACGGCTCCGGGCAGGTGCGCGTCGAGGTGGGGGCCGACCGGGACGTCGTCGCCGCCATCGACCTGTCGAAGGGGGTGCGGGTCGACGACCTCCGTCAGGCCGGGTGGAAGATCGACGGGCCGACGCCCCGCTCCGACGGCGGCGTCCAGATGGTGGCCACCAAGCCGTTCCGCGACCCCGAGGGCGCTCAGCTGGCCATCGAGGAGCTGACCGGCCCCGACGGCCCCTTCCAGGGCTTCCGCCTCGAGCGCCAACGCACCTTCGCCCGCACCACCACCCGCTTCGCGGGCACCGTCGACTTCGCCAAGGGCATCGAGGCGTTCGGTGACCCCGCTCTCCGGCAGGCGCTCGGGGGCTCGGACATCGGCATCGACCTCGACCGGCTCGAGCAGGCCATCAACGGGCCGATCGACCGGGCCGTCGGCCTCCAGGTGGCGGTGCGCCTGCCCGGCGCCGTCGAGAGCAACGCCCCCGCCGAGACCGCCAACGGCGCCCGGTGGGAGCTGAAGCTGAGCGACCGGGCCGACCTGACCGCCCAATCCGTCGCCTGGAACATCTCGAACCTGGCCGGCGCCGCAGTTGCTGCTGCCGCCGCCGCCGGCCTCCTCCTCCTGCTCATCACCAGCCGCAGGAGGTGATGGAGGGTGTTGCGGCGGTGTTGTTGCGCCGCCGCCTCCGCTCGGTTGGGCTGCGCGGCTACCAGGCGGCGGAGGTGTAGCCGGTGGCGACCTGCTGGGGCTGGCTGCCGCCGAGGGCGGTGATGAGGATGCCGTCGAAGTCGCACACCAGCAGGTCGCCGCCGCTGCTCCAGTCGATCGAGGTGATGGCGGTGCTCGGGCGGCGGAGGATCGAGGTGGCCACCCGGGTGCGGTCGGGGGCGAGGGCCACGACGACCGCGTCGTCACCCCGCTGCTCGACCAGGGTGAGCGTCGCGTCCGGCTTGAACGCTGGGGCCGACCAGGTGACGGCGTCCGGAGGCTCCAGCCGGCGCAGCGCGCCGGTGGCCACGTCGACGAGGGCGACCGTGACCGGCTCGAGGCCCGAGCAGATGTCGACGGCCACCTCGCGGCTGCTGGGCGACCAGGTGATGTTGCTGCAGGTCTC
>JBKHXX010000033.1:0-80288 GCA_046565765.1 Acidimicrobiia bacterium | reverse complement strand
TGGACACCGTCCTCAACCTCGGCCTGAACGATCGCTCGGTGCTCGGCCTGGCGCGTCAGGCGAAGTCGGACCGGTTCGCCTACGACTCCTACCGCCGCTTCATCCAGATGTTCGGCAAGATCGTCCTGGGCGTCCCCGGCGAGGCCTTCGAGCACGTCCTCGAGGCGGCCAAGGCGCGCCGGGGCGTCACCAACGACGCCGACCTCGTCGCCGACGACCTGGACCAGGTGGTCGGGGCGTTCAAGGAGATCGTGGAGGACGCCACCGGCGTCGCCTTCCCCCAGGACCCCGAGGTGCAGCTGCGCCAGGCCATCGAGGCCGTCTTCGCCTCGTGGAACTCGCCGCGGGCCAACGCCTACCGGGTGCGGGAGAAGCTCTCGCACGACCTCGGGACCGCGGTCAACGTGCAGGCCATGGTGTTCGGCAACAAGGGCGACGACTCCGGGACCGGTGTCGGCTTCACCCGCGACCCGAGCACCGGGGCCGCCGGTGCCTACGGCGACTTCCTGGTCAACGCCCAGGGGGAGGACGTGGTGGCCGGCACCCGGGCCACCCAGCCGCTCTCGGACCTCGCCCAGCGCTTCCCGGCGATCTACGAGGAGCTGCTCGGCATCTTCGCCCGCCTCGAGCGCCACTACCGCGACATGCTCGACACCGAGTTCACCATCGAGCAGGGCAAGCTGTGGATGCTGCAGACCCGGGTGGGCAAGCGCACCGGCATGGCCGCCCTGCGCATGGCGGTGGAGATGACCACCGACGAGCGCACGCACCTCAGCAAGGAGGAGGCCCTCCTGCGGGTCACCGGCGAGCACCTCGAGCAGGTCCTCCACCCCCAGTTCGCGGAGAAGGACGTGGAGGTCATCGCCAAGGGCCTGGCCGCGTCGCCCGGGGCGGCCGTGGGTCGGGCCTACTTCACCGCCGACGACGCCGAGGCGGCCGCCAACCGGGGCGAGAAGGTCATCCTCGTGCGCAACGAGACGTCCCCGGAGGACGTCCACGGCATGATCGTGGCCCAGGGCATCCTCACCGCCCGGGGCGGGCTGGTCAGCCACGCCGCGGTGGTGGCCCGGGGATGGGGCAAGCCCGCGGTGGTGGGGGCCGAGTCGGTCAAGATCAGCGGCAAGAGCTTCACCGCGGGGGGCGTCACCATCGCCGAGGGCGACACCATCGCCCTGGACGGCACCACCGGCCGGGTGGTGGGCCGGGACGTGGCCCTCAGCCTGTCCGAGCCGCCCGAGGAGTTCACCACCGTCCTGGGCTGGGCCGACGAGGTGCGGGCCGGGAAGATGGCGGTGCGGGCCAACGCCGACACCGGCGCCGACGCCTCGGTGGCCCGCGGGTTCGGGGCCGAGGGCATCGGGCTGTGCCGCACCGAGCACATGTTCCTGGGCGACCGGCTGCCCGTCGTCCGCCGCATGATCCTGGCCGACACCCCCGAGGAGGAGGAGGCCGCCCTCGAGGAGCTGCGCCAGGCCCAGAAGGAGGACTTCGTCGGCGTCCTCGAGGCCATGGACGGCCTGCCCGTCACCGTGCGCCTCCTCGACCCGCCGCTCCACGAGTTCCTGCCCCGCGTCGACGAGCTGATGGTCAAGGAGGCCACCGGCACCCTGTCCGTCGAGGAGAAGGCGTACAAGGCGGCGGCCGAGGCCTGGCACGAGCAGAACCCCATGCTGGGCACCCGGGGCGTGCGCCTGGGTGTGGTCAAGCCCGGCCTCTACGCCATGCAGGTGCGGGCCCTCATGGAGGCGGCCGTCGAGCGCAAGCACGCGGGGGGGACCCCCGTCATCGAGATCATGATCCCCCTGACCGTCACCCGCGAGGAGCTGGGCCTGGCCCGCAGCTGGGTGGAGGACGCCGTCGGCGAAGCGGCCACCGGCATCGACGTCACCATCGGGACGATGGTCGAGACGCCGCGGGCCGCCATCCGGGCCGACGAGATCGCCGAGGAGGCCGACTTCTTCTCCTTCGGCACCAACGACCTCACCCAGATGACGTTCGGCTTCAGCCGCGACGACGTCGAGGGCCGCATGATGTCGCTCTACCTGGAGCAGGGCCTCCTGAAGCGCAACCCGTTCGAGACCATCGACCCCAGCGGCGTGGGGGAGCTGGTGAAGATGGGCGTGCAGCGGGGCCGCAGCACCAAGCCGGAGCTCAAGGTGGGGGTGTGCGGCGAGCACGGCGGCGACCCCGAGTCCATCGCCCTCTTCCACGAGGCCGGCCTCGACTACGTGTCCTGCTCACCGTTCCGTGTGCCGATCGCCCGCCTGGCCGCCGCCCAGGCCATCCTCGGCTCGGGCGCGTCGTCCACGGCCTAGTCTCCAACCCTTGTTCGAGTACGCCCAGGCGGCGGTGGAGGGCGCGCTGGCGGCGGGAGCCGCCTACGCCGACGCCCGCTTCGGCGTCAACGCCAACGAGTCGCTGAGCGCCCGCAACGGCGTGCTCGAGGGCATGCGCCAGGGCGAGTCGGCGGGCGTGGGCGTGCGGGCCCTGATCGGCTCCTCGTGGGGCTTCTTCGCGGTGGCGGAGCCGTCGGAAGCGTCCGCCCGCCAGGCCGGCTACGACGCGGCCGAGATCGCCAAGGCCTCGGCCCGGGTGCCGGGGCCGCCGCTGGAGCTGGCCGACGTGCCCGCGGTCGAGGCGGAGTGGTCGTCGGGGTGGGAGGAGCACCCCCACGAGGTGTCCCTGGCCGAGCGGGCCGACCTGCTGGTGGCGGTCACGGGAGCGATGCACGCCGTCCCCGGGGTGTCGGTGGGCGAGTCCTACCTGAGCGCCTGGGACACCCAGAAGTGGTTCGTGTCGAGCCAGGGGTCGCGCATCTTCCAGCACCTGGTCGAGACGGGCGTCACCATGAGCGCCACCGCGGTGGGCGAGCAGGAGACCCAGCGCCGCTCCTACGGCGGCGTGGGCGGCACCTACGGCACCCGCGGCTACGAGCTGATCCGCCAGGTCGACCTCCCCGGCAACGCCCAGCGGGTGGGGGAGGAGGCGGTGGCCCTGCTCGCCGCCCCCCAGTGCCCGGCCGGCACCACCGACGTGATCCTGGGGGCCGAGCAGCTGGCCCTGCAGGTCCACGAATCGGTGGGCCACGCCATCGAGCTCGACCGCATCCTCGGCTGGGAGGCGGCCTTCGCGGGCACGTCCTTCCTCGACCTGGCCCAGCTGGGCAGGTTCCGCTACGGGTCCGAGCTGATGAACATCACCGCCGACGCCACCCTCCCCGGCGCCCTCGGCACGTTCGGCTACGACGACGAGGGCACCCCCGGCCAGCGCGTCGACATCGTGCGCGACGGGGTCTGGGTGGGCGTGCTGTCGGGGCGGGACTCGGCGGCGGTCACCGGCCTGCCTCCGGGCGGCATGGTGAGGGCCGAGAGCTGGGGGAGGCTGCCCATGGTGCGCATGACCAACGTCGGCCTGCTGCCGGGCACGTCCTCGCTGGAGGAGATGATGGCGGCCACCGACGACGGCATCTACATGGAGACCAACCGGTCGTGGTCGATCGACGACAAGCGGCTCAACTTCCAGTTCGGCTGCGAGGTCGGCTACGAGGTCAAGAACGGCAGGCGCGGCCGGCTGTTGCGCAACCCCACCTACACCGGCATCACCCCCCAATTCTGGGCCTCGATGGACATGGTGGGTGGGCCCGACGAGTGGTTGTTCTGGGGCACGCCCAACTGCGGGAAGGGCCAGCCCATGCAGTACGGGCACACCGGCCACCCCGCCGTCCCCGCCCGCTTCCGCAACGTCCGGGTGGGAGTGACGGGCCGGGCGGCCGCCGCGTCGTGAACGGCGACCTGCTGCTGGAGGCGTGCCAGTCGATCCTCGACCTCGTCGGCGACCGGGCCGAGGCCGAGGTCACGGTGTCGTCGGGCCGCTCCGCCCTCACCCGCTTCGCCAACTCCTACATCCACCAGAACGTGGCCGACATCGGCCACTGGGCCCGGCTCCGCATCGTGGCCGACGGCCGCACGGCCACGGTCGGGACCTCACGACTGTCGACCGGCCTGGCCGACCTGGTCGAGCGGGCCTTCCAGGCCGCCGCCCTGCGCCCGGTGGATCCGGACTGGCCGGGCCTCGCCCCGCCCACCCCGCGCCCCGAGAGCCCCGACGGGTGGGACGAGCAGACGGCTGTGGCCCCACCTCAGACCCGGGCCGAGGTGGTGGAGGGGTTCGTCGAGCAGGGCGGGGACCGGACGACGGCCGCCGGGTTCTGCGAGACGGGCGGCTACGAGGTGGCCTTCTCCAACTCGGCCGGCCAGCGGCTGTACGGGCGGTCGACCCGGGCGTCCGTCGAAGGCATCCACCGGGTCCCGGGGGCCGACGGCGGCGCCCGCCAGGTGGCGGGGCGGGTGGCCGAGCTGGACGGTGCGGCGACCGGGCTGGTGGCGGCGGGCAAGGCGCTGCGCTCCCTCGACCCGATCGACGTGGAGCCCGGCGACTGGGAGGTCGTCCTCGAGCCGAGCTGCGTGGCCGACATCGTCAAGTTCGTGGCCGGGCAGGGCTTCAACGCCAAGCACCACGCCGAGGGCCAGTCTTTCGTCCGCCTGGGCGAGGCCCAGCTCGACACCCGGATCACGATCGTGGACGACGCCACCGACCCCCGGATCCTGGCCGTCCCCTTCGACGCCGAGGGCACCCCCAGCCGGCGGCTCGAGCTGGTGCGCCAGGGCGTGTGCACGGCACTCGCCTACGATCGGCGCACGGCGAGAGCAGCGGGAACCGAGAGCACGGGCCACGGCGTGCCCGGCGGCGAGGCGGCGGGCCCCGTACCCCACCACCTCTTCCTGCAGGCCGGCCCGTCGAGCCCCGACGAGCTGATCGGTTCGGTCGAGCGGGGCCTGCTCGTCACCGACTTCTGGTACACCCGCATCCTCGACCCCAAGACCACCGTGGTGACCGGCCTCACCCGCAACGGCACGTTCCTGATCGAGAACGGGCGGATCACCGCGGCGGTACGCAACCTCCGCTTCACCCAGTCCTATGTGGAGGCCCTGTCACCCGGCAACGTGGCCGGGGTGGGCGACGACGCCCGCCTGGCCGGCGAATCCCACCACCACGTCCCGAGCCTCCATCTGCGGCGGTGGCACTTCAGCGGCGGGGCGAAGGGATGAAGACCAAGGGGGGCGCGCTGGCACTCGCCCTGGCGCTGGCCCTGGCCGGTTGTGGCGGCGGGGGCGGAGAGGAGGCGGAGGACGACCCCACGCTCACGCCCAACACCGCCAACCGCGACGACGCCGCCGTGGCCGCCGACGCCAACCTCACGCTCGCCGACTTCCCGACCGAGTGGCGGTCGAGCGCGGTGCCGGCGGCCACGTCCCAGGCCGCCGAGTCGGGCGCCCGGGCCCTGGCCGAGTGCATGAACCGGCCCCCGCCCGAGGAGATCCGCACCGCCATCGCCTACTCCGACGACTTCAACGCCCAGGAGATCCGGCGGGTGAGCTCCAGCGTGCAGGTGGTGCGCACCGAGGAGCTGGCCGAGGACGACTTCGCTGCCCTGCGCACCGACCAGGCGCTCACCTGCCACAAGGCTCAGATCGACGCCGAGTTCGCGCGCCAGCTGCCGGCCGAGGCATCGCCTCAGACGGCCATCGAGCGGCTCGACCTGCCGCAGTTCGCCGACGAGACGGTGGCCTACCGCATCACCGCCACCACCTTGGAGCGGGGCGCCCAGGTCCGCCGGGTGATCGACCTCGTCTTCGTCCGCAAGGGCCGGGTGGAGGCGGCCGCCAACTTCCTCAACGTCAACTCGCCCTTCCCGTCCGACCTCCAGCGGACGCTGCTGCAGCGGATGGCGGCGCGCCTGTGAACAACCGACCGACCGAGGGTCCTCCGTAGGCGTATCCTGTACGGGGGGCACGCCACCATCTTCGAGGTTGTCCAGGAAGCCAATGCCCAGAATCACAATCCGTTGCCCCGAGTGCTACGCCCGCGTCGTGGCGGCCAACGAGGACGACGAGCAGACCGCACTATGGCTCCACGGCCTCTCCGGCCGATGCCGGGCCAAGCAGACGCCCAAGACCGAGCGGCCGCGGCGCAAGGAGCGCCTCGAGGCCATGCTTGGGGAGGAGTGGGGGTAGCTCTCCGCCACCCCAGGTGTAGCGATCACCGTTTCGGGAAGAACGGGGCGGGGCGAACGGTGATCCACGACACACGTCAACGACGGCTGGACTGATCTCCGGCCGTGGCGCGCGCCTTCACCGACCTCGCCGTCCCCCTCCGCCGCCGCGCCGGCGGGGCCCCCCCCGAGCCGGCCACCGATCACGGCCTCCGCCCGCCCTCCGCCCGCCCGCCGTCCCCGCCCCGACCGCCCTCCCGTGGTGGCGGGCCGGCGCAGCGGCTCGCCGGCTGGCTCTTCCGGTCGACCGTCGCCACGATCTGGCTGGTGGTGCGGTGGTCGCTCACCGTGGCCCTCATCGGCGGGCTCGTGGCGGCGGGCCTGCTGATCGCCAGCCGCACCGCCAGCCACATCACCCGCAACTCCGCCGCCAGCACCCCGCCCCCGCCCATCACGTTCAGCCCGCTGGCCCAGCGGTCGGTCGTCTACGCCAAGGACGGCACCGTCCTGGCCGAGCTCCATGCCGAGGAGAACAGGGTCTCGGTGCCGCTCGACCGGGTCCCGGCCCACGTCATCCGGGCCATCCTCGACGCGGAGGACGAGCGCTTCTTCGAGCACGGCGCCCTCGACACCCGCGCCCTGCTGCGGGCCTTCGTCAACAACGTCGACGCCGGGGGGGTCACCGAGGGCGGGTCCACCATCACCCAGCAGCTGGTGAAGATCGAGTTGTTGACCCCCGACAAGGACGTCGACCGCAAGCTCAAGGAGGCGGCGCTCGCGATCCAGCTCGAGGAGCAGTTCACCAAGCACGAGATCCTCGCCCGCTACATCAACCAGGTGTACTTCGGGAACGGGGCGTACGGGATCCAGGCCGCGGCCCAGACCTACTACGGGGTGGACGCCGACCACCTCACCCTGCCCCAAGGCGTGCTCCTGGCCGGTCTCATCCGCTACCCGGGCGGGTCCGACCCCTTCGCCTATCCCGACGCCGCCCGCGACCGGCGCGACGCGGTCGCCGACCGGATGCGCTATCTCAACCACATCACGGAGGAGGAGCTGGGCTGGATCAAGCAGGAGGCGCTGCCGACTCCCGCCCCCAAGCCGGAGCCCCGAGGCAGCGACTACTTCGCCGAGAAGGTCAAGCAGGAGCTGCTGGCCGCTCCGTGGCTGGGAGAGACCGACCAGGAGCGCTACTCGGCGGTGTTCAAGGGCGGGCTCCACATCCACACCACGCTCGACCCCCGGGCTCAGCAGGTGGCCCAGGACGCGGTCGAGCGGCTCGTCCCCGAGGACCCCCGAGGCTTCACGTCGGCGCTGGTGTCGGTGGAGCCGGCCACGGGGGCGGTGCGAGCCCTGGTCGGCGGCAACAACTTCGACTCCACCAAGTTCAACCTGGTGACCGACGGCGACGGCCGCCAGACCGGCTCGGCGGCGAAGATGTTCACCCTCATGGCCGCCCTGGAGGCGGGCATGCTGCCCATCGACAGCATCGACGGCTCGGCGCCCTGCCACATCGAGAACCCCCAGGCCGTCGACCCGGTCTGGTCACCGGACAACGTCGAGGGCCAGGCGGCCGGCACGCTGACCCTGGCTCAGGCCACGATCAACTCGGTGAACTGCGCCTACGCCCGCCTGATCAAGGTCGTGGGCCCTGACAAGGTCGTCGACGTGGCCAAGCGGCTGGGCATCACCAACCCGATCCAGCCCAACCTGGCGCTCACCCTGGGCAGTGAGACCATCACCCCCCTCCAGATGGCCACCGCCTACGCCACCCTGGCCAACGACGGCATGCGCAACGACCCCTACTTCGTCGAGAAGGTCCACGGGCGGGACGGCGCCATGATCTGGCAGCACACGCCCCGCCCGGTGCGGGCCGTGTCGGCCCAGCACGCCCGCGTCGCCACCAGCGTGCTCACCCAGGGCGTGCAGTTCGGCACGGGCACGGCCGCCGCCCTCCCCGGCCGCCAGGTGGCGGGCAAGACGGGCTCGGCCGACGACAACGCCGACGCCTGGTTCGTCGGCTACACCGCCCAGCTGGCCACCGCGGTGTGGATGGGAGCGCCCGAAGGACGGGTGTCGATGTACAACGTCGGCATCTTCCCCCGCGTCTACGGCGGCACGTACCCGGCCATGATCTTCGGGGCGTTCATGGGGCAGGCCCTGACCGGTGTCCCCGCCGTCGGGTTCCCCGAGCCCGCGCCCTTCACCCGGGGCGGCAACTACATCGACGCCCCGCAGCCGTCGGCCGAGGCGATGCGCACCAGCGCCGCCGCCCGCCGGGCCGCCGGCCAGGACCCGCTCGGCGCCACCAGCTCGTTCAGCCGGCTCTGACCCGGCCGCCGCAGGGGCGCAGGCTGGCATGGCGTTGGCCACGCAGGCTGGCATGGCGTTGGCCACGCAGGCTGTCCAGCTAACCTCGCGGCACCCATGCGTACCCTCGCACGGTTGTGCTGTGCCGTCGTCGTGGCGGGGATGGCGCTGGCAGGAGCGGTCGCGCTCCTGGCGCCCCACATCCGCGGCTTCCTGACCGCGGGCACCGCCGGCCCCGACAAGGAGGTCGACCTCCGGCCCCTGGCGGTGCCGTCGATCGTCTACGCCGCCGACGGCGCCGAGCTCAGCCTGTTCGTGGCCGAGGAGAACCGGGTCCCCATCAGTCTCGACCAGGTCCCCGAGCACGTGGTGCGGGCCGTGCTCGACGCCGAGGACGAGCGGTTCTTCGACCACGGCCCCCTCGACCTGCGGGCCATGATGCGGGCCCTGGTGGAGAACGTGGAGTCGGGAGGCATCTCCCAGGGCGGGTCCACGATCACCCAGCAGCTGGTCAAGACGGCCCTGCTCACGCCCGAGCAGGACGTGGGCCGAAAGATCCAGGAGGCGGCCCTGGCCGTCCGCCTCGAGGACCAGATGTCCAAGCACGAGATCCTCGAGCGCTACCTGAACACCGTCTACTTCGGGAACGGCCAGTACGGCATCGAGGCCGCCGCACAGAGGTACTTCTCGGTGCCCGCCGCCGAGCTGACCCTGGGACAGGGGATCCTGCTGGCCAGCATGATCCGGAACCCGGTGGGCGGGGACCCGTGGGTCTACGCCGACGAGGCGATCACCCGCCGGGACGTGGTCATCGACCGCATGGCCTCCCTCGGCCACATCGCTCCCGAGCAGGCGGAGGAGCTGAAGGGGGAGCCGCTGCCCGAGCCCCCACCCGAGCCTCCGGCCCAGGGCAGCGACTACTTCGTGGAGTACGCCAAGCAGACGTTGCTGTCGGACGAGCGGCTGGGCGCCACCCAACAGGACCGCATCCAGGCCCTGTTCAAGGGTGGCCTGAAGATCTACACGACCCTCGACCCCAACGCCCAGGCCATCGCCGAGGAGCAGGTGGCCACCATCGTCCCCGACACCGGCGGGCAGTTCGGGGCCGCCCTGGTCTCCGTCGAGCCCGCCACCGGTGCGGTGCGGGCGCTGGTGGGCGGGGCCGGGTTCGAGCGGAGCAAGTTCAACCTCGTCACCGACGGCCAGGGCCGCCAGACCGGGTCCTCCTTCAAGACCTTCACCCTGGCCGCCGCCCTGGAGGCCGGGTACCTCCCCAACGACGTCATCAGCGGCGCGTACCCCTGCCGCATCCCCGATCCCGAGTCGGTGGAGGGGGTGTGGGACCCGCGCAACGTGGAGGGGTCCATCGGCGGGTCGATGACGCTCACCGAAGCCACCGTCAACTCGGTCAACTGCGCCTATGCCCGCCTCATCAAGCTCGTCGGCCCCCAGCGGGTGGTCGACGTGGCCAAGCGCATGGGGATCATGGAGCCGCTGCGCCCGTTCCTCTCGCTCACCCTCGGCAGCGAGGACGTGACGCCGCTCTCCATGGCCTCGGCCTACGCCACCCTGGCGGCCGAAGGCGAGCGGCGGGCGCCGTACGTGGTCGAGCGGGTGGAGGACCGCAACGGCAAGGTCCTCTTCAAGACCGAGCCCAAGGCGGAGCGGGCCATCTCCGTGCAGAACGCCCGCATCATCAACCAGGTCCTGAGCCAGGTCGTCAACCGGGGCACGGGCACGGCGGCCTTCATCCCGGGGTGGGCGGGTGGCGTGGGGGGGAAGACCGGCTCGGCCGACAACAACCTCAACGCCTGGTTCGTCGGCTACACGCCCAACCTGTCGACCGCCGTGTGGATGGGCACGCCGGGTGTGTCGCAGCGGCCGATGACCAACGTGGGCGGGATCACCGTCTACGGGGGGACCTACCCGGCCATGATCTGGGGCGGGTACATGCGGGCCCTGGAGGGCGGCAAGACCCCGCAGCGGTTCCCCCTGCCCGATCCCCTGACCACCCGGGCGCCCCGCACCCTGGTCCTCCAGGGAGAGCTGCCGCCGCTGCCGTCGCAGCAGCCCCAGGTGTTCTTCGACGACCAGCGCCCGGTCGCCACCGCACCCGTCGGCGACCCGACCGCCAGCACGGTCCCGAGCAACCAGGGCAGCACGGTCACGACCCGGCCCCGCATCACCGCGCCGACGTTGTTCCCCGAGGAGGACGACGACACGCCGAGGACCACCCGCACCACCCGTCCGCCACGGCCCCGGGACCTCACCACCCTCCCTGGCGAAGAGGAGTGAGCGTCCTCGACGACCTCCTGGTCGTGCAGGGGCACGACACCACCGTCGACCAGCTGCGCCACCGCCGGGCCAGCCTGCCGCAGCTCGCCGACCTGGCCCGGCTGGAGGACGAGCTGGCCCGCCTGGAGCGGACCTTGGCCGATGTGACCGCCCGCCGGGACGAGGTCGCCCGCCGCCAGCGGGGCCTGGAGGACGAGCTGGCCGGCGTGGAGAGCAGGGTGAAAGAGATCGAGGGCCGGCTCTACTCCGGGGCCATCACCATTCCCCGTGAGCTCCAGGCCCTCCAGGCCGACGCCGAGTCGCTGCGGCGGCGGTGCAGCACCCTCGAGGACGGCGTGCTCGAGGCCATGACCGAGCGGGAGCCCCTCGACGACGAGATCCGGAACCTGGAGGCGACCCGCACCCGCCTCGACGAGGACGGCGGCCGCCTCCGGGTCGCCCTGGCCGAGGACGAGGCCGCCATCGACGCCCAGTTGGCCGCCGAGGTCGAAGCCCGGGCCCGGGCCGCGGAGGGTCTGCCGCCCGACGTCACCCGCCTCTACGAGGATCTCCGCCGCCGGCTCGGGGGGGTGGGGGCGGCCCGGCTCGTGCAGGGCCGTTGCGCAGGCTGCCACTTGACGCTGCCCGCCACCGAGCTCGACCGCATCCGCAGGGAGCCGCCCGACACGCTTATCCGCTGCGACCAGTGCGGGCGCATCCTCGTGCGCTAGCGGGAGCTCGCCGCCGCCGTGCTGCTGTGGTTCGTGGGCTGCGCCCTCGTGGTGGCGTGGGTCGTCTTCCACGACCCCGCCGTCGACCACCGGGTGCTCGCGCTGGGCGCGCTCCTGCCCGACCTCGTCGACGCGCCGCTGGGCCGGGCGGGGGCCGGCCACACCCTCGTGGCCGCCGCCGTCCTGCTCACCGCCGTCATGCTGGCCACCCGCAGGCGGCGGGCGGCCCGCCGGCGGTGGCTCTTCCTGCCCATCGGCGCGCTGATCCACCTCGCCGTCGACGACGTGTGGGAGCGGCCGGAGCTGTTCCTGTGGCCGTTGCTGGGGGCGATGCCGGGCGGACCGCTCCCGTCGCTCGACCAGAGCGCGACGACGATCCTCCTCAAGGAGCTGGCGGGGGCGGCGGCCATCGCCTGGTTCGTGTGGCGCTCCGGCCTGCTGGCGAGCCCCACCGCCCGCCGGGCCTTCCTCCGCACCGGCCGCCTGCCCCGAGACCGGGTGGGGTGAGGGGCACCTGCTCTACCTCCTGCGCCACGGCCAGACGTCGGGCAACGCCGCCGGCCTCATGCAGGGCCGGCGCGACCGCGAACTGACCGATCTCGGCCGCCGCCAGGCCGAGGTCGCGGCTCGCAGCCTCCCGCCGGCGGCGGCGGTGATCGCCAGTCCCCTGCGCCGCGCGTGCCAGACGGCCGAGGTGATCGCCCGGGGGACGCCCACCATCGACCGGCGGTGGATGGAGATGGACTTCGGCGAGTTGGAGGATCGGCCGGTCGCCCAGGCCGTCGGCCTGCTGTGGACCGGCTGGGCCGGCGACCTCGAGTGGGCCCCGGTCGGCGGCGAGTCGCTGGCCTCGCTCAGCCGGCGGGTGGCCGAGGCCTGCGAAGAGCTGCTGCCGCTCATCGGCGGGAAGGACGTGATCGTCGTCACCCACGTCTCACCGATCAAGGCGGCCGTGGCCTGGGCGCTGGACGTCACGCCCCTGATCGCCGGCCGCCTGTTCGTGCCGGAGGCGTCCATCACCACCATCAGGGCGGGCGGCGACGGCCGCCCGGTCCTCGAAGGCTTCGGCCTGGCACCACGAGCCGACGGCTGGCGCATCCCCGACGGCTGACCACATCGCCGGCGGCCGCTGTCGCCGCCGCAGGCCTTCTTGAAGGCTACCGGTCCTTGAGGGCGAGGAACATGTGGTACAGCAGGATGAGCTGGGTGATGGCGAGGGGTTCGCTGCGGACGCCCTGGTCGATCGTGCCCAGCGACTCCGGCACCGACTCGTCCACCCCCAGCTCCTTCCAGATCTCCTCCTCGACCTCGCGGGTGACGTCCCGCTCGGCGTAGGAGTGGATGTGGAGGGCGTCGACCGGCTTGTCGAACTCGTCCCTTGCCAGCTTCAGGTGCATGGCTTCGCGGTGGTCGTCGGTGAGGATGCGGCTGAGGCTGGGGTGCTCGATCGTCGGGCGCAGGAGGAGGGTGGCCGACAGCGGCGTCTGGTCGGCCGCCTTCCACTTCTCCATGGCCTCCCAGTGGTCCTCGAAGGCCTCAGAGCACTCGTCCCGGTAGGCGTCGAGGTTGTTGGCCGCCTCGGCCTTGGGCGGGCCGGGGGCGAATGCGTGGGTCAGCCCGTCCGGCAGCTGGTCACGACCCTCGATGGGCCCGAAGCGCACGACGATGTCGGCGTTGGCCCGCTGGGGGCGGATGAAGGCGGCCGACTCGACCTCCCGCTTGGCCAGGTCCTTCTTGACCTCCTCGGGCTCGTAGCCGCGCTTGGCCGTGTCCCGGCTGACCTTCCACTGGAAGCGCACCGGCTCGGGGGGGTCGAGGTAGACGGTGGCGTCGAAGCAGGCCCGCGACAGCTTGGTGTGGAGCGGGAGCAGGCCCTCGATGATCACGAACTCCCGGGGCTCCACCAGCACGGGCCGGTCGAGGGTGCCGTCGGAGTGGTTGTAGACGGGCTTCAGGATGGGGTTGCCCATGGCCAGCAGCTGGAGGTGCTGCTCCATGATGTCCATGTAGTTGCACTCGGGGTGCAGGGGCGTGAACGGCTTCTCCTTCCGCTCGACCCGGTCGTAGCGGTGGTAGTCGTCCACGCAGATCGACGTGATCCGCTCCGGCCCCAGGGCCTCCACCAGCCCCTTGGTGATGGTGGTCTTGCCGGCTGCGCTGTCGCCGGCGATGGCCAGCATGATCGGGCGCTGGGCCCCGCCGTTGCCGTTGGAGCGCAGGCCCCGGTGCATGGTGACGTTGCTCACGGTGCTCACGCCGCCACCGCCTCTTCCGCCAGCTTGCGCAGTGACGACACGGCCGCCTCCAGCCCGTCGGGATGCTTGTACAACCCGGAGCCGGCCACGAGGATGTTGGCCCCGGCCGCCGCCGCCCCCGCCACCGTCTTCTCGTTGATGCCACCGTCGACCTCGAGGTCGATCTTGAAGCCCGACTCGGCGATGAGCTCCCTCGTGGCCCGGATCTTGGGCTCCATGGTGGCGATGTAGTCCTGGCCTCCGAAGCCGGGGTTCACGGTCATCACCAGCACCATGTCGGTCAGGTCGAGCACGTGGCGCACCACGTCGAGGGGGGTGTGGGGGTTCAAGGCCACCGAGGACTTGGCCCCCATCTCCCGGATGGCGGCCAATGTCTTGTGGAGGTGGGTGCAGGCCTCGGCGTGGACGATGACCAGCTCGCAGCCGGCCTCGACATAGCGGTGCATGAGCCGGTCCGGCTCCACCACCATGAGGTGCGCCTCGAACGGCACCGAGCAGTGTTTGCGGGCGGCCGCGATCACGTCCGGGCCGAAGGTCAGGTTGGGTACGAACACCCCGTCCATGACGTCGAACTGGATGCGGTCGACCCCGGCGGCCTCGAGGGCCGAGACCTCTTCGCCCAGGCGGGCGAAGTCGGCCGGCAGCACCGACGGAACGATCTCGAATCGGGCTTGCTCGCTCATTCTGCATGGCCTTTCGGGCGCGAAGTACCACAGTCCAGGTCCTGGGAGGCGAACCTTACGACTTGACCGCACGCCGTGCATCCCTCGGCCGGGGAGTTCCGGGGGGGAGCGGTCCCGGTCGCCGTATAGCGTGGTGGGATCGTGAGTGAGCCCGCTTCCGCTCCCGCCGGGCGCCAGCCCGTCCGCCTGCTGCTGGTCGACGACCACCAGGTGGTGCTCGACGGCCTGCACTCCATGCTCGCATCGCAGCGGGAGCGCGTGGAGATCGTCGGCTCCACCACCAGCGCGACCGACGCCCTCAAGCTCACCGGCGAGCTCAAGCCCGACGTGGTCCTGTGCGACATCCGCCTTCGGGGCGCCAGCGGCCTCGACCTCTGCCGCGACATCGTCGAGCAGTTCCCGGCCGTGCGGGTCGTGTTCTTCACCGTCTACGACGACGAGCAGTACCTGTTCCAGGCCTTGCGGATGGGAGCCTCCGGCTTCCTGCTCAAGACCACCACGGCAGCGGAGCTGGTCGAGCATCTCGACCGCGTGATGGAGGGCGAGGTGGCGGTCGACGCCGCCCTCGCGGGGAGAGTGGCGATGACCGCAGCCAGGCTGCAGAGCGGGGAGTTCTGGCCCGGGGCCCGTTTCGGGCTCACCCAACGGGAGAGCGAGGTGCTCGGGTTGATGGTCCGCGGGCTGTCCAACCGGGCCATCGCCCAGCGTCTCTACATCGGCGAGGAGACGGTCAAGAGCCACACCCAGGCCATCTACCGCAAGCTCGAGGTCTCCGACCGGGCCCAGGCGATCGCCGCCGCCCTTCGGGAAGGGGTGTTCCACTGAGCGAGATCCCGCTGCCTCCCTCCGACGGCCCGTTTCTGGCGGGCGCCGACCGCCTGGTCGAGAACCGGCTGCTGCGCCGCATCATCGAGGCCATGTCGGCCGACCTCGACCTCCACGAGGTGACCCAGCGCGTCGCCGTCCTGATGACGGAGGCCACGGGCGCCGACGTGTGCTTCGTCCACGTGGTCGACGAGGAGGGCAGGCGCGTCCAGCTGGTGGGGGCGACGCCCCCCTTCGACGAGGTGGTCGGCCAGGTGGAGCTGCTGGTGGGGGAAGGCATCGCCGGGTGGGTCGCCCAGCACGCCGAGCCGGCGGTCGTCCCCAACAAATGGGACGACCCCCGCTACAAGTACATCCCCGCCCTCCGGGGCGAGGACTACACGTCCATGCTGTCGGTGCCGATGCTCGTCCGCGGCTCGGTGGTGGGTGTCCTGAACGTCCATGCCAAGGAAGCCAGGGTGTGGGACGACTCGGATGTTGCGCTCCTCTCCGACGTCGCCAATCTCATGGGCCGGGCGGTGGAGAACGCCCGTCTCTACGCTCGGCTGGCCGAGCGGGAGGAGACGCTCGAGTCGTTCGCGGCCCGCACCGTCGAGGCCCAGGAGCTGGAGCGCCGCCGCCTGGCCGGCGAGATCCACGACGGGATCAGCCAGCGCCTGATCAGCCTCTGGTACCACCTGCTGGCCGCCGAGGACGCCATCGGAGGGAACGGCGCCGCCGACCCGGCCCGGTTGGCGACCGAGCTGGCGGCGGCCAAGGAGCTGGCCACCGGCGCCCTCGACGAGGCCCGGGGCGCCATCACCGGGCTGCGGCCCGCCGTCCTCGACGACCTGGGCCTGGGCCCCGGCCTGGAGAGCCTGGCCCGGTCGCTGGAGGGGTTGGAGGTGGACGTCGCCGTCACCGCCGTCGACATGCCCCCCCACGTGGAGATGGCGGTGTACCGCATCGCCCAGGAGGCGCTCCACAACGTGGCCAAGCACGCCCAGGCCACCCGGGTCGTCATGCAGTTCGGGCCGAGCGAGGACGGGGCCACGCTCACCGTGGCCGACGACGGCAGCGGCCTGCCCGACGAGTGGATGGCCGTGGCGGAGGACCGGGGCGCCTACGGGATGGTCGGGATGCGGGAACGGGCCGAGCTCATCGGCGCCCGCCTCACCGTCACCTCACGTCCCGGACGGGGCACCACCATCGACGTGGTGATCCCGGCCGCCGCCCTCCGCTGACGCCACGACTAGAGCCTTCTCACAGTTATTGACGCGCTCCGCTAGCGGGCTGGATCATCTCCCGCACAACACGAACGGCGGCTATACGGGGGGCGGCGCATGCGGCGAGGGGCGGCATTCACGTACAAACGGGCTCTTGGAGCCGCGCTCGCAGGAGGAATCCTCGTGCTGCCCGCGGCGGCATCGGCGGTAGACGCGCCGGTCGTCACCAAGCCCTTTCACGTCACGAAGAACGACCTGAGCCCGGCTCGGCTCTACTCGTCGCCCTATCTGGCGGCCGACCCTAACGACTCGAAGAGGATCGTGGGCATCGCCGCCGAGCTGCGGAGCCGGCGCTGCGGGCTCGTCTACTCCACCGACGGGGGCGCCACCTGGTCGCAGGCGCGGGAGCTGCCGTCGCCCAACGACTACGCCAACTGCGTATGGAGCAACTGGGCGGCCCAGGCCGCCATGGGCCGCAGCGGCAACGCCTACGTGTCCCTCACCGGCTGGGACGACCGTGACGGCGGCCCCCGCCAAGGGAACATGGCGCCCATCGTGTCCCGCACCGACAACCTCGGTGACAGCTGGCAGAGCACGATCATCAGCCCCGTCCGGGGCAAGGAGGGCGAGGCGGTCGAGCAGTTCCGCCCGTCGTCGATCGCGGTGGACGCCAAGAGCGGCAGCAACGACATCGTCTACGCCGCCTTCACCCGCACCCAGCCCAACATGGTCGCCCCCAACCAGGAGCCGGCGCGGCCGATGGTGGCGGTCTCCACCGACGGGGGCCGCACGTTCGGGGCGCCCGTCGACCTCAGCAGGGGAGTCTGGACCGACGCAGTGCGCCAGGAGTCGTTCAGCTCGGCCACCACCACCACCGTGGGCCCTGGCACCACGACCACCAGCACCACCACGCCGGCCGCTGGGTCCCGCCGCGCCACCCCCAACCAGGAGGTGAACTTCGGCGGCACGAACGCCCGCCTGACGGTCGACGACAAGGGCAAGGTCTACGCGGTGTGGCGTTCAGCCCAGTCCAACCAGGCCGCCGACCAGCCCGTGGCCCCGTCGACCTTCGTCTCCGTCTCCACCGACCGGGGCCAGACCTGGACCACCAACCGGGTCACCGACTACACGGTCGGCGCAGCTTCCCGGGTGACCTGGACGAAGCAGGGCGGGCCCGAGGGAAGCCTGGTGATGATCTTCGGCCGCAACCCCACCACCACCACCTCGGGCAACGGCGACATCATGGTCCAGCGGTCCACCGACGGCGGCAAGACGTGGACCGAGCCCAAGAACATCACCGACGACGCTCCCGCCCAGATGGTGGCGCAGTTCAACCCCAGCATCTCGGCGGCCCCGAACGGCCGGTTGGACGCCGCCTGGTTCGACACCCGTGACGATCCGGGGATCCGGGCCAACAGCGTGTACTACGCCTACTCCGAAGACGGCGGCGAGACCTGGTCCAGGAACACGGCCATCAGCGACCGGCCCATCAACCGCACCTACGGGGTGTGGGCGGTCAACTTCGACGTGACCTCGCCCATCGGCATCGCATCCACCAACGAGCTGGCGGTGTTCGGGTGGGACGACACCCGCAACAGCGAGGGCGGGGCCGACGCCATCAACAGCGAGTTCGGCGCCGGCGTGCAGGACATCTTCGCCGGCGTGGCCCAGTTCGAGGCCCTCGGCGGCGGAGGGTGGCCGGTGACGGCCAAGGTCATCGTGGCCGCAGTGGCGGGCCTGGCCGTCGTGGCCCTGGCCCTGCTCCTCGCCGCCACTCTGGCCAAGCGGGGCCGGCCGCCCGAGCGGCGGGTCGGCACCGAGCCCCGCACCCCCGCGGGCGTCGGGTAGCCCGCGGACGCGACGAGGGGGCCGGCTCCACGGAGCCGGCCCCCTCCATCCGCGTCAGACGCCCGCCGTCTCCATCTCCCGCTCGTACGTGCCGCTGGCCGCGGCACTGGTGAGCTTGGCCCGGTGCGAGGCCACCTTCTGGGCCTCCCCGATGTTGTCCTGGGCGCCCTTCCACGTGCGCAGGGCCTCGTCCTGGAGCGCACGGCCGTAGCTGAACGTGAGGGTCCAGGGGTGGGGGCCCATCTTGTTCATGAGGTCGAGGTGCTCGGTGGCCACCGCCGCCGACTGCCCACCGGACAGGAAGGCGATTCCCGGTACGGCCGCAGGTACGGTGCGGTACAGGCACTTCAGCGTCTTCTCCGCCACCTCCTGGGGCGGGGCCTGGGTGGAGCAGCCCTTGCCGGAGATCACCATGCTGGGCTTGAGCACGATGCCCTCGAGGTCGACGCGCTGGGCGGCCAGTTGGGCGAACACCAGGCGCTGGGTCTTCTCGGTGATGGTGAAGCAGGTGTCGATGTCGTTGCTGCCGTCCATCAGCACCTCGGGCTCGACGATGGGCACCAGCCCGCCTTCCTGGCAGAGGGCGGCGTAGCGGCCCAGGGCGTGGGCGTTGCAGAGCAGGGCGGTGTCGCTGGGGAAGCCCCGGGCCTCGTCGATGATGATCACGGCCCGCCACTTGGCGAACTTGGCGCCCAGGCTCACGTACTCGGCGATGCGCTCACGCAGGCCGTCGAGGCCCTCGGTGACCTGCTCGCCGTCGGCCAGGGCCAGCGGCTTGGAGCCGGTGTCGACCTTGATGCCGGGGAGGATGCCCTTGGACTCGAGCAGCTTCGGGAACGGCGTGCCGTCGTCGGCGCTCTGGCGGATCGTCTCGTCGTAGAGGATGACGCCGCTGATGTAGTCCTCGATGCCCGGTGTGGTGAACAGGGTGTTGCGGTAGGCCCTGCGGTTCTCTTCGGTGGACTCGATGTCGAGCGCTGCGAACCGCTTGGTGATGGTGGCGTTCGACTCGTCGGCGGCCAGGACCCCCCGGCCCGGAGCGACCATCGCCTTGGCGACGGCTGCAAGATCGGTGGCGCTCATCTCGTGTGTTCCTCCCAAATAGAACGGATGGTCAGGGATGTCGTCAGTCAATCCGACGTTAGCCCGGCCGGCCCGGGGCCTACCAGGGAACCCCTCGCCGCAGCTCCTCCCGCTACACGCCCGGGAAGCCGGCGGCGAGGGCCCGCAGGGCGTCGATGCCCGGGAAGAACAGGTACTCGGCGCCTCGGGTCTGCACGAAGGGCAGCGGCGGCGCGAGGAAGCGGGGCTGGTGGCCCTGGATGGTCATCTTGCCCTCGCCTTCGGGGCCGCCCAGCAGGAAGTCCCGGTCCCGGCCCAGGCCGAAGATGTTGCCGTCGTTGCACCACTGGCGCTGGATGGTCTCGAACTGGCGCTCGAGGCTGGCGTTGAAGCACACGAAAGCCAGGCCCCGCTCGGCCCCGTCGTCCTCCACCGCGTCCTCGGCGAGGGGCTGGCCGTACGGCATGCCGCGGCGGATGATGCGGTGGCGCTTGCTACGCACGTCGCCCCAGCCGAGGGCGTCACGGGGGTTGGTCCGGCGGATGTGGGCGCCGAGGGGGCAGCGGTACCCCTCGGGGTCCCGGCTGTAGTCGAAGTCGTCGATGCGTGAGCGGTCTTGGGAGATGCCCGGGTCGGGCCGGTCGGGGGAGAGGGCCAACGGCGTGCCGTCCCGCCACCGTCCCACGATCTTGGCCGCCAGCACCTCGCCGCCGCCGAACGCCGGCCCCTTTTCGTTCAGGAACCGCCGGAAGGCGGCCACGTCCTGATGCAGCTCCCGGTACACCGCGTAGGTGCCGTTCTTGCCGAGGGGCGGGGCGGGCGCATCCGGCAGCACCCCGTCCTCGTCCTCGTAGCCCAGGACGAACTCGCCCGGCTTCATCAGCCTGGCGTCCCGCCGCAGCTTCGGCATCTTCCAGCGGGCGGTGGCGGGGGAGTCGCCGTCCTCCACGTGGGGCTGGGCGAACCCGTCGGCGAACCCGAAGTGGTCGCGCCGGTTGCCGAGCAGGGCCGCTTCCCGCCGGTGCACGACCGCGAGGCCGCTGCCCGGGGCCCCGACACCCTCCAGCACCGGGGCCACGTGGTCGCCGAGCGTCTCCCGGTCGCGGACGTTGACCGTCACCAGGATGTGGGCGCTCCCGTCCCCCAACCCGCGATGCCAGCGGGAGGGGTCGCTGGGGCCGCGGTCGCCCAAGTGCTCGGCCCGGGCCCGGGCGCCTTCCAGGAACGCTGTGTCGAACGTGGCCCGCAGTCGCTGGGGCACGCCCAGCGCGGCCAGGCCGGCGGCGGTCACGGCCACGTTCACGGCGGCGGCGGGGGCACCCTCGGTCCACTCGGCGTCGGTGGTGACCGGCTCGACCAGCCCGCCCAGCCACTTGCGGCCGGCAGCGCCATCCTCCACGGAGACGAAGACGTAGGCCGCCGCCGGGAACCCGTAGCCGCGCAGGACGTTGCCCTGGATGTCGTCGTGGTCGAGGGGGCTGGTCGCCCGTATCATCCGGAGAACTCCTCCTGCCACCTCTCGTACAGCTCGGTGTCGCTCAGGCCCTGGACGGCGATGGCGAACTTCACCAGCCGGTCTCGCAGCGCCAGGCTCTCCCGCACCTGGGCCACGGTGGCGTCGGGGTAGGCGGCGAAGTACACCTCGGTGGCGATCTGGTTGTGGCGCATGTACCGGGCGAAGGCGGCCCGGTCGGCGCTGCCGGGGTAGGCGACGCAGTGCTCCCACACCGCGTCGACGTCGGAGCCGATCAGCCGGCACAGGTCGTCCAGGTAGGACGGCAGGTCGCCGTCGAAGCAGCTGGTGAAGACCAGGTACTGCGACTTCCACGGGTCGGGACGCATGGGCGGGCCCTGGTACGCGGGCTGCGGGACGATCACCCACCGGGCGAAGTGGGTGCGCGGAACGCGCGCCAGGGGGCTGCCGGTCCCGACGGGGAGGCCGCGCAGGTGGGCGTCGAGGGCGCTCTCGTGCCCGGCCAGGATCGGTGCGAGCACGGTGAGGGCGTAGGACTGCCCCAACACGTCGTGGCTCACAGGTGCCTCTGGGTGTCGCGCAGGAACGCCCGCCACTCGACCGCCAGCTCGGCCGGTGAGGCGCCCTCGGCCCGGGCCCGCAGCTGGTCGAACCGCTCCCGCACCTGGAGGCTCGACAGCACCATGCTGGCGGTCGCCTCGGGGTACGCCGAGTAGAAGTGCTGGGCCTCGAACTCGTTGTGCACGATGTACCGCTTGAACGGCCCCACCGGCTTGGCTCCGGGGAACCCGTAGGAGGAGCCCCACGTCAGCCGCATCCGGCCGGGCATCACGTAGGAGAACGAGTCGATGTAGTCGTCCCACGTGCCGTTGAAGTTGCTCTCGAAGAACAGGTACGTGTAGCGGGGGTGCTCGGGCCGCTGCGGCGGGCCGTTGTACGGGATGCGCTCGATGAGCGACCACCGGGCGAAGTGGATGAACGACAGCTTCCGCAGCGCCTCGGTCATCCACGGGACCTTGCGGGGGAGGATGAAGCCCAGCCGCGACAGGCGGACCAGCCAGGGCCGGATGGGGGTCAGGACCGTGATCGCCGTCGCACGTCCGCAGACGTTGCCCATGACGGCGACGAGCGTACGCCGCCCGCCCTCAGGTCGCGTCGAATAGGCGCTCGAGCGGGCTGTTGTCGAGCTCGGAGAGCAGCTCGGCCACGTCCTCGTAGACCTCGACCGCCCCCGCCTCGAGCAGCTCCTCGCGGCTGGTGCCGCCCGTCAGCACGCACACGGTCTCGATGCCCGCCTTCTTCGCCGCCTCCACGTCCCAGGCGGTGTCGCCCACGACCAGGCAGTCGTCGGGTTCGAGCGCGGTCTTCTCCAGGGCGGCGGTGAACACGTCGGGCGCCGGCTTGCTGCGGTCGACGTCGTCGGCGTTGACGATCTCGTCGATGGCGTCCATGGCGTCGACGGCCTCGAGCATGGGCTCGAGGTGGTCCTTCTTCGACGACGTGCAGAGCACCACTTGCACGGACCGCTCCTTGACCGCCCGGAGGAGGTCGCCCGCCCGGGGAAAGGCGTGGATCTCCCGCATGAACGGCTCGAACTCCTCGGAGTGCCCGCCCCGCAGGTCCTCCCGCTCCTCGCCGAAGATCGCCTCGAGCAACTGGTCGGACCCCATGCCGATCAGCGGGTGGATGCGGCTCATGGGGACGTCCTCCCCGGCCTTGCGGAACACCCGCCACCACGAAAGGGTGTGGAACCAGTTGGTGTCGACGAGGGTCCCGTCGACGTCGAAGAGCACGGCACGGTTCGGCGTTGGCACGCAGGGCCACTACCCAGCGCGGCAGCTCGTCATGTGTTCACGACGAAGTCGAACGTCGCCTCCTTGCCGTTGGCCCCGTCCCGCACGTCCATCTCCAGGGCCCGGTTGTAGATGCCGTCCCGGGCGTTCTGGGCCTCGCCGGGGAAGTACAGCTGGGTCGTGAGGACCGGGCCGTCGGGGGCCTGCACCTTGACGTGGATGTGCCGGGTGCGGCCTGGGTAGAGCCCGGGGACGACCGTCTCCAGCCGGTACCGGCCCTGGGCGTCGGTGAACAGGTGGCCGCGGAGGCGGTAGGTGGCGTTGTCGTAGTTGCCGGCGGTGTCGGCCTGCCAGACGTCGATCAGGGCCCGGTCGACCGGTTGGCAGGTCGTGGTGAGGACGGTCCCGTCGATCACCAGGCGTGTGCCGCTCGAGACGTCGGCGAACAGGTTGGCCTTCTGGGGCGACGACCGCTTGAAGTACGGCCCCTCCGTCTGGGCCACGGTGAGGTCGTCGTCGTCGTCGGCGCACTCGGGCGTGGGGGTGAGGGTGGTGGCCGAGGCGGACGGGGACCCCGTGGCCGGCGCGCCGGTCGTGGACGAGGACGGTGCCCCTCCCGCCGCCTGCGGGTCCTCCTCCCGGGAGCAGGCGGCCAGCGCCGCCGCCACCGCCACTCCGGCACCGGCCCGCAGCAGCCGGCGGCGGCTCAACGTCGTCTCGATCGGGTCCGGGCTCTCGGACATATGACGCCAGTATCGGTCCTCCGTCTGGGACGGGGCTGTGAACTCGTTGGGAATCAGAGCCGCCGAGGAGCCGATGCGCCGCCGGTACGATGGTCGGGCTGGCGGCGTGGCCGAGTGGTTTAGGCAAGGGCCTGCAAAGCCCTGTACACCGGTTCGATTCCGGTCGCCGCCTCCAGGGTCGGGTGGGAGCGCGGGGCGCGTGGGCCGCCCGGTGGCGTTGTCAGGCGGCGTCGCCGGTCGTGTGGGTGACGACGGGACGCTGCCGGGGGAGGGGCTGGAGGATGTGCTCCAGCTCCTCCTTCGAGAGCGTCTCCGCCACCAGCAGCCGGCTCGCCACGGTGTCCAGGGCGGCGCGGTGGCGGAGGAGCACCTCGGCCACGAGTTCGTGGGCGTCGCCCACCAGTCGCCGCACCTCGCTGTCCACGTCGGCCATGACCTCGGCGCCGGAGAGGACGGCCATGCCGGCGTTGGTGGCCTCGGGGTCGGGCGCGACCCTCACCGGGCCCACCCGGGAGCTCATCCCGTAGTCGGTGACCATCTTGTGGGCGATGCGAGTCGCTCGGCGCAGGTCGTCCTCCGCGCCCGTCGTCGGCTCGCCGAAGACCAGCTCCTCGGCCGCCCGCCCGCCCAGCAGCACCGCCAGCTGGCTCGCCAGGTCGGACCGGCTGAACAGCACACGGTCCTCGGTCGGCAGCGCCAGCGTGTACCCGTGCGAGCCACCCCGGCTGACGATCGAGACCTTGTGCAGGTCCTGGCCCTGGGCGAGCACCCACGACGCCAGTGCGTGGCCGCTCTCGTGGTAGGCGACGACCTTCTTCTCCCGCTCGGAGATGACCCGGGTGCGCCGCTCGGGCCCGGCCATGGCCCGCTCGACCGCCTCGTCGAGCTCCGCCATCCCGATCTCGGGCCGGCGCCGGCGAGCAGTGAGCAGGGCTGCCTCGTTCATCACGTTGGCCAGGTCGGCGCCGGTGAAGCCGATCGTGCGGCGGGCGATGGCCAGCAGGTCGGCGTCGGGAGCCAGGGGCTTGTTGCGGCTGTGGACGTGCAGGATGGCCCGGCGGCCCTCCAGGTCGGGCGGATCGATGACGAGCCGGCGGTCGAAGCGACCCGGTCGTAGGAGAGCGGGGTCGAGGATGTCCACCCGGTTGGTGGCCCCGACGACGAGCACCCCGGAATCGGAGTCGAACCCGTCCATCTCGACCAGGAGCTGGTTGAGCGTGCTCTCGCGCTCCTCGTGGCCCCCCATGGCCGCCTGCGTCCGGATCCGTCCGATGGCGTCCAGCTCGTCGAAGAAGATGATCGACGGCGCCGCCTTCCGAGCCTGTTCGAAGATCTGGTGGACCCGCGCTGCCCCCACTCCCACGTACACCTCGACCAGGCTGGCCGCGGAGACGACCTGGTAGGGGACGCCCGCCTCGCCGGCCAGAGCCTTCGTCAGGAGGGTCTTGCCCGTTCCCGGGGGTCCCACGAGCAGGACACCCTTGGGCAGAGCCGCTCCCAGGGAGCGGAACCGGGCCGGATCGGCCAGGAACTCCTTGACCTCGGCCAGCTCCTCCACCGCCTCGTCGACGCCCGCCACGTCGGTGAACCGGACGTCGGAGAGCTGGGTGCGGGGCGGGGCGAGCTTGGCGCCGGGCGCCCGCTGGGCGCCGCCCGGGCGGGGAGCGTCGACGCGCCGCTCGGGCTCCCGTGCCCGCCGCTGCTTCGCCGGGGGCGGGGGCGTCACCCGTGCCTCCTCCTCGATGAGCGTTGCCGACGTCGCCGCCATGGGCGCGGCGACGTCTTCGATGACGGTGGGGCGCACGATCGGCTGGGTGGGATCGCCGTCGGCCCGAACCGCCCGGGCACGGCGCGGGCGCGGGGCGGGGCGGGGCACGCCCTGGGCGTAGCGCCATCCGACGAAGGCGGTGAGGAGGATGACCGCAGCGCAGGCGCTGAGGAGGAACTGCGGCGGGAGATCGACGAGATCCGGCACGGCGGGAACCTCCGCGGGCTCGAGGCGGGCTCGGACGAGCCACGTGCTGACCTGGGCGTCGTACCCACCGGCCCTGGCCAGAAACTTCGCATCGGGGCCGTATCCCGACATCACGCTCGGACGATGACGTAGGCGGCGGTGACGGTCGAGCGCGCCCTTCGTTCCGCTCGAACGCCGGTCGAGGGGCGGCCGGGAGGGGCCGCTGCCAGCCGCTCGAGCTCCGCGCCGGCTCGGTCGTGCGGCGACGACCCCGGCCGGCTGATCCGGCCGGCCTGGCCGCGCCGAACAGACTGTGGTGGGTCGAGACCTCCGCTATTCGGGCGTCGCCGCCGTGGCCGTCATCTGGACGACGCTCCTCTCGGCCACCGCGGCGATCGACTTCGACCTCCTCGGGGAGGACCCGCTCAGCTACCTCGGCACCCGCCCCGGCGCAGCGCCGCTGTTCACGCTCGGGCTGGCGGTGTCCGCGGCCCTGCTGGCCGCCTTCCACCGGTACGTGCGGGCACGGTTCCCGGTGTCCTCCGGTTTCTCGGCGGCCATGCTCGGCGGTCTCGCCGGTCAGGTGGTGGCTGCGTTCGTCCCCATCGGGGGTGACCTCGGCGCCCACCGGGTCCACACCACCAGTGCCCTGGTCCTCGGTGCCTCCCTGCCGCTGCTCATGTGGCGCTTCGCCGCCGGCCAGCCCCCGGGCCGCTGGCGCCAGGTGAGCTACGGGTTGTTCTGGGTCGAGGTCGTCGCCTGCGTGGCGGGGCTGTGGCTCTCGGCCCGCAGTGTCGCCCCGCTCGCCGAGATCCTGCCCGGCACGGTGTTCCACCTGTGGGTGGTGATCGTCACTTGTCGCCCGGCCCGGGCGCTCGCCACGAGCGCCGCCCTCCCCGAGGGTGCTCAGGTCACGGGGACGTACGTGACGGCCTTGCCGGCCGTGTCGCGGACCTCGAGAAGGTAGGGGCGCGCACCGGCGGCCACCAGCGCCCACCCGTCACGCCCGAGAGCGGCGGGGATGGTGCGCCCGTCCACGAGCACGGCGACGAGGCTGCGGACCTCCGGCCCCGCCCGGGCCAGGACGATCGTGGCGGGGGGAACCGGGCCCCGGCCCGGGGCGAAGGTCTGGCCGGGGGGAGCAACGGGCGGCGAGCCGAGGTTGAACGACACCGCGGTCACGTGGACCGCATTCCCCGTCAGCCGCCCGGGCGAACAGCCGCCGGCCAGCGGCTGCGGGCTGCCGCCTGCGACCACGTCGGCGCAGTTCCCACCGGCGCGGGCGGTGTAGACCGCCCCCGGCATGGTGAACGACGCCACCTCGCTCAGCGGGGTACCGGCAGGGGGCCCGCCGGAGTCGAAGCTGGGGCGGCTGCCTGGCGGCGGCGGCGGCATGGAGGCTTGGTCAAGGGGTGGGATGCGGACGGTCGCCGCCATCGCCTCCGCCTGTGCCGTGAGGGCGGCGGCAGCTCCGGGCCCGAAGTAGCCGGCCAGGGTGCGGGTGGACTTGGGCACGTCCCCCCGGCGGACCGTGATCCCGCCCGACACGGGCTTGGCCGGGCCGAGGGCGAGCGCCGGTCCCGGCCCGACGAACGCGTCGGTCCCCATGTGGACCTCCTCGCTCCCGTCTGCGGTCGTGGTCCGGGTCGCTCGCGAGGGATCGCCCACGTACTTCGCCTGGAGCCGGTCACCGCCGACCACGAGCACGACGCCGTCGACGGGAAAGGCGGAGAAGGCCACGTCGTCGCGCGCCAGCACCGCCAGATGCAGGTCTCGCTCGACCAGCGGTCGCGTGCCGACGACCAGGGTCTCGCCCTCGGCCAGGAGCGTCTGCCACCCCGCCTGGAGCGCCATCTCGACACGGGGTGCGGCGAGCGCCGCCTGGCCGATGATGGGGACGTCGCTCGGCCCGGCTCGGACGGTCGTGTCGTCACCGTCTCCGGCGAGACGAGGCAGGGCCAGCGCCGCCACCACGGCGACGGCCGCGACGGCCACGGCCACGAGCAGACGGCGGGCGTTGCGTCGAGGACCTCGAGCGCCAAGGAGCACCTCGGGCTCGTCCCGCCGTACGACCGCCACGGTCCGATGGTACGCCTCGCTCCCCCGCCCGGCCACTGTCCGCCGGGACGGGTGGGGCGGCGGGTCGCCTCCCTCCCAGCGAGTACGTTCCTCGGCCGTGGGCGTCGGGGAGGAGGCGTTCGGTGGCTGAGGAACCCATGCCGTTCAGCGCGCTGCTGGCCGGTTACGGCACCACGGGGCTCGGCGAGGGCATGCACGTCGAGTCGGTGTTCGCCCTCCTCAAGGTGCGAGCCGAGGACGGCAGCGCCGCATGGTCGGTGCGCAGCGGCGGTGCGCCCATCCCCGCAGAGGAGCTCCTCGGCGTTCTCGACGGCCTGACGACGTCGATGCGCCAGCGGCTGACGCTGTCATGGAGGGGCCAGACGCCCGCCCCCACCCCAGGCGTCCAGTTGCCGCCGACCCAGTTCAGCGAGCTGTTCGCCGGCCTGGAGACGGTGGGGGTGGCCGACCAGTACGTGATCGAGTCGGTGTTCGCCGTGATCAAGGCCCGGCGACCGGACGGCCAGCCGGCGTGGTTCGTCCGCTCGTCGGAGATGAAGCTCACGCCCGAAGAGCGTCTGGGCGCCCTGGAGGGCTACACCGACACCGTGCGCCAGGGACTGGCCGCCACCTGGAAGTGGTGACGGCTACCCGGGGCGGCTGACGCCGACGCCCATCGCGGGCTGAAGTGGCCGATCATGGAGACCATGGAGCAGGCGCGGGCAACGTGGCTCCCGGCGCTGGCCGGGGCGGCGACCGTGGCCGCCGGTCTGGTCCACGCAGCCGCGGCCGGCGCGCATCCCGGGGACCCGGACCTCGCCGTGCTGTTCGCGGCCACCGCGGCCGTCCAGCTGGCCCTGGGGATGGCTGCACTCCTCCGGCCCCGTCGAACCGCCCTGGCGGCCGCCACCCTCGTCAACCTTGCCGCCGCCGGCGTCTGGGGCGCGTCGAGGCTCGCCGGGCTGCCCATGATCGAGTCCTTGCACCACCGGCAGGCGGTCGGCCTCCAGGACGGGATGGCCGTGCTGGCCGAGGTGGTGGCGGTGGTCGCCGCCGGCCAGGCCCTGCGGAGCGGGCTGCGGCCTGCGGCGTTCCCCGCCGCGTCGCCCGTGCTGGCCCTGGCCGTCGTCCCCGCGCTCGTCGGGATGACCGCCTCTCACTCGCACCCCGAGGAGCACGCCCACGGGGAGGAGGCCGAGGGGATGGCTGCCGACCCGTTGTTCTCCGGGCTCGACACGTCGCACGCCACCGAGGACCAGCTGGAGGCGGCCCGGGCGCTCATCGTCTCGACGAGGAGCTCGGTCTCGCAACGGTTCCCCGACGAGGCGGCGGTGATGGCTGCCGGTTACCGGTCGATCGGGGACGGACGCGTGCGCGGCTCCTTCGAGCACTTCGTGAACGCCGACTACCTGGCCGACGGCCGGGAGCTCGACCCCCAGCGCATCGAGTCGATCGTCCTCGAGAACACGGGAGCGGGCCCCCGGGTGGCGTCAGCCATGTACATCCTCGAGATGGGCAAGACGATGGACGACGTGCCCGAGGTGGCGGGGGAGCTGACGGTCTGGCACGACCATCAGAACCTGTGTTGGGACGACGCCGGCGTCCGCTTGGCCGGCCTCCTCGTGAACGGCCGGTGCCTGCCGCGAGGGACGTTCCGGCCGACGCCGCCCATGCTGCACGTGTGGGTGCAGGACCACCCGTGCGGGCCCTTCGCCGGCATCGACGGCCACGGCCAGGGCTGCGCCCACCGTCACGGCGACTGAGCCACAGGCGGGCGCACACCCCGCAGCTGGAGCGACACGACGGCGGCGACCACCAGCAGACCGCCCGCCACCGCGGTCCCGCTGAGCGCCTGCCCGAGCCACACCCACGCCACGACGGCCGCGACCACCGGTTCGAGTGTGGCCGCGATCGACCCCCGCTCGGCCCGGACGTGCTGGAGGCCCCAGGTGAAGAGCAGGAAGGGCAGGAGCGTTCCGGCGAGCCCCACGTACAGCACCTCCGGAAGGTTCGATCGCTCGAGGAGCTCGCCGGGAAGGCCCCTGGGCGCCTGGTAGGCGACCCACAGCCCCGCCGCCACCGCGAACCCTCGGAACATGGCGGCCGCCGATCCGTAGGCGGTACCGGTCCGTTCCGCCAGCACCGTGTAACAGGCGAAGAAGAACGCCGAGGCGATCGCCATGGCCACGCCCAACCGGTCGACGCCACCGCTGATGCTTCCGGGAAGGTCCATCACCAGCACCACCCCCACCAGGGCCGCCACCAGCGCCCAGGCCACGTCCCGGGGAGGGAAGCGCCGGGCGGCGAGGCCGGCCCAGGCGACGATGAGGGCAGGAGCGGTGTACTGGATGACGAGAGCGGCGGCCACCGGGATCCGTGAGACGGCCACGTAGTAGGTCGCGTTCACCAGCGCCAGCGCCACCCCGAGCCCGACGACGAGACCTCGGCGGGACGTCTCGGGGCGTCGCCAGGAGGAGCGGAGGAGGGCGAAGCCGGCGACCGCCAGCACGGCCCGGGACTCCGTCAGCTCGACCGGGCTGACGCCGGCGTCGAACAGCCGGCGGGCGACCACGGCGGCAACGGCCCACAAGGCGGCGGCCGCAGCCACCGCTGCGTAACCGAGAAGCGCGCCCGGGCCCGAGGGTGCACTAGGTCCAATGACCCATTCAAACCGCTCCTGAGGGGACCGATGAACGGTAGGGAACGCGCACACACACAGGGCGCGAACGAGCATGGGGAAGTAGGGGCACATGACCGTTGTCGACATCGCTTCCGACTTGGTCGAGGACGCGCTGATCCAGCCGGTGGCGCGCCAGCTGTCACTCCGCCGGGAGCTGGCGTCGCTGCCCGCGGCGGCCGGCTCCCCGCCCGAGCGCCGCCGCCGCGACGACGGATGGCTGGAGCGGTGGCTCGACAGCTGCAGCGACCTCGCCCGTCTGCAGGCGACCAACCCCATGCTGGACGCCGTCATCGACGAGGTCGACGGCCGGAGGATCCGTATCGGGGACCACTGGCTGTCCGACTTCGCCTCCTGCAACTACCTCGGCTTCGACCTCGACTCCGAGGTGATCGAGTCGATCGAGCCACTCGTGCGCCGGTGGGGCACGCATCCGAGCTGGTCGCGCCTGCTGGGCAGCCCGGCCGCCTACGTGGAGATCGAGGAGCAGCTCACCGAGCTGCTCGGCGCGCCCGACACGCTCGTGCTCCCGACGATCACCCACATCCACATGTCCGTGATCCCGCTACTGGCGGGCGGCGGCACGATCTTCCTCGACCGCCGGGCCCACAAGACGATCTACGACGGCACCCGCTTCGCCACCAGCAACGGGGCCCGTGTGCAGCGCTACCAGCACGACGACCTCGACCACCTCGAGTCGCTGCTCAGGTCGGCTCCCGGGGGCTCGCGCCTGATCTGCACGGACGGGGTCAACAGCATGACGGGCAACGCTCCCGACCTGCCCGCCTTCGCCGAGCTGGCCCGGGCCTACGACGCCCTCCTCTACGTGGACGACGCCCACGGCTTCGGGGTCATCGGGGAGCGGGCGGCCGACGAGCCCTGCAACTGGGGCCGCAAGGGCAACAGCATCGTTCGCCACTTCGGCGAGACCTACGACAACGTCGTGCTGGTCGGCGGGTTCTCCAAGGCCTACTCGTCGCTGCTGGCCTTCCTCGCCCTCCCCACCCGGCTGAAGAACGTGGTGAAGATCGGTGCCCCGCCCTACCTGTATTCGGGCCCCTCGCCGGTGGCGTCGCTGGCCACCGTGCTCGCCGGGCTGGACGTCAACCGCCGTCGGGGCGACACCATCCGTGCCGACCTGCACGCCAAGACGGCCCGGGTGCTGGACGCCCTCGACCGCCTGGGGGTCGCCACGCCCAACACGTCGGGCTTCCCGATCGTGGAGGTCCCGGTGGGCGACGCCGAGCGGATCGACGAGGTCGGGGCGTTCCTGTTCGAGCGCGGGATCTACGTCACGCTGGCCGCCTTCCCGCTCGTGCCCCGCCACGAGGTGGGCTTCCGCATCCAGGTCACCGCGGCCAACACCGACGACGACGTCGACCTTCTCGTCCAGGTGCTGGAGGAGGCCACCGACCGCTTCGGCCTGGCCGGTGCTTGGCACAACGGCCATTAGGCCGTGCGCCGGGTCGTCGCTCCCCTGAAGGAGCGCAACTTCGCCCTCCTGTGGACCGGGATGGCCGTGTCGCTGGTGGGCGACGGCATCCTCCTCGTCGCCCTGGCGTGGCAGGTCTACGAGCTCTCCAACGCTCCGACGGCCATGGCGGTCGTCGGCCTGGCCATGACCATCCCCCATGTCGCCCTGCTCCTCATGGGGGGCGTGGCCAGCGACCGCTTCGACCGGCGCCGGCTGATGATCTCCTCCGACGTCGTGCGCGGGACCGTCGTGGCCGTCCTCGGGCTCCTGGCCACCAGCGGCAACCTCCGCCTCTGGCACGTCTTCCCGCTGGTGGCGGCGTACGGGGCGGCCACCGCCTTCTTCGGCCCCGCCTTCGACGCCCTGGTCCCCGACGTGGTGCCCGAGTCCCAGCTGGCCCAGGCCAACGCCGTCGAGCAGTTCATGCGGCCGGCGGCCCACGGCATGGCGGGGCCGGCCGTGGGTGGGCTGATCCTCGCCTCCGCCGGGAGCGGCGTCGCCTTCCTCGTCGACGCCTTCACCTTCGCCGTCTCCATCGCCTTCCTGCTGAGGGTGCGGCCGTTGCCGGCCGAGGTGCCGGTCGAGCCGCCCATCGGCGCGGGCGGCCTGCTCGACGACGTACGCGAGGGCTTCCGCTTCGTCCGGGCCAACGCCTGGCTCTGGGCCACGCTGCTGGCCGCCACGTTCGCCTACCTCCTCTTCACCGGGCCCGTCGACGTGCTGCTCCCGTACCTGGTGAAGAACGAGCTGGGCGCCGGCCCGGGGACGCTCGGCATGGTCCTGGCCGTGGGTGGTCTGGGCGCCATCGGTGCCGCGCTGGTCGTGGGCTGGCTGGGCATGCCGAGGCGGGCGATGACGTTCGTGTACGTGGCCTGGACGGCCTCGACGTTCGTGCTGATCGGCTACGGGCTGGCCCGCAGCGCCTGGCAGGCCATGGTGGTGAGCGTGGTGTTCAGCGCCCTGGAGGCGGCGGGCACGATCGTCTGGCTGACGACCAAGCAAAGGCTCGTGCCGCGGTCGCTGCTGGGGAGGGTGTCGAGCTTCGACTGGTTCATCTCGACCGGGCTCGTGCCGCTGTCGTTCGCGGTGGTCGCCCCCGTCACGGCCCTGATCGGCGCCCGCAACACGTTCCTGGTCGCCGGCGCCCTGGGCGCGGCGGTGACGCTCGCCTTCCTGTTCGTGCCCGGAGTACGGGGCGCCGGCGACGGGATCGATGCGGCCCAGGAGCCCGAGCTGGCCCTCGCACCCTGAGGCGGGACCTACAGGGCGCCCGCGGCGGGGGTCACCGGGAACAGGCTGGCGGCGGGCGCGGGCCGGCCGAGCAGGTAGCCCTGGGCGGCGTCGCAGCCGAGCTCGGCGACGAGGGCCAGGTTGGCGTCGGTCTCCACGCCCTCGGCCACGATGCGCATGTCGAGGGAATGGGCGAGGTCGACAGTGGAGCGGATGATGGCCACCGCCCGCTGGTCGCTGTCGGCCGCGGCCAGGAACGCCCGGTCGAGCTTCAGCTCGTTGACGGGCAGGTCCCGCAGGTAGGCCAGCGAGGAGAACCCGGTGCCGTAGTCGTCGACCGACAGCTCGACGCCCTGTGCGTGCAGACGCTCGAGGATCTCGAGGCTCTGCTCGGCGTCGACCATCAGGCTGTCCTCGGTGATCTCGAGGACCACCTTGCCGGGATCGGCGTCCCAGCGGTCGAACACCTCGAAGATCTTCTCGGGCAGCTGCTCGTCCGACAGGTTGGAGGCCGAGAGGTTGACGGCCATGGTGAGGTGGATGCCGTCGCGGGCCCAGTCGGACTGCTGGGCCATGGCCAGGTCGAGGACGTTGAGGGCCATGGGCCCGATCAGCCCGCTCTGCTCGAAGAGGTCGAGGAAGCGGTCGGGGGTGAGCAGGCCCCGCTCGGGGTGCTGCCAGCGCACGAGGGCCTCGACCCCGGTGACGGCCCGGGAGGCCACGTTCAGCTTGGGCTGGTAGTGGAGGACGAGCTCGCCGCGGGCGATGGCGTCCCGCACGTCCTCCATCAGCTCGAGGCGCTCGCGGGTGTGGCGGTCGCGGAAGGAGGAGTAGACCTGCCACGGCCGGTGCGAGCGCTTGGCCTGGTACATGGCGATGTCCGCCCGCTGCAGCAACGTGTCGGCTGCGTTGCCGTGGTCGGGGGCGATGGCGATGCCGATGCTGGCGTCGACGTGCAGGCTGATCGTGTCCAATGTGAAGCTGCGGCGAAGGTCGTCCCTCACCCTCTCGGCCACGTGTTGTGCCTGGGCTGGGTCCTGCAGCGGCGAGACGAGCAGGCCGAACTCGTCGCCACCGAGGCGGGCGACCGTGCCAGAGCCGTCGACCACCTTGGCCAGGCGCGGTCCCAGCTGGCGGAGGACCTCGTCGCCCACGTGGTGGCCGAGGCTGTCGTTGATCTCCTTGAACCGGTCGAGGTCGATCATCAGCACGGCCACGTCGTGGCGGTCGGCCGAGGCCAGCGAGGCGCGCAGCAGCTCGTAGAAGTGGCGGCGGTTGGGCAGGCCGGTGAGCTCGTCGGTGCGGGCCTCACGCCTGCTCTCGGCCAGGCTCTGGAGCTGGCGGAAGGCGAAGCCCATGCGGATGATGGCGACCAGCAGGGTGCCGGTGGCGATGATGACCGCGATGGGCGAGACCGGCTCGAAGGTGGCGTAGACGATGATCGCCAGCGAGCTGACGAGGAAGGCGCCGGGCACGACGACCGGCTGGGTGCGGCGCGGCGATTCCGGACGCCGCCGCGGTGCCTGCCACGCGGCTGCCGCCATGAGCAGCGTGCCGATCATCCACAGGCTGTCGAGCACGGTGCCGGTGACGTAGGTGCCGTCGAGGGCCTTCACGCTGTAGACGCTGTCGGCCACCGCGAAGAAGACGAGGCCCGCGCCGAGCGTCCACCACTGGCGGTCGGGCCGCCAGCCCTCGACGGCGAACACGACGACCAGAAGGGCGGTCAGGACCAGGGCGCCCATGGGGTAGGCGAAGTTGGTGATGATGTCGCCGTAGTCGCCTTCGTTGTGGGCGGTGATGGGCGCCATGACGAGGGCGGCCTGGATGGCGGCGGCGCCCAGAGCGGCGATGATGCTGTCGAGCCATACCGCCTGGGCCTGGCGCCGGGGCAGCCGGTCGCGGGCGAGCAACACGATCCCGGCGTAGGCGATCGGGTAGAACGGGATGAACAACACGTCCTGGAGCGACGGGTAGGGCGTGGGGTCGAGGAACTGGATCCACGTCGTCCACACGAGGTTGCCCGCGGCGAACATGGTGAGCGCCACCGCCATCGCGATCCACCCCCGGCGCTGGCGGTCGCGCACGGTGGTCGCCCGTAGGGCGGCGGCGAGGGCGCAACCCAAGTAGGCGGTGTTCCCCACCCAGCCGTCGTAGAGCGTGATGGTGGAGGGATGCTCGCGGAACACGGTGGAGCCCAGGTAGACGACCACCAAGGCGGCCGTGACCAGGAGCAGAGCCCGGCCCAGGGCCCGGACCTGGGGGGGCGCCTGCAGCCTGGCCGGTGCAGTGGTGGCGGGACTGTCCATGCTGCCACGAACCTCCCACGAGCCGGGCGTGGCTGTGTGCGCCCCTTCCGAGGCACGCAAGCAATGCTAGGACAACACCGCCGTTAGGCAGGGGCGACGGCGAGCGCCGCCCATGCGGTGCTCAGGAGAGGTAGCCGGGGCAGCGCAGCTGGACGACCGTCCGTACTGCGAACTCGGCGTCGGCGGGGGACAGCGAAGCGCCCTGCACGTAGGTGACCGCCTGTCGCACGGTGTTCTCGACCTGGTCCTTGGTCTGGCCCTGGTCGAAGGAGGTGCAGGCGGCATCGGCGAAGGTGCGCAGCTGGGACTCGTTCGGCTTGAACATGGGGATGCGGGTGGAGAGGGTGGCGATGGCGGTCTGGACCTCGGCGCTCGACGGGCTGATCCGCTGGCCGGGCGCGTACTTCGGCGCCGGGGCGGCCGTCGTGGCCAGGGCCGCGTCGGAGGGCGGCGAGGTGGCGGGCGCGGTCGCCGGCGAGGCCGTGGTGGGCGTGATCCGGCGAGGGACCGTCGTGGATGGACTGGCGACGGTCGTCGGGGGCGAGTCGACCTCCGGTTGCGGCTCCGGCGCAGCGGTGGTGGCAGGGGTCTCGGGCGCCCGGTCCGACACGGCGGCGGCGCTGTCGACGGCCGGGTCCGAACCCCCGCACGCGGCCAGCGTGACGGTCATCGAGAGGGCGACGGCGGCGAGGGCGCGGAAGGGCGAAGTGGTGGTGCGGGACACGTCAGGCTCCTGTCGGGAGGAGGTCGGGACGGGCGGCGGCGGCGCGCTCGTCTACGGGCGGGTGGCTGGCGGTGAGCCGCTTCCACCAGGGGAGGCGCCGGGGGACCCCGCTCTCGTCGGCGGCCCGCTCGAGCATGGCGGCGAAGTCGTCGGGGCGGTCGAGGAGGGCGACGGCGAAGCGGTCGGCAGCGCGCTCCTGGCTGCGGTCGCGCCAGGCCAGCAGCATGCGGGCGGGCAGGGCGACGACGGCGCCGACCAGGAGGAGGAGCGGGTAGGAGGCGGGATCGCCGGCCGACGAGATCCCCGCCCAGTCGAGCAGCGGGCGGGAGGAGAGGGCGGCGGCGGCCGCCGCCAGGGTGCCGAACTGGGCGGCGAGGGTGAGCGGGAGGCGGCGGGCGGTGTGACCGAGGCGCCAGTGGCCCAGCTCGTGGGCCAGCACCTGGTCTACGAGGTGGGGAGGCCATCCGGCCACGGCCGACTCGAGCACCACGCGCCGGGACGAGCCGACGCCGAGGACGTAGGCGTTGCAGCCCCGGCGGCCGGCCTTGCCGGCCACGGCCACGTCGACGGGGCCGACACCGGCGCGCGCCGCCAGGGCCCGCACCCGTTCGGCCAGCGGCTCCGGGGCAGGGGCGAGCGAACCGGCCTGGGCGCCGACGATCGCGGGCATGGCGGCCTGCCACCCCACGGTGAGCACGGCGAACGCGACCCAGGCGATCAACCACCACGACGGTGTGGCCCGTAGCAGGGCGTACAAGGGAAGGGTCACGAGGGCGGCGGCCGCAGTCGAGACCCCGAAGACGGTGAGCTCCTGGCGCGCCCACTGGCGGACCGACGGTCCACGAGGGCGTCGTCGGAGCGCGGGTGCCACGGTGAACGGCGCCTGGAGCACGGTCCGGGCGCCGCTCACCGCAGCGGTGACGACGACGAGCGCCAATGGCCACGCCCGCACGCCAGCGGCGTCAACCAGGCGTTGCGGCAGTTCGGCCAGCATGCAGATGAGGGCGGCGACTCCGGTGGCGAACGCCTCCGCCCCACGCACGCCTGACCGCCGTGAAGGCGATGCGTGCCGGTCGGCGGTGACCGGCGCGTCGGTCGTCGACAGGGACATCGAGATGACCGGTATCAGGCCACCACGCCGGCCAGAAGGGCACCCACGATGGGGATCATGGCGAGGACGGCGGCGAGCAGCGGGCCGACGACGGGAATGAGCTTGCGCATTGGGAAGGACCTCCGTTGTGTGTGTCGCCGGGCTTCGTTGACCGGCTCCCTTGGTATCGGCGGGGGAGGGTGGTCCTTAAGGGCGTTTGTTGTGAAAAGTTGTTGGAAGTAGGGGATGTGTTGAGCCGGCGCGTCCACCGGCCGTCGCAGGCCGGGGGTTAGCGTGAAGGAGGTGGACGCGGCAGCGGAGCGAGGCCCGCGCATCCTCGTCGTCGACGACGACGGAGCCGTCCGCACGCTGCTGCGCCGCCTGCTGGTCATCGAGGGCTACGAGGTCGACGAGGCGGCGGACGGCAGCACGGCTCTGGACAAGGCGTCGTCGGCATGGCCGAACCTCGTGCTGCTCGACGTGATGATGCCGGGCCAGGACGGCCTGGAGGTGCTGGCCGGGCTGCGGGAAGTGAGCGACGTCCCCGTGATCCTGCTGACGGCCAAGGACCAGGAGGCCGACCGCGTGCTCGGCTTCCGGATGGGGGCCGACGACTACGTGGTCAAGCCCTTCTCCACCGCCGAGCTGACGGCCCGCATCGCCGCGTTGCTCAGGCGCAGCGGCAGGACCCGCAGCCACAACCAGCTCGAGTACGACGGCCTGCACATCGACCTCGGGCGGCGCGAGGTCACCGTTCACGGCCGCCTCGTGGACCTTCCGGCGCGGGAGTACGAGGTGCTCGCCTTCCTCGCCTCGTCACCGCAGCGCACGTTCAGCCGCGAGGAGCTGCTGGAGGAGCTGTGGCCCCCGTCCGCCTCGAGCAGCCCGGCCACGGTGACCGAGCACGTCGGGCGGATCCGCCGCCGCATCGAGGAGGACCCGGAGCGGCCCCGTTGGCTCCGCACCGTCCGAGGGGTCGGCTACCGCTTCGAGCCGTAGGCGGGAGGCGGTGATCCGGCCCGTACCATGACGGCGTGGCAGCGGCCCGGTCGGACCCGACACAGGCGGTGGCCGCCCTCTCGGCCGGCTTGACGCGGCTGGCGGAGCAGCTCTTCCAGCTGGACACGTCGCCCGAGCTGGCCGTGGCGCGCGAGCCCGACCGCCTGAGCGGGACGTCCGAGGCGGTGGCACGTGAGGCGTCGACGTTGGCCGCGTCGCTCTGGACCCGCTACCCCGCCTTGAAGGAGGCGGTGGCAGCCCTGGAGTCGGCGGCGGCGGCCGGGAACCGGGCCGAGGTGGACAGGCTGCTCGGCGCACGGGGCGTGACGCTGCCGGACGGCACGAAGACGGGGCCCGAGGCGCTCCTGGCCGACCTGGAGGCGGAGGTCAAGAAGGCCCGGGCCGCGGCCGACAAGCTGGCCCGGGCGTGGCGCGACGTGGTGCCCCGGCTGGACGCGGCCTCCTCGGCCCTGAGCGCAATTGCCGCCCAGGCCGCCGACCTGGGGCTCGACGAGCCCGAGATCCCGGCCGCCCAGGGGCTGGTGCAGGAGCTCTCGGCCCTGGCCGCCACCGACCCGCTGACCGTCGACCCCGGACCCGCCGAGCAGGCCGTGGCCCGCGCCCGCCAGCGGGTGGAGACGCTGGCGGCCCGGCGCACGACGTTGACCGCCGACCTCCGGGCGGCGGCGGCCGGCCTGGCCGACCTTGAGCGCCTCCTGCGCGACGGCCGGGACGCCCATGCACTGGCCTCCGCCCGGATCGCCACCCCCACCGGCCTGGTCGCCCCGCTCGACCCGGCCGTCCTGGAGGCGGGTGGGCAGGGGCTGCGCCCGTGGCTGGGCCGCATCGAGTCCCAGGCCCAGGCGGGGTCGTGGGTGGCGGCGGTGAGCGGCCTGGAGAGGTGGCGGGAGGCGGCCGGGCGGCTGCGGGAGGAGGCGGAGGGGGTGGTGGCGGCCAACCGGGCCCCGGTGGCCCGGCGCAACGACCTGCGGGGGCTGCTGGAGGCCTACCGGGCCAAGGCCGCCGCCCAGGGCCGCGCCGAGGACCCGTCGCTCGCCCGGCTCTACGGCCTGGCCCGCGACGCCCTGTACGTGGGGCCGTGCGACCTCGGTGCCGCCGAGGACCGGGTGCAGGAGTACCTTGCCGCGGTCAATCGAGCTGGGAGCGTGCGATGAGACGTCCGTGCGGCGAACCCGGGTGCACCGGCACGGTCCTGGACGACGGGTACTGCGACACGTGCGGCACGAAGTGGCGGGCGCCGGCAGCCGAGCCGGCCCGGGCCGCCGGTCCGACGGGAACCGGACCGGGGCCCGCCGGCCCCGGTCGGTCGTCGCCCCGGCCGGCCGCTCCGGGTGCCTCCCGGGCCGTCGGGTCCACCCGCTCCACCGCCTCCCGCCGGACGTCGAGCACCCGGTCGGCCGCCACCAGCCGGCGGTCTGGCATCGGCGCCGGCCTGGTGGAGGTCCCGCCGGCCCCGTCGGTCGACCCGGCCACCGTCATCATGAGGAACCCGGAGGTGTCGGAGGACAAGCGGTTCTGCGCCAACTGCGGGGCCGAGGTGGGACGGTCGAAGACGGGGCGGCCCGGGCGCGCCAGCGGCTTCTGCGCCAAGTGCCGCAACCCCTACGACTTCCGCCCCAAGCTCTCGCCCGGGGAGCTGGTGGCCGGCCAGTACGAGGTGGCGGGCGCTCTGGCCCACGGTGGTCTCGGGTGGATCTACCTGGTCAAGGACAAGGCGGTGAACGGCCGGTGGTCGGTGCTCAAGGGCCTGCTCGACTCGGGCGACGAGGCGGCCATGGCGGTGGCGGTGGCGGAGCGGGCCTTCCTCGCCGAGATCCAGCACCCGGCCATCGTCGAGATCTACAACTTCGTGTCCCACAAGGGCTCCGGCTACATCGTCATGGAGTACGTGGGCGGGCCGTCGCTCAAGCAGATCCTCAAACGGCGGCGCGAGGCCAAGGGCGGCCCAGACCCGCTGCCGGTGGACCAGGCCATCGCCTACGTCCACGCCATCCTGCCCGCCCTGTCCTACCTGCACGGGCGGGGCCTCGTCTACAACGACTTCAAGCCCGACAACGTCATCCAGGTGGGCGACCAGGTGAAGCTCATCGACGTCGGTGGCGTGCGGCGCCTCGACGACCCCACCGGCGACATCTACGGCACCGTCGGGTTCCAGGCGCCCGAGATCGCCGACATGGGCCCGTCGCTGGCGTCGGACGTCTACACCGTCGGTCGGACTCTGGCCGTGATGACCATGGACTTCCGGGGCTACCAGACGACCTATGTCCGCTCCTTGCCCGACCCGTCCGAACAGCCGCTGCTGGCGCAGTGGGGTTCGTTCCACCGCCTGCTGCTCAAGGCCACCGCCGACCATCCCGACGACCGCTTCCAGTCGATCGCGGAGTTGGGCGACCAGATGCTGGGCGTGCTGCGCGAGGTGGTGGCGGTGACGACCGGCAAGCCGCAGCCGGCGCCCAGCACGGTGTTCGCGGGGGCGTCGTCGGAGTCGGAGCTGCCCCTGCTGACCATCGACCCGTCCGATCCCGCCGCCGGGCTGCTGGCGAACCTCGGCGCCGACCCGGCCGAGGCCCTGCGGGCGATCGACGAGGCGGTGGCGGCCGGCCAGGTGCCCGAGACGGTGGAGCTGCGGCTGCGGCGCGCCAGAGCCTTGATCGACGCCGGCCGGCCGCCGGCAGCCGTCGACGAGCTGGAGCGGATCGAGAACGACGATCCCTGGGAGTGGCGGGCGGTGTGGCTGCGGGGGGTGGCCGCGCTGGACGCGGGAGACGCGCCTGCGGCCGCAGCCGCCTTCGACCGGTGCCGGTCGGAGGTGCCGGGTGAGCTGGCCCCCAAGCTGGCTGCGGCCATGGCCGCCGAGCGGGCGGGGGAGTTGGCTGCGGCGGCCGACCTGTACGCCACCGTGTCGACCGTCGACCCCGCGTACGTGGGGGCCGCCACCGGCCTGGCCCGCTGCCGGCTGGCCCAGGGCGACGTCCCCGGGGCGCTCGCCGCCTACGCCCGCATCCCCCGAACCCACCGAGCCCACGGCGAGGCCCAGGTGGCGGCGGTGCGGGCCCTGGTGGGGCGGGGTCGGTACGTCGAGTCGTCGCAGCTCCTCGGGCAGCTGGAGGTGGAGCGGCGCCTGGCCGCCACCCTCGACGTGGAGCTGTTCGAGGCGGCGCTGGCCGCCGTCGTGTCGGGGTCGGCCCGCCCCGACCCGGCGGTGAAGCTGCGGGGCGGGTACTCGCTGGAGGAGGAGTCGTTGCGGCGGGGGCTGGAACGGGCGTGCCGGTGGCTGGCCAAGCTGACGCCCGACCCGGACGAGCGCCGCCGCCTGGTCGACCGGGCCAACCAGGTCCGGCCGTTCTCCCTTGTCTGACGTCGCCCTGACCGCCACGTGCCCGTCGTGCGGCGAGCCCGCCGCCGCAGGGGACGCGTTCTGCGAGGCGTGCGGGGCGCCGTTGTCGGGTGACGCGGCGGCCGTCGCAACGGCGGCGGTCGAGCCCGGGCCGACGCCGGAGCCGGAGCCGGAGCCGCAGCCCGCAGGCGGGAACGGTGACCTGCTGGCCAAGGGGTTGGCGGCGGCAGCGGTGGCCCGGGCCACCGCCCGCTCGGCCCCGGCCCCGGAGCAGTCGGCAGCGGCGGCGCCGCCCGCCGCCACGGGAGGCGACCCCGGGTCGGAGGATGTGGTCTGCCGGTCGTGCGGCACCCAAGGCCAGTGGTTCGACGGCTACTGCGGGGTGTGCGGGGCCAAGCGTCCCCACCCCCGCGACCACACCGAGCTGGAGGGGCCGGGCGTGGCCGCGGTGTCCGACAAGGGCCTCCGCCACGCCAAGAACGAGGACTCGTACGCGGTCACGGTCGCGGATGGGTTCGTTGTGGCGGTGGTGTGCGACGGGGTGTCGACCACCGTTCTCCCCGAGGTGGCGTCCCAGGCGGCGGCCGATGCGGCGGCGGCCGTGCTGTCCGCCGGCGGGCCGGCCGAGCCGCAATTCGACGCGGCCTTCGACGCGGCCCGGGCGGCCGTGCTGGCCGTCGAGTTCCAGCCCCACCCGAGCCTGGGCCCGCCGTCCTGTACGTACCTGGCGTCGGTGGTCACCGACTCGTCGCTGCGGCTGAGCGCCTTCGGCGACTGCCGGGGCTACTGGATCTCCGCGGACGGCGCGGTGCGGCAGCTCACCGTCGACGACTCGTGGGCCGCCCAGCAGATCGCGGCGGGGATGGACCCCTCGGACGCCTACGCCGACAACCGGGCCCACGCCATCACCCGGTGGCTGGCGCGCGACGCCGACCCGTCGTGGCGGCCGGTGCAGGTCACCTTCGACCCTCCCGGTGCGGGCCGGGTGCTCTTGGTGTCCGACGGGGTGTGGAACTACGCGGCCGAGTCGGACCAGCTGGCCGCGGTGGTGGCGGGCGCCCCCGGGCCGGGGCCGCTGGCGTTGGCCCGCCACCTCGTCGACTACGCCAACCGGCAGGGAGGCGCCGACAACATCACCGCCGTGGTCGTAGATTTGCCGCTCCAGCCCGGCGACGGCCCCCGCCCTCCGGAGGCTCCATGACCTTCTCCGCCACCGCCTACCAGAACGAGTTCCTTCCCGCCGGCACCGGTGAGGTGCACGGTGTCATCACCGTGACCGCCGCCGGCGAGCAGGCCCGCGGCACGTCCGGGGACAAGGCGGTCGTCCTCATCGTCGACACCAGCGGCTCCATGGGGAACCCGTCGACCAAGATCCGGGCGGCCCGCCAGGCCGCCGCGGCGGCCGTCAACGAGCTCCCGGACGGCACGTGGTTCGCGGTGGTCTCCGGCTCCCACGCCGCCATGTGCGCCTACCCGACGAACGGTGCCCGGCTGGTGCAGGCCGACGAGCAGACCCGGCAGGACGCGGTGATCAGGATGCGCCGCCTGGAGGCCGAGGGCGGGACCGCCATCTCCACCTGGCTCGACCTGGCCCGGCAGATGTTCGAGGAGCACCCGGAGGCCATCCGCCTCGCCTACCTGCTCACCGACGGTCGCAACGAGAGCGAGCCCCGCTTCGAGCTGGAGCGGGTGCTGTCCGAGTGCGCAGGGGTCTTCCAGTGCGACGCCCGGGGCGTGGGCTCCGACTGGGAGGTGGCGGAGCTGCGACTGGTGACGTCGACCCTTCTCGGGGAGGTCGACATCATCGCCGACCCCGACGAGATGGACGACGACTTCCGCGACTTCTTGGGCCGGGCCCTGGGCAAGACGGTGGGCGACGTGCGGCTGCGCATCTGGACGCCGCAGGGGTCGACGGTGCGCTTCGTCCGCCAGGTCGCCCCGGCGATCGAGGACCTGACGGCCAAGGCCCAGCCGGTCAACCCGCTGACCAACGACTACCCGACCGGGGCCTGGGGCGGGGACGAGAGCCGTGACTACCACGTGTGCGTGGACGTGCCCCCGGGCAGCGTGGGCGACGAGAAGCTGGCCGCCCGGGTGAGCCTGGTGGTCGACGGGTCCCCCGCGTCGCAGGCCCTGGTGAGGGCGGTGTGGACCGACGACGAGACGTTGTCCACCCGCATCAACGCCCAGGTCGCCCACTACACCGGCCAGGCGGAGCTGGCGGCCGCCATCCAGGAAGGGCTGGAGGCCCGCAAGCAGGGCGACGACGACACCGCCACGGTGAAGCTGGGCCGGGCCGTCCAGCTCGCCCACCAGTCGGGGAACGACGGCACGGTCAAGCTGCTGCAGAAGGTCGTGGAGGTGGAGGACCCAGACACCGGCACCGTCCGCCTCAGGCGCGAGGTCCAGACGCTTGACGAGATGGCGCTCGACACCCGCTCCACCCGCACCGTGCGGGTGGCGGCCAAGCCGCCCACCACCTAGCCGGAGGCCGCCTTGCCTGTCACCTGTCCCGTCGGTCACACCTCGACCAGCACCGACTACTGCGACACGTGCGGAGCGGCCATCGCCCCGGCGCCGGCGGGTCCCGTGCTGTCGACCAACGAGCCGCCGCCCGTGCCCGACACGGGCACGATCTCGCCCTGCCCGAACTGCGGGGCGCCGGCGGGCCTGGACGACGCCTTCTGCGAGGTGTGCGGCATCGACTTCGCCACCGGTGAGCTGCCCACCCAGCCGCACCAGACCACCGACCCGGCCGCGGCCCCTCCGCCGGCACAGAGCCCCCAGGCCGTGCTGGAGGCGGCGCTCGACCCCGCCGCGGGTGCGGCTGCCGCCACGCCGCCGCCGGCTGCCGTCGCCCCGGTCGGTTGGGCGGTGGTCGTCGAACCGGACCGGGCCTTCTACGAGGGCAACGAGAGCCCCGACGTGGCCATTCCCTTCCCCACCGGCAGCGTGCCGCGTGAGTGGCCCCTGAGATCCGGCGAGGTGCTGATCGGCAGGCGCAGCGACACCCGCGGCGTGTTCCCCGACGTCGAAGTCGACGACCCGGGCGTGTCGCGGCGCCACGCCGTGCTCCGCCACAAGCCCGACGACTCGTGGGTGGTCATCGACCAGGGCTCCACCAACGGCACCCGGGTGAGCGGGGTGAGCGCGCCGCTCACGGCCGGAGAGGAGCGTCCCCTGCTCAACGGCGACCAGCTCCTGCTGGGAGCGTGGAGCCGGATCACGCTGAAGAGGAGTTGAGCGGCCTGCTCGCCCGGCTCAGGGCGCTGGGGGGCACGACCCCCGGCCGGTACCGGTTGTGGTCGGGGGCGGTGGCCCTCGCCCTGGTGGCGCTGGCCGTGGTGGGCACCGCGGCCGCCACCGGACTCCAGTCGGCCACCGACGACATCCGTGAGAACAGCGGGCCGGTGCTGGTGGCCACCCAGCAGCTGGTCGCCAGCCTGGCCGAAGCCGACGCCGCGGCCAGCGCCGCTTTCCTGTCCGGCCGCCAGGAGGACCCCGAGCAGCGGCGGCTGTACGAGGAGGCCCTGGCCCGGGCCAACGCCCAGCTGGAAGACGTCTCGTCGCTCATCGGCGATGACGAGGCCGCCCACGACTCGCTGAAGAACGTGTCCATCCAGGTCACGCGCTACGCGGGGCTGGTCGAGGCGGCCCGGGCCAGCAACCGGGCGGGCGTGCCGGGCGGCGAGGAGTACCTCGTCGACGCTCTCGACCTCCTCGGCTCGGCGGTGGCGGGCGAGGTCAGCGCCCTGACCCGGATCACCCAGGACCGGTTCTCGCGCGACGAGGACGGGCGGGACGCGGGGGTGCTGGCGGCCGCGGCGGTGGCGCTGGCCTCCCTCGTGGTCCTGGTGACCGCCCAGCGAGCGGTCACCCGCATGAGCCGCCGGCTCCTCAACGTGCCTCTGGTGCTGGCCACGCTGGCGGCCGTCGTGGCGGCGTCGTGGCTGGTGGTCGCCGCCCTGCGGTCCGGCAACGACCTCGACGACGCCCGGGAGTTCGGCTACGAGTCGATCGCCCTGACCGCCCGCATCCAGTCCACCGGCTTCCGGGCCAAGGCCGACCAGACGGTGGCCCTCATCACCAACGACACCGCTCGCCGCACGTCGGCCGAACGGGCGGCGGGCGAGCTGCTGTCGGGCCCGGTCTCACCGGGCGACGTGGAGGCCGCCCGCCGGGGCCAGCCGCTGTCCCGCCCCGGCCTGCTGGCAGAGGCGGTGAACCGGGCCGACTCGGCCCGGGAGCGGGCGGCGGTGGCGGAGATGCTGGTGCGGTGGCAGAGGTACGCCGACACGGTGGCCCAGCTCGGCACGACCGGCGACGCCAACGCCCGGCGGGCCATCGCCGTGGGCCCGGGCAGCTCGACGTTCAACGGGTTCAACTTCTCGGTGGAGTCGGTGCTGGGCGACAACCGGGCCCAGTTCCTGGGCGGGCTCGAGGACGCCGCCGACCGGCTGCGCTTCCTGCCCGCCATCACCCTGTTCCTGCCCCTGGGAGCGGCCGCCGCCGCCCTGCTGGGGTTCCAGCTGCGGATCAACGAGTACCGGTGAGGGGGCTGCCATGCTGACGCGGAGGCGGTTGCTGGGCGTGTCGGCGGCGGTGCTGGCGGGCGCCGCCCTGGGCTGCACGAGCCGGGACGAGCCCCGCAGCCTGCCCACCGGCGTGGACGACGACTCGCTTCGGGTCCTCAACTGGCCCGACTACATCGACCCCGACCTGCTCGGCGAGTTCGGCGGCCTGACCGGGATCGCGGTCGACTACGTGGAGGAGTACAACGGTAACGAGGAGGCGTTCGCCGACGTCTTCGAGCCGACCCTCGGGGAGGGACGGCCGACCGGCTACGACGTCATCGTCCCCACCTACTGGGCCGTGGCCCGCCTGCTCGACCGGGGCTGGCTGGAGCAGGTGCCGGTGGAGCGGGTGCCCAACCACGTCAACATCGACCCCGCCTTCCTGGGTATGCCGTGGGACCGGGGCGCCCGCTACCACATGCCCTGGCAGGTGGGGATCACCGGCATCGCCTACAACCCGGCGCTGACCGGAGGGCGCGAGATCCGGGCGGTGGCCGACCTGTTCGACCCGGCCCTGCGGGGCCGGGTGGGCATGGTGAGCGAGATGCGGGAGACGGTGGCCCTCGTGATGCTGACGCAGGGCGCCGACCCGTCCCGGGCGACCGTTCCCGCCGCCGAGGCGGCCCTGGGCCGGCTGGAGTCGGCCGTGGCCGACGGCCAGATCGCCGGCTTCACCGCCAACGAGTTCGTCGACGCCCTCCAGGAGGGGAGGTTCGCCGCCTGCCTGGCGTGGTCGGGTGACATCATCCAGCTCCAACGGGAGCGTCCCGACATCCGCTTCGTCATCCCGGTGGAGGGCGGCATCCGCTGGTTCGACAGCATGGTCATCCCCCGCCACGCAGCCAACCCGGCCGCCGCCGCCGACTGGATGGACTTCTTCTACGACCCGGCCAACGCCGCCCGCCTCACCGAGGCGGTCCAGTACATCAGCCCCGTGCTGGGCGTGCGGGAGGAGCTGGCCCGGGCCGGTGGGGAGGCCGCTCGCCTGGCCGACAACCCGATCCTCTTTCCTGACGACGAGACGCGCCGGCGCCTGTACTTCTGGTCCGGGTTGGACGCGCCCGAGGAGGACCGTCTCCAGGAGCGGTTCTCGGCCATCACCGGCTGAGGCGGGACATGGACGCCATGCACCGCTACGACGCCGGGATGGACGAGCTGGCGGAGGCCGTCTTTGCTTTCGCACTCCGCCGGGCCCGGGCCGACGCCGGACCCGGGGGCGTCCCGCTCGGCCACCCCCAGTCGCCCGAGGCCCTGGACGCCGCCGCGGGGCGGACGATCACCCCCGAAGGGATCGGCGCGGCCGAGGCGCTGCGGGTCTTCGCCGATGTCCTCGAGCCGGCGTGCCTGTCGTCGGACTCGCCCCGGTACCTCGCCTTCGTGCCGACCGCCCCCAGCGAGGTGTCGATCCTCGCCGACCTGGTCGTGAGCGCGTGCTCCATCTACGCCGGTTCGTGGCTGGAGGGGGCGGGGGCGGTGTGGGCCGAGAACCAGGCCCTGCGGTGGCTGGCCGACCTGGCCGGTCTGCCGCCGTCGACCGGCGGGTGCTTCGTGTCGGGAGGGACCAACGGCAACCTGTCGGCCCTGGTGACGGCCCGGAACGCGGCCACCGTCGCCCTCGCCGAGGCCGGGCGCTCCCGCCCTCCCCGGTGGGCGGTGGTCGTCTCCGACGGGACGCACTCGTCGGTCCACAGCGCGGCCGACGTGATGGACGCCGACCTGCTGGTCATCCCCGGGGACCGGCTGACGGGCGACGGGTTGGCGCCGGTCCTGGCGGCCGAGGGGCAGCGGGTGGCGGCCGTGGTGGCCACGGCGGGGACGACCAACCTCGGGCTGGTCGACGACCTGGACGGCGTCGCCGCAGCCTGCGAGGAGGCCGACGTGTGGCTCCACGTGGACGCGGCCTACGGAGGTGCGGCGCTCGCCGCCCCCTCCGTCCGATCGAGGTTTGCGGGGGTGGAGCGGGCCGACTCGCTGATCGTCGACCCCCACAAGTGGCTCTTCGCGCCCTTCGACGTGTGCGCCCTGCTCTACCGCAACCCCGTCCTGGCCCGGGCCGCCCACGTGCAGCACGCCGCCTACCTCGACGTCCTCTACGGCGACGCCTGGAACCCCTCCGACTACGCCGTCCATCTCACGCGCCGGGCCCGCGGCCTGCCGTTCTGGTTCTCCCTGGCCGCTCACGGCACCGACGCCTACGCCGAGGCGGTGGAGGCGGGCCTCCGGGTGACCCGGGAGGCGGCCGACCTGGTGCGCGACGCGCCCCACCTGGAGCTGGTGGTGGAACCCGAGCTCTCGGTGCTGGCGTTCCGCCGGTCGGGCTGGGAGGCCGAGGACTACGTCGCCTGGTCGGACCGCATGCTCCAGTCGGGCCTCGCCTTCGTGGTGCCGTCGTCCCACGCCGGCCGCCCCATGCTGCGGCTGTGCGTGGTCAACCCCCGCACCACCCTCGACGACATGCGGATGATCTTCGACTCGCTCCGCTAGCGGCGCCCGGATCCCGCCGACTGTGCATTTTCCTACCTCTCAGGTAGGAAAGTGCACACTCGGCGCACGGGCGGCGACGTTGGGGACCGGCCGCGCCGGGGTAGGCAGAGTTGGTGGGGACCACCGAGGCGCGTCTCCGGGAGGTCGACGACGACCTGGAGCGCCTCCTCCGGCGACGCCGCCCGCCGCCCTCCAGGCGCCTGCGGGAAGCGGTGTCGCTCGCCGTCTGGGTCCTCACCGCCTCCCTCGGGTGGGTGGCAGCACGGGCTGCTGCCGTGGTCGGCGGCCCGCGGCAGGCGGGGACGCGTGCAGCCGGGACCGTCACCCGGCCCCGACCGGCGGTTGCGGGCTCCGCTGCCCGGTCGTCCCCGTTCGCCCGGTGGACGGTGCACGCCGCGGTGCTGGTCCTGGTGGGCGTGCCGGTGGCGGGGGAGGGGCTGAAGGTGGCCGCGGGCCCGCTCCGGCCCACCCTCCAGGCCCTGGAGCGGCGGTCGACGGTGCTGGCCGCCGACGGGAGCACGATGGCGGTGGTCCACGACGGGGTCAACCGGCGCGAGGTGCCGCTGGCCGACGTCCCCCAGTTGGTGCGGGACGCGGTGATCGCCGCCGAGGACCAGCGGTTCCGGACGCACGGGGGCTTCGACGCCGAGGCCATCGGCCGGGCTGCGATGGCGAACCTGCGGGCCGGGGCCGTCACGCAGGGCGCGTCGACCATCACCCAGCAGCTGGCCAAGCAGAACCACGTGGGCGACAGCGCCACCTTCCTCCGCAAGGGCAAGGAGCTGGTCTACGCCCTCGCCCTGGAGGAGCGGTTCTCCAAGGACCAGCTGCTGGAGCGGTACCTGAACCAGGTCTACTTCGGCGCCCAGGCCTACGGCGTGGCCGCCGCCGCCGAGGAGTTCTTCGGTGTGGCCTTGGCCGAGCTGACCCTGGAGCAGGCCGCTCTGCTGGCCGGCCTCATCCGCGCCCCTGCGGCCCTCGACCCGCGCACCGCTCCGGGCGCGGCCCGGGCCCGTCGCGGCGAAGTGCTGGCGGCCATGGTGGGGCTGGGCACGGTCACGGCCGAGGAGGCCGACGCGGCGGGCGCCGCTCCACTCGGCGTGATCCCGCACCGGCCCCCCACCAACATCGAGCCGGCGGTGCTCGAGGCGGTCAAGCGGGAGTTCCTGGCCAATCCCGCCTTCGGGCAGACCGAGGCCGACCGCCGGCGGCTGCTCCAGACCGGCGGCCTGACGATCAAGGCCACCGTCGATCCCAGGCTCCAGGTCGCGGCCCGCACCGCGGCCCGGTGGGTCCCCGAGCGGCTGGGCGCGGCGGTCGTGGCGGTCGACCCGCGGTCGGGACGGATCGCGGCCCTGAGCACCTCGGGGGCGGCGGCGGCGGGGCAGTTCGACGTGGCCACCCAGGGCGGCCGCCAGCCGGGCAGCACGTTCAAGCCGCTGGTGGCGGCGGCCGCCCTGGAGGCGGGAATGCCCGAGTGGCAGGCCCTGGTCGGCGACGGGCCGATCGAGATCGACTACGAGCGCGGACTCCCGCCGTGGCGGGTCGACAACTACGACGGGGAGGACTACGGGCTGATCGGGGTTCGTGAAGCCGTCGTCAACAGCGTGAACACCGCGTTCGCCCAGCTCGGTGTGGCCCTGGGGGCGGACCGGATGGCGGCGATGGCCGAGCGGCTGGGGATCGATCCGGTCCGATCGCTCGGCCCGCCCGAGTCGCGAGGCCCGTCGATGGCCCTGGGAGGGCTCACCCACGGCGTCTCACCGCTCCAGCTCGCCTCGGCCTACTCCGCCTTCGCCGCCAACGGCACCCGCACCCCGCCCTACGTGATCGAGGAGGTCGTCGGCCCCGACGGGGCGTCCCTGTACCGGGCCGCCCCCGCACCCGAGGTCGCCCTGGACCCGGCCGTGAACGCGGCGCTCGTCGACATCCTCGTGGACGCCGTCGAGGAGGGCACCGGGGCGGGCGCGTCGCTCCCCGGCTGGGACGTGCTGGGCAAGACGGGCACGACCGAGGACTCGGCCGACGCCTGGTTCGTGGGGGCGGTGCCGACCCTGTCGACGGCGGTCTGGATCGGCCATCCCGACCGCCGCGAGCCGGTGCGGGGGCTGACGGGGGGCGCCATGGCCGCACCGGTGTGGCGGGCGTTCATGACCGCGGCGCTGAGGGGGCAGCAGCCGGTGGCGTTCGAGGATCCCACCGTCGAGCGTCCCAGGACGGCGCCGTTGCGACTTCCGGTGGCCCGGCCGTGCTGGGCGCCGGAGTGCCTGGAGGACTCGCCGTGATCGACAGTGCTAGCGCTGGCGGACCGGGGCGGGCGTGGCCGACTCGGCCCGCCGCCCCCTCGTCACCGCCACGAACCCCCCGGCGAAGAGCACCAGCCCCACCGCGCCGAGGCCCATGACCAGGGCCAAGGGGAACGAAGAGCCTTCGGGCTCGGCGGTGGGGGTGAACGAGGTGGCGGCCGGTTCGGGCGCCGGAGCGGCAGCCGGGTTGCGTATCTCGAACAGGGCCCGCGACGGGGTGCCCGGGGCGTCGGCCCCCTGCTCGTCACGCAGCACGCCGGTGATGGCGTAGAAGCCGGGAGGGCCGTCGGGGATCGTGATCGTCGTCTCGAACTCACCCTGCTGGTTGGGAACGACCGAGGCGAGCACCTGGCCTGCGGGGCTGTGCCAGTGGATGCGCACGGGGGCGGTGCTGTTGCTGTCGGGCCGCCAAGACTTGCCGCTGACGGTGACGATGTCCCCCGGCCGGCCGGCGGCGCTGGACAGGTTGAGGGTGGCCGGAGCGATGCAGGCGAACGCGGTGGCTCCGACCACGCCCAGAGCCGTTGCCACGGCCGCGACCACCGTTCCGATCGATCGCTTCGACCACGCCGTTCCCATCGGCAGGGCTCCTCGGGACACGAGCCACCTCCCCCTGTAACTGCTTCCATCCCGAAGATAGTCCGCCGGTGCACATAGCGAGGAGATCCCCGTGACAAATACCCTAGGGGGGTATACTACTAGGACGACGGATGTCGGGGAGCCGAGGGAGGACCACCGGTGAACGCAGCCCACGGGACCATGATCAAGCACCACGACACGGGCCACGACGGCGGGCACGGGCGCGGGCATCAGGGGCACGGCGACCACGCCGCCATGTTCCGCACCCGGTTCTGGTGGAGCCTGCTGCTGACCGTCCCCCTGGTCGTGACGGCCGAGATGATCCAGGAGTGGTTCGGGTACTCCCTCGACGTCCCCGGCGACGGCGCCGTCGGGCCGGTCCTGGGCACGGCTGTGTTCCTCTACGGCGGCTGGCCGTTCCTCACCGGAGGCGTGGCCGAGGCCCGGTCGAGGCGTCCGGGCATGATGCTGCTGATCGCCATGGCCATCTCGGTGGCCTACGGGGCCTCGCTGGCCACCAGCCTGGGCGCTCTCGACCTCGAGTTCTGGTGGGAGCTGGGGGCCCTGATCAGCATCATGCTGCTCGGCCACTGGCTGGAGATGCGGGCCATCGGGCAGGCTCGGGGCGCCCTGAGCGCACTGGCCGAACTGCTCCCCGACGAGGCCGAACGGGTGACGGCGGATGGGCAGGTCGAGACCGTGGCCATCGCCGACCTGGGCCCCGGCGACGTGGTCCTCGTCCGCTCCGGCGCCAGGGTCCCGGCCGACGGGCGGGTGGTCGAGGGTGAGGCCGAGTTCGACGAGTCCATGGTCACCGGCGAGTCGCGGCCCGTCCCCCGCCGGCCGGGCGACCGGGTCGTGGCGGGCACGGTGGCCGCCGACTCCTCGGTGCGGGTGGAGGTGGAGGCGGTCGGGGAGGAGACGGCCCTCGCCGGGATCCAGCGGCTGGTGGCGGAGGCCCAGGCCAGCCGGTCCCGGGCCCAGATGCTGGCCGACCGGTTCGCCGCCCTGCTGTTCTACGTGGCCGCCGGCACCGGCGCGGCGACGTTCCTGACCTGGTGGGCGCTGGGCGACGTGGAGGACGCGGTCGTGCGCACGGTGACCGTCCTGGTCATCGCCTGCCCGCACGCCCTCGGGCTGGCCATCCCGCTGGTGGTGAGCATCTCGACGGCCTTGTCCGCCCGCAGCGGCATCCTGCTCAAGGACCGCCTGGCCCTGGAGCGCATGCGCACGGTGCAGACGGTGCTGTTCGACAAGACGGGCACCCTGACCAAGGGGGCCCACGTGGTCAGCGGCACGGCCGGCCTGCGTGGCCGCTCCGACCTGGACGAGGACGAGGTCCTGCGGGTGGCGGCCGCGGTCGAGGCCGACTCCGAGCACCCGCTGGCCCGGGCCATCGTCAGCGCCGCGGCCGCGCGGGCCGGTACGGCCGTCCCCCGGGCCAGCGAGTTCCGTTCGATCACCGGCCGGGGCGTCGAGGCCTCGGTCGACGGCACGCGCTACGCCGTCGGCGGCCCCGCCCTCCTGCGGGAGCGCAACCTCGACGTGCCCGCCGCCCTCGCCGAGCCGGTGGCGGCGTGGGAGGAGCGGGGCGCGGCCGTGCTGCACCTGGTCCGGGGCGACGAGGTGGTCGGGGCCCTGGCCCTGGAGGACGAGGTCCGCCCCGAGGCCAAGGAGGCCGTGGCCGAGCTGAGGGCCCTGGGCCGCCGGGTCGTGATGATCACCGGCGACGCCCGCCGGGTGGCCGAGGCGGTCGGTGCCGAGGTCGGCGTCGACGAGGTCTTCGCCGAAGTCCTGCCCGAGGACAAGGACGCGGTGGTGGCCCGGCTCCAGGAGCAGGGCACGACGGTCGCCATGGTCGGCGACGGGGTGAACGACGCCCCGGCGCTGGCCCGGGCCGACGTGGGGATCGCCATCGGGGCGGGCACCGACGTGGCCATCGAGTCGGCCGGGGTGGTGCTCGCCTCCAGCGACCCCAGGGGTGTGGTGGGCGTCATCCGCCTCTCCAAGGCCGGCTACCGCAAGATGCTGCAGAACCTGGGGTGGGCGGCCGGCTACAACGTTGTCGCCCTGCCCCTGGCGGCCGGGGCGTTCGCCTGGGCCGGCATCACCCTCCCGCCGGCGGTGGGCGCCATCCTCATGAGCGGCTCCACCGTGGTGGTGGCCCTCAACGCCCAGCTGCTGCGCCGGCTCCGCCTGCGCCCGGGCGGGTCGGAGGAGCAGGGCGGCGGCCCGGCATCGGCGCCGGGCCACGGTCACGGCCGGCGGGCCCGTCCCCGGCCGGTGTAGACAGCGCCGGTGCGGGAGCAGGAGGTCGCCGTCGCCTCTGGCGTGGGCATCGCCGCCGTGCTGTGCCTACCCGAGGAGGCGTCGGCGGCGACTCCCGTCCCCGCCGTCGCCCTGATCGCGGGGAGCGGGGCCGACACCCGCGACGGCGACCTGGTCCTCGAGGGAGGGACGCCCGGCGACCCGCCCGCACCGGGCACCATGCGACGGATCGCCCACGACCTCGCGGGCGCGGGGATCGCCTCGCTGCGGTGGGACCGCAGGGGCTTCGGCCGCTCCGGGGGCGACCCGGCCCACGTCGGCTACCACACCGACGTGGCCGACGCCCTCGCTTGCGTCCGGTGGCTGCGGGCCCGGCCCGAGATCGCAGGGGAGCGGGTGGCCGTGGCCGGCCACAGTGCGGGCGCCCTGGTGGCCTGCCGGGTGTGCCGCGACGAGCCGGGGATCGCCGGTGCGGGGCTGCTGGGCGCCCTGTCGTCGCCCATCGAGGACATGCTCCGGTGGAACGTGGGGCGGTTGCGGCGCCATTGGGTCGAGTTCACCGACGACCAGCGTGCATGGCTGGAGGCCAACCTGCCGGCGAGCCTGCTCCGCAGCGAAGGCATGGAACGCCTGCTGGAGGGCGCCGCCGCAGGCGAGGAGGTCGTGCGCCTGGAAGGCCGCGGCGTGACGCTCGAGCTGCCCACCACCCGGCTCCGCCAGGACCTCGGCACCGACTATGCGGCCGAGATGCGGGCCGTGCGCTGTCCCGCCCTCGTGTTGCACGGGGGCGACGACCTCAACGTGCCGGTGGAGGACGCCCTGCGCACCTACGGGGTCTTGCGGGATGCCGGCAACGACGACGTCACCCTGGTCGTCCTGCCCGGTCTCGAGCACTACTTCAACCCCGTCTCGCCCGATCCCGGCCAGCGGGTGTGGGAGCGGGTGAGCCTGATCGCGCTGCGCCGGCCCATGGCGCACGAGGCGTTGGAAGCGATCACGAGGTGGGCACTGTCAGTGCTCGGCCGGTGACTGACTGACTGAAACGGCGGTCCAGTGGGTACGGGTCGGACGCACCCGCTCCCGAGCCACGGGAGCCGACGAGGAGGAGCCAAGTCGTGGAGCTACTGATCTTCCTGCTGGTGGTGTTCCTGATCGCCCTGGTGGCCGGTTTCGGCTGGCGCGCCGGCACCCGCCGCCGCCTCTGACGGGAAGGCGGTCGCACCGGCGCCTGCTGCGGGGAGGGTGACCGTGAAGCGGGCGCCCTTGCCGGGCTCGCTGTCGGCAGTGGCCCGGCCGCCGTGGGCTTCGGCGATGGCGGCCACGATGGCCAGGCCCAGGCCGGTGCCGCCCTGCGCCCGCGAACGGGCGGCGTCGGCCCGGTAGAAGCGCTCGAAGACCCGTTCGGCCTGTTCGGGGGCGAGACCCGGGCCCTCGTCGGCCACGACCAGGCTGGCCGAGTCGCCGTTGCGGGCCACCGTCACGTGCACGGGCGTGCCGGGAGGCGTGTGCTGTCGAGCGTTGGCGAGCAGGTTGGCCGCCACCTGGCGGAGGCGGAGGTCGTCGCCGCTCACCACCACCGATGCGGGCGCCTCCAGAGACACGGGCCGGTCGGGTTCGACGGCCCGGGCGTCGTCCACGGCGTCGGCGGCGATGGCGGTCAGGTCGACCGGGTGGCGCTCGAGGGCGCGCCCCTGGTCGAGGCGGGCGAGGAGCAGCAGGTCGTCGACCAGCACTCCCATCCGGGCCGCCTCCTCCTCGATGCGGCGCATGGCCTTGGCCAGGTCCTCGGGCCGCTCGGCTGCCCCCCGCCGGAACAACTCGGCGTAGCCGCGGATCGACGTCAGCGGCGTGCGCAGCTCGTGGGACGCGTCGGCGATGAACCGCCGGAGCCGGTGCTCGGACGCCTGCTGAGCGTCGAAGGCGTGCTCGATGTGCCCCAGCATGCGGTTGAAGGCCACGCCGAGCTGGCCGACCTCGGTGCGCTCGTCGGTGTGCTCGACCCGGCGGGACAGGTCGCCGGCGGCGATGGCGGCGGCGGTGCGGCCCATGTCCTGCAAGGGCCGCAGGCCCCCTCTGATCAGGAAGAACGCGCTCAGGCCGACCCCGCCGAGCACCGCTGCGGCCGCCAGCAGCTGGATGCCGACCAGCTTGGCGATGGTCTGCTCGACCTCGCGGAGGGGCGCCGCGAACACCAGCGTGTCCCCGTTGGGCTCGGGCGTGGAGACGAGGCGCCAGCGGCCACCGCCGGCCAGGCCGGGCACGGTGACGGGCCGGCGCCGGCCCAGGTCGTCCTTGTCGAACTGGGGCCGGGGGGCGTCGAACGGCTGCTGGCGGCACCCCACGCACAGGGCGGTGGGTACGGTGCCGTCGGGCCTGACGACGGCCGCCCACGTGCCGGCCGGCGCCGAGGAGTCGTCCCGGGTGATCGAGGTGCCCGGGCGGGGCGGGGTGCCCCGGCGGCCACCCGTGAGCTGGAAGGAGAGGATCTCCACGTTGGCGACCAGCTGCTGGTCGAGACGGTCGTAGAGGAAGACCCGGACCGAGCGGTAGGTGACGAGGGTGGAGACGGTGACGCCCACCGCCACGAGGGCGAGCAGGCCGACGAGCAGACGCCTCCTGAGCGTCACCGGCTACCCGGCGGCGTGTCCGGGCGGCAGCCGCAGGCTGTAGCCCACGCCCCGGACGGTGTGGATCAGGCGGGGCTCCACCTTGTCCACCTTCTTGCGGAGGTAGCTGATGTACGTCTCGACCACGTTGGCGTCGCCGTCGAAGTCGTACTGCCACACGTGGTCGAGGATCTGCGCCTTGGTCAGCACCCGGCGGGGGTTCAGCATCAGGTAGCGGAGCAGCTTGAACTCGGTGGCGGTGAGCTGGATGGGCTCGGTGCCCCGCCACACCTCGCGGGTGTCCTCGTCGAGCTCCAGGTCGGCGAAGGTGAGGCGGCCGCTGTTCTTGGCCGAGGGTCCCTGGGCCCGGCGCAGCACGGCCCGCACCCGGGCCACCAGCTCCTCGATGCTGAACGGCTTGGTGACGTAGTCGTCACCGCCCAGGGTGAGGCCCGCCACCTTGTCCTCGGTGGCGTCGCGGGCGGTCAGGAACACGACCGACACGGGCACGTTGTCGGACCGCAGCCGCCGGACCACGGAGAAACCGTCGAGGTCGGGGAGCATGACGTCGAGGACCATCAGCTCGGGGCGGAACGTCTGGCCCGCACTGAGCGCGCTGCGGCCGTCGGCCGCCACCTCCACGTCGAAGCCCTCGTAGCGCAGGGCGGTGCTCACCAGGTCGGTGATGTTGGGCTCGTCGTCGACGACCAGGATCCTGGTCTTGGGGTCCTCCACTGCTTCCATGGTCGCGCCGTTGGCTGTGCGCCTCCTGTGACGCGGCTGGGAAGGTGCCCCGAGCTAGCGGTGCCGCTGCCATACCCTGAGGACGATGGCCACGCCGCTCGACGCCCAGGTCACGAGCCTGGCCCGCCGGCTCGCCGACCTCGGTTCCGAGGCCGGCTCCAGGGGGGGCGTGGTGCAGGCGTCGTGGTGGAGCGAGCGGATGCTCGAGTGGGCCATGTCCCACCCCTCGTTCAAGACCCAGCTGTTCCGGTTCGTGGACGTGTTCCCCGCCACCGTCGACGACGAGGACGTGCTGCGCCACCTTGACGAGTACTTCGCCGGGGCCGACGTGCCCAAGGCCCTCGACCTCGGCCTGGGCATGGCCGAGCACATGCCGTTCGGGCGGGCGGCGGCCGCCGGCCTGGCCCGGCGCAACATCACCCGGGTGGCCGAGCAGTTCATCGTCGGCCCCGACCCCCGCCGGGCCGTGGCCAACCTCCACCGCCTGTGGCGGCTGGGGGCGGCGTCCACCGTCGACCTGCTGGGCGAGAAGACGGTCACCTCGGCCGAGGCCGACCGCTACGCGGCCCGGGTGGAGGAGCTGCTGCGGGTGCTGATCGACGCCAGCCGCCACTGGGCCCCCGACGACCACCTCGAGCGGGACGACCTGGGCCCCCTGCCCCGGGTCAACGTCAGCGTCAAGCCCACCGCCCTGGCCGCCCACTACTCGCCGCTGACCAGGGACGAGGGGCTGGCCTCGGCCAAGTCCCGGCTGCGGCCGATCCTGCGCCTGGCCCGGGACGCGGGCGCGTTCGTCCACTTCGACGCCGAGCACTACGACGTCAAGGACCTCACCCTGCAGCTGTTCCGCGACCTGCTCGCCGAAGACGAGTTCGCCGACCTCGACGCCGGCGCCGTCATCCAGGCCTACCTGACCGACTCGCGCGACGACCTGGCCGACCTCGTCGCCTGGTCGGCCTCCCGGTCGCGGCCGGTGACCGTGCGCCTGGTCAAGGGGGCGTACTGGGATACCGAGACGGTCCAGGCAGAGGCCGAGGGGTGGCCCGTGCCGGTGTTCCGCCACAAGGAGGAGACGGACGCCAACTACGAGCGCTGCGTGCGCCTCCTCCACGACCACCACGGCGACGTGCGGGCCGCCTTCGGCACCCACAACCTGCGCTCGATCGCCTACGCGGTGGAGTACGCCCGCTCCAAGGGCATCCCCGACACGGGCTTCGAGATCCAGCTGCTGTACGGGATGGCCGAGCCCATCCACGCCGCCGTCCGGCGCATGGGGCTGCGGCTGCGGGTCTACGCACCCGTCGGCGAGCTCGTGCCGGGGATGGCATACCTGGTCCGGCGGCTACTGGAGAACACCGCCAACGAGAGCTTCGTGCGGCGCCGCTTCGTGGAGGGCCGGGCCCTCGACGAGCTGGTGGCCCCGCCCGACGTCGACCGCCTGCCCGAGCCGGCGGCCCCCACCCGCCGGCCTGCCACCGACGCCGCCTCGCCCGGCCCCTACCACCACGAGCCCCTGGCCGAGTGGCGCAAGGCCACCGCCCGAGCCGGGTTCGCGGCGGCGGTGAGCCGGGTCGGGGGTGACCTCGGCATAGCCGTGCCGGCGATCATCGACGGCCATCCCGTCCACACCCTGGCCACCATCCCGTCCGTGGACCCCGCCGACCCCTCGACGACGGTGGCCGTGTCGGCCGCGTGCGGGCCCGAGGAGGCGGAGGCGGCGGTGGAGGCGGCCCGCCGGGCGTGGCCGGCGTGGCGGAGGGCCCCCGCCCGCGACCGGGCCGCCGTGCTGTTCCGGGCGGCGGAGTGGATGCGGGCCCGGCGCAACGATCTGGCCGCCCTGGAGGTGTTCGAGGCGGGCAAGCCCTGGAAGGAAGCCGACGGCGACGTGTCTGAGGCCATCGACTTCTGCGAGTACTACGGCCGGGAGGCGCTGCGGCTCGACGCGGGGGGGTTGGTCGAGTCGCCGCCGGGCGAGCGCAACACCCTCCACTACCAGGCCAAGGGCATCGGCGCGGTGATCGCCCCCTGGAACTTCCCCCTGGCCATCCCCACCGGCATGGTCGTGGCCGCCCTGGTCACCGGCAACGCGGTGCTGTTCAAGCCGGCCGAGCAGACCCCGGCCGTGGCGGCCAAGCTGGTCGAGGCCCTTCGGGCCGGGGGGCTGCCCGAGGGCGTGCTCGCCTTCCTCCCCGGCACGGGGGAGGAGGTGGGCGCCCACCTGGTCGAGCATCCCGAGGTGGCCTTCGTGGCCTTCACCGGCTCCAAGGCGGTGGGCCTGGGCATCGTCGAGGCGGCCGCCGTGCACCGCAGCGGCCAGCGCCACGTCAAGCGGGTGGTGGCCGAGATGGGAGGCAAGAACGCCCTGATCGTGGACGCCGACGCCGACCTCGACCAGGCCGTTCCCATCGTCCTCAACTCCGCCTTCGGCTACGCCGGCCAGAAGTGCTCGGCCGCCGCCCGCCTCATCGTGCTCGACGCCGTCCACGACCAGCTCGTCGAGCGGCTGGTGGGGGCGGCGGGTGAGCTCATCGTCGGCCATCCCCGGGAGATGAGCACCGATGTGGGACCCGTCATCGACGCCGACGCCCACAAGAAGGTCCGCTCCTACGTGGAGCTGGCGCCGTCGGAGGGCGACGTGGTCCTGGCCCGGGAGGACGTGCCCGGCGAGGGCTACTTCGTGGGGCCGACGATCGTGGTGGGCGTTCCCTCGGATGGCCGCCTCAACACCGAGGAGATCTTCGGGCCGGTCCTGACCGTCAGCCGGGCGGGGTCGTTCGAGGAGGCCGTGGCCATGGCCAACCGCACCGACTACGCCCTCACCGCCGGCGTCGTCTCCCGGTCGCCGTCGCACATCCGCTACGCCACCGGCGAGCTGCGAGCCGGCAACGTCTACATCAACCGGACGATCACCGGCGCGGTCGTCGGCCGCCAGCCGTTCGGCGGCTACGGGCTGTCGGGCGTCGGGTCCAAGGCGGGCGGTCCCGACTACCTCATGCAGTTCGTCGACCCCCGGGCGGTGAGCGAGAACACCCTCCGCCAAGGCTTCGCGCCGGCCGTGGAGGAGCGATAGCCTGCACCCACCGGGCCGTTAGCTCAGCTGGTTAGAGCGCTTGCATGACGCGCAAGAGGTCGGGGGTTCGACTCCCTCACGGCCCACCCGTCACCTCGCCGTCGCCGAGCCGTCATGTGTCCTCGGCCTGGTGACCGGGTAGGGAGCTAGGAGGGGCAGCACCCGTCCAAGTTCCGGGGCGGGCCGGCGTGCGCCCTGTGCACTTCCCCGCTTCCGACCGCCGTCTCGTTCCCGAGCAGGAGGCGAGCCTCTCAACGTGCCCACAGCCAACGCTGTTCGCCGTGGTCCCGCCGGCCGCAAGTCGATCCTCCTCGACGGCCTTCCCGGCCGGGAGGGGTTCGTGTTCTTCGACGGGCACAACTCGGCGGTCCTCCGGGCTGCGCCGGGCCTGCTGGGTCTCATCGAGGGGCGCCTGGCGGTGCGGCGCTGGCGGCCCCAGATCGTGCACTGGCTGGACGACAGCGAGCACTTCTTCAACCACCTGTGCGCCGAGTTCGGCGACGAGCGGGCCTGGCAGCCGATCCGGCGGGAGGTCCAGAAGCTGCGGGCCCTCGACGCGCCGCCCTCGGTGCGCACCCAGGTGCTGTTCCAGTTCCTCGAGGCCACCGCCCGCGAGCTGGAGCGGGCGGCCGTCAACGGGGGTCGGGCATGGGCGACCTCCGAGGTGGCGTGGGGGGACGCGCCCTCGTCGCAGTCCCTCGACGGCCCGTGGACCGCCCACTACCGCCAGTCGCCGGGCAACCACGTCGAGCGCGACCTGGACCTTCCCCTGAACTGGGAGCTGGTGCCCGGCATCGAGCGCTACGCGGGCACCATGCGGTTCACCCGCGTCCTGACCACCGGCACGCGGGCCGACGGTGACCGGGCCCTGCTGCGCTTCGACGGCGTCGACTACCTCGCCGACGTGTGGGTCAACGGCCACCACGTGGGAGGGCACGAGGGGTTCTTCGGGCCGTTCGAGCTGGACGTCAGCGACTTCCTGCGCGACGGCGAGGCCAACGTGGTGCGGCTGGCGGTGACGTCACCCGACGACCCGGCCGGGCCCGGCACCCACGTCACGTCCGGGTGGCACGACTTCTCGCCCGCCTCGGCCTTCCCCAACCGCAAGACCCTCCTCAAGGGCACCCTCGGCCACCACGACGCCCGCCGGGGCGGGGCCTGGAGCTCGATGACCAGCCAGGACGGCAACACGGGCGGGCCCTGGGCTCCGATCAACCTCCGGCTCGTGCGGGCCCTGCACTTCACCGTGCCCGGCCTGCGGGCCACGACGCTGGAGGCCGACGGCGAGGCGGGCACGGCCACGGTGCAGGTGAGGGCCTGCGTGGCCAACCGGGCCGACCAGGCGGTCAAGGCCACGCTGCGGCTGCGGGTCGAGCCGGCCAACTTCGACGGTCCCGCCCACGACCTGGAGCGCATGGTGGTGGTGGCCAGCGGGAGCGGCGACGTCGTCGTCGACGCCGACCTAACCGCCGTCGAGCTGTGGCAGCCGGCCGACCACGGCCGTCCGGCCCTCTACCGGGTGCGGGCCGAGCTGGTGGCCCGGGGCCGGGTGCAGGACGAGGTCGAGGTGGAGACCGGCTTCCGGGTGCTCGGCGTGTCGCCCGTCGGCGAGTCGACGGGCCGCGACGGGGCCTGGGTCGTGAACGGGAGGGAGGTCTTCGTGCGGGGCACCAACCTGCTCCCGACCTACTGGCTCAGCGAGTACACCGACGATCGCATCGCCCGAGACCTCGACCTGCTGGAAGGGGCCGGGTTCAACGCGGTGATCGTCCACACCCTCGTCCTGCCCGAGGCGTTCTACGCCGAGGCGAGCCGGCGCGGTCTGCTGGTGGAGCAGATCTTCCCGCTCCAGTGGACGTACGAGCAGTCCCACGAGCTGGCCGACCGGGCCATCGCCCAGGCCGAGGCCATGGCCGACCTGCTGGGCAACCATCCCTGCGTCGTCTCCTACGAGGCCCACAACGAGCCCGACATGCGCACGTGGGAGGACCTCGACAACCGCTTCATGGACTTCGACCTGCACGCCGCCCTGCGACGGGCCGACCCCTCACGGTGGGTCACCACCTTCTCCAGCGGCAACCACGCCTACCCCGGCCAGTTCTACCCCCTCCGGGACGACAACGGCTTTGCCACCCTGCCCGCCCGCTTCCCCGAGGAGGAGGTGCACGGGCGGCGGATCTCGCGCCACGCCAACATGCCGACCGAGTTCGGCATCCAGGCCATGCCCTCGGTGGCCCTCTTCCGCGAGCTGCTCACCGAGGAACGGGTGCGGGCCGTGCTCGAGCGCATCCGCAACGACCCCCGGTGGCTGGACGCGGGGGGCGAGAGCTGGGAGGCGACGTCCAAGGGGCTGGACGAGGCCAAGGCGGTGCTGGGCGAGGGGAGCTGGGACGACGCCCTGCGGGCCCTCGACTGGCCCCTGCTGTGGGAGCCGGGCGGGCTGGAGAACCGGATCCGCGACGTCGAGCAGCGCAGCCCCAACCCCGACGACGGCACGGTGCGCGAGCTGCTGTCGTGCCGGGTCGCCCTCGTGGTCCTCGAGGTCCTGCACTACGGCGCGTTCAAGGGCGAGAACTTCTGGTTCGGCCTGTGGCGGCCGGCTCCGACCCTCGAAGGGTTCGTCGCCGTCGGCCAGGAGCGCCAGTACCGGCTGCACAAGGACGCCATCGAGCACTACCTCAACGCCGGCGTGACCGGTCCGATCACGGGCTGGTTCAGCTTCATGTTCCGCGACGCCGACTGGCAGGCACCCACCTGGGGCGTGGTCGACGCGGCGTGGACGCCGAAGAAGGCGTACCGGGCCTACCAGGAGAGCAACGGGCCGATCCGGGTTTCCCTGCCGGCCGTGCTCCGGGCCCCCGTGCGGCTGCCCGGCGAGCCGTGGGCCGCCGGCGGCGAGGTCGTGCTGGCCAACGACACCGCCCGCCCGCTCGGGCCGGTACACCTGCACCTCCGGGTCGAGGGGTCCGACGGGCGGGAGCTGTCCCGGTTGGCCGAGGAGCCGGCGGCCACGACCGAGCTGGACGCGGGGCGGGGTGCCACGGCCACCGTGGCCGTCGACGGGTGGACCGTCCCGCCCGACGTGGCGGCCGGCACGTGGTTCCTGGCCGCCGAGCTGACCACGCCGAGCGGGGACCGGCTGGCGCTGAACCGCTACGAGCTGGTCGTGGCGGACGTGACGTTCTCCGAGCTCGACCGCCTGACCGTGCCGCAGGTGCGGTCGCTGCTCGACGGCAACCGCCGGCGTCCCGGGTTCCACTACTGGCAGCACGGCGGCCTGGCCCACAAGGCGGGGCCGGGCGTGCGGGGGCTGCTCCGAGGCTTCGCCCACGCCCGGGCGGCCGGTGTCGACGTGTACGAAGTCGTCCAGGGTGAGCACCTCTTCCGCCACCTGGTGGCCGAGCTGGCGGGTGTCCGGCACGCCGCCTGGCTGGTGGACCAGGTCTGGCGCATCCGCAGCGAGGTCGTGTCGCCGGCCGAGAAGGCGCGCGTGCTGGTCGCCTACCTGGAGCGGCTGGTGGGGGCGGCCGAGCACCGGCTGGAGGGCGGGCCGGGGCCCCGCCGGCGCCGCACCGCGGCGCCGGCAACCGCTCGGGCCGACGCCCCCCCAGCCGCGATCACCACCGAACCGTCGCCGTGGGCGGCGGTGGGACGAGACCGGGACCGAACCGTGGGGCCGAGGGGCCCCAGGAAGGAGATCTGATGAGGACCGAGGAGGCCGTGCGGTCGACGATCACCCCGGAGGTGATCGCCCAGGCCCAGAGATGGGCGGCGGAGCAGCGGGCCGGTGGCACCCTCCTCGGCGACGAGGTCCTGTGGCGGGAGGCCTACGGCGTGTACCAGGCCGCAGCCGATCCCGCCGACCCGGCGGCGTGGGCGTGCATCGCCTCCGAGGTCGTCTTCGGGACGGGCAAGGTGCCCCTCAACCGCCGGCTGGCGGCTCAGGAGGCGTGCCAGGCCCTGCTCGACCGGCCCCACCTGCCCCTGGGGGAGCAGGCCCGCCGTTTCGAGGCCATCGCCGGGATCCACGACGTCGATCCCGGCCAGGTCCGGGCCCTGCTCGGTCCCGGCGTCGGCTACCCCTGGGCCTTCCCCCGGGCCCTGTGGACGTGGGACACGGTGGCCACCGGTCTCGAAGCCATCCTCGCCCCCTTCGGCTGGGCGGAGGCGGCATGCCGGCCCGACCGGGGATGGTTGGACGAGCACGCACGCGACGGCTCCCCTGCCGCGCTGCTGGCCGGCCTCCAGGCCGCGGCCGGCGACGGCTCGGCGCTGAGCCGCATGCTCGCCGCCTTCGAGTCGATGGTGCGTTCCCTCGCCGCCGAAGAGCGGGACGTGTGCGTGGTGGAGCCCGAGTCGTTCGTCAGCGGGCTGGCCGGCCACGGCCTGGACGACGGCGAGGTCGGCGCCCAGCGGCGGCGGCTGCTCCAGCTTCGCGAGGCGGTGCTGCTGCTGGAGACGTTCCAGCAGTACCGGCGGGCGGAGCGGCTGGTGAACGCGGCGGTCGGGGTGTCGGGCTCCGATCCCGAGGCGGCCGTCGGGTTCCTCACGAGGGCGGCCGGCATCTACCAACGCATGGCCGTGGCCCAGATGTACCCGGAGCGGATCCTGCACCGCCATCACGAGCTGTGGCGCTCGCTGGAGGAGCTGCGCGCCTCGGCCGGCCTCCCCGACGACCGCTCCGACCACATGCTGCTGGTCAGCACCTTCCAGTCGCCGGGCGACCTCCAGCGGCTCCTGCTGAGCGTCTCCCGGGAGCTGATGTCCTACGGGTACGGGCGCAACGTCCACGTCGTGGTGAGCGACGACAGCACCGCCGACGCCCGGGCGACCAACGGGCAGCTCTTCGACGAGGCCGTGCGAAGCGGGCTGTCGGTGGCGCACTGGGACACCCATCGCCGCAAGCAGCTCCTCGACGCCCTCAACGCCGAGGTCTTCCCCGACGGCAGCTTCGACGTGGCGCAGCTGGCCGGACCGCGCCAGCCCGGGGAGAAGGGCGTTCCCTACGGACGCCTGCGCAACTTCCTGCGACTGGCCGGGATGCTGGAGATGCAGGAGCGTGGGCTGGAGCGGCCCGTGTCCACGTGGCTCGACCAGGACAACGAGCTGGGCGCTCTGGTCCTGACCGGGGCCGGCACCCTGGCCAAGCGGCACGTCTTCAACTACTTCGACCAGAAGAGCAGCATCTTCGCCGACCCCGACGTACGGGTGGGCGGCGGCGGCTACACCAACGACGCCCTCGAGGGCGTGGAGAAGTTCTGGGTGGCATGGGGCATCCTGCACACCGCCCTGGGGCTCGCCCAGGAGCACTCGCCCGAGGAGCCGGCGGTGCTCCCTGCGCAGGCCGACATCACGCGGTTCCGTCCGTGGGACCAGCCCGACACGCTGGAGCGCCTGCCTCGTGAGGGGGAGGAGGTCGAGACCATGTCCGACCAGTTCCTGCTGCTCCTGCGCACGCTGGTCGGCACCTTCCGGGGCAAGTACGACAACCAGGTGCAGATCTACCACCCGTGGACGGCGGGCAGCGTCGACCCCGGCCGCGAGCACCTGATCGAGCAGATGCGGCCGTTCGCGGGCATGCCGGGCGGCAACACCAGCTTCACCGACGAGGTGCTCACCAGCCCCATCCCCTTCATCACCGTCGGAGGCCGGGGCGAGGACATCTTCCACCTGTGGCAGCTGGAAGGACGGCACGGGCCGGGAAGCGTCTTCCTCACCCACACGCCGGTGCTGCACACCCGCAACGTCAAGGGCGGGCGCGGCGACCTCATGGCCGAGATCGTCGACTCCTTCAACGGCCGCATCTTCCGGGAGCCGCCCTACCTGTGGGCCGCGCTCGCCAACCTCTCGGCTGGGAGCGACGCACCTCCCGGCCCCGAGGTCGTGGCCGACACGGCCCAGCGCATCGCCGGGCGGCGGGCCGAGGCGAAGGCCGCCATCTCGGCCGTGAGCGGCTTCGCCACGACCGTCGAGCCCTACCTCGACGGCACCGACGAGTTCTGGTGGCTGGCCCAGGCCCAGGAGGACCCGCGCTGCGCCGAGGTCCTGGAGACGCTCAAGTCGGTGGTGGCGGAATACGAGGACGTCCAGAAGTACCACCGCATGGCCGACGAGCGACTGCTCGACCTGGCCGACGTGGAGCAGCTGACGGGCGACTTCATGGCCGCCTACCCCCACTGGGAGACGGTGGTCGCGCATGTAGCCGGAGGCCGTCCGACGGGGGCCGCCGGGCCAGCCACCACCACCTTCGCGCCGCGGGAGGGGTACGGAGGCCCCCAGCGCACGGAGGCGACGTATGCGGGGGCGGTCACGGCCGGGGCCACCTGGGTGGAGCCGCCCGACGGCGGGGAGCCGGCCGACGAGCCGCCGTGGCGAGAGGTCATGACCGCTTCGCTGCTGCTCTACCGACGCTACGAGAGCGGGGCGGCGGCCGCCGACCGCTGGTTGAGCTGGGACGACAGGGTCGAGCAGCTGGGGCGGGCCTACGACCACTACGCGGCGGGAGTCGACGACCTGCCCCCGTTCGTGTGGAGCCTTCTGTTCCGCGACGCCCTGCTGGTGCCCCACTCGCCGCCCTACCGGGCGGTCACCGAGCTCCTGAACGACCCCCAGTCGCCGCCCGACGAGCTGGCGCGGCGCCACGGCGTCGACGTGGAGGTGTTGCGCGCCGCCCGCGGCGCGTTCAGCTCCGCACGAACGTGACCTTCTTCGAGCCGTCGGTGCACTCGAAGAAGGCCTGCGGCAGGGGGTCCTGCACGCTGCGGGTGAGTACGCATCGGTAGCCGTCCACGTTCACCGAGCTGGGTCCACCCGAGGTGGTGCGGCGGCCGGCCACCCGAACGAACGCCTCGGCCTCCTCGCAGGACACGCCGGTGGCGGTGACGCTGCTGGCCGCGTCCTCGCTGTTCGGGGTGAACGGTATGGTCCGGCAGTTGCGGGTGCCGGCCGGGAGGGCGCTGGTCGACGAGCCTGGTGCAGCTGCGGTCGTGGCCGTCGTGGCCGCCGTCGTCGGAGAGGCGGCGCCACCACTGCCTTCGTCGTCCGAACAGGCGGCCAGGGCCAGGCTCAGGAGGACGGCGGCCGCCAGGCGCCGGGTGCGGCTGAGGGCGGAGCTCATGGGCACAGTCTGATGGAATCAGGCAACGACCGGTACACGGCCGGGTAACCGCTTCATCGCGGCTTGCGGGCCCGGTAGCGGCCTACCGCCCGCCCCAGCGTCCGGGGGGCCCGCCCCGCCTGGCGGCCCAGCGCCCGGGCGGCGGTGTTGAGGGCGTCGGACCCGGTGAGCGGCGGAGGCGAGGTGGGAGGTGGCGGCGGAGGCGCCCCGCGCCGGGACCGGCGGGGGCGGTAGTCGGTCGAGCGGGCCAGGAAGGCCACGAAGGCGGCGGCCACCCAGAGGACGATGGCGGCCGGCAGGTCGTCATCCAGGTCGAGCGCCAGGAGGGGCACGACGGCAAGGCTCACCACCAGCACCCAGTCGGCGGCGGCGTGGGCCCGGCGGCCGAGCCAGCGGGTCGCTCCCCACGGCCCGTCGGTCAGGGCGGCCAGGGCGAGGACGGCGAGGCCGGCGAAGAGCACCGGTGCCGCCAACCCCGTGCGCAGGCGGATGCCGGTCGAGATCACGAGGGCGGCGATCAGGTACTCGAGGGCCTGATGGACGCCGAAGCCCATCGGGCGCCCGCCCGCGCCCCCCCCGCTCACGTCAGGGCGGGGTCGGCGCACGTGACCCGGCCGCCTCCGCCGCCCGGGGGCGTGGGCCGGGGGTAGGGCTCGGTGAAGCCCGACCCGGGGTCGTTGCCCCGGAGGTAGCGCACGATCCCCCGCGCCACCGCCTCGCCTTCCACCTTCTGCACGTCAGGCCGGGAGATCAGCTCGGCCTCGGCCGGATTGGAGATGAACGCCAGCTCGACGAGAGCGCTGACGATGGTCGCCGGCTGGCGGAGCACGGCGTAGTAGTCGCCGCGGGACCCTTCCCGGTACTTGGCCCCGGCGTCGCGGTCGGCCACCCAGGAGATCTGGTACTGCGAGAGGGCCCGCACGACCTCTTCGTAGATCAGGCCGGCCAGGCGCTTCGAGTCGGGCGAGGCGATCTGGTAGTAGGTCTCGGAGCCGGGCCGGGGCCAGGCCTCGTCGGGCTCGGCGTTGTGGTGGATGGACACGAAGGCCTGGGCGCCGAGGGTGACGGCCAGCTGGGTGCGGACCTCGAGGTTCACGTGATAGTCGGCGGTGCGGGTCATCAGCACCGACACCCCAGCCGCCTCCAGGGCGTCACGGGTGTGGCGGGTGACGGCCAGGTTGACCGTCGACTCCTTGAGCCCGCTGGCGGCCACCGCCCCCGGCTCGGCGCCGCCGTGGCCCGGGTCGAGGACGACGGCCACCCGAGGCACGTGCGTGCCCTGGCCGAGGGTGGCCGTCCTCCCGCACGGCGTGGTGACGGTGAACCGCCCGTCCTCGCGGGACACGACCGGGAGCACCACGCCGGTGGGGGTGATGAAGGCGCCCTCACCGGCGGGCGGGATGGTCGTGGTCGGGGCGGTGGTCGTGATCAGCGGCACACCGGTGGCGACGGTGGCGTCGCCGCCGCCCCCCGAGCCCACGTCGGCCGACCCCGCGCCCTCGCCGCCGCCCCCGCTGCAGGCGGTGGCGACCAGGGCGAGGCCCGCCACCAGCGGGGCCCACCTGCCGCCGCCTCCCCGCCTCATGCCCGGATCCCGAAGCGGGCCAGCGTGGCGGGTGCGTCGGGGAAGACGCGGGTCAGCACCCCGACCAGGTCGGCCGGGGTGGCGATGCGGTAGGCGTGCTCGGCGGCGTAGATGCGCAGGGCGCAGTCGACCTGCTCGGGCGGGCCGAGGGCGGCCAGGGCCTGCACGCCCTGCACGTAGGCGCCCAGGAAGAAGTTCTGGCTGCCGTCCCAGAACGTCATGGGAGACCCGGTGCGCCCCCGTACGTCGGCGGGGATGGCGGTGGCCTTGTAGTCCTCGAGCGTGCCTTCGTGGCGGGCTTCGGCCCACGTGGTGGGGGTCTCGTCGAGCCAGGGGTCGCGGCCCTGGTTGTTGCCGACCAGGGCGTAGAACCACTGGTGGGCGACCTCGTGGGTGAGGATGTCGTCGGCCGTGCCGGGGCCGTGAAGGATGTGGCCGGGGTACTCGATGCCGGTGCTGATCCCGGGCGTAACCGACACCCAGAACGTGGGCCAGGGGTAGGGCCCGTAGCGGGCGCTGTGCGCCTCCAGGGCGGCGATGGCCCGGTCGAGGTAGGGCTGAGGCCGGTCACCGGCGTCGCGGTCGACTCCCACGGTCACCTGCACCGGATCGGGGGCGTTGGCGGTGCCCGTCACGGTGGTGAAGTGACCGACGGCCACGGAGATGTCCCGCATCCCGGTCGCCGTCCAGTGCCCGGGCCGGTCCGGCACCCCGCTGGCGATCACGTCGTAGCCGTCGGGCGTGGTGATGGTGATGTCGAAGTCGGCGGCGGGGGCGGTGCCGGCCTCGGCGAAGCGGCTGGTGGCGGGCTCGTCGGTCCAGCCCCGGCCCGGCTCCCACTCCAGGATGGGGAAGAACGAGCCCATGCGCACGCTGTCGGACTCGGCGGAGATCCGGTCCCGGGCGGGCTGGGGCAGCTGGAGGGAGAACGGAAGCAGGACCTGCAGGGCCTGGCCCGGGCGCAGCGGGGTGGTCGGGGTGAGGACCAGCTTGGTCGGGTCGTCGTTGGTGGTGGGGACTTCCGCCCCGTTCACCGTGACCGGACCGCTCGGCAGCAGCCGGGCCCCGAACACGAGCTGGCGCGGGCCGTTGGGCCACAGCCGGAACACGATGCGGTCGCTCTCGAAGTCGGGCACGAAGCGCACGTCGACCGTGCCGGTGACGGTGCCCGGCCGGGGCTGGATGTCGAGGGTGAGGATGTAGCGGGGCCGGTCGGGGTCGGGTTGGCGGCGGGCGGGCACGCCCGGGCACCCCTCGACGGCGACGGTGGTGGCGGTCGTCGGCCCGGGGCGGGCGGTGCCGTCGGCGCCGGGCGTGGGCCCGGTCGTGGCCGGCCGCGGCCGGGCCAGGTCGGCATCGCCGCCGGACGAGCACGCCGCCGTCGACATCGCCAGGAGGGCGACCAGGGTGCGCGCCCTCATCCCGCGGGGGAGCGGCGGATCACGCTCACGCCGTCCCGCACGGTGAGCACCACACAGCTCACCCTCGGATCGTCGCGGACGTGCTCGTTGAACGCCCGTATGGCCTGGGTGTCGTCGGACTGGTCCTCCTCGTCGAGCACCCGGCCGCTCCACAAGACGTTGTCGGCGAGGATGACGCCGCCTTCGGCCAGCTTGGGCAGCACCGCCTCGTAGTAGTTCAGGTAGTTGGTCTTGTCGGCGTCGATGAAGACCAGGTCGAAGGGGCCGCCGAGGGCGGCGATCGTGTCCAGGGCCGGCCCCAGGCGGATTTCGATCCGGTCGGCGTAAGGGCTGGCCTCGACGTGGCGGCGGGCCAGGGCGGCGTGGTCGGCGTCGACCTCGCACGTCACGATCCGGCCGCCCGGGGGCAGGGCGGCGGCCATGGACAGGGCCGAGTAGCCGGTGAACGTGCCGATCTCCAGCACCAGCCGGGCCTGGGTGAGGGCCACGAACAGGGCCAGAAAGTGGCCTTCCAGGGGACCGACCATCATCCCGTGCGCCTCCGAGAACTCCCGGGTGGCGGCGGCCACGGCCGCCAGGTGGGCCGGCTCGGGGTCGCTGTGGGCGGCGGCGTAGGCGTCCACCTCGGGGGTGACGATCACCGGCCCATCCTGGCAGGCTGGGGGGGATGGCGGCGCGCGTGCAGCGGTGCGAAGGGGACCCTCCCCGTCCGGAGGACGTCGTCAGCGGCATGGAAGCCGGCGGCCTCGACCCGCGGCGGTGGGGCAACGGCCCGGGCGACACCTACGGCTGGCACGAGCACGCCTACCACAAGGTCCTGTACTGCCTGTCGGGCTCCATCGTCTTCCACACCCGCACCGACGGCGACCTCGAGCTCCACCCCGGGGACCGCCTCGACCTGGACCCCGGCACCGCCCACGCCGCCACCGTCGGCGACAGGGGCGTGGAGTGCGTGGAGGCCCCCCTCCGTTTTGGGGCGTCCTAGCCACGCCCCACGTGGTCTGAACGCCCCAAAACGTTCAGGCTTCGGCGCGGAACCGCTGGCCGATGAGGTTGAGGGCGCTGCCGGCCCGGAACCAGGCGATGTGCTCCTCGGAGAGGCTGTGGGTGGCTTCGAAGTCCTCGGTGGGCCCGTCGGGGTGGTGGAGCCGGCAGGCCACGGGCACGTCGGGGGCCAGGCCGGCCAGGCCCAGCACCGAGATACGGGTCTCGACCCCGATGCGGTCGTAGACGGTCGGGTCCGCGAAGGCCAGGGGCAGGACGCCCTGCTTCTTCAGGTTCGACTCGGCGATGCGGGCGAAGGACCGGGCGAAGATGGCCTTGCCGCCCATGAACCGGGGCTCCATGGCGGCGTGCTCGCGGGACGAGCCCTCCCCGTAGTTCTCGTCGCCCACCGCCACCCAGGCGATGCCGGCCGCCTTGTAGTGGCGGGCCACCTCGGGGAACGGCTCGACGGCGTCGTGCACCGCGCACCAGCCGGCGCCCGCCTCGCCCGTGTAGGCGTTCACCGCCCCCAGGAACAGGTTCCCGCTGATGTTCTCCAGATGGCCACGGAAGCGCAGCCACTTCCCGGCCGCGGAGATGTGGTCGGTCGTGCACTTGCCCTGGGCCTTGAGCAGCACCGGCAGCTCGAGGAAGTCGCGCCCGTCCCAGGGAGGGAAGGGCTCCAGCCGCTGGAGGCGGTTGCTGTCGGGGCGGATGACGACCTCCACCTCCGACCCGTCCGGGGGCGGGGCCACGAAGCCGCTCACCGAGTCGGCGAAGCCCTTCTCGGGCAACTCCTCGCCGCTCGGCTCGTCGAGGCGGATCCCGTCGACCGAATCGGTGACGGGGTTGAAGTCGAGGGTGCCGGCCAGGGCGTAGGCCACGGTCGTCTCGGGCGAGCCGATGAAGGCCAGGGTCTGGGCATTGCCGTCGTTGCGCTTGGGGAAGTTCCGGTTGAACGACGTGATGATCGAGTTGCGCTCGCCGTCGGCGATGTCGGTCCGGGCCCATTGGCCGATGCACGGCCCGCAGGCGTTGGCCAGCACGGTCGCCCCGACGGCCTCCAGGTCGGCCAGCAGGCCGTCCCGCTCGATGGTGGCCCGGACCTGCTCGGAGCCGGGCGTGACGAGCAGGGGCGTGCGGGCCCGCAGGCCGTGGGACGACGCCTGGCGGGCCACGCTGGCGGCCCGGCTGATGTCCTCGTAGGACGAGTTGGTGCACGAGCCCACGCAGGCCTGGGAGAGGGTGAGGGGCCAGCCCTCCTGCCGGGCCTCGGCGGCGATGGCCGACACCGGGCGGGCCAGGTCGGGCGTGTGCGGCCCCACGATGTGGGGCTCCAGCGTGGACAGGTCGATCTCCAGCACCTGGTCGAAGTAGCGCTCGGGGTCGTCGTCCACGCCGTCGTCGGGGCGGAGGTGCTCGGCTGCGGCGGCGGCCGCCTCGGCCAGGTCCTCCCGGTCGGTGGCGGCCAGGTAGGCGGCCGCCCGGTCGTCGTAGGGGAACAGCGAGGTGGTGGCGCCCACCTCCGCCCCCATGTTGCAGATGGTGGCCTTGCCGGTGGCGCTGATGGTGGCCGCCCCGGGGCCGAAGTACTCGACGATCGCCCCCGTGCCGCCCTTCACGGTCAGCCGCTGGGCGACCTTGAGGATCACGTCCTTGGGCGAGGTCCACCCCGACAGGCGGCCGGTCAGGCGCACACCGATGAGCCGGGGCCAGCGGAGGCCGAACGTGCCGCCCGTCATCACGTCGACCGCATCGGCGCCGCCCACGCCGATGGCGACCATGGCCAGGCCGCCGGCGTTGGGCGTGTGGCTGTCGGTGCCGACCAGCATGCCCCCCGGGAAGGCGTAGTGCTCCAGGACGACCTGGTGGATGATGCCGGAGCCCGGCTTCCAGAAGCCGATCCCGTAGCGGGACGACACCGTGCACAGGAAGTCGTAGACCTCCTGGTTGGCCTCCTCGGCCACGGCCAGGTCGGTGCGGGCGCCCACCTTGGCCTGGATGAGGTGGTCGCAGTGGACGGTGGTGGGCACCTGCACCCGGGGAAGCCCGGCGCTCATGAACTGCAGCAGGGCCATCTGGGCGGTGGCGTCCTGCATGGCCACCCGGTCGACGCGGAACTCGGCGTACGAGCGGCCCCGCACCAGCTCCTGGCCGTCGGGGTCCTCGAGGTGGTTGAACAGGATCTTCTCGGCCAGTGTGAGCGGCCGGCCCAACCGGCGGCGAGCGGTGTCGGCGCGCGCCGCCATGGTGGCGTAACGGCTGGTCACGAGGGCAAGCGGCGTGCCCGCAGCCGCGTCGACGGAGGAGCTGGGTTCTGGGTTCGTGGCCCAAGCCTACGGCTCCGTGGCCCGCTTCGGCGCGGCCTGGGTTGCCTCCGAGGGCTCCGGCGGCCAAGCTGACGGTATGGCGGACAGCGAAGCGCGGCGTCGTCGCGCGACTCAGCGTCCAGACCCGGAAGCGGCGGCGCCGGCCAAGAAGGCCGCGCCCGCTCGCACGCGCGCCACCGCGGCCAAGTCGGCCGCCAAGGGCGTCGCCAAGAAGGCCGCCGCGCCGGCCGTCAAGGCAGCGGCGCCGCCCAAGGCAGCCGCGCCGGCCAAGGCCGCTCGGAAGCGCACCCCGCCCGCAGCCAAGGCGGCCAAGGCGGCCAAGGCGCCGGCGCCGAGCCGGGCGCCGCGCAAGCGGCCTGCGGCGCCCGCTCCCGACGTGGCTTCCGTCGAGACGCCGGCCGAGGAGCACGCCGAGGTCGTCGCCGAGGCGGTGGAGGAGGCCTTCGCGCCGGCCGCCGGCCGTCCCGCCCGCCGGCCCCGCAAGCGGGCCGCCGCGGTGGTCGAGCCGGAGCCCGAGCCGGAGCCGGAGCCGTCGCCCGAGGACCGGCGGGCCGCCCTGCGGGCCCGCCTGGCCGAGGCCGCCGCCCGCTCCGAGGGGCGGCTGCCGCCCCGGGCGCCCGCACCTGAGCCCGAGCCCCAGGAGGACGTCGAGCCCGAGCCGGCCCCTGTGCCGCGTCCCGGGACCGCCAGGAAGGCGGCCAAGTCGACCAAGGTGGGCAGGCGGGCCACCTCCGCCCGGCCGGCCCGGAAGTCGGCCGGCCCGCTCCTGGGTGCGGCCGCCACCGGCCGTGGGAGCGACAGCACCACCGAGCTGCCCGTCGCCGACGCCCCGCCGGCCCCCGAGCCGGAGCCCACCGCCGCCGGCGGTCCGGGAGCGCCGGCTGCGGCGTGGGAGCCGACCGTCACCATGCCGGCTCCCGAGACGCCGCCGCCGGTCGCACCGCCCACGCCCACCCCGACCGCACCGTCCAAGCCGCCCAAGGAGCGGGGCAAGCTGCGCACGGTGGCGATCGTGCTGGGTGTGGCCGTCCTGGCCGCTGCCGTCCTGCTGGGCGGCGGCCTCCTGCTCACCCGGGTGCTGGGCGAGGGCGGGGTGAAGTACTCCGAGCTCCAGGCCGGCCAATGCTTCGACCGGCCGTCGGGGCGGTTCAACAACGTCGAGACGATCCCCTGCAACGAGGAGCACGACCTCGAGGTGTACGCCACCCTCGACCACCCGGCCGCTCCGGGCGACCCCTTCCCGGGCATGGACGAGCTGCTGCGCTACGCCAGCCCGCTCTGCCTGGCCCAGTTCCAGGCCTATGCGGGACAGCCGTTCGAGCAGCTCAGCCTGCGCGACGTGTACATCACCCCACGCGAGTCGGCGTGGGACGACGACGCCCGCCGGATCGTCTGCGCGGTCGGCTCGATCAGCGAGGAGCCGACCAATTCCTCGGTGAAGGCCGGCGGCTGACGTGGCCGACGACCAGCTGGCCGCCTACCTGAACGACCACCTGGCCGGCTCCACCGCCGGCGTCAACCTCGCCCGCCAGATCCTGAACGAGGCCGAGGGCACCCCTCTCGGCACGTTCATGGCCGGGCTGGTGGCCGACATCGAGTCCGACCAGAAGGTCCTCGAAGACCTCATCGAGCGCCTCGCCATCGAGCGCCACCCCCTCAAGCAGGCGGCCACCTGGATGGCCGAGAAGCTGAGCCGGCTCCGCTTCAACCCCGTGTCCCTCGGCACCCGGGAGCTGGAGCTCCTCATGGAGATCGAGACGCTGTGGATGGGGGTCAACGGCAAGCTCTCCCTCTGGGAGTCGCTGGACGAGCTGAAGGCCAACGACGAGCGGCTGGCGTCGCTCGACACGGCCACGCTCATCTCGCGCGCCCAGAGCCAGGCCGACGGCCTGCGGGTGCAGCGCCGGGCCATGGCCCCCCTGGCTCTGGGAGCCTGACCTCGTCTCCCGGCGTCGAGCGCCCGGGGTGGGCTGGACGCCGGAGAACGTGGGGGTCAGGCGCTGGCGGCCACCCGTCCCGCCCGCTGCGCCTCCATGCGGCGGATGCGGTCGATGGGGGCGACGACCCACGTGTGCTCGATCGTGGCCTGCCAGTCCCGCAGGAGGTCGGCGGCCCGGGCCGAGCCGGTGAGCTCGTGGTGGCGCTCGACGAGCCAGCGCAGCTCCTCGAGGAGCTCGGCGTCGGGGCGGGCGGCCTCCACCATGGCCGGGTTGAGGCGGGCGGTGAGGCGGGCGTTGGGGTCCCAGACGAAGGCCTGGCCGCCGGTCATGCCCGCGCCCACGTTGTACCCCACCGGCCCGAGCACGACGATGGTGCCGCCCGTCATGTACTCGCACACGTGGTCACCCACGCCCTCCACCACCGCCACCGCCCCCGAGTTGCGCACGCCGAACCGCTCCCCGGCCGCGCCGGCCAGGTACAGCTCGCCGCCCGTCGCCCCGTAGAGGCACGTGTTGCCGGCCAGCGAGGGGGCGGGTGCCCCCGACGCGTGCAGTGAGGCGTCGTTGGCGGGCGGGCGGATGACGATCCGCCCACCGGCCATGGCCTTGCCCACGTAGTCGTTGGCCTCGCCCACCAGCTCGAACTCCATGCCGTGGCCCAGGAAGGCCCCGAAGCTCTGCCCCGCCACCCCGTCGAAGCGGACGGCGACCGTCCCCGGCGGCGGCCGGTCCCCGAACTCGAGGGCCAGAGCCCCTGACAGGGCGGCGCCCACCGTGCGGTCGGCGTTGGTGATGGGATACCGGAGCTCGATGTCGGCGCCGTCCCAGACCTGGCGGTAGGCGTCGGCCACGAGCCGGTCGCCCAGCCTGGAGCGGGGTTTCTGGAGGTCGATGTGGCGGACGAAGCGGCGCGGCGCCTCTCCGTCGGCCGGCGGCGTGATCAGCGGCGTCAGGTCCATGGAATCGGCGCGGGGGTCTTCGGTCTGCCTCTGGCGGAGGCACTCCACCCGGCCGATGGCCTCGTCGAGGGAGCGCAGGCCCAGGGCGGCCAGCCCCCGCCGCACCTCCTCGGCGATGAACAGCATGTAGGCGGCCACGCCCTCGGGCGTGCCCGCGAACTTGGCCCGGAGGTGGGGGCGCTGGGTGGCCACACCCGCCGGGCAGGTGTCCTTGTGGCAGGCCCGGGCCATGATGCAACCCTCGGCGATCATCGCCGCGGTGCCGAACGAGTACTCGTCGGCGCCCAGGAAGGCGGCCATGAGCACGTCACGGCCGGTCAGGAGCCCGCCGTCCATGCGCAGCCGCACCCGGTCGCGCAGCCCGTTCTCCATCAGGGCCCGCTGGGTCTCGGCCACGCCCAGCTCCCAGGGCAGGCCGGCATGCTTGATCGACATGAGCGGCGACGCCCCCGTGCCGCCGTTGGCCCCGGAGATGTGGATGACCTCGGCCAGGGCCTTGGCCACGCCCGCGGCGATGGTGCCGACGTTGTCCTCGGCCACCAGCTTCACCGACACCTCGGCCAGCCCGTTGACCTGCTTGAGGTCGAAGATGAGCTGGGCCAGGTCCTCGATGGAGTAGATGTCGTGGTGGGGCGGGGGCGAGATGAGGCCGATGCCGGGCTGGGTGTGCCGGAGCGTGGCGATCTCGTCGGAGACCTTGGCCCCCGGGATCTGGCCGCCCTCGCCGGGCTTGGAGCCCTGGGCCATCTTGATGTTGAGCTCGTCGGCGTGGGCGCAGTACTCGGGGGTCACGCCGAAGCGGCCGGAGGCGATCTGCTTGATCTTGGAGTTCTTGTCGCCGGTGGCCTGGCCCCGGGTGCGGTAGCGGTAGCGGGCCTCGCCGCCCTCGCCGCAGTTCGACCGGCCCCCGACCAGGTTCATGCCCTCGGCCAGCGTCTCGTGGGCCTCCCGGGACAAGGCCCCGTGGGACATGGCCCCGGTGGAGAACCGGGCGGTGATGGCCCGGGCCGGCTCCACCTCGTCCAGCGGGACGGGCGGCCCGGCGGCCACGAACTCGAGCAGGTCGTGCAGCTCGGTGGCGGGGCGGCCGTTGACCAGCTCGGCGAAGCGCTCGTAGACGTCGGTCGACCCGTCCCGCAGCGCGGTCTGGAGCAGGTGGGCGGCCTTGAACTCGTTCAGGGCCTTCACCACCGGGTCGTTGTGGGTGTGGTACTCGCTTCCCGGCTTCTTGAGGGCCCGGTAGTAGCCACCGTCGATCAGGCGGCTCTCGCCGTGGCGGGCGATGGCATCCTCGCCCAGCTCCGCCCAGCCGATGCCCCCCACCACGGAGGGGGTGCCGGTGAAGCAGAGGTCGACGACCTCGGCCCCCAGCCCGATGACCTCGAAGATCTGGGCCCCCCGGTAGGAGTCGACCGTCGAGATGCCCATCTTGGACATCACCTTGAGCACCCCGTCCTCCATGGCCGACTGGAGACGGGCCTGGGCCTCGGGGCCCGACAGCTCGCTCTCCTCGTTCTCGTCGGCCTCCTTGGCCACCGTCTCCAGAGCCAGGCCCGGGCAGATGGCGTCGGCCCCGTACCCCAGCAGGCAGGCGATGTAGTGGACGTCGCGGGCGTCGTCGGCCGACACCACGAGACTGGTGTCCATGCGCAGGCCGGCCGCCGTCAGGCGTTGGTGCACGGCGCCCACCGCCAGCAGGGCGGGCACCGGCACCCGGTCGTCGTTCACGTTCCCGTCGTCGATGATCAGCAGCCCTACGCCCTCCCGGGCCCGGGCCTCGGCGTCGTCGCACAGGCGGTCGACGGCGGCCCGCAGCCCCACGGGACCGTCGGTGAGGGGGAAGGTGGCGTCGAGGTGGGCGCAGCCGAAGCCCATCCCGTCGCGGCTCAGGAAGTCCACGATGGTGGACGGGTAGATGAAGAACGACCGCAACGTCAGCAGCCGGGCCGCCTCGGGCTGCTCGGTCAGGATCGGCCGGCGTGGGCCGAGGAGCGTGCGCAGGCTCATGACCAGCCGCTCCCGCAGGTGGTCGATGGGCGGGTTGGTGACCTGGGCGAACCGCTGGCGCAGGTAGTGGTGGGTGGGGCGGGGGCGGCCGGCGATGTGGGGGAGGGGCGAGTCGTCGCCCATCGAGTACGTCGGCTCCTTGGCGTCGTGGGCCATGGCCCGCAGCACCATGTTCAGCTCCTCGCGGGAGTAGTTGAACATGGCCTGGCGGCGCTCGATGGTGCCGTCGTCGGACGTCTGCTCGATGGCCCGGCCCCGGCTGATCTCCCGGATCCCCTCCGCCGCCCAGCGGGCGTAGGGACCGGCGGCGGCCAGCCGCTCCTTGCACGCGCTGTCGTCCAGGAAGCCCCGGCTGGGGTCGACGAACAGCATCTGGCCCGGGCCCAGCCGGCCCCGGCGCACCTGGCCGTGGCCGGACACGTCGATGGCGCCCGACTCCGAGCACACGGCCACGAGCCCGTCGTCGCAGACCGCGTAGCGGAGGGGGCGCAGGCCGTTGCGGTCCAGGGCCGCGCCCACCCCCAGGCCGTCGGTGAACACCAGGCCGGCGGGGCCGTCCCACGGCTCCATCAGGGACGCGTGGTAGCGGTAGAAGCCCCGCACCGCGGGGTCGATGTCACGCTCGCCCTCCCACGCCTCGGGGATGAGCATGGCCACCGCGTGGCGGATGTCCCGCCCGCCCCTGGTGAGCAGCTCGACGACCGAGTCGAGGTTGCCCGAGTCGGAGTCCTCGGGGTCGACGACGGGCTGGAACAGCTCCTCCTCGCCCAGGCCGGCCTCCTCGGTGCCGAGCCGGGCCCGGGCCCGCATGCGGTTGACGTTGCCGGCCAGGGCGTTGATCTCGCCGTTGTGGCACAGCATGCGGAAGGGCTGGGCCCGCTCCCACGTGGGCAGGGTGTTGGTGGAGAAGCGCTGGTGGAAGATGGCGAACGGGGCCTCGAAGCGCTCGTCGGCCAGGTCGAGCCAGAACTCGGCCAGGGCGTCGGCCACGACGAGGCCCTTGTAGACCACGAGCCTGAACGAGCAGGAGGCGACGTAGGTGCCGGTGGTGGTGGCCTGGATGCGCCGGCGCAGGCGGAAGGCGGCCCGCTCGGCCGCCGCGTCGCTCGACGCGGCGCCGTTGGTGGCCTCGATCACCGCCTGGCGGAAGGTGGGAGCGCTGTCGGCGGCCAGCTCGCCGAGGATGGCGTCGTCGGTGGGCGGCGTCCGCCAATCGACCACCCGCAGGCCCTCGGCCTCCGCCGCCGCCTCCACCGCGGCCCTGGGGTCGTCACCCCGGATGAACAGCGAGGCCAGGCCCGCGCCCTCGCCGAAGATGGCGGGAGGGATCGGCACGAGCAGGCCCGACCCGTCCGACGACCGGGCGTCGGCGGCCAGGGCGCCGCGGTGCTTCACCCGGCCCAGGCCGGACAGGGCGGTGGTGACGATCTCGCGGGACGAGCGGCCACGGGCGTCGGCGACGAAGCCGATGCCGCAGGCGTCGAGCTCAGTGGGCATGCAGGGCCTACCTCGCGGGGAGTGGGCGGGCGCGACAGGGCGACGGGAACTGCTGGGGACGTCGGGGGCGCTTCTTCGTCGAAGAGGCGGCGCTGCCTGCCCCGGAATGCTCGACCAGGATACCTCGCCGCCCCGGCCGGGCGCTCGTCCATTGCCGTGGTGCGCACCCATAGTGCCACCATCACCACGTTGAGTAGTAAAGGTCGGAGCCAATCGCGCCGACACCGGGCGGGTGATGACACCGGTCAGTTCGTCACCGCGACGCCCCACCCCCTTGTCACTCGCCGTCGCCCTCGTGATCTCCCTGGCCGGAGGGGAGGTGGGGTGGGCGCCGCGTGCGCTCGCCGCTCCCGGAGCCCACCCCGCCGCCCCCGTCGTCGAGGGCACCCCCGCCCAGGACCGGGCCCGGGGCCTCAACTTCGACGGCCTGCGCCCCGGGGAGGGCGCCGGGCCCTGCGGGCACAAGTACGAGATGGTGCTGGGCAACGGCGAGGTGCTGTGCACCCACGGCCCCGACCCCGCCCCCGCCGGGGTGGACGTGGCCGACCCCGCCCCCGTGCCCGCCGTCTCGGCCGAGGCGGCCACCGCCTTGGCCACCACCGCCGTCTGCCACGGCGACGGCACGTCGGGCAAGCGGGTGCAGCTGGTCTACGCCCGCGCCGCCGGCGTGGCCGACCGCTACGCCACCA
>JBKHXX010000032.1:0-168454 GCA_046565765.1 Acidimicrobiia bacterium | reverse complement strand
GGCGGACCCGGCGGTCGATGTCGTCCCGGATGTGGCGGACGTGTTCGACGCCCTGGCCGGCGGGATCATCCAGCTGCCAGTCGAGGTAGCGCTTCCCGGGGTAGACGGGGCAGGCGTCGCCACACCCCATGGTGACGATGACGTCGGCGGCGCGTGCCGCGTCGTGGGTGAGCGGCTTGGGGAACTCCTGGGAGAGGTCGATGCCCCACTCGCCCATGGCGGCGACCACCGCCGGGTTGACCCGGTCGGCCGGCGCGCTTCCCGCGGAGCGCACCCGGACCCGCCCTCGGGCGTGGTGGTGCAGGAGGGCGGCGGCCATCTGGCTGCGCCCGGCGTTGTGCACGCACACGAACAGCACCTCGGGAACCTCGGACACGGTCGGTCCTTGCGCCTGGGGGTCGGCGGTCATCGTGCATCCTCCTCCCGGGCACCGCCATGAGGAACGATCACGTCGGGAGCGACCGACGCCACGGTCGGGTACAGAACTCGCACCGCCCCCACCGCCAGCACCGCGCCGGTGAGCTGAGCGGCGACGAAGGCGGGCGCCGAACGCCAGGCGATCCCGGTGAAGGTGTCGGAGAGCGTGCGAGCCACCGTGACCGCGGGGTTGGCAAAGCTCGTCGAGCTGGTGGCGAAGTACGCGGCCCCGATGTAGGCGGCCACCGCGAACGGCGCCGCCGTGGTGCGGCCCGATCGGACCACGCCGAAGATGACGAGCAGGAGGCCGAAGGTGGCGACGACCTCGCTCAGTCGCAACGCTCCGGAGCTTCGGGTGGTGGTCGACAGCTCGATCGCAGGCAGTGAGAACATGGCGTTGGCCAGGACTGCGCCCGCTGCCCCTCCCGCGAACTGCGCACCGACATAGGTGGCCGCCTCGCCGGTGGTGAGGCCGCCGAAGACGCGATCGGCGAGCGTCACGGCCGGGTTCAGATGAGCGCCGGACACGGGCCCCAGGGCCAGGATGATCGCCACCAGGGCGGCTGCCGTGGCCACCGCGTTCTGGAGCAACTGAAGCCCCGTGTCGCCGGGCGACAGCCGCTGGGCGGCGATGCCGGAGCCGATCACAGCCACGACGAGCAGACCCGTGCCGAGCGCCTCCGCGAACGCTCGGCGGGGGAGGGGAGCGGTCACGCGTCCCTCAGCAGCACGACGCCGACCCCGCCGTGACGCGGCCCTCGCCGTCGAGGGTGGCGCAGCAGGCCGCCCCGGTCTCGGGATCCACCGTGCGGAGCCGGCCCCCCGGCATCTCCACGTCTCCCAGGACGGTGTAGACCTCCCAGGGCTCGCCCGACGGCCCGTCGACCCACACCTTGTCCTGACGGGCGTAGCAACAGGCCACGCCTTCCTCCGAGGCGGTAGCGAGACCCTCGTCGGCCAGGCGGGCCTGCGCGGCTGCGACCAGCTCCGTGCTCTCCACCTCGACGCCGAGGTGGTTGATGGTGCCGCCCTTGCCGGGCTGCTCGAAGAGGACGAGCTTCAGCGGCGGGTTGGTCACGGCGAAGTTGGCGTAGCCGTCACGCCGCTTGGCCGGCGCCGTGTCGAACAGCTTGGAGTAGAAGGCGATCGCCGATTCGAGATCGTCCACGTTGAGGGCCAGCTGTAGTCGGGACATCGGTGCCTCCATTGATAGACTGTCGTCGATCAGTAAAGCGTATTCATCGATGGTCGTCAATGGGGGGTTCGTGGCGACGAAGGGGCAACGCACCGTGGCTGTGCTGAACGACGACTGCTGCCCGGCCGTGCTGTCGTCACCGCTGTCCGAAGCGCGCGCCGAGGGGCTGGCCCGCGACCTCGCCGTCCTTGCGGATCCGGTGCGGCTGAGGCTTCTCAGCCTGCTCGTCTCCGCCCCGGCCGGCGAGGCTTGTGTCTGCGAGTTGGTGGAACCGCTGGCCCGCTCCCAGCCGACCGTCTCCCACCACCTCAGGATCCTCGCCGAGGCCGGTCTGATCGTCGGGGAGAAGCGAGGCCGCTGGGTCTGGTACCGGCCCGTCCCTGAACGCCTCGGGCAACTGCGCGGCGCGCTGGCGTGACCCGGCGGCCAGGAGCAGCCCGTCAGAGGTCGGAGACAGTGGATTTGTCGTGTCGGGGGGTGGGAACAACCGCGCCATGCTCGAACTACTGCTCATCGTCCTGTTGGTGATCGTGCTCGTCGGGGCCTTCGGGGGCCCGCGCTACTACCGCGGTCGTGGTCGGCGCACCGTGGTCCGCGAGTACGAGACTGATCTGTAGGTATCCGCGGGCGTTGCCCCCTCATGACGCGGCGCGTCCCGTGATCCGCTCCTGCGGCTCCTGACACCCTTGGAAGCGGACTCGCCCGACGAGCGTCCGGACGGCACAGGAAGCCCCTTGCCCGAGAAGCACTTCCGGCGCGGGCTCTCGACCGGTTTCAGCCAGCGGGTCAAGGGCAAGACGTGCCCGGAGTGCGGCTTTCAGGGGTTCCGGTGGCAGTCGCAGTGCCCCCAGGGCCATCCCTTGCGGTGAGCCGCTACCCCGGGCGAGCAAGCCGGTGAGCCGTTGGCGGTACCCGGCCGGAGCCCGCCCCGGGCGCCAAGGTCAGAACGCCGTGGGAGCGTCCGCCTCGAACACGACCCGGTCCTGGGATGTCCAGGGCCAGAACACGACGATCTCCTCGTACCCGATGCGCGACATCAGCTCGACGACCTCGACCAGGCGCCCCTTCTGGGACCACGGCCAGAGAGGTCCCAGCAGTAGCACCGAGCGGCGCAGGGTGGCCGGGTCGCGGCCGGCGGCGGCGCATCGGGCGGTCACGTCCTGGTTGAGCGCAGCCAGGTGGGGGATGAGGTCCTCGGCCGCCACGCCGAAGGCGCCGTGGGTGTTCCAGCATTCGGCGCGCTGCACTGCCACGGCCCGTACGCCCCTGGACGCCCCGGCCACGGTGATAGGCGGGCGGGGCCGCTGCAGGGGTGGCGGCAACCCGGTCAGTCTCCCGGGGTAGAGGGCTGCGGACGAGTCGTACGATCCCCCCGCCCGCAGGGCCTCGTCGACGAAGCGCAGGTACTGCCGGAACCGGTCCAGCCGTTCGGGCAGCGGCCAGTAAGGGATGGCGGCGGCCTCGTGGTCGAAGCCGGCGATCCCTGTGCCCATACCGAGCTGCAGCCGTCCGCCCGACAGGTGGTCGAGGGCCAGCGCCTCACGCACCAGCAGGTCGGGCGGGCGAAGCACGGGATTGGCCACCAGCGGGCCGAGCCGGACGGTGGAAGTGGCGGCCGCCAGCGCGGCCAGCACCGTCCAGCCGTCGAACCACAGGCCGCCGGGGACGGGGTCGTGCCGCCATGGGCGGGAGTGGTCGGGGACGTACACCGTCTGGAACCCGAGTGCCTCGGCGGTGCGGGCTCGCTCCTCCAGCTCGGCGAAGGGGGCGTCGACGTCCAGGCACAGCGCCAAGGCCACCACGTCACTCAAGGGTTACCGAGCGTCTGCTCGTGGGCGCCGTTTCGCGGCACGGCCAAGGCGCCCGGGGTAGCGAGCGCACGGCACCGGCCGCAGTGGATCCGGTCGTCGTCCTCGACGCGGAGTGCGTCGTTCACCTGCGGGTCGGTCACCGGCACGTGCTAATTGTGGCCGCCGCGGTTGGCGGATGCGGCGGTGCCGCACCACGCTGGGCCTCATGCCCGACGCATTCGAACTCGGCCTCGACACCTTCGGCGACGTCACCCTTGACGGCGGCGGGCGGCCGCTTCCCCACGCCCGGGTCATCCGCAACGTGGTGGCCGAGGCCGTGCTCGCCGACCAGGTCGGTCTCGACTTCATCGGGCTGGGGGAGCACCACCGGCCCGACTTCGCCATCTCGGAGCCCGACGTGGTGCTGGCCGCGATCGCGGCCCAGACGTCGCGCCTGCGCCTCGGGTCGGCGGTCACGGTCCTCAGCTCCGACGACCCGGTGCGGGTGTTCGAGCGCTTCTCGACGCTCGACGCCGTGTCGGGGGGCCGGGCCGAGGTGATCCTGGGCCGGGGTTCGTTCACCGAGTCCTTCCCGCTCTTCGGCTACAGGCTGGAGGACTACCACCTCCTGTTCGAGGAGAAGCTCGAGCTCTTCGTGGCCCTGCTCGAACAGCGGCCGGTGACCTGGGAGGGGCGCACCCGGGCCGCCTTGGAGAACCAGCGCGTGTACCCGCCGGTCGAGTCGGGCCGGCTGACGACGTGGATCGGCGTGGGGGGCAGTCCCGAGTCGGTGCTGCGGGCGGCGCGCCACGGCCTGCCGCTCACCATGGCCATCATCGGAGGCGAGCCGCTGCGGTTCGCGCCCCTCGTGGAGCTGTACCACCGGGCCCTCGAGGAGCACCAGAAGCCCCGCCAGCCGGTCGCCGCCCACTGCCCCGGCTACGTGGCCGCCACCGACGAGCAGGCCCGGGACGAGATGTGGCCGCACTACGCGACCATGCACGCCCGCATCGGCCGCGAGCGGGGCTGGCCGCCCCTCACCCGGGCCCAGTTCGAGACGACCGCCGGGCCGGACGGGGCGCTGTTCGTGGGATCACCGGAGACGGTGGCGGCCAAGATCGTCAAGGTCGCCCGGGGACTGCAGCTCTCACGCTTCGACCTGAAGTACAGCACCGGGACGCTGCCCCACGAGCAGCTGATGACGTGCATCGAGCTGTACGGCCGGAAGGTCGCCCCGGTGGTGAGGGAGCAGCTCGCGGTGTAGGTGGGGCGGGTAGGTGGCTGACCACTCTGGAGGGCCGGTCACCGATGGATCCCTAGGCCCGGTCGCGGAGGTTGCGTACGTCGGTGAGCTGCTCGCGCAGCCACTTGCCGATGTCGTTGCCTCGGACGATGTCGGCGCAGGCGTCGTGGCGCTGCTTGCGCTCCCCGGGGTCCATGGTGAGGGCGGTCCACAGCATGTCGGCCTGTTGCTCGATGTCGAAGGGGTGCAGGGTCAGGGAAAACGCTCCCATCTCCTCGTGAGCGCCGGTGTTCTCCGACAGGGCCAGCACGCCGTCGTTGCAGTTGACGACGGCGGCTTCCTTGGCCACCAGGTTCATCCCGTCGAAGATGGCGTTGACCACCAGCACGTCGAACAGCTTGTAGGCGGCGACGGCGAAGTCGAGGTCGTCCTGGAGGCGGAGGTCGATGGGCTGCCAGTCGGCGGTGCCGTGCTTCAGGTTGACGTCGGCCACGACCCGGCGGATGGCGTCGAGGTACCGGCCGTACTCCTCGACGTCCTGGCGGCTGGGCTGGATCAACGCCAGGAACGTCACCCGCTCCATCAGCTCGGGATGCTGGTCGAGCAGCACGTCGTAGGCCTTGAAGCCCCGCACGATGTTCTTGCTGAGGTCGGCCCGGTCCACCCGCAGGACGAGATGGTCGCGGCGGCGGGCGCGCAGCTCCCGCTCGTGCTCGAGGACCGGCTCCGACGCGGCTCGGCGGTCGAGGTCGTCGGGGTCGATCGAGATCGGGTACCACCGGGCCCGGACGGTCCGGCCGTCCACCTGCACCTTGAGGGATTCGAGGTCGACAGGGAGATCGAGCAGCTCCTGGCAGCCGAGCAGGAAGTTGCGGGCGTAGCGCTGGGTGTGGAAGGCGACGATGTCGTTGCCGAGGATGCCGGTGAGCACCGCCTCCCGCATCGGCTGCGGCAGCACCCGCCAGGCGTCGGGCTGCGGCCAGGGGATGTGCACGAAGTGGTGGAGGAACACCTCCGGGCAGCGCTCCCGCAGCAGCTGGGGCACCAGGTAGAAGTGGTAGTCCTGCACCATGACGGTGACGTCGCCGCCCAGGCGGTCGACCTCCTCGGCGACGGCGTCGGCGAACGCCTCGTTGACCGGCACGTACCCGTTGTGGAAGGCGTCGGTCTCCCGGCTGGTGATGTCGGGGGCGTCGCTCAACGCCCACAGGTAGTGCTGGATGAACCACAGCAGCGGGTTGGCGATGACCGTGTAGAACTTCTGGCGGGCGTCCTCGTCGGTCTCCACCATGCGGACGGAGAGCTCGCCGTCCTCGCCGCCCACGGTGAACGCCTTGCCGCCGTTCTCGCGCGCCACCTCGGCGTCCTCGTCGGTCAAGGCCCCGCACACCCACACCGAGTGGTCGAGGCGGCCCGCCAGCGACGACAGGGCGGTCACCAGGCCGCCCCCGCCCCGGCTGCTCGTGCGCTCGCCGTCGGCCCGGTCGTACTGCACCGGGCCCCGGTTGGAGAGGAAGATGACGCGGTCGTCGGAGGCCGGGTCGCCCATCGACGGGCCTCTACCCACGTCGAAACACACCGTTCATGCCTCGGTGACGGGCGTGACATATCCCCTCCTTACTCTGCATCGCAGGTCGGCACGTGGACGTGCGCGCAGGTGGTCGGGAGCTCCATGACGCGCTGTTCGCAACCCGGTGCCAATGAAGGACAGACCCGAACGGAGGAAGGTTGCGACACAGGACGAAGTGGGTCGGGGGCGCGGCGATGGCAGCAGGCGCGGTAGTCCTGACGGCCACCACGGCTGGAGCACAGGAGGCCGAGGTCTTGGCCGAGGACGTCCAGACGAACCTCGACAACGTGTTCGTGCTGGTCGCGGCCATCCTCGTGATCTTCATGCAGGCGGGCTTCGCGCTCGTGGAGGCGGGCCTGACCAGGGCCAAGAGCGTGGCCAACATCATGATGAAGAACCTGATGGACTTCTGCGCAGGGGCGCTCGCCTTCTTCGCCGTCGGCTACGCCATCGCCTTCGGCGCCGGCAACGACTTCTTCGGGAGCACGGGCTGGTTCCTCGGCGACGGCGCCTTCCAGTACGGCACGCTGACCGTCCCGGTGACGTTCATCTTCCAGGTTGCGTTCGCGGCGACGGCCGCGACCATCGTCTCGGGCGCCATGGCCGAGCGGACGAAGTTCAAGAGCTACTTCGTCTACTCGATCTTCATCTCGGGGATCATCTATCCCATCGTCGTCCACTGGAACTGGGGTGGTGGCTGGATGGCCCAGCTCTCGACGCCGTTCCACGATTTCGCTGGCTCCACCATGGTGCACATGACGGGCGGTGTCGCGGCGCTGATGGGCGCCATCGTGCTCGGACCTCGCATCGGCAAGTACGGGCCGGACGGCAAGCCCCGTGCCATCCCGGCGCACAACATCCCGTACGCGGTGCTGGGGACGTTCATCCTCCTGGTCGGCTGGTACGGGTTCAACCCCGGCTCGGAGTTGGCGGCCGACGGCGCCATCGGCGGCATCGCGGTGACCACGACCCTGGCCGCCGCCGCCGGGGCCATCGCCTCGATGCTGGTGATCTGGGCCAAGAGCGGCAAGCCCGACGTTGCCATGGCCGCCAACGGCATGCTGGCCGGTCTCGTCGGGATCACCGCCGGGACGGCGGCCGTGAGCAACGTCGGCGCCATCGTCATCGGCGCCCTGGCCGGGGCCATCGTCGTGTTCGCGGTGCTGTTCTTCGACCGCATCGGAGTGGACGATCCCGTCGGCGCGATCTCCGTGCACGGGGTGTGCGGGGCGTTCGGCACGATCTGCGTGGGGCTCTTCGCCACTGCCGACTCCGACTTCTGGCAGCAGGGTCTCCTCTACGGTGGCGGGGCGGACCAGCTCGTCACCCAGGTCATCGGCGTGGCCGCGGTGGGTGCGTTCGTCGCCGTCACCGCTGGGATTCTCTTCCTCGCCATCAAAGCCACCATCGGGCTGCGGGTGTCGGAGGAGGAGGAGCTGGCTGGTCTGGACGTGCTCGAGCACGGCGCTCCGGGCTACGGGCCCGACGTCGCCCCGCCTGTCGCGCCGGTGCCCGTCGGCGCCACCCGAGTGTCCGGCGCGACGGTCTAGGCGGGCGGCATGATCTCGCTCGTCACCGCCATCATCAAGCCCCACATGCTCGAAGCCGTGAAGGATGGTCTCCGGTCCGCCGGCGTGAACGGCCTCACCGTGACCGAGGTGCGCGGCTTCGGCCGCCAGGGCGGTCACACCGAGACGTACCGCGGTGCCGAGTACGTCGTCGACCTCATCCCGAAGATCCGCATCGAGGTTCTGTGCGGCATGGACGAGGCGGAGAAGATCATGGAGATCATCCGGTCGTGCGCCCACACCGGCGCCATAGGGGACGGCAAGATCTGGGTCACCGACGTCTCCCGGGTGATGCGCATCCGTACGGGCGAGATGGGCACCGACGCCACCTGAGCTTCCGATGTGGCCTGCCGGCGCCCGGCGGAGGCGCCGGGGCCGCACGAGGAGAGGGGGATCGTGGTTTCCGACCTCGTCGGGCGCAGCCAGGTGCACGGCGGCGTCCGTATCGTCCGGTGGCCGGCCGACCGGGAACTGCTGCACCAGTTGTCCCGTCGGGCGGTACCGAGGCTCGTCGTCGTCGCCGACGGCAGCGAGCCGCCGGTGGCAGCCGACTGCTGCCAGGACTGGATGCGGGCCAGCGGCGACGAGCGTGAGTTGCGCGCTCGCCTCCGAGGTGTGGCGCTGCGCTCGCTCGGGCATGGCCACGGCCAGCCCCGTCTCGACGACTCGGGCACGCTGCGGGTCGGTCCTCGCGGGGTCCATCTGGCGCCGAAGGAGCGGGGCCTCGCCGCCGTTCTCGTCGACCGGTTCAACGACCACGTGCCGGCGGAGGAGCTGATCCGGGCGGTATGGCCGGACGGCATCCCTCGGCGCAACGTGCTGGCCAGCCGTATGTCCGGCCTCCGCGCCCGCTTGGTGTGGCTCGGCCTCGAGGTGCGGGGCAACAGCACGGCCGGGTACTCGATGGGTGCCCGGATGGCATCGCAGGCGCCGGCGACCTCGGTCGGCTTCGAGGACCAGGTCGACGTCCGACCCTGGCTGGGCTGAGCGCTTCTCCCGGCCCCACACGTCGCCAACCGGGCCTGCCCGGCGCACCCTTCCCCGTCGGGGGCAGCGGTGCGGTCGAAGTGCGAGCAGTATGGCGGGCGCAGCCCGCCGGGAAAATTCCTTCCTCGTTTTGTTCCGTGGAGCTGTCGATCCGGGCGGTGGGCGTTCGTCTAGGAACCGAGAGGCCGGCACGGAGCCGGTGCGCCGAAGGAGGCGAAAGACATGAGCGAGTACCTGCTTTCCGTCTACATGGTCGAGGGCCAGGAGCTTCCCGCCGCCGACGAGGTGGCCACCATCTACGCCGACGTGGACGCCCTGAACAAGGAGCTCCAGGACGCCGGGGTGTGGGTGTTCGCGGGCGGGCTGCACGAGGCCAGCACCGCCACCGTCGTCCGCCAGCAGGACGGCGAGGTGATCACGACCGACGGCCCCTTCCCCGAGGCGAAGGAGCAGCTCGGCGGCTTCTGGGTCATCAAGGTCGACGACCTCGACACCGCCCTGGCCTGGGCCCGCAAGGCCACCGTCGCCTGCCGCGGCCCGGTCGAGGTGCGTCCCTTCCAGGACGAGCCCGAGGCCTGAGCCGTTCCCGGGCCGTGCTGCCTGCGAGCCACGTCGAGGCCGTCTTCCGCGCCGAGTCGGGGAAGGCCGTCGCCACCCTGATCCGCCTCTTCGGTGACATCGACGTCGCCGAGGAGGCGGTCCAGGAGGCGTTCGTGGCGGCGCTGCGGCGCTGGCCCGAGACCGGCGTGCCGCCCAGCCCGGCGGGGTGGATCATCACCACCGCCCGCAACAAGGCCTACGACCGGATGCGGCGGGAGTCGTCCCGCGACGACCGCCACCAGCAGGCCGCCCGCCTGCATGCGCCCGACGAGCTCCCCGAGGTGGGACCAGTGTCCGACGACCGCCTACGCCTGATCTTCACCTGCTGCCACCCCGCCCTCGCCCCGAGCGCGCAGGTGGCCCTGACCCTGCGGCTGATCGCCGGGCTCCAGACGCCCGAGATCGCCCGCTCCTTCCTCGTGTCGGAGCCCACCATGGCTCAGCGGCTGGTGCGGGCCAAGAACAAGATCCGGGCCGCCCGCATCCCCTACCGGGTGCCGAGAGACGCCGAGCTGCCGGACCGGCTCAAGCCGGTGCTGGCGGTGATCTACCTGATCTTCAACGAGGGGTACGTGGCCACCGCCGGCGACGACCTGGTGCGGGCCGACCTGTGCGCCGAGGCCATACGCCTGGCCCGCCTGCTCGTCGAGCTCATGCCCGACGAACCGGAGGCTCGAGGCCTCCTCGCCCTGCTCCTGCTGACCGAGGGCCGCCGTCCGGCCCGGACGGGGCCGGACGGGTCGATGGTCCTGCTGCCCGACCAGGACCGCTCCCGGTGGGACCGGGCGCTGATCGCCGAGGGCCACGACCTGGTGCGGGCCTGCCTGCGGCGCAACCGCCCCGGCCCGTACCAGATCCAGGCCGCCATCAACGCCGTGCACACGTCCGCCCCGACCGCGGAGGCGACCGACTGGCGCCAGATCGTCCAGCTCTACGACCAGCTGCTGGCCTTCACCCCCACGCCGGTGGTGGCCTTGAACCGGGCCGTGGCGGTGGCCGAGGTGGACGGCCCGGCGCCTGCCCTGGAGCTCGTCGACGCCCTCGGTCTGGACGACTACCACCTGTTGCACGCCACCCGGGCCGACCTCCTGCGCCGGCTGGGGCGGCTGGACGAGGCGGCCACCGCCTACGACGCCGCCCTGGCCCGCACCGACAACCGCGCCGAGCGCCACCTGCTCCGCCAGCGGCGGGGCGCGCTCAACCTGCCGTAGGGGCCGGCTCGGGGACGGAGAGGTGGTCTGCGGTGCGCAGGCGGACCAGGCCGAGGCCGCCGGCGGCGAGGAGGAGGGCCCCGCCCAGAACGTAGACGGACCGCACCCCGAGGCCGTCGGCGAGGAGGCCGCCGAGGCCCAGGCTGGCCAGGCGAGCGGTCTGCCACACCACGTCGTAGCAGGCGAACACCCGCCCCCGCAGCCGGTCGGGCACTGTGGACTGCAGGACGCTGTTGTACGTGACCATGCCGGTCGACGTGCCCACCCCGTAGACGGCGAGGGAGACCAGGGCGAGGGGGAAGCTCGACGAGGCGGCCAAGGCCAGGTCGACGCCGCCCCGCAGGAGGTAGGGCCCGAACAGCAGGGAAGGGCGGCGGGGGTCGGCCAGCAGCCGCCGCAGGGCCAGGGGCCCCAGGCCGGCGCCCACGCCGATGGCCCCGATGAGCATGCCGAAGCGTCCGGGACCGGCGTCCAGATGGCGGTCGGCCAGCACCACCAGCAGGGCCGACGTGGCGCCGGCCGACAGCGCGGCCAGGGCCTGCACGGCGGCGAGGGTGCCCAGGAAGCGGCTGGATCGGACGATGCGCAGCCCCTCGGCCACGTCGGCCAGCCGCCTGGTGGGCGTGCCGATGGGAGCGGCGGGGGCCGGCGCGCCCTCGGGCAGCCCCCGCAGCAGGGCGGCGGAGAGGAGGAAGGAGGCCGCGTTGACGGCGAAGGCCGGTCCCGGTCCGGCAAAGGCGACGATGGCTCCGGCGAGAGGGGCCAGGGCGATCTGGGACAGCACGGCCGCCGACCACAGGGCCGAGTTGGCGGCGACGAGCTCGTCGCGCTCGACCACCCCCGGGAGCAGGCTGGCCGCGGCCGGGTTGAAGAAGACCGAGCCGGCGGAGAGGGCGAAGGCACCGGCGTAGAGCAGGGCTACGTGCTCCCCCCCGACGGCCAGGGCCAGCGCCACCGCCGCCCTTCCCACGTCGGCGGCGACCATCACCCGTTTGCGGGGACGGCGGTCGACCACCGCCCCCGCCACGAAGCCCAGCAGCAGCACCGGCACGATCTCGAAGGCGACCGTGGCGGCCACCTGCACGCCCGAACCGGTGAGGCGGAACACGGCGATGACCAGCGCCACCGCGTTGAAGGTGTCGCCCCACCGGGAGATGGTCTGCGCCGCGAACAACCGCCGGAAGGGCGGCGAGCGGAGCGGGCCCGGGCGCACGGGCCGGACGGTAGCTAACGGTCCTTCGGCGGCGTGGGAGCCACGCCGGAAACCTCCGTGCCGAAGGCCGCGTCGGTGGTGCCGATCTTGCGGACGAGGGTGAGGTGGCCGCCGAAGTAGCCGCCGAGGGTGGCGACCAGCCCGCCGGCGACGCCCAGGCCGACGGCGACCCGGTGGCTGCTGCGGCGGCGGGCCAGCCAGGAGGACAGGTACAGCGTGGTGGCGGTGGCGTTGACGGCGGCGTGGACCACGCCGACCCGGCGGCTGCGCCCCCCGGTGTCCTGCCACTCGGCCAGGCCCGAGGCCACCGTGGGCACCGCCGCCAGCAGGCCGAAGCCCACCAGCCGGCGGGCGGGACCTCGGGCCTCGGGGCCGCCCACGAGGTCGAGCAGGGAGGCGCTCATCCACGCCCCCAGCGGGAAGTCGGTGAGCAGCGGGTGGAGGGCATGGCCCAGCCACGTGCCACGGAGGGCGTCGGAGACGCCCGCCGTGGGCGCCACCGTGCGGGCCAGGGCGGCGAGGGCCCGGGCCGGGCCGTCGATGACGGGGTTCTCCTCGACCCTCCGGAGCAGGGCGACGACCGAGGCCGGCGCGCTGCCGGCAGGGGGGTGCTGCAAGCCGGCGGTGGACGTGGTCGAGCTCATGACCGCGTGCGGCCCAGCTCGGCCAGGGCTGCGTCGGCGGCTCGCTGGCCGGACACGACCGCCCCCTCCATGCTCGCCATGTACTTCTGCTTGGTGTAGTCCCCGGCCAGGCTAAGGCCGGGCACGGGCGTGTCCTGTTCCGGCCGGTCGGCCAGGTGCCCGGGCTCCAGCGAGTGGAAGTCGTGGGGATGGGAGATCACCCGGAACCGGGTCACGTGGCCCTCGAGGTCGAGGCCGAGGCGGGCCCCGTCCCGCACGACCACGTCGAGGACGTCGTCGGGGGGCATGTCGAGGTACGGCTCGGGCGGGGTGAGGATGACCGAGAGCCGGCCGGGGGACTGGCGGAAGGTGGTGCGGGACTGCTCGGCGAAGCAGGCGAGGGCGGTGCCCGGACCGAAGACCGTGCGGTCGACGTCCATGCACGGACCGTCGAGGTCGAGCTGGACCGTCACCGAGGGCGTGGTGGGCATGGCGAGGAACGGCTGAAACCACGGGTAGTCGGCGAAGTGGGGGCGGAGCAGGTCCTGAGCGGCCTTGATGTTGGTGGCCAGGACCACGTGACCGGCCTCGACGGCGACACCGTCCACGCTCACGCCCGCCACTGTCCCGTCCCGCACGACGAGCCCGTCGACCTCGGCGCTGGTGCGCACGTCGGCCCCCTTGGCCACCGCCGCCTGGGCGATGGGCTGGCACTGCACCTCGGTCATCCCGCCCATGTAGGCGCCGAGCCGCATCTGGTGGAGGCGGGGGACACCGGGCGCCAGGAGCCCGAAGAAGATGCCGGCCGAGAACCGCTCCGGAGGCAGGAAGAACAGGCCGGCGGTCAGGGGGATGAGGATGTTGTGCAGGGCCCGGTCGGTCACGCCGTGGCTCTTGGCGTACTCGGCGACGGAGTGGCCGTCGAGGTCGTCGGGGCGGCGCAGGTAGTCCTTCATGCCCGCCGCCATGAACCAGCTGAGCGACAGCTTGTCGAGGGGGCTGAGCAGGGCGTTGTTGGCGACCAGGTTGCCGATGGTGCGCAGCGTCTTGTGCACGGGCGACATGCCGAGGATGCCGCGGGCGCCGCCGTCGGGCACCCGCACCTCGAACTCGTCCTCCCAGCAGACCATCTCGTCGAGGTCCACGCCCGCCCGCTGGAGCAGGTCGGGCAGGGCCGAGAAGAAGCCCAGGAACCGGTGGAGGCCGGACTCGACGGGCATGCCGTCCTCCAGCCACGACGCGGTGCGGCCCCCGACGACGGCGCCCGCCTCGAACAGGAGCACGTGCGCGTCCCGCTCGGCCAGCTCGAAGGCGCAGGCCAGGCCGGCCAGGCCCCCTCCGACGACCACGACGCCGGCGTCGGTCACGGGGCGGCGGTGGCCTTGGCCTGCTGGGCGAGCCGCCGCTCCGCCACTCGCGTCAGGCGCCGCAGCATCTCCTGGTTGCGGGCCCACATGAGGGCCTCGAAGGCGGGGTTCCAGAGGACCGCCGCCGGTCCTTCGATGGCGTACTCCTCCACCGCGACCTCCGTCCCCCCGTCCACGGAGCGGAGCGTGAAGGCGACGCGGTTGACGGCCAGCGGGCGCATCTGGGCCCGCAGCACCAGGCGGAGAGGCTCGTCGACCTCCTCCACCCGGGTGAGGTCGCGGAGGATGAACGGCCCGACGCCCAGGGTGTGATGGAACTCGCTGCCCTTGTCGGGCCAGGTCGGCTCGAAGCGGCGGATGCGCTTGGTGCCCACGACGAACTCGTCGTAGGTGCGGGCGTCGGACAGCACGGCGAAGACGGTCTCCACCGGGACGGGGATGACGGCGCGGTTGGTCGCCATGTGGCGCTCAGTTCCCCAGGGCGGTGCGGGCCAGGCGGTCCCTGAGCCGGTCGGGCAGGACGGTGTCGAGGAACAGCAGGACGGGAGCGTCGACCCCCACCCGGTAGACGGCCTTCGGCTGGCCGGCGGTGAGGGCGTCGCCGATGACCTCGGCCGTGGTGCGGGGGTCGGCCATGAACGGAAGGGTCTTGTCGAGCACCGCGATCGACCGGTCGTAGGCGGTGGGGTCGGCGGTGTGCTCGCGCCGGCGGACGAGGTCGGCCCTGGCCTTGGGCCACAGGGAGGTCTTGATCCCGCCCGGCTCGATGAGCACCACCTCGATGCCGTCGCCCGCCACCTCCCGCCGCAGGGCGTCGGTCACGCCCGCGAGGGCGTGCTTGGCCGCCTGGTACCACCCGATCATGGCGGCGGTGGAGTGAGACAGGGCGGAGGCGACGTTGACGATGCGACCCTCGCCCCGCCGCCGCATGCCGGGAACGGCCAGGGCGGCCAAGTGCATGGGGGCGACGACCATGGCGTGCAGCTGGCGCAGGGCCTCGTCGGGGCGGACGTCGACGACCTGGCCGGGGTTCATGTACCCGGCGTTGTTGACGATCCCCCACGGGTCGAGGGCGCGGACCAGGCGCTCGCAGGCGTCGTCGTCGGTCAGCTCGAGGACCTCCGCCTCCACCGGAACCCCGGCGTCGGCGGCGGCGGCGACGATCGATGCCGCCTTCTCCTCGGAGCGGGCCGTCCCGACCACCCGGAAGCCCAGCCCGGCCAGGTGCAGGACGGTCTCCAGCCCGACGCCGGTGTTGGCCCCGGTGACGAGGACGGTCCGCACCACGAGTCGCATCTACCCAGGGGCGGATCGCAGGATGCGCGCCGCCGTCAGTGCCGGCGCAGCCGGGCGATCAGCCAGGCGATCCCGTCCGCGCCCTCCATCGCCTCCTCCCAGCCCTCGAGCAGGCGGATGACGTTCTCCCGGCCGTGGACGTGCTTGAGCACGCGCACACCCAGGTCCTCGGGGTCGGCGGGCATGACCACGAAGTCGCCGAAGGGGTCGTACCAGACGGGGGGCAACTCGCCCTGCATGACGTAGAGCTCGCCGGTGTCCTCCACCCAGTTGAGCTCGTAGCGGCGACCGTGAGCGTCGTGCCAGTCCTGGCCGAACTGCAGCTCTTCGGAGGTCCGGCGGCGGGAGTCGGCGTCGTAGAACTGCTCGATGTCCATGGCCGGCAGCGTACGGTGGCCGGCCCTGCCGGCCGGTACGCTCTGCTCCCCGTGGCCGACGACGCCGACCCACAGGAACCGCCGCTCGTCTCCGGTCCGCGAGCCCGGCGTGCCGTGGTCGCCGGCGTCGCCGTGGCCGTCGTGGCCGGTCTGCTGGTGGTGCTGGGGGGTGGTGACGAGGGCGGGGACGGGCGCCGCACGGCGGCGACGGGGAGCGCTCGGGCCGGAGGCTCGGTCACCACGACGTGCCGCGCCATCGCCGGCTTGAACGTGTGCCAGCCGGTCGAGGGCGCGACGGGCGCAGCCACGGCCGGTGCCGCGGGCGGCACCCCGAGGGCTGAGGCAGGGGCGGGGGGGCCTGCGGGGACAGGCCCCGGCTCCACAACGGCCGGGCCCGGCCCCGGTGGCGTGCCCGGGGGCGACCCGGCTGCGCCGGCGAGCGGGAGCGAACCGGCCGGACCAGCCGGCGAGACCCCTCCCGCGCCGGGCCCGGGCAGCGGCGGCCCCGCTACCGGCGACACCACCGCTGCACCGGCAGGGGCGCCGGCCGCATCCCAGCCGGGGCCCGAGCCGGCCCCGGCCCCCGAGGCGCCGCGAGCCGACGTCCTGCCCGCCGAGGTGATCGCCCAGGTCTGCGGGGTCGTGCGGATGGCAGGGGCGGCGCCGCTGCGGGCCGGCGACGGCCTGTACCGGGCCGATCTCGACCCCGACGGCAACGGCCTGGCCTGCGAGTAGGCCCGCCCGTAACGGTCGGGCCCCGGCTCCGTACTCTCCACGTGGGATCGAACGAGGGGACGCCCGTCGGGCGCCGGGTGGTGCTCGGGATGCTCGCCGCCGGCGTCGGGGGAGTGCTGTTCGGCTCCCGGGCGGCCAGCCTGATGGAGCGGGTGGTGGCGCCGCTGTCGCTGCGTGACGGGACGGGCCTGCTCTCGCTGTTCCCCGTGGGCCGGTTCCGGTTCTACTCGGTGACGGGCCCGGTGCCCCCGAAGAGCGAGGCCGACTACCGGTTGAGCGTGGGCGGGTCGGTGGCCACGCCCGTCACCCTCACGCTGGCCGACCTGCGGGCCCTCCCCGCCACCCGGCTCACCGAGGACTTCGTGTGCGTGACCGGCTGGCGGGTGCACGACGTGAGGTGGAAGGGCGTGCGGCTGGCCGAGGTGCTGGAGCGGGCGGGCGTGGCCGAGTCGGCCCGGGGCGTGCTCTTCCGGTCGTTCGACGGCCTCTACACCGAGACGTTGAGCCTGGCCCAGGCCCGCAGGGACGACGTGATCGTGGCCTACGAGATGGAGGGCGGCCCCGTCATCCACGACCACGGCGGGCCGGTGCGGCTCTACTGCGCCCCCATGTTCGGCTACAAGTCGATCAAGTGGCTCGATCGCATCGAGGTGACCGACGCCGACCCCGGCCCGGGCTACTGGGCCGCGCGGGGCTACGACATCGACGGCTGGCTGCCGGGGGCGAAGGACCGTGTCGACCGTCCCGGTTGAGGTGCCCGAGCGGGTCCGGCTGGAGCGGTTCGACCGGGCCGAGCGGGTGCTGCACCGGGTGAACGCGGCGCTGTTCGGGCTGCTGATGGCCACCGGGGCGGTCCTGTACCTGGGCCCGCTGGCCACGTTGGTCGGCAACCGCCACGTCGTGCGGTGGACCCACGTGGTCGCCGGGCTCGTGCTGCCGCTGCCCCTTTTCGTGGCCCGCTACGGGCCCTGGCGGCACGGGTTGGCGGCCGACGCCGGCCGCCTCGCCCGCTTCGACGCCGACGACCGCCGGTGGGCCCGCTCCCTGGGCCGCGACCCGGCGGTGCGCCTGGGCAAGTTCCACCCCGGCCAGAAGGTCAATGCCGCCTTCACGGTCGGGGCGATCGCGGCGCTGTGGCTGACCGGGGCGGTGATGCACTGGTACCGCTTCTTCCCCGTCGACTGGCGGACAGGGGCCACCTTCACCCACGACTGGCTGGCGGTGGTGACCGCGGTCGTCGTCGCCGGCCACGTCCGGATGGCGGTGAAGGACCCCGACGCCCGCCGGGCCATGCGCTACGGCTGGGTGACGAGGGCGTGGGCCCGCCGCCACCGGCCCAGGTGGTACGAGGAGATGGCTCAGGGCGAGAAGCCGGCCCGCCAGGCGTCCTCCAGGCCGGAGTAGCGGCCGCCGGCCGTGGCCAGCGCCGACGGCGGGCCGTCCTCCACCACCCGACCCCCGTCGATCACCAGGATGCGGTCGGCGATGGCCACGGTGGCCAGGCGGTGGGCGATGACCACCGCGGTGCGGCCGGCCAGCAGCGTCTGCAGCGCCCGCTGGGCGATGCGCTCGTGGGCGGCGTCGAGGGAGGACGTGGCCTCGTCGAGGACGAGGACGCGGGGGTCGGCCAGGAAGGCCCGGGCGAAGGAGACGAGCTGGCGCTGGCCCGCCGACAGGCGGCCGCCCCGGGTGCCCACCGGCGTGTCGAGGCCGTCGGGCAGGGAGGCGATGAAGTCGCCGGCGCCCACCGCCTGGGCGGCGGCCACGATGTCGGACCGGGTGGCCCCCGGGCGGCCGAAGGCGATGTTCTCGGCGATCGTCCCGGTGAACAGGAACCCCTCCTGGGTCACCAGCACGACCGCCCGGCGCAGGTCGGCGGTGGCCAGGTGGCGGAGGTCCACCCCGTCGAGCAGCACCGCGCCCGACACCGGCTCGTACAGCCGGGCCACCAGCCGGGCGATGGTGGACTTGCCGGCGCCCGTCTCGCCCACGAGGGCGACGGTCTGGCCCGCGGCCAGGGTGAGGTCGAGGCCGTCGAGGACGAGGCGGTCGGGCCGGTAGCCGAAGGAGACGTGGTCGAAGCGCACCTCGCCCCCTCCCTCCCCGACCGGCAGGGGCCGGGGGTCGGAGGGCTCGGGCACGGCCGGCTCCTCCTCGAGCACCCCCGACAGCTTCTCCAGGGCGGCAGCTGCCGACTGGAAGGAGTTGAAGAACTGGCTCAGGTCTTGCATGGGCTCGAAGAAGCGCCGCACGTAGAGCATGAAGGCGGCCAGCACGCCGACCGTCATGGCCCCGTCCAGCACCCGGTGGGCACCCACGAACAGGGTGGCGGCGGTGGTCACCGCCCCGATGGCCCGGGTGCCGGGACCGAAGATGCCGCCCAGACGGCCCGATCTGAGGTTGGTGGCGGCGTAGGCGGCGTCGAGGTCCTCGAACAGCTCCTGGCTGCGGGGCTCGCGGCGGAAGGCCTGCACCGCCCGGATCCCGGCCAGCGACTCGGTGAACTGCACGATGACGAGGGCCACGGCCGCCCGGCTCGCCCGGTACGCCTTGGCCGAGGCCCACCGGAACCAGCCGGTGAGGGCGAACAGGAAGGGGAACGAGCCGAGGGCGACGAGGGCCAGGGGCACGTCGAGCACGAGGAGGGCGACGCCGGTGCTCACCACCGTGAGGGTGGCGAAGACCAGTTGGCCCAACCCCTCGTCCAGCAGCTCGGCGATGGCCTCGACGTCGGACGTCAGCCGGGAGACGACCCGGCCCGACGTGTAGCGCTCGTGGAACGACACGCTCAGGTCCTGGAAGTGGTCGAACACCCGGGTGCGCAGGTCGATCAGCACGGACTGGCCGACCCGGCCGGTGCCCCGCAGCCGCACCGTCGTCATGGCCCCGTTGAGCAGGGCGGCGGCCGCGAAGGCGGCCACGGCGAGGACCAGCGGCCCCGCGTCGCCGCCGGCCACCCGCGGCACGCCCCGGTCGATGCCCACCTTGACCAGGTAGGGGCCGGCCATGGCGGCCAGGTTCTCCACCACGATGACGACGGCCAGGCCGGCCAGGGCCCGGCGGTGGGGTCGGAGCAGCGACCCCAGCAGCCGGCGGCTGCGGGCCCGCAGGAACCCGGCCAGGCCGCCCCGGACGTCTTCCAGGCTCTCGGCCGCGACGCCGCGCCAGTCGGTGCTCATCGGGCCGAGACCCGGTCGAGGCCGAGCACGGACCGGTAGGTGGGGTTGGTGGCGGTCAGCTCGGGGTGGGTGCCGACGGCGTCGAGGCGGCCGTCGACCAGCAGGGCCACGCGGTCGGCCAGGGCCAGCGTCGAGGGTCGGTGGACGGCCACCAGGGTGGTGGTGCCGGCCAGGGCGGTGGCCAGGGCCCGCTCCACCGCCGCCTCGGTGTGGACGTCGAGGGCGGAAAGGGGGTCGTCGAGCACCAGGACCTGCGGCTTGGCCACGATGGCCCGGGCCAGGGCCAGCCGCTGGCGCTGGCCTCCCGACAGGCTCAGGCCCTGTTCGCCCACCCGGGTGTCGAGGCCCCAGGGCAGGTCGAAGACGAACCGGGCCTGGGCCACCGCCAGGGCGTCCTCCAGCTCGTCGTCGGTGGCGTCGGGGTCGCCGAAGCGGAGGTTCTCGCGCACGCTGGCCGAGAACAGCAGCGGCTCGTCGAAGGCGATGGTCACGTGGCGGCGGAGGCTGGCCAAGCCGAGGGTGCGCACGTCGTGGCCGTCGAGGAGGACGGCGCCGGCGGCCACGTCGTAGAGGCGGGGCACCAGGGCCAGCAGGGTCGACTTGCCCGATCCCGTCGCCCCCACCAACGCCACCGTCTCGCCCGGGGCGACGTCGAGGTCGACGTCCAGGAGGGCCCAGCCGGGGGCGTGGGGGTAGGAGAAGGCCACCCCCCGGAACGAGACCGCGCCCCGGGCCGCGGGCAGGTCGGCCGCCCCCGGGCGGTCGGCCACCTCCGGCTCGGTGTCGAGCACCTCGTAGATGCGCCGGGCGGCGGTGGCCGCCTCCTGGCCGGTGGCGAGGATCCACCCCAGCGACTCGATGGGCCAGACCAGCATGAGCACGAGCGACGTGAACGCCACCAGCCCGCCCAGCGACAAGGCGCCGTTGCCCACGGCCAGGCCCCCCGCCAGCAGCACCGCGGCCAGCGCCAGGTTGGGCAGCTGGTCGATGACCGGCCAGAACCGGGTGCGCACCTCGACGCTCTCCAGCGCCGCCTCCCGCAGCCGCTCGGCCGAGGCCAGGTAGCGGGAGGACAGCAGGCCGCTGCGGCCGAAGGCCTTGATCACCCGGACGCCGGCGGCCGCCTCCTCGACGACCGTGGCCAGGTCGCCCTGACGGTCCTGGACCCGGCGGGAGACGACCTTGTAGCGGCGGTCGAAGTGCAGGCACAGCCAGGCGATGGGCAGCAGGGCGGCGAGGGTGAGGGCGGCGAGGGCGACGTTCAGGCGAAGAAGCTGGACGACGATGGCCGCGAAGGCGATCCCGTTGAGCACGAGGACGATCAGCCAGAAGGCGACGAACCGGCGGATCGTCTGGGCGTCGGTCATGGCCCGTGACAGGAGCTGGCCCGACTGCCACTCGTCGTGGAAGGCCACCGGGAGGCGGAGCAGGTGGCGGTAGAGGTCGTCGCGGAGGCGGCGCTCGAAGTCGGCCGCCAGCCGGGCCAGCATCAGCCGGCGGGACATGGCCAGCAGGGTGTCGGTCAGGCCCAGGACCAGCACCAGCAGGCACAGCGGCAGCACCGCGCCGGCGTCGCCGTCGGCCAGGGGGCCGTCCACCACCTTCTTGATCTGGAGGGGCACGGCGACGGCCGCCACCATCCCCACCGCCGACGCCGCCACCGTGAGGGTGATCCGCCGGGCGTGGGGCCGAAGGTACGGCCGCAGACGCCAGAGCACTCCCATGCCGGTGGACGACCGTACCGGCGGGCGTGCCGGCGGCCGCTCGAATTTCTCCGTTTCGGGGCGTCCCACCCACGTCCTGCGTGGTTGCGGCGCCCCAAAACAAGTCGGTTAGTAGCCGTCCTCCCAGTCGCCCTGGTCGACGTCCCAGTCGATGGAGTCGGGGCCCGGTCGCTGGACCGTCACGTGGGTCGCCGGGCTGTCGGGGGAGGCCCCGTGCCAGTGCCACTCGCCGGGGCCGAGGGCGACCACCTCACCCGCCTCCACGACCCGCCGGCCGTCCCGGGTGCCCACCATGCCCCGGCCGGCCACGAAGACCAGGAACTGGCCCTCGGGGTGGACGTGGGGGCGGGTGCGCCCGCCGGCGTCGAAGTGGACGGCGAACAGGGCGGGGCCGCCGTCGAACGGGTTGGGCAGGGACTGGATGCGGGCGGAGCCCTGGAAGTGCTCGGCCAGCTCGGCCGGAGGTTCGCCGGCGGCGTGGTCCAGACGCTCGGCGTCCATCAGGGGTTCTTGACCATGCCGCGGAGCTTGAGCCCCATCCACGGCTTGCGCCCGTAGGCGAACAGCTTGCCCCTGGCGATGGCGTTCCACTGGCTGATCCGGCCCCACGTCACCAGCAGGAACGCCTCGGGGTCGGCCGAGATGTGGCAGTCGACGCGGCCCGAGGGCGGGCCCTGGGTGACGGTGACGTTGCCGTCCTCGAACCGCCACGTGGAGTCCCCGCCGCCCCGGAGGTGGACGTGGTAGGTGGTGCGCACGCCCTTGGCGTTGTCCACGTTCACCAGCTCGGGACCGATGTAGCCCACGACGGGGAGAACGAATCCCTGCAGCACCAGCCGGGCGACATGGCGGGGGATGGGCCAGGCCACTCCCTCCGCCTTGGCGATGTCGTAGCCGTGGATGGTCAGCTCGTTGAGGATGTGGCAGGTGAGGTGGGTAACCGGCACCTTGACCCCGGCCACGAACCACGTCTGCAGGCCCTGGTCGGCGGCCGGGCCCATCCAGTCCATGGCCGCCTCCACGCTCGCCTCGATGCGGTCGGCGAGGCGGACCGGGTCGCGCTCGACCTCGCTGGCCACCATGGTGCTGGTCAGGCCGGCCAGGCCCGAGAGGTCCTGGAGGAAGCCGCCCGCACCGTGGGCGGTGGCCGACACCGCGTCCATGGCGTGGGAGAGGTGGCAGGCCAGCTCCACCACCGACCAGCTTCCCAGGCAGGAGGCGTCGGGCCGGCGAACCGATCGCACCAGGTCGCCGACCCGGGCCGACATCTCTCGTACCGCCGCCTGCGCGTCCTTCGGGTCGACCGTCACGGCAGCAGGATAGAAGCTGGACCGGTCAGGACGACGGTCGGCTGTCCCCCCAGCTCGAGCCCCAGCCGGCGCTCACGGGGGGACGGGTCTGGCCGTCGGCGGGCGGGAGCCAGGGGCTCGACCCGTTGCCGTTGCCGTTGCCGTTGCCCGTGCCGCTGTGCTGCGGCTGGAGGGGGCGGTACTCGGCGCCGTCCAGCTCGTCCTCACCGGGAGTGAGCCGCACCGCGCACAGGGCGTAGAGGCCGATCCAGGCGAGGATGACGACCGACACGCCGGTGTAGGCGGCGTTGGCGGCGAAGGAACCGCCGCCGGCCTTCACCTCGGGCAGCAGGTAGGTGGTGTTGCGGGCGAAGGCCTCGTGGCGCTCGGGCAGGGCGGGGATCGCCTCGAAGTCGATCTCGGGATCGGCCGGGAAGTAGACGGGAGCGGCCATGACCTCGTCGTGGCGCTGGAGGCCGACCATGGTCTTCCACCGGCCCGAGACGGGCAGCGGCTTCTCGGTCACGAACAGGCCGGGACCGGTCTCCTTCAGCGCCGACGAGATGCGCCCGCCGCCCTGCCAGGCGACGACTCCGAAGGCGGTGGCGGAGTCGGCCGCGTCGGCCGGGGTGAGCTGGACCTCGACGAACGCCTGCTCCACCCCGTCGGCGCCGGCAGCCGCCGGGCGCAGGCGGATGTCGGCCTCGACGTCGCCCACGTTGCGGGGGAGGGGGTAGGCGAGCACGGCCAGCAGCACCAACCCGCCGGCCAGGGCGGCCACGCCGGGGACCCGGCGGCCGCCGTCGCCCACCGGCCGGGCCAGGGCACCGCCGAGCAGGGCGGCGCACATGGCGGCGATGGGGGCGAGCAGGGCGGCCTTGGGCAGGGAGGCGGCGGTGGCGGGCACGTCGGCCAGCAGGTTGAGCCAGGCCAGGTCGGCGGCGACTCCGACCGTGCCCGCCGCCGCGCCGGCCGCCAGCGAGAACCGCAGGCGGTGGTGGGTGCCGACCAGGAAGGCGACGCCTTCCACAGCGAGGGCGGCGACGATGTACAGGGGGAAGTTGGGGAAGGTCTCGTTCAGCGGTCCGGAGATGAGCAAGGCGATGGACCACCGGATGATCAGGTAGGCGACGACCGCCTTGACCGCACCCCACGGCCCCATCGCCAGACGGGCCAGCACCAGCCCCATGCCGGCGGCGATGGCGATGAGGATGGGCAGGTAGAGCACCTGGAACTGGGGGACGCCGAAGTCGAACTCGCCCTGGACGACCGACAGCCCGGTGAGGGTGGCGCCCAGGATGGTGGCCAGGATGCCCCGTCCCAGCAGAGTGGGGGACTGGGGGCGACCCTCCCGGGTCATCAGCCACAGCACGATGGTGGCCATGGACCCGCCGAAGACCAGCTGGAGGTGGGAGGGGCTCCACAGCGTCACGTCCACGCCGTAGGCCTCGTGCCACATCACGTCGAAGGGGAAGGCGAGGGTGCCCCCGACCCCGAAGGCGGCCAGGGTGAGGGCGGTGTACGGGACCCGGATGGGGCCGACCTGGAGGCCCACCGGGGCATCGTCGAGGGTTGCGAACAGGGTGGCGATGACGGCGGCGAAGACGAGCCCGCCCAGGCCGATCAGGATCATCGTGTGGGACGGGGTGAAGACCTCCTGGTCACGCCCGTAGTCCACGTGGAAGGCGACGTCCCAGTAGACGCCGATGGCGGCCGAGGCCAGCATGGCCAGCCCGGTCAGCGCCCCTGCCATCGACCATCCGGGGTAGCCGGTCCACCGCTCCAGGCAGTTGGAGATGCGCTTGAAGAACATCTTGAGCGGGTTGGTCTCGTCCCCGTGGTCGCCGTAGCAGACGAGCACGGCCACGACGATCAGGTACACCTGGAGCGGCGCGAAGACGTAGAACCACTCGCTGTAGTGGGGCTCGTACTGGTACATCAGCTCACCTCTTTGATCGGCAGGACCTGGGCGGGGGGACGGTCGGCGGCGGCGCCGACGGCGCTCGCTGCGGTGGATGCCGCCGACGCCCGCTGCATGGCCTGGGCGAGGGTGGCCTGGACGGAGGTGGCGGCCAGCGGCCGCATGCGGCGGAGGGCGTCGGTGACCTCGGGGAGGCGCTCGGGGGGCATGCCCGCCTCCACGTAGGGCTTCCACACGTAGCGCTCGAACATGCCGACGAAGCGGGCGGCGATGCGGGCCATGTCGTCCTTGAGGGCGGCCAGGGCGTCCTGGGTGTCGGCCAGGGGCACCCCGACGGCGGCCAGCTCGGCGCCGGCCCGGAGCAGGCTCGGGCTGGGGATGAGGAAGCCGTCCTCGTGGGGGACGATCAGGCCGAGGTCCATGGCCCGGATGGCCAGGGCAGGGTCGTCGGCCGCCTGAGGGAACATCTCGGCCAGCTCGGCCAGCGTCATGAACTCGGGCTGCTCGTCGGTCCAGGGTGCGGTGAGGGCCTGCTCGAAGCCGAGCAGGTCGCCCAGGCTCTTGCCCTGCTCCCAGGCTTTGAGCAGCTCGGCGATGCCGGCCAGCGAGAAGCCCTGCTGCTGGAGCTGGGCGATGAGGCGCAGGCGGCCGAGGTGGCCCTCGTCGTAGAACCCGGTGCGCCCCACCAGCTCCGGAGGCGGCAGCAGGCCCTGGGTCTGGTAGTTGCGGACGTTGCGGGTGGTGGTCCCCGCCCGGCGGGCCAGCTCGTCCACGGTCATCCGCTCCACCGGCACGACCATAGCCTTACCATTACATCATTTCAAGTAACATTTTCTTCTTCTCCGTCTTGGGAGAGGTCGGGCCTTTCAGTAGCGGTTCAGGCGCGAACTGGTAAGACTGCCCGGCCATGTTCCGCAGACGCGCTGTTCTCGCCGGGGCCGCCCTGGCGTCGTTGATGGCCACGGTGGCCCCGCTCGGGCCCGCCGCGGCCCAGACCGGCCCGGCGCCGGACGAGCCCGTCACGGTCCAGGCGCCGTTCTCGGCGGCCGAGCCCGCCCCCGCTCCCCCCGAGCCCTCGATCAAGGCGGGCCCGGGCCAGTACGGCCCCCCGGAGTGGCTGCCCCTGCGCAACCCGGCCTACGTCGGTTGCGTCCGCACCAACTGCGCGGGCCCCTACCACGGCGAGTGGGCCATCGACTTCATCGACCCCGAGAGCACCCCGGGCGACCCCATCTACGCGGCCGGTGCGGGCCAGGTGCGGATCAACGAGACCGGGAGCGGCTGCGGCCCGTCGGCGCCGGGCAACACCCTCCAGATCGACCACGGCGGAGGCGTCCTCTCCCTCTACGGCCATCTCCACACCGTCCTCGTGGCCAACGGCCAATGGGTGGACCAGAACACCCAGCTGGGCACCATGGGCACGACCGGGAGGGTCGACCCGTGCGGGTCGGAGCACCTGCACTACGCCAAGTTCCTCAACCTCGTGCCCGTGGACCCGGGGCCGCTGAAGGCGTGCCACGGCAGCACCCTGGTCACCTACCCGCAGGTCCTGGGCCACACCAGCTGGGACACCATCGCGCCGCCCTGGTTGGGCCCCGCCACCCAGGTGCGCAGCGACGGCACGGCCTGCGCCGGCGGCGGCGGGGGAGGGGACGACGTGCCGTCCGACTTCAACGGCGACGGCATCTCCGACGTCGCCATCTACCGTCCGTCCACCGGGCAGTGGTACGTGCGTAACGGCAACCCCGCCCTGGTCACCTGGGGCGGCGCCCAGGGCGACATCCCCGTGCCCGCCGACTACAACGGCGACGGTACCGACGACGTCGCCATCTACCGCCCCTCGACCGGCCAGTGGTTCATCCGCAACGGCAACCCCGCCCTGGTCACCTGGGGCGGGAGCCCCGGGGACATCCCCGTCCCGGCCGACTACAACGGCGACGGCACCGACGACGTCGCCATCTACCGCCCCTCGACCGGCCAGTGGTTCATCCGCAACGGCAACCCCGCCCTGGTCTCGTGGGGGGCGAGCGACGCCGTCCCGGTCCCGGCCGACTACAACGGCGACGGCACCGACGAGGTGGCCATCTACCGGCCCTCCACCGGCCAGTGGTTCATCCGCAACGGCAACCCGGCCCTGGTCACCTGGGGGGCGACCGACGGCATCCCCGTGCCGGCCGACTACAACGGCGACGGAGCCGCCGACGTGGCCATCTACCGCACCACCACGGCCCAGTGGTTCATCCGCAACGTCAGCCCCGGACTGGTGACGTGGGGCTCGCCCGGTGACGTCCCCTCGCCCGGGGACTTCAACGGCGGCGGCGCCGACGTCGCCATCTACCGGCCCGGCACCGGCCAGTGGTTCATCCGCAACGGCAACCCGGCCCTCGTCACGTGGGGCGGTGGCTCGGGCGACGTGCCCCTGGCCCTGCCCTGGGCGATCTACGACGCCTTCTTCTAGGACCCACCGTTTTGGGGCGTCTCGACCACCCCCGGCGTGCTCTCGCCGCCCCAAAACGGGTTGGTGCGGTCCAGCGCCCCGAGCAGGCGTCCCTCGGGGGTGGTGACGAGGCGGCCGGCCAGCCGGGTGTCGACCTGGGCCAGGAGGACGCTGGGCCGCAGTGACTCCGGCACGGGCTCCATGACGTCGATCACGGGGACCGACGGCGAGGCCGCCCCCGCCAGCCGCTCGCGGTCCACCCATCCCACCGCGATCCCGTCGCCGGTGACCACCGCCATGCCCGCCTCGCCCTCGCTCAGCCGGGCCGCCACCGTCCCCACCTCGTCGCCGGGGTCACAGGTGGGCACGTCCACCAGGGCGCTGCCCACGTAGGGGCCCCGCTCGCCTTCCACGGCCAGGCCGGCGCCCATCCAGTCGACCTTGCCGGCGGCGTAGTCGTAGACGGGGTCGAAGCCGAACAGCTCGAGCAGGCACGCTGCCCGGTAACTGAGGTCTCAGAGGGTGTCGAAGCAGTAGGCGACGACGGGCCGGGCCCGGTCGAGGTCGCGCTCGGCCCGCTCGGCGGTGAGCTCCCAGGCGGGCAGGTGGACGGCTCCGGGCAGGTGGGCCTGGCGGTACTGCCGCTCCTCCAGGACCTCGACCAGCTGGGCGCCGTCGTCGAGGAGGCGGCGGACGGTGGCTCGGTCGGCGTGGCTCGGCATGCCTTGTGCTTACCCAGCCTCAGCGCCGGCCCTACAGCCGGGGGCTCCGGCGGCCGATAGGAACGGAAGCCGACAAGGGGGCTCCAGCTTGACCAGCACCACGGACGACCTCGTCCTCGCTGGGCGATTCGCATGCCAGCGCCTGCTCAAGAGCGGGCGGGGCGTGAACACCTACGAGGGCGTCGACCTCGAGGGCGGGGGCCGCGTCATCGTCAAGACCGCCGACGCCGACGCCGTCTCCCCGGCGGTGAGCCTGCGCGTCGCCCACGAGGCGCTGATCCTCCGCCGCCTGGAACGCCCGGACTTCACGCCCCTGGTGGCGGTCGGGCGCGACGACGACGTCCTGTACCTGGTCCAGCCCTACGTGCCGGGCGTCACGCTCCAGGCCCGGCTGGCGGCGGGCGGCCCGCTGTCGGTCGACTCGGCCATCGCGGTGGCCGTCGACGTGCTGCGGGCCCTCCAGCACGCCCACGACGGCGACGTCCTGCACCGCGACGTGAAGCCCGCCAACGTGATCGTGGGCGAGGAGGAGCCCATCCAGCGGGCGGTGCTGATCGACTTCGGGTTCGCCCGCAGCGCCTGGCTGGACTCCAGCATCCGCGACGAGCCGGTCGGGACGGTCCGCTACCTGGCGCCGGAGGCAGCCGGGGCCCTGGGCGCCACCGTGGTCGACGAGCGGGCCGACCTCTACGCCCTCGGCGTGCTGCTCTTCGAGTGCCTGGCCGGCCGACCGCCGTTCGACGGCAGGGACGTGGGCGAGGTCCTGCGCCAGCACCTGAACGCCCCCCCGCCGCCGCTCGGGTCGGTGCGGGCCGACGTGCCCCGGGCGGTGGAGGGGGTGGTGCAGCGGCTGCTGCGCAAGGACCCCGACGAGCGCTACCAGTCGGCCGCCGCCGCCCTCGCCGACCTGGAGCTGTTGGCTGCCGGGCGGGCCCGCGGGCTGGCCGACCCGCCGGTGGTCGTGGGGATGTCCGACCGGCGCCAAGCCTTGACCGAGCCGTCGTTCGTGGGCCGCGTCGCCGAGCTGGCGGTGCTGTCCGACCTGGTCGAGCAGGCCCGCCTGGGCCACGGCCGGCTCGTGCTGGTGGAGGCCGACTCGGGCGGGGGCAAGACGAGGCTGCTCGACGAGCTGGTGCGCCGGGCCGGGCCCGGCATCTGGGTGCTGCGGGGCCAGGGGGTCGACCAGGCCGCCCGGCGCCCGTTCCAGGTGCTGGAGGGGGTCGGGGCCGGCATCGTGGCCGCCGTCGACGAGCGCCCCGAGCTGGGACAGATGCTGCGGGTGCGGCTGGGCGACGCCGGTCACGCGGCCGCCGCCGCCCTCCCTGCCCTAGCGCCCCTGATCGCGCCGGGCGGCCCCGCCGACGTCGGCCCCGAGGCCTACGGCCAGATCCGCAGCGTCAACGCCCTCACCGCCCTGCTCGACGCCCTGGGCGATGCCGGGCACCCCGTGGTCGTCCTGCTGGACGACTGCCAGTGGGCCGACGAGCTGAGCCTCCGCCTGCTGGCCAGCTGGGCCCACCACGCCGCCTCGTCGGTGGGGCACGTGCTCGTGCTGGCCGCCTTCCGTAGCGAGGAGGTGGGGCCCGACAGCCTGCTGCGGGCCATCCCCGCCGCCCTCCACGTGGAGCTTGGCCCCTTCGACGACGCCGACGTGCGCAGCCTGGCCGAGTCGATGGCCGGGCCGTTGCCGCCCGAGGCCGTGGACGTGGTCGCCCAGCTGGCCGAGGGCAGCCCCTTCATGGCTGCCGCCGTACTGCGGGGCCTGGTGGAGTCGGGCGCCCTGGTGAACGCGTCCGACGGTTGGCACGTAGACCCGACGCTGCTGGCCAGCGCCCAGACGTCTCGCCGGGCCGCCCTCTTCCTGCTGCGGCGGATGGAGCTGCTCTCGCCCTCCGCCCTCTCGCTCCTGTCGGTGGGGGCGGTCCTGGGCAAGGAGTTCGACCTGGGCCTGGCGGTGGAGCTGACCGGCCAGGACGGGGCAACCGCGGCGGCCGGGCTCAGGGACGCCGTCCGCCGGCGCATCCTCTGGGTCGACGAGCAGTCCGGGCACTGCTCGTTCCGCCACGACAAGCTCCGGGAGGCGCTCCTCGACCGCCTGGACGACGCCGCCCGCTCGACGCTCCACCTGCGGGCCGCCCACCGCTTGGAGGCGACCGACCGCGACCGCTGTTTCGAGCTGGCCTACCACTTCGACGCCGGCGGGCGCAGCGACCGGGCCCTGCCCTATGCCCTGGCCGCGGCCGATGCGGCTCGCCGCCGCCACGCCCTCGAGGTGGCCGTCGACCACTACCGCATCGCCGAACGGGCGGGGGTGACCGATGCCGCCACGCGGGCCCAGGTGGCCGAGGGGCTGGGCGACGTCCTCACCCTCCAGGGGGAGTACGAGGAGGCCGCCACCTACCTTGAGGAGGCGAAGGCGCTGGTGAAGCGAGGCGGCCGCAGTGCCGAGCTCGAGGGCAAGCTAGGCGACGTCGCCTTCAAGCGGGGCAACCACCCCCGGGCCCGCCAGCACCTGGAGGGGGCCCTCCGCCAGCTGGGCCGGCGGGCCCCCCGCACCACCTTCGGGTTCCTGCTCCTGCTGTGCAAGGAGCTGTTCGTGCAGATCGCCCACACGGTGGCCCCCCGGCTGCTGACCGGCCGCCGCTCCCTGGAAGGATCCGAGGAGGAGTTCCTGGCCATCCGCATCTACAGCCGGCTGGCCTACGTCTACTGGTTCCACGCCGGCAAGATCCCCTGCGGGTGGGCCCACCTGCGGGAGATGAACCTGGCCGAGCGCTACCCGGCCACCGAGGCGCTGGCCCAGGCCTACTCCGAGCACGCCCCGGTGGCGACGATGATTCCCTGGTACGGGCGGGGCATCGCCTACGTCCGCCGCTCGCTGGCCATCCGCCGGAGCCTGGGCAACGTCTGGGGCGAGGGCCAGTCGCTGGGCTTCTACGGGGCGGTGCTCTACAGCGCCTCCCGCTACCAGGAGTGCATCGACTCCTGCGAGGAGGCGGCCCGGCTGCTCGACCGCACCGGCGACCGCTGGGAGGCCAACACCGCCCGCTGGCACACCGCCTTCGCCTACTACCGCCTGGGCGAGCTGGGCAAGGCCGTCTCGCTGGCCAAGGCCCTGCACGCGTCGGCCCTCGGGATCGGCGACACCACCGCCGCGGGCGTGGCCCTCAGCGTGTGGTCGCGGGCGTCGGGGGGTGATGTCCCCGCCGAGCTGGTGGCAGCGGCGCTGGCCGCGGGCACCGACGACGCCCACACCGCCACCGAGGTGCGCGTGGCCGAGGGCGTGCGCCTGCTGGCCGAGGGGTCGGTCGACGACGCCATCGCCATGTTCGACGAGGCCTACCGGGTGATGCGCCAGGCGGGGTTGCGCCAGGAATACGTGGCGCCCGTCCTCCCGTGGCTGGCCACCGCCCTGCGGGTGCGGGCCGAGCAGCTGCCGCCGTTCCGTTCGCTGCGGCACCGGGCCCAGCTGCGGCGGGCCGCGGAGGTGTCCCGGCGGGGGGCCATGACGGCTCGCGACTACCAGAACAACCGCCCCCACGCGCTCCGGGAGCAGGCGCTGGTGGCTGCCATGCGGGGACGGGGGCGGCGGGCCCGGCGGCTGTTCACCGCCAGCCTGGCCATCGCCGACCGCCAGGGGGCGGCCTACGAGTACGCCCTGACCGAAGCGGCCTGGGGCCGGGTGGGGGAGAGCATGGGCTGGCCCGGGGCGGGAGAGCGCCGGGCCCAGGCCGAGGCCGACCTGCGGGCCCTCACCTCCTCGCAGGGGGTGACCGCGCCGGCCGCCGGCGACGCCCCGTCGATCTCGCTGGCCGACCGCTTCGACTCCCTCCTCGAGGTCGGGCGCCGGATCGGCTCCGCTCCGTCGGCCCGGGCCGTCTACGACGCGGTGACCGACGCCGCCCTCACCCTGCTGCGGGGCGAGCGGTGCGAGATCACCGCGGTGGGCGACGTGGGGGCGGAGGACATCTCGACGGGCGTGCTGGTCGGCGACGTGGTCGACGACCCCGTCAGCCGGACGCTGGTGCAGCGGGCCCTGGCGACGCGCGGCCCGGTGGTGTCGGGCGAGGAGCGGGACGCGGGAGCGGCCGACAGTGTCGTGCTGCTGGGTCTCCGATCGGTGCTGTGCGCCCCGATCTACTGCGGCGACCGGCCGGTGGCCTGCTTCTCCGTGGTCCACCACGACCTCGGTGACCTGTTCAGCGACGACGAGGTGAGGCTGGCCGAGTTCATCGCCACCCTGGCCGGCGCCGCCCTGGAGGCGCTCGCGGGCACCGAGGCCCGGTTCCGGTCCCTGGCCCAGAACTCGAGCGACGTGATCACCATCGTCGACCCCGACGGCATCGTCGTGTACTGCAGCTCGTCGGTGCAGCGGGTCTTCGGGCTGCGCCCCCACGAGGTGGTGGGACGGTCCTTCGCCGACTGGGCCCATCCCGAGGACGCGGCCACGGTGGCGGCGGCCCTGGCCGCCGCCGGTGCGGGCCGGGTCCTGCCCCTGCTCGAGTGCCGCCTCGGTCACGCCGACGGCTCGTGGCACCACGTGGAGACGGCCCTCAACGACCTGTTCGACGATCCCGGCGTGCGGGGCCTGGTGCTCAACAGCCGCGACGTCAGCGAGCGCAAGGCCCTGGAGGACGAGCTGCGCCGGCGCGCCCTCCACGACGACCTCACCGGGCTGGCCAACCGGGGCCTGTTCGCCGACCGCATCGCCCACGTGCTGTCCAGCCGGTCGAAGGAGTCGCTGGCCCTGGTCTTCCTCGACCTCGACGACTTCAAGGGCATCAACGACTCCCTGGGCCACGCCGCCGGAGACAAGCTGCTCAAGGACGTGGCCCGCCGCCTGCTCACCTGCGTGCGCCCCCAGGACACGGTGGCCCGCCTCGGCGGCGACGAGTTCGCCATCCTCCTGGAGGGGGCGGACGAGGAGCGGGCCCGCAAGGTGGCCGACCGGGTGCTGGCCGCCATGGCCCCGTCGTTCGAGCTGGAGGGCCAGCAGGTCAACGCCCGGACCAGCGTGGGCGTGGCGGTGGCCACCGGGGACGCGGTCGACGCCAGCGACCTCCTCAGCCGGGCCGACGCGGCCATGTACGTGGCCAAGGCGCGCGGCAAGGGCCAGTACAAGCTGTTCGAGCCGTCCATGCGGGTGGCGGCGGTGGAGCGGGTGACGATCCGCAACGACCTCCAGTGGGCCGTGCAGTCCGACGAGATGGACGCCTACTACCAGCCCCTCATCGACCTCAGGAGCGGCGGCGTGGTCGGCTTCGAGGCCGTGCTGCGCTGGCGCCACCCGGTGCGGGGGCTGCTGTCGCCAGCGGAGTTCATCGAGGTCGCCGAGGACTCGGGCCTCATCGTCCCCATCGGGGCGTGGACGCTTCGCCAGGCATGCCGGGAAGGCCGGCGCCTCCAGCGATCGCACCCCGAACGGCCGCCGTTCGGCATGAGTGTGAACGTGTCGACCCGCCAGCTCCAGCACCCCCGGCTGCTCCAGGAGGTGGAGGTGGCGCTGGCCGAGTCTGGGTTCGACCCCACCCTGCTCACCCTGGAGATCACCGAGAGCGCCACCGTCCACGACACCGAGGCCACCATCCGCAAGTTGGAGGAGCTCAAGGCCCTGGGCCTGCGCCTGGCCATCGACGACTTCGGCACGGGGTACTCGTCGCTCAGCTATCTGAGACGCTTCCCCGTCGACCAGCTGAAGATCGACCGTTCGTTCGTGTCCGGCCTGGGCCGCGACGACCAGGACACGGCCATCGTGACCAGCGTGATCAGCCTGGCCCACGCCCTGGGCCTCGAGGCCGTGGCCGAGGGGGTCGAGACCATGGAGCAGCTGGAGGCGCTCACCGTGCTGGGCTGCGACCTGGCCCAGGGGTACAACTGGCGGCGCCCGGCGGCGTTCGACGACGTCGACGCCTGGCTGACCCCCTCGGCCACCTTCCTCGGCCTGGGCACGGGACCGCTGGGGCCGGCCGCCGGGCCGGCCGACGGCCGGGCGGTGCGGACGCTGCTGGTGGACGACCGCGAGCAGCTCCGGGCCGCCATCCGCCTGGCCCTGGAGCTGGACGGGCACTTCACGGTGGTCGGGGAGGCGTCCGACGGGCGGGAGGCGATCGCCGCCGCCGCCCTCCACCAGCCCGACCTGGTCGTCCTCGACCTGATGATGCCCGGCATGGGGGGCCTCCAGGCGCTGGCCGCCATCCACGACGCCGCGCCGGGCACGGCCATCGTGCTGCTCACGTCGGCCGACCAGGCCGACATCCCCGAGATCGAGCTGCGCCACACGGTCGGCCTGCTCGACAAGACCCTCGACCTCGACGCCCTCGTGCGCCGCCTCTCCGGCCTCCTCCAGATCGCGGCCTGATCAGAAGAAGCGGTCGTAGACGGCGGCGGGGAGCAGGACGGGCACGTCCGCGCCCCCACCGCCCCACGTGACGAGCCCGGGGTCGGCCCCCCGTAGGAACCACTGCCCGGTCGACGGCACGTACACGGCAACGTCGGCCCGGCCGTCGCCGGTGTAGTCGTCGGGGACGGGCACCGCGCCCGACGCCCCCCACGTGACCAGCGCAGGGTTCCCGCCGTGGACGAACCACTGCCCCGTCGACGGCCGGTAGATGGCGGCGTCGGCCCGCCCGTCGCCGGTGTAGTCGGCCGGCACCGGGATGTCCTCGCTCAACCCGCCCCACGTGACCAGTCCGGGGTTGCCCCCGTGGACGAACCACTGCCCGGTCGACGGCCGGTAGATGGCGGCGTCGGCCCGCCCGTCCCCCGTGTAGTCGGCCGGCACCGGGATGTCGCCGCTCAACCCGCCCCATGTGACCAGGCCTGGGTTGCCCCCGTGCACGAACCACTGCCCTGTCGACGGCCGGTAGATGCTGGGGTCGGCCCTGCCGTCGCCGGTGAAGTCGACCGTCGCCCCGCCCGAGCCGGCCGTGGCCTGGCTCCACCGGAGCTGGAAGGTGCCCCACTGGGCGTTGTAGCCGTCCACCGCGATGCGGTAGGTGACGCCCGCCTGGGGAGTGAAGGTGACGGCGGGCAGCAGGGCGTTGGCGTCGTCGTTGGCTGCCACCTGGCTGAGGGAGGTCACCGAGCCGCCCGTGTAGACGGCGAGGGTCGGGTCGAAGGAGGCGGTGGGCACGGTGAGGGTGACGGGGGCCGAGGAGGGGGCGGTCCAGGCGTACCAGACGGTGGTGTCGGCCTCGCTGCCGGCGTGGGCGGGCTCGCCCGGCTCGCCGACGGCGTCCGTGTTGGTCCCGTTGACCTGGCCGGACGGCCCGCTGAGCGAGGCGGCGGAGGCGAAGTTGTCGTGGGCCGGGCGCCCCACGTTGGCGGTCACGAACGACCGGAGGCCCGGGGCGGCCACCTCGGCGTAGATGCCGGGGGCGTCGGGCCGGGCGCATCCGGCCCCGAAGCTGGTGATGCCGGGCACCGGCGCCTGCAGCGGCCCGGGCACGAAGAGGGGCCCCCCGCTGTCGCCGAAGCACGTGTCCAGCCCGCCCTGGAGGGGGCCTGCCCCCAGCATGGTGGCCGGATCGAAGGCGGAGCCGTACCGCTGCTGCATGGTGGCGTCGGACTGCACGGGGAGGTCGACCTGGAGGAGCTGGTCGGACCCGGCGCAGCCGAGCTCGCAGGTCGCGCCGTGGCCGATGGCCCGCAGGGCGGTGCCCGGCGGGTAGGGGTCGCCGGGCTGGGCGGGACGGGCCCACCGGTGGGTGGCCGGGGTGTCGAGGCGCACGAGGGCGATGTCGAACTGGGTGGTGTGGTCGTCGTAGGACGGGTGGATGAGGATCTGGGCGGCGTTGCGGACCTCGCCCTGGCTGGTGTCGGACAGCACGTTCCGGCCGATCTTCACCACCAGCTGGCCGGCACCGACGTCGTGGAGGCAGTGGGCCGCGGTCATGACCCAACGGCTGGAGACCAGCGAGCCCCCGCACTGCGACAGGCCCGGGCCGAAGTCGAGGGCGACGTGCCACGGGTAGGCGCCCGCCGGTGCCGGCGAACCGCCCACGATCCGGGGCTGGACCCGTTCCGGCGCGGTGACCTCCTCCTCGCTCGGCCCCTTGTCGGGCGTCTGCTGGGCCGACGCCACCGCCGGCCCACCGCCCACCAGCCCCCACGCCACCAGCCCCGCCACCATCCGCCGCCCGCGCCTCATCCTCGCCTCCCCGCCGTCCGGGTCATGCGGTCTGTCTAGCCGGTGCGGCCTCCGTCCCGCGGCCGGCTTCGCCCTTCACTGCGGCCAGACGGGCCCGTCGCCGCTCCTGGCGGTTGGGCACCACCGCCCGGGTGCGGGGGTCGAGCAGGTCGCGCAACCCGTCCCCGGCCAGGTTGAAGGCGAGCACGACGAGGGTGATGGCCATGCCCGGGAACAGCAGGAGCAGGGGCGCCCGGTCGATCTGGAAACGGGCCTCGGACAGCATGGCCCCCCACTCCGGCGTGGGCGGGGCCACGCCGAAGCCGAGGAAGGACAGGCCCGACACCGCGAGCAGGGTCGCCCCCATGTCGATGGTGCTGAACACCACCACCGGCCCGATCAGGTTGGGGAGGATGTGGCGGGCGATCAGCCGGCTCCGGCTCGCGCCCGCAGCGCGTCCCGCCTCCACGAACTCCCGCTCGCGCACCTTGAGCGCCATCCCCCGCACGAGCCGGGCGTACCGGGGCCACTGCACGAGGATGATCGTGATCGTGAGGTTGCGCAGGCCTTGACCGAGGAGCCCGACGATCACCAGGGCCAGGATCAGGGTCGGCATGGCCAGCAGCACGTCGACCAGGCGCATGATGAGCGTCTCGACCACCCTGCCGGAGAAGGCGGCGGCCAGGCCCAGCACGATGCCCATCGCGGTGATGCCGGCGGTGGCGGTCAGCGCCATCCCCAGCGAGAGCCGGCCGCCGTGGAGGATGCGGGCGAACACGTCCCGCCCCACGTGGTCGGTGCCCAAGGGGTGGTCGCGGCTGGGCGGGAGGAAGCGGCCCACGAAGTCCGTCTGGTTGGGATCGTGCGTCGCCAGCACCGGCGCCAGGAGGGCTCCGAGCACGAAGAGGGCGATGATGACCATCCCCGCCACCGCGGCCCGGTCGCGCCCCAGGCGCCGGAGGAGGTGCCGGCGGCTCTCCGGCGGCCGGCCCCCCCGGGCCTCGACCAGCTCGAGCTCGGCCTCAGACGTGCTCAGGGGTCGCCTCCAGCCGGATGCGAGGGTCGAGCATCCCGTAGGAGATGTCGACGAGCAGGTTGACCACCACGTACATCGTGCCGATGAGCAGCACCACCGCCTGGATCATGGGGTAGTCGCGCTGGTGCACCGCCTCGAAGGTCAGCTGGCCCAGCCCGGGCCAGGCGAAGATGAACTCGGTGATCACCACCCCCTCGAGCAGCCGCCCCACGAAGACCCCGAGCACGGTGACCACGGGGACGGCGGCGTTGCGCAGCGCGTGGCGGAGCATCACCGTCACGCCGCCCGCCCCCTTGCTGCGGGCGGTGCGCACGTAGTCCTCGCCGAACACCTCGAGCAGGCTCGACCGGAGGAGCCGGGAGATGACGGCCATGGGGCCGATGGCGAGGACGATGGCCGGCATGATGAGGCTGTCGAAGCCCTGCCTCCCGGCCACGGGGAGCAACCTCAGGTTGGAGGCCAGCCAGATGATGAGCAGGTAGGCGAAGAAGAACCCCGGCATCGACGCGAACACCAGGGCGACGATGCGCAGGAGGTGGTCGGGCCATCGCCGGTAGAACACGGCGGCCAGGACCCCGAGGGGGAGCGACAGCACGACGATGAGGGTGAAGGCGGCGGCGGCCAGCTCGAGGGTGGGCGGGATCCGCTCGGCGATGATCTGGGCGACGGGCCGGCGGCTGGAGAAGGAGGTCCCGAGGTCGCCGGTGACGGCGCCCTTCAACCACGACCCGTACTGGACCAGGAAGGGCTCGTTCAGCCGCAGCTCCTCCCGGAAGCGGGCCACCTCCTCGTCGGTGGGCTCCCGCCCCGACAGCCGCCGGGCCCCCTCCTCGGCCGGGTCGCCCGGGGCGGCGGAGACGAGGGCGAAGATGAGGAAGGAGAGGGCCAGCAGGGTGGGTATCGCCACGAGCAGACGGCGCGCGATGTACCGACCCATGCCGGCCCTCTCCGGTTAGGGAACTGCTACTTGGGGCTGACCGACAGGCTGAACCAGGTCTGGTTCGTGAACGACGGGTGTGGGTCGGTGAAGCTCACGTGCTTGGCCATGCCGTAGATGCGGAACGCCCCGGCGAGGGCGCTGACGACGTACTCCTCGTTGAGGAGGATGCGCATCATGTTGGCCGAGGCCTGCTGCACCTCGGGCAGGGTCTTGGCTGCGATGGACTTGTCGACCTCCTCCTCGAAGCGGCCGCCCGGCGCGAACTGCACGTTGGTGGGCGTGCGCAGCGACATCCGCAGGACGGGGAGGAAGGCGGGGTTGCCGTCGTTCTGGTTGGGCGGCTCGAGATCGAGGTCGAAGTCCCCTTGGCCACGGGCGTACAGGGCGTTGCGGGTGGCCACGTCCGGCGTGCGCAGCAGCTCGGCGTCGATGCCGACGTCCTTCAGGTTGGCCTGGAGGACGAGCAGGGCCGACTCCGGCACCTCCTGCTGGCCCAGCAGCTTGAGGGTCAGACGGCGGCCGTCCTTGGCCCGGATGCCGTCGGAGCCCCGGACCCAGCCCGCCTGGTCGAGGACCCGGTTGGCCCGGCCCACGTCCCGGGTGATGGGGGCGACGCTGTCGGCGGCAGAGCCCAGCACCGACCGGGGCGCCATCCACCGGCCCGGCTCGCCGTTCCCCTCGAGGACGACGTTCACGTAGGCCTGGCGGTCGAAGGCGTAGGTGACGGCCTCCCGGACGGCCTTCTCGGAGGTGATCCGCTCCGGCTTCAGGTTGATGTAGATCAGGTGGTTGCGGCCCGGGGCGGAGCGGGCGATCTTGAAGTTGGGGTCGTTTTCCAGGGACTTGGTGGTGTCGGCGGGCAGGTCGTAGACGAAGTCGACCTGCCCCGACTTCAGGGCCTGGAGGCGGGTCTGGGGGTCGGGCAGGAACTGGATCTCGATGCGCCGGACCTTCGGCTTGTCACCCCAGTAGTTGTCGTTGCGCTCGAAGACGGCGGACTGCTTCTCGGTGTAGCTCACGTACTTGAACGGCCCGGTGCCGGCGTAGGGCGGTGTGTCGTTGTGGGCGCCGTTCTTCACGATGGCGCCTTCGGGGTGGACGATCTGCTCGGGCAGGCGCAGGTTGGGCTGGATCGGCGTGAAGTCGACGGTGAAGTCGTCGACCTTCTTGACCGCGTCCGGGTTCGGGGTGGTCTGGCCCTGCGGGTGCAGGGTGTCGGCCACCGTGGGCAGGATGCGGCCCTCGGCCTGGCGGGGGCCCCACGTCCACACCACGTCGTCGGCGGTGAACGGCGTGCCGTCGTGCCAGGTGACCCCCCGGCGCAGGTTGAACCGCCACGTCTTGCCGTCGGGCTGGAGCTGCCAGCTGGTGGCCAGGCCCGGCTTCAGCGTGTAGTCGGAGCCCAGGTAGATCAGCGGCTCGTACACGTTCTGGTTGGTGACGTACATGAAGTGCGTCGCCTTGGCGCCGGTGCCGTTGACCGTCCACTGGTCCTCGTTGGCGCCGACCCGGATGGTGGCGTTGGTGTCTACGTCGGCCGCTTGCTGCGGCCCGGCGCGGTCGTCGTCGCCGCCGCCGCCGCACGCGGTGGCGACGAAGGTCAGGACGAGCGCGAGTGCCAGGTACTTCCGTCGCACGGTGAAACCCCCCAAAGTGTCGTTGTGCGGCATTACAGCAGCCAGTCGACGTCCACGGTAATCGGCTAATCGCTTACCACATAGTGCGCGATGCATCTATATGCGATCTAGTCGGCGACGGCGGTTGCGTCCGGCGCTGTCTTAGGCTCCGGGACGATGAGCGCCGGGCCCGTGCTCGAGATCCGGAACCTGGAGGTGACGTTCCGCACCGAGGCGGGGCTCGTCCACGCGGTGCGGGGTGTCGACCTCACCGTCCCCGACGGCGGCGTGGTCGGGGTGGTGGGGGAGTCGGGCTGCGGCAAGACCGTCACGATGCTGGCCTCGCTCGGGCTCCTGCCCCGCACCGCCACCGTCAGGGGCTCGGTGAAGTTCCGGGGGCGGGAGCTGCTGGGCCTCCCCACCAAGGAGTTGCGCAAGCTGCGGGGCTCGAAGATGGCGATGATCTTCCAGGACCCGGTGACGTCGCTGAACCCGGTGTTCAGCATCGGGTCCCAGGTGGCGGAGGCCATCCGGGTCCACCATCCCGAGGTGAGCCGCCAGAAGGCCAAGGCGCGGGCGGTGGAGCTGCTGGCACGGGTGGGGATCCCCGAGCCCGCCCGCCGGGCCGACGACTACCCCCACCAGTTCTCGGGCGGCATGTGCCAGCGGGCCATGATCGCCATGGCCCTGGCCAACGACCCCGACCTGCTGATCGCGGACGAGCCCACGACCGCCCTCGACGTCACCATCCAGGCGCAAATCCTCGACCTGCTGCGGGACGTGGGGCGGGACAAGGGCATCGCCATCGTCCTCATCACCCACGACCTCGGGGTGGTGGCCGGCCTGGCGAGCGAGATGGCCGTGCTCTACGCCGGCCGGGTGGTCGAGCACGGGCCCGTCACCGAGGTCTACGGGCGCCCCCGCCACCCCTACACCCGGGGGCTTCTGGCGTCGCTGCCCAAGCTCAACGCCGAGGGCAAGGAGGCGCTCACGCCCATCGAGGGGGCGCCGCCCTCGATGCTCACCGTGCCGTCGGGCTGCTCGTTCCATCCCCGGTGCCCCCGCCGGGAGCTCGACGTGTGCGCCAAGGACGACCCGCCGTTGCGGGCGGTGGGCCCCGTGCGCTCGGCGTGCCACTTCGCCGAGGACCTCGACCGGGAACCGGCGGCGTCCGCCTCACCCTGACCGTCTGCGGTTAGGGTGAGGCCAGTTCCGGAGTCTGAGGCGAGGAGACGTTCGATGAGGCGAGGTCTGAGGGTGGTGCTGGGCGCACCCCTGTTGCTGTCCACCGTGTTGGTGAGCGGCGCCGGGGCGCAGGAAGAGGTGCTCTGCGAGGTCGGCCCCGGGGTGGAGGTGCCGGCCACGATCGTGGGCGCGGGGCTGATCTTCGGCACCGAGGGCCCTGACGTCATCGTCGGCAGCCCCGGGCGGGACATCATCTACGCCGGCGGTGGGGACGACGCGGTGTGCGGCCTGGGCGGCAACGACGTGGTCTACGGGGGCGACGGCGACGACGTGGTGAACACCGCCGACATCGACCGCCCGCCGTTCGCGGCCACCGGCAGCAACGACGTGATCATCCTGGGCCCCGGCAACGACCTGGCCTTCGCAGGCGCCGGCACCGACTACGTGCTGGGTGAGGAGGGCGACGACGAGCTGATCGGCACCGGCGGCGACGACTTCATGCTGGGTGGTCCCGGCAACGACACCATCTTCGGCGGCCCCGGCAACGACCGGGTCCTGGGCCAGGAGGGCAACGACACCCTCTGGGGCAACTTCGGCAGCGACACGCTGCTGGGCGGCCCGGGTGACGACACGCTCGACGGCGACAACCCGTTCACCGCTCCTCCCGGGACGCCGCCGCTGGGCGACGGCAGCGACTACTGCGACGGCGGCGACGGCGACGACGAGGTGTTCAACTGCGAGGGCGGCGACCCGTCGGAGGACCGCGAGCCGGTCGATCCTCCCTTCCTGTAAGTCGGCAACGAATCCAGGGGAAGGGCCCGGCCCCGGCGGCCGGGCCCTCCCGCGTCCGCCCTCAGTCCCGACGGACGATGGTGCCCACGTGCTCGCCCCGCAGCGCCGGCTCCAGCAGCTCGGGCCTGAGCCCGTTGACCACCTGGAACCGGGTCACCTGGCGGGCCACCGCCAGCAGGTCGATCAGCACCCGGTCGAAGGGCAGCGTGGGCAGGTTGCGTTCCCGAAGCTCGGCGACGGTGATCTCCGGGATGAGGCGGGCGTCGGGGTTGGTGTGGGGGTCGCCGTCGAACAGGCCGTCGACGTCCTTGACCAGCGTGACGGTGGCGCAGCCGAAGCACTCGGCCAGCAGGTAGGCGCCCGCGTCGCTGCGGTGAGGCGGGATCTTGCCCACCGCGGGCGGGTGTTCCCACAGGGAGAACGGGGGGTCGCCGTTGAAGATCACGCCGGGGGCGGCGGTCATGAACAGGGGCAGGAGGTGCCCGAAGATCTCGGGCGGGATGGCCACCACCCCGTAGGGGGCGAGCAGGGTGCCGAGCATGTGGGCGTTGCCCAGCGCGTCGGCGATGGCCACCTGGGCCAGCACGCCGGCGGGCAGGCCCAGGTCGACGCCGATGGAGTACACGTGGCGAGCCCGGGTGCCGCCGCCGGTGCCCAGGATCAGCCGGTGGTGTTCGAGGGCCCGGCCGATGGCCTCGACCAGCGGGTAGGTGGTGGCCCGGCCCCCGTCGACGATCGAGCGGCCGCCCACCTTGACCACGTGGCAGTCGGGGAGCATCCGCACCATTGGCGTCTCGGTGGCCGACATGACCCCCTTGTCGAGGAGGCTCTCCCGCATCAGGAACGAGTCGACGTGGTGGCGGCCGTCCGCTGCGTTCGGGCCACGCAGGCCGGCCGCATCGTTGGTGGCGCTCATGAGGTGATCACCGTGCCCACGGGCTCGCCGTTGAGCGCCTTGGTGAGGTTGCCCGGCACCAGGCCGTTGATGATCTGGATGCGGCGGGCGGACTGGGCGTTGCGCATGAGGGTGAGCACGCTGCGCTCGACCACCACGTCGTCGAGGTCCATGGCCTCGATCTCGTCGACGGTCGCCTCGGGGATGAAGGTGGCGTCCGGGTGCTTCTTGGGGTCGGCGGTGTAGAGGCCGTCCTCGTCCTTGACGAAGATCATCGAGCGGGCCCCGAACACCTCGCTGACCAGGTAGGAGCCCGTGTCCGTGCGGTGGGGCGGGATGCGGCCCACCGACGGGTTGGGCTGCCAGAACGTGTAGGGCGGCATCCCGAAGAACACGCACGCCCGCCGCTCCGACAGGTAGAGGGGGAGCTGGGGGAACTGGGCGGGCTCGATGAAGGGGATGCCGTGGCGGGCCAGCAGGTAGTGGATCATGCGGGCGTTCTGCATGCTGACGAAGGTGCCCAGCACCGACAGCACGCCGGTGGGCATGCCCAGGTCGAGCCCCACGCTGTAGGCGTGGCGGGCGCGGGTGCCGGCGCCCGTGCCGATGATCATCTTGTGGTCGGGCAGGTTGGCCACCAGCTCGTCGAGCAGGGGCAGCACGGCCGCCCGTCCCCGGTCGATGAAGCTCTGCCCCCCGATCTTGACGACGTTGGCGTCGGGCAGGATGCGCATGGTCTCGTGGCGGGCCGTCTCGGCCAGGAGCGTCTCGTCGGTGAGCGATCCACTGACCAGGGCCTGGCCCAGATCGGTCAGGAGGGGTTGGTTCAACGGCATCTCCGGGGTCAGGGAAGGCGGGCGCCTTCCAGCACGTACGTTTCCGTCTCCTGGGCGGATCGAGGGAGCTCGGCGTGCGCCCACGCCCGCAGCTCCCGGTTCACCGCCGCCGCCAGGTCGGGCGGCAGGGCGAGGCCTCCGACCGTGCCCGTGCGCTCCCACGCGTCGAGCACGGCGGCGGCGTCGGTCCGCACCGTCCAGGAGGCCACGGGGTGGGGGCCCACCGGGGCGGCACCGGCGAGGGCGGACAGCAGCTCGGGGCCGCGGTCGCGACCCCGGCCGGGATCGACCCCCCGCACGGCGATGAGGGCGCGGCGGCGGCTGCGCAGCCGCTGGCGGAGGCCGCCCGGCTCACGCTCCACCCGTCCGAGCAGCACGGCGGCGCCGGGCGCCGCGACCCGCAGGATCTCGGCGGCGGCGTGGGCCACGTCGAGGAGGTGGGCGGCCCGGGAGGCGAAGACGGCCTGGGCGCTCGCGGGCCGGACCGGCCAGGAGCGGGCGGCGTCGGCCCTGACGAGCAGGGCCCTGGCCCGGTCCGGCGGGCGGGCGGCGAACTCGTCGAGCATGGGTTGGGACAGCTCCAGGCCGGCGTAGCGGGCGACCAGGGCGGCGAGGTGCACGCCGATCTCGCCCGTGCCGGGGCCGATCTCGAGGAGGGTGGCGTCCCGGCCGAGGGAGGCGGCGGCCACCACCGCGTCGGCGATGGCGGGGGCGGCCCCGCCCACGCCCGTGCGCCGGTCGAACCCCGGGGCCTGGGCGTCGAACCGGGTCCGGGGCGAGGCCATGACCGCCGGACTGTAGGGCACCGCCCTCAGGCCGGGTAGACCTCGATCTCGGCCGCCTTGACCGACACCCACACCTCGCCGCCGTCGGCCAGGCGCAGGTCGGCCACCGCCGCGGGCGTGACCTCGGCCACGATGGGGATGGGCCCGCCCACCCGCACCCGCACCCGCTCGCCCTCGAGGTCGAGGCTCTCGGCGCTGCCCTTCCACACGTTGCGGGGGGTGCCCTCGGGCTCCCGGCGGTGCAGGGACACCGCCCGGGGATGGACCAGGGCGAACACGTCGCCACCGCTGCCGGCGGCCGGGGCCTGGAGCCGGCCTCCGCCGGGCAGGTCGACCCGGTCGCCCTCGGCGTGCGCCCGCCAGAGGTTGACGCCCACCAGCTCGGCCACGTAGCGGGAGCGGGGGCGGGCGGTCACGTCCGCGGGGGCACCGGTTTGCACGACCCGCCCGTCCTCCAGGACGACGAGCACGTCGGCCAGGGCGATGGCCTCCAGCGGGTCGTGGGTGACGACGAGGCGGACGCCGGGGAAGGAGGCGAGGTGGCGGCGCAGCTCACGGCGTACCTCCAGGCGCGTGCTGGCGTCGAGGGCGGAGAGGGGCTCGTCGAGGAGGAGCAGGCGGGGGTCGGTGGCCAGGGCCCGGGCCAGGGCGACCCGCTGGGCCTGCCCGCCGGACAGCTCCCTCGGCTTGCTCGTGAGGCGGTCGCCCAGGCCGACCCGCTCCAGCCACTCGCCCGCCCGGCGACGGGCCTCGGCCCGGGCCACGCCCCGGCTGCGCAGCCCGAAGGCCACGTTGTCGAGGGCGGACAGGTGGGGGAACAGCAGGTAGTCCTGGAACACGACCCCGATGGGGCGGTCCTCGGGCGGCCGGCAGGCACCGGTGGCGACGTCCTCCAGCACGTCGCCGCCGAGAGCGACCGCACCCCGTTCGAGGGGCTGGAGGCCGGCGAGGGCGCGCAGCAGGGTGGTCTTGCCCGCCCCGTTCGGCCCGAGGACGGCGACCGTCGTCCCCATGGGGAGGTCGAGGCAGACGTCCAGGCGCAGCGTCCCCCGGGTGAGGCCGACGGTGGCGGTGAGGCGGCCGGAGCGGGAGCCGCTCACGCCGAGCCCAGCCAGCGGCTGCGCAGCCCGACCAGCACGGCCAGCGACACGGCCAGCAGCACGAGGCTGAGCACGATGGCCGCGTCGGGCCGGGACTCGAGCAGCAGGTACACCTTGAGCGGCGTCGTCTGGGTCTGCCCCGGGAAGTTGCCGGCGAAGGTGATGGTGGCGCCGAACTCGCCGAGGGCCCGGGCCCAGGCCAGCACCGCCCCCGCCGCCAGCGACGGGGCCACCAGGGGGAGGGTCACGCGGCGGAACACGGTCCACGGGCGGGCGCCCAGGGTGCGGGCCGCCTCCTCGAGTCGCTCGTCGGCGGAGCGGAAGCCGGCCTCGGCGGTGAGCACGAGGAACGGCATGGCCACGAACGTCTCGGCCAGGATCGCTCCCGCCGTGGTGAACGGCAGGCGGATGCCGAACCACTGGTCGAGCCACTGCCCGGCCAGGCCCCGCCGGCCGAAGGCGAGCAGCAGGGCCACGCCGCCGACGACCGGCGGCAGGACCATGGGCAGGGTGGTCAGGGCCCGCAGCAGCCGCCGCCCCGGGAACCGGCCCCGGGCCAGCACCCAGGCCAGCGGCACGCCCACGGCCAGGGACAGGGCGGTGGCCGACAACGAGCACACCAGCGACAGGCGCAGGGCGTCGCGCACGTCGGGGTCGCCCAGCTCGTCGAGGAGGGTCGACCACGGGGCCCGCCACACCAGGCCGACCAGGGGGACCAGGAAGAACAGGGCCCCGAGCACCGCCACCGCACCGGCGGCGGCAGGCACGCCCGTCCGCCGTGGTCGTGCGGGTGCGGCGGCTGAGGGTGTCACGCCGGCTCGAAGCCGAACGACTCCAGTGCCGACTGGCCGTCGGGGGAGCGGACGTAGGCCACGAAGGCGGTGGCCGCCGCCCGGTTGGGAGCGCTGCTGACCACCGCCACGGGATAGGCGGCCACGACGTTCTGGGCGTCGGGGATGGGCACGGCCTCCACCCGGCGGCCCGCGGCACGGGCGTCGGTCAAGTAGGCGATGCCGGCATCGGCCTCCCCCAGCACGACCTTCGACACCACGCCCTTGACGTTGGCCTCGAACGACCGGGGCTGGGCGCGCACCCCGGCCCGTTCCAGGACCTGGTTGCTGAACCGCCCGCACGGCACCTGCTCGGCGCACAGCACGACGACCAGGCCGGGCCGGGCGAGGTCGGCGAGGGAGCGGATGCCCTCGGGATTTCCCGCCCCCACCACGACCGCCAGCCGGTTGCGGGCGAAGACGGCGGGCGGGTCGACGACCGAACCGCCCACCGCCTGGTGCATGGTCACCTCGTCGGCGGTGGCGAGCACGTCGGCGGGGGCGCCGGACAGGACCTGCTGAGCCAGGGCGGAGGAGGCGTCGTAGCTGAACGTCACCTCCACCCCCGGGTGGGCCGCCTCGAACCGCTCGCCGATCTCGTCGAACGCCTCGGTGAGCGAGGCGGCGGCCAGCACGATGAGGTTGCCGCGAAGGCCGTCGCCGGAGGTGCCGGCCGGGCTGTCGCCGCCGCCACAAGCGGCCAGGGCGGTGGCGGCGACCGCCAGGAGGGCGGAGGCGGGGAACCGGCGGGGGCGTCCCACCGCTCAGGCGGGCCGGTCGAGGGTGACCGAGGTGGACTTGATCGACGCCACGCTCAACACGCCGGGTTCCAGCCCCAACTCGTCGGCCGCTTCCCGGGTGACCACGGCGACGATGCGGTGAGGTCCGCACTGGAGCTCGACCTGGGCCATCAGCCCGTCCCGCGTCACGCGGGTGACGACGCCGGGGAGGCGGTTGCGGGCGCTGTGGCCGGCGTGCTCGTCGGGCACCCGCCCGGAGCGGGCCAGGGCCAGCTCGGCCAGGGCCGGCCCGTCGAGGACGCGCTGGCCGCCGGACGTGCGGGACGACGGCACCTTCCCCGCGTCCACCCACCGCCGGAGGGTGTCGACGCTCACGCCCAGGGCGGCGGCCGCGTCCCCCAGTCGATAGCTCGCCATTGCCGGCATTCTTGCCCCAGAACCTGGCGACTGCCAGGTCTTGGTGTCAATCGAATCGGGGAATGAGGCGTTCCGCGACAACCAGGCAGACGCCGATCGTCATCAGCAGCATCCCGAGGCCGACCAGCACGGGAGTACCTGACGACCCCGTCTTGGCCAGTCCACCGGCTCCCAGCGACGGGGCCAGGTCGTCGTTGAACTCCACCGACCCCAGCACCGCGGCCGTGGGGGGTGGGCTGGTCGTGGTCGAGGCCGGCACGGTCGTGGTGGTCGTGGCGGGGGCGGTCGTGGTGGTGGCGGGCACGGTCGTCGTCGTCGTCGTGCTGCCACCGCCCCCGCCGATCGTGGTCGTGGTGGGGGCCGGGAGCGTGGTCGTCGTCGCCCGGACGGTGGTCGTGGTCGTGGCGACAACGGTGGTCGTCGTCGTGGCGGGGACGGTGGTCGTGGTCGTGGCGGGCACGGTGGTCGTGGTCGTGGCGGGGACGGTGGTCGTCGTGCCCGGGTCGCACAGCGGCCCGACGCCCGACGTGACGGTGTCGCCCTCCTGGCCGTCGCCCGAGTGGGACTGGACGAACACGCCGCCGGCTCCGAACGGGTGGGCGGTGTCGAACGTGACCGACAGGGTGCCGGTGGGGTCGGTCACCCCGAACTTGATCCCGGGCCCGAACCCGGTGTGGCCGCCGGGGACGTCGACGTCCTTGAAGATCTCGGCGCTGGGCGAGGCCGAGACTACCGAGTCGAGGATGGCCTGAGAGCAGAACCGGATGGCGATGTTGGACAGCTCGTGGCCCTCGTTCTGGTCGAAGACGTACGACCACGTGAACGTGGTGCTCGTCCCGTCGACGGGCGACGTGAGCGTGACGGTCGTCGACTCGCCGCTGGCCACGGCCGGCCCCACCGCGAGACCGGACAGCGTGGTGACGATGCCGGCGGCCATGAGGGCGGCGCCCAGGCGCCCGCCCTTGAACGTGAACGCCATCTGGGGCCCCCTACAAGTCCCTCGGCGGAATGTTGCCCGAACGGGACCGGGATGCAGCGAGGAGCGTGGGAGTGGTGGAACACCGCACCCCGGTCTCGATCGCCCCTACGCCGAGCAGTGTGGGGCGGCCACATCGCCACGCCCCCTACGCCGGATCAACAACCGCCCAACTGTGTCCCCGAAGGAAGATCCCGTCGGTTTCCGGCGTGATCCCCCTTGGAGATCGCAGGCGCGCCGTACGCTGGCCGCGACATGAGCCGGCGCGTGCTGGTGGTGGACGACGAGGAGCCGATACGGACGCTGCTCACCCGCCTCCTCACCATGGAGGGGTACCTGGTGGAGGAGGCGGGAGACGCACGGGCCGCCCTCGAGCGGATCGACGCCCGCCCGCCCGACCTCGTGCTGCTCGACGTGATGATGCCGGGCCAGGACGGGCTCGACCTGCTGGCCACCCTGCGCCGCCGCAGCGACGTGCCGATCATCCTGCTCACCGCCCGGGGCGACGAGGCCGACCGGGTGGTCGGGCTCCGCCTGGGGGCGGACGACTACGTGGTCAAGCCGTTCTCGCCGGCCGAGCTGTCGGCCCGGATCGCCACCGTCCTCCGGCGATCGTCCGCGCCGGCGAACCGCAGCCGGCTGTCGTTCGGCGGCCTCGAGCTCGACCTCGCCAGCCGTGAGGTGCGCGTCGACGGCCGCCTGGTCGAGATGCCGGCCCGCGAGTTCGACCTGCTCGCCTTCCTCGCCGCCTCGCCCCGCCAGGTGTTCTCACGCGAGCAGCTGCTGGACCAGGTGTGGAGCTCGTCGGGGGAGTGGCAGGACCCGGGCACGGTCACCGAGCACGTGAGGCGGGTCCGGCGCCGGATCGAGCGGGACCCCGACAAGCCGTGCTGGATCGTGACGGTGCGGGGCGCGGGGTACCGGTTCGAGCCAGATTCGGCACCAGGGGGGAACGGGTAGGTAGCTCTGGCAGACCGCCGGAGGGCAGCCACCCGCCGGCCCGGACCACCAAGGAGGGCGGTATGGCCGAGGCCTCGGACCACTGGGAAGAGCACTCGCACGAGGCGGTGGCCCACTCCCACGGGCACTACCACGTCACGCACAACCACCGGGAGATGACGGGAGGGTTCGAGCACCTCAGCTCCTACCACGAGCACGAGCACGACCACGCCGCGCTCAGGCACAGCCATTACCCCCACGAGGACTTCGACCGTGAGCACGAGGGCGAGGCCCACGTGCACGACCACAGCGAGCCGGCCCGCCGCGAGGTGGCCGACGGCGCCGCCAACGGGGCCACCAAGGCCAAGCGCACGACGAAGAAGGCGACCAAGGCCAGCAGCTGACCCGCCGGGCGTCCGACGTCGCTACCGGCGACGGTCAGGGCGCCTCGTAGTCCTCCTCGGCACCCGGCACGGGAAGGCGTTGCTCGATGACGTCGGCGACCGGGGCCTCCGGCTCGAGCCCCGGCGCCGCCACCGCGGCGACCACGTCGTCGACCTCTTGGTCGGGGACGGCGGGCTGTTCCTGCTCTTGCCGATCGGCGTCAGACGCGTCGCTCACACCTCCTTCCTAGCACCCCGGGCACGTTCTCACCCGTGGCCGCCCGGGTAGAAGCCAGCCGTGACCGACGTCAGCACGGTGCCCGACCAGCCGGCCCAGGCGCCCGGCAGCAACTTCCGGGAGGCCACCTCGGCCGACAGCCCGGCCACCGACGAGCTGTTCGAGCAGGTCCTGGCCGACACCGTCGCCGTGCTCGAGAGCGAGCAGGTGCCCTACGTGTTCATGGGAGGCATCGGCGCCGCCACCCACGGCCGTCCCCGGTGGACCCACGACATCGACGTGTTCGTCCGCCCCGAAGACGCGGGCAGGGTGCTGCGGGCCCTCGGGGCGGCCGGGTTCCGCACCGAGACGACGTACCCCGACTGGCTCTACAAGGCGTTCAAGCACGAGATCCTGGTCGACGTCATCTTCAAGTCGCTGGGCGGCATCCTCCTCGACGAGGAGATGCTCGAGCGGGCCGGCCGCGAGGAGTTCATGGGCCTGCACGTCTGCGTCATGGCCGCCGAAGACCTGCTGGTGGTCAAGGCGGTGGTGCACGACGAGCACATGCCGCGCCACTGGCACGACGCCCTGGCCATCATCTCCCGCTGCGACCTCGACTGGGACTACGTGGTGCGCCGGGCCCGCCGCCACGGCGCCCGCCGGGTGCTGAGCCTCATGCTCTACGCCCAGTCCAACGACCTGGTGGTGCCGGCCACGCCGGTACGAGAGCTGTTCGACGCGGTGTTCGCATGACGGGTGGCGCACCCGAGCCCGCCGCCTACCTCGTCGAGCGCGTGCGGGAGGCCCTGGCCCACGACCCCCGGGTGGCCGAGCTGGGCATCTCGGTCACCGTCAGCGGCGACGCCGTGCTGCTGACGGGCGACGTGGCCACCGCGGCGCGCAAGGAGGCGGTGAGCGAGGTGGTCGAGCCGCTGCTGGAAGGGCGCACGCTCCACAACGGGGTCACCGTGGCGACGCTGACCGAGGTCGACACGCGGGAGCAGCTGGCGTGATCCGGGTGGCGGCGGTGGGCGACGTCCACGCCGGGCTCGACTCGGGGGGGTGCCTCCGCCCCCACTTCGAGCACGTGAGCGAGCGGGCCGACGTGCTGCTGCTGGCCGGCGACCTGACGCGCCACGGCGACCCGGCCGAGGCGGCGGTGCTGGTGGACGAGGTGCGCGACCTGGGCGTGCCCACCGTCGCCGTCCTCGGCAACCACGACCACCACTCCGACTCCGGCGACCGCATCACGGGCCAGCTTCTGGAGGCGGGGATCTGCGTGCTGGAGGGGGAGTCGACGGTCGTGGCGGTGAACGGCGCGACCGTGGGCGTGGCCGGGTCCAAGGGGTTCGGCGGCGGGTTCGCGGGCGCCTGCGCCACCGACTTCGGCGAGCCCCAGATGAAGGCGTTCATCGGCCACACCCGAGGCCTGGCCGAGCGCCTGGGCTCGGCTCTGGGGGCGCTGGACACCGACGTCCGCATCGCCCTGCTCCACTACTCGCCGGTGGAGGACACCCTGCGGGGCGAGCGGCTCGAGATCTACCCCTTCCTGGGCAGCTACCTGCTGGCCGAGGCCATCGACCGGGTGGGCGCCGATCTCGTCGTCCACGGCCACGCCCACGCCGGCGTGGAGAAGGGGATGACGCCGGGCGGCGTGCACGTCCGTAATGTGGCCCAACCCGTGATCAAGCACGCCTACCACGTCTACTGCCTGGGAGGGCCCGATGGACCAGCCTGTGACTGACCTGCCCGGGCCCGAGCGGGCCGACCGGCAGGAGTGGCTGATGGACGCCGACGACCCGGCCCTGACCGACGGCCGGATGGCGGCGGTGGCCGACCCGGCGCGGCCCGACCGCCTGGCCTGGAACGCCTTGCGCACGCTCGCCCTGTGGAACACCGAGGCGTGGGCCCCCCGGCTGCTGGAGATCGCCTGCGGCGAGGGGAGCCGCCTGGCCGTGGTGGAGTGGGACGGCGGTGCGGTCGTGCCGTGGGCCACCGACCTGCCCGGGGACGACATGTGCGACGTGGCCCTGGTGGGGCCGGCCGCCTACGTGGTCCTGGCCTGCACGTTCGACGCCGGCGTGTCGCTCGAGCAGCTGCGGGCGGCGGCCATGGCCGCCCTCGACGGCTCGTTGCACGAAGGCCGGGAGGCCGGCCTGGTCGTGGTGGCGCCGCCCGACAGCTACGACCTCCGGGAGCGGCTGGAGCAGGCCACCGACGTCGAACTGCACGAGGGCAGGACCGCCTTCGAGCTGCTGGACGGGGCCCTGGGTTGGATCAGCTGGCCCGAGCTGGGCGCCCTGGCCGCCGACCTGGTGGAGGAGACCCGCTCCGACAACGAGCTGAACGAGACCGTCCACCGCCTCATCACCGACATCCAGGCCCGCTTCCCCGCCGAGGAGATCTAGCCGGGGCTCAGCCCAGCCGGTCGGCGAGGAGGCGCTTCACCACCTGGGGATCGGCCTTGCCGTCGGAGGCGCGCACGACCTGGCCCATGAAGAAGCCGAACAGGGCGGTCTTGCCGGCGCGGTAGGCGCCGACCTTGTCGGGGTTGCCGGCCAGGACGTCGTCGACGAGGGGGACGAGGGCGGCTTCGTCGTCGACCCGGGCCAGACCCCGCTCGGCGATGATGGCCCGGGGATCACCCCCGCGCTCGACCAGCTCGGCCAGCACGTCCTTGGCGGCGGGGCCGGCCACGTCGCCCGCCTCCACGGCCACGATCAGCTGGGCCAGCGACTCCGGGGTCAGCCGCCCCGGGCCGGCGGGGAGCTCGTTGACGACCCACCGGGCGACCGCCGGGGCGGGCGCGCCGGCCGCCACCGCCGCCTCGAACAGGTCGCCGGTGGGACGGTCGCCGGTGAGGAGGTCGGCCTCGGCCTCGGCGATCGCGTGGGTGGACGGCCACGTCGCGTAGCGCTCGGCCAGCACCGCGTCGCGCACCCGGGCCTCGGCCCGGTACTCGGCCCGGCTGCGGCGGGGCGGCCGGGTGCGGGCCTTGGCCGACGTCGAGCTTGCCGGTCGCTCGGGGGCGGCGGTGGCCGCGGTGCCGGCGCCGGTCCACGAGTCGCGCAAGGTGACGATGCGGTTGAGGACGAGGGGGTCGACGGAGTCGACGACGAAGTAGCCGAGCCGCTCCAGCTGCCAGCGGGAGCCGGGCTCGGCGCCTGCCAGGCTGGGCTCGAGCACGGCTTCGCTCAGCACCTCGAGCGAGTCGGGGTTGAGGTCGGCGGTGAGGTCGCCGCCCGCCCCGGGAGCGGGCGTGCGGAACAGCCGGTCGTACAGCCGCACCTGGGCGGGCACGCCGTGGTCGGCGGAGACCCAGTGGATCACGCCCGAGACCTTCACCCCGGGCGGGCTCACCCCCACCGATCCGGGCAGGTGGGAGCAGCGCAGCTCGACCACCTCGCCGCCCTGCTCGACCACCTCTTCGCAGGTGATCACCGGTCCGTGGCGCAGGCGCACCGTCCGCCCGGGGGCCAGGCGCTGGTAACCGGGCGGCGGCTCGGCCAGGAAGTCGTCCCGGTCGATCAGCAGGTTGCGGCCGAAGGGAATGGTGCGCTCGCCCGGCTTGCCCACGTCGGGCGGGAAGTAGGGGCCGGTGAGCTGCTCGACCTCGCCCTCCGGCCAGGTGGTCACCGTCACCTTCAGGGGGCGCAGCACGCCCAGCACCCGCGGCGCCACCCGGTTGAGGTCGTCCCGCACGCAGAACTCGAGCTTGCCCAGGTCGACGACGGAGTTGACCTTGGCCACCCCGATGAGATCGGCGAAGGCCCGGATGGCCTGGGGACGGTAGCCCCGCCGGCGCATGCCGGCGATGGTGGGCATGCGCGGGTCGTCCCAGCCCGACACGTGACCCGCCTCCACCAGCTGGAGGAGGATGCGCTTGCTCATGACGGTGTAGTCGAGGTTCAGCCGGGCGAACTCGATCTGCTGGGGCCGGCTGTAGCCGCGGCGTTCGGACACGCCGGTGTGCTCGATCACCCAGTCGTACAGCTCCCGGTTGTTCTCGAACTCGAGGGTGCAGATGGAGTGGGTGACGCCCTCGATGGCGTCGGAGAGCGGGTGGGCGTAGTCGTACAGGGGGTAGATGGGCCACTCGTCGCCGGTGCGGTGGTGGGTGGCGTGGCGGATCCGGTAGAGCAGCGGGTCCCGCATCTTCATGTTGGGGGCGGCCAGGTCGATGCGGGCCCGCAGCACGCACGCCCCGTCGGGCAGCTCGCCGGCCCGCATGCGGCGGAGCAGGGCCAGGTTCTCCGCGGGGCTGCGGTCCCGGTAGGGCGACGGGCGGCCCGGCTCGGTCAGGCTGCCCCGGTAGGCCTTGATCTCCTCGTCGGGCAGGTCGTCCACGTAGGCCTCGCCCGCCCGCACCAGGTCCTCGGCCAGCTCGTACATCTCGGTGAAGTAGTCGGAGGCGTAGAGGGCCTGGTCGCCGAAGGAGAAGCCGAGCCAGCGCACGTCGTCCTGGATGGAGTCGACGTACTCGACGTCCTCCTTCTCGGGGTTGGTGTCGTCGAAGCGGAGGTTGCAGTGCGAGCCGTAGTCGGCGGCGATGCCGAAGTTCAGGCATATCGACTTGGCATGGCCGATGTGCAGGTAGCCGTTGGGCTCGGGGGGGAATCGGGTGACGACCCGCCCGCCGTGGCGGCCGGTGCGGAGGTCGTCGTCGATGATCTCCCGGATGAAGTCGGCCACCGGGCCATCGTACGGCCGCCGGTGCGGCGGACCGCTCGCCTTCAGCCGGCCAGCAGCTCCCGGGCGCCGGTGCGGTCGGAGCTCTCGCGCAGCTTGAGCAGGGCCCGGCGCTCGATCTGGCGGATCTGCTCGCGGCTGAGCCGGAACAGGGCGCCGACCTCGTCGAGGGTGCGGGGCTTGCCGCGGTCGAGCCCGTAGCGCAGGAACACGACCCGCTTCTCCCGCTCGGTGAGCACGTCGAGCAGCCGGTTGATCTGGTCGGGGAGCATCTGAGCCGCCACCAGGTCGAAGGGGGAGGACGCCTCCGTGTCGGGGAGGACGTCGCCCACCTCGGTGTCGCCCTCGGGGCCGTGCGACTCCGACATGGACGTCATCTCGAGGGGGAAGGTGAGCGCCTCGCGCACCTTGGCCTCGGTGAGACCGGCGAGGTCGGCCAGCTCGTCGATGGTGGGCCGGCGGCCGTGCTCGGACTCGAAGTCGGCCGCGGCCCGGCGGATCTTGCCGACGAGGGCGCCCGCCTGGACCGGCAGGCGGATGGTGCGCCCGTTGTTGGCGATGGCCCGGGAGATGGCCTGGCGGATCCACCACGTGCCGTAGGTGGAGAAGCGGAAGCCTCGGCGCACGTCGAAGCGCTCGACGGCGTGCATGAGGCCGACGTTGCCCTCCTGCACCAGGTCGAGCAACGACATGCCCGACGACCCCGAGTACTTCTTGGCCACGGAGACCACGAGGCGCAGGTTGGCCTTGACGAACTCGTCGGCCGCCCGCTGGCCCTCGGTCACCTTGGCCTCCAGCTCGGCCCGCTCCTCCGCCGTCAGCCGCTCTCCGTGGCGGCATAGCCGCTCAGCGGCCTCCCGCCCGTCGAGCACGGCCTGGCCGAGGCGCGTCTCGTCGGCCTTGGTGAGCAGGTCGTGGCGGCCGACGTCCTTCAGGTACAGGCGGACGAGCTCGTCCTCTCCGGCCGCCTTCACCGTCATCGGGTCCTGCATCCGCACGTTTCCGTCCCCCCGCGATCCGTGGGTTGGCCTGACATCAGCACAACGTCGGACTTGCGTGGTTGCTTCCCGTGCCGGGTATCTACCCACTCGTGGAACGAGCAAGCGACAAACACAACCCGCGCCTGGACGAGCAGCTGGAGCACGACACCCGGTCGATGCTCCAGGGAGCCCCCGTGGAGTCCCGGGCCGATGAGGGCCGCGAGCAGGAGGGGCCGGCGGACGGCGACCCCACCCCCGACGCCCGGCTCACCGGGGGCCGCCTCCAGGCCGACCCGCACTGGCCCACCGACGACCAGCTCGAGGCGCGGGCCGAGCTCGCTCGCCATCTGGAACCGTCCGTCTTCCCCGCCGACCGGGAGGCCCTCGAGGCCAGCGCCCGGCGCCAGCACGCCCCCACCTGGATCCTCGACTCGCTGACGGCCCTGCCCGACGGACGGTCGTTCGAGACCACGGAGGCCGTCTGGGAGGCCTTGGGCGGGTCTAAGGAGGAACGCCGGGCGTAGCCCGTCGGCTCGGAAGCGGAGCTTCCTCGCCGAGTTCGATCGTGCTCCGGGCGACCGGCGGAGCCGGATCGCCCTCCGCGCTGATTCTTGTTGGCCGGCAGCCGGGGGGGCCGCCTGCGGCGGCGGGCACGGCCGCCGGGCGGGGCCTGGCGGGCCGCACCGGGGCATCTAGGCTGCCGGCCGTGACCGAAGGCACCGCCGAAGAAGACGGGCTGGACCGGGTCCTCACGATTCCCAACGTCCTCTCGGTCGTGCGGTTGTGCCTGATCCCGGTGTTCGTGTGGCTGCTGTTCGGGCGGGAGAACCGGGTGGGCGCCGCCCTGCTGCTGGGGGCGCTGGGCGCCACCGACTGGGTCGACGGGTTCATCGCCCGCCGGTACCACCAGGTCTCCAACCTGGGTAAGGTGCTCGACCCCGCCGCCGACCGGCTGCTGCTGCTGGTGAGCGTGGTGTGCATCCTGATCGACGGGTCGGTGCCGGCTGCCGTCGCCATCCCCGTGCTGGTGCGCGAGGTCCTGGTGGGCGGGACGGTGATCGTGCTGGCCGCCATGGGCGCCCGCCGCATCGACGTCACGTGGGTGGGCAAGGCGGGCACCTTCGCTCTGATGTTCGCCTTCCCGCTGTTCCTGGCCGGCAACGACGAGGACTTCGGCCCCCACGACGCCTTCCGGCTCGCGGCCTGGGGGTTCGCCATCGCCGGGTTGGCCCTCAGCTGGTACGCGGCGGCCAGGTACGTGCCCCTGGCCAAGCAGGCGCTGGCCGACGGGCGGGCTCTCAAGGGGCGACCGGCGCCCGGGTAGGGTCGGGGGAGATGAAAGCCGTGATCATGGCCGGGGGCGAGGGCACCCGGCTGCGGCCCCTCACCTCGAACCAGCCCAAACCCCTCATGCCCCTGGCCAACCGGCCGATGATGGAGCACGTCATCAAGCTGCTGAAGCGGCACGGGTTCGACGAGGTGGTCGTCACCCTGGCCTTCCTGCCCCAGACGATCCGCACCTACTTCGGGGACGGCTCGGAGTTCGGGGTGCGCATGGTGTACGCCACCGAGGAGACGCCCCTCGGCACGGCCGGGTCGGTGCGCAATGCCATGGCCGAGCTCGACGAGACCTTTCTGGTCATCTCGGGCGACGTCCTCACCGACATCGACCTCACCGCCGTGATCGACTTCCACCGCCAGCGCCGGGCCGTCGCCACCCTCGCCCTCAAGTCCATGGAGAACCCCCTCGAGTTCGGGATCGTCATCACCCGGGAGGACGGGTCGATCGAGCGGTTCCTCGAGAAGCCCACGTGGGGGCAGGTGTTCAGCGACACCGTCAACACCGGCATCTACGTGCTCGAGCCCGAGGTGTTCGACTACATCCCCGCCGGCGAGTCGGTCGACTTCAGCGAGCACGTCTTCCCCAAGCTGCTGGCCGACGGCAAGACCCTGATGGGCCACGTCGCCGAGGGCTACTGGGAGGACGTGGGCACCCTCGACGCCTACATCAAGGTCCACCGGGACGTCCTGAAGGGCCAGGTCGACATGGACATTCCCGGCTTCCGGGTGTCCGAGGGCGTGTGGCTGGGGGAGGGGGCCGAGATCGACCCCGCCGCCAAGGTCGAGGGCCCGGCCATCGTCGGGGACTTCTGCCGGGTCGAGGCCGGCGCCCGCCTGGGCCAGTACACCGTGCTGGGCGCCAACGTCATGGTGCGGGCCGACGCCGACCTGGAGCGCACCGTGGTGCACGACAACGCCTACCTGGCCCAGTCGGTGCGGCTCCGGGGCACGATCGTGGGCCGGTCGAGCGACCTCCGGGCCTACGCCCGCTGCGAGGAGGGCGTGGTCCTGGGCGACGACTCCTTCGTGGGCGAGCACGCCGTGATCAACCCGGGCGTGAAGATCTACCCGTTCAAGACCGTCGAGCAGGGCGCCATCATCAACTCCTCGATCGTGTGGGAGTCGAGGGGGTCGCGGAACCTTTTCGGGCGGTTCGGCGTGAGCGGCCTGGCCAACGTGGACATCACCCCCGAGCTGGCCTGCCGGGTGGCCATGGCGTACGGCACCACCATGAAGAAGGGCCGCACGATCACCACCTCGCGGGATTCGAGCCGGGCCGCCCGGGCTCTCAAGCGGGCCATCCACGCCGGGCTCAATGCCACCGGGGTCAACGTGGACGACCTGGAGATGGCGCCCGTGCCCGTCACCCGCTTCCAGGTCCGGGCCCAGGGCAACCGGGGCGGCATCACCGTCCGCCTGACCGCCGGCGACCCCCAGTCGGTGATCATCCGCTTCTTCGACGCCGACGGCACCGACCTCGACGAGGGCGCTCAGCGCAAGATCGAGCGGTACTACTACCGCCAGGACTTCCGCCGGGCGTTCGCGGCCGAGATCGGCGACCTGGGGTTCGCGCCGCGGGCCCTCGAGCACTACACCGCCTCGCTCATCAACAGCGTGGACGTCGAGGCCATCCGGGCTGCCGGCTACCGCGTCGTGATGGACTACGCCTACGGCTCGACGTCGCTGCTGATGCCGTCGGTGCTGGCCAAGCTCGGGGCCGACGTGCTGGCCGTCAACCCCTACGCCTCCACCGCGGGGGCGGCCGCCTTCGACGCCTCCGTGCACGCCGCACGGGTGGCCCAGCTGGCCCGCACCGCCAACGCCCACATCGGCGCGGTCATCGACCCCGACGGCGAGCACATCTTCCTCATCGACGACGACGGCCACGCCCTCACCCCCGACCAGGCCCTGCTGGCCCTGGTGATGCTGGTGGCGTCCACCGAGAAGGGGGCCCGCATCGCCCTGCCGGTGTCGGCCAGCCGGGCCGCCGAGGCCATCGCCGCCGACCACGGGGCCGAGATCGTGTGGACCAAGCTGTCGGCCGCCCACCTGATGGACACGGCCGAGACCGACTCCATCGCCCTGGCCGCCAGCCAGGACGGGGGCTTCATCTTCCCCGACTTCCTCCCCGCCTTCGACGCCACCGCCGCCCTGGTCAAGGTGCTCGAGCTGCTGGCCCGCAGCGGCACCCCGCTGTCGAAGATCGTGGCCGGGCTGCCCCGGGTCCACATCGCCCACGAGTCGGTCGTCACCCCGTGGGAGGAGAAGGGCACCGTCATGCGGCTGATGGTGGAGCGCACCAAGGACCGGGAGATCGTGCTGGTCGACGGGGTCAAGGTGATCCACGACGACGGGTGGGCCCTGGTCCTGCCCGACCCCGACGAGCCGGTCACCCACGTGTGGGCCGAAGGGTCCAGCGAGGCCGAGGCCCGCAACCTGGCCCAGGAGTACGCCCGCCGCATCCGCCAACTCCTGCGGTAGGGCATTACCTTCTGCCCGATGAACGTCCCTGAGGATCGGCGGTACAGCGAGGACCACGAGTGGGCCCTGCCCGAGGACGGGCTGGTGCGGGTGGGCATCACCGACTACGCCCAGGACGCCCTGGGCGACGTCGTGTTCGTGCAGCTGCCCGAGGTGGGAGCCACCGTCGAGGCGGGCCAGTCGCTGGGCGAGGTGGAGTCGACGAAGTCGGTGAGCGACGTGTACGCCCCCGTGTCGGGACGGGTGGTGTCGGTCAACGCCGACCTCAACGACGCCCCCAACCGGCTCAACGAGGACCCCTACGGGTCGGGCTGGATCTGCCTCCTCGAGCCCGCCGACCAGGGCGCCGTGGGCACGCTGCTCGACGCCGACGCCTACCGCGCCCTCACCGCCGAATAGGCCAACCCGAACCTACAAGTACAGGTCGAGGCTTCGGGTAGTACCGTTGCGGCCCGTGTACTGCAACCAGTGCGGGCACCGCAACCCGGCGGGAGCGACGTTCTGCTCGTCGTGTGGTGCGGTGGTGGAGCCGGGCGACGGCGACGAGACGACGGTGACGTTCGCGCCCGTCGAGGCGACCGGCGACGTGGCCGAGGAGGAGCTGACCGTCTCGCTGGGCGAGTTCCCGGCCACCATGGCCATGGTGGTGGTCAAGCGCGGGCCCAACGCGGGGTCGAAGTTCATGCTCGACACCGACGTCACCGGCGCCGGTCGTCACCCCGACTCCGACATCTTCCTCGACGACATCACCGTGTCCCGGCGCCACGCCGAGATCGTGCGGTCGGGGGACGGCTTCGTGGTGCGCGACGTGGGCTCGCTCAACGGCACCTACCTCAACCGGGAGCGCATCGACGAGGCCCTGCTGCGCAACGGCGACGAGCTCCAGATCGGCAAGTTCAAGCTCGTGTTCTTCTCGGGCGCGACCGGGGAGGGCCAGGAGTGACGATGGAGGACCGGGCCTACCTCTCGATCGGCGAGGTGCTGGCGCTGCTCAAGGAGGAGTTCCCCGACGTCACCATCTCCAAGATCCGCTTCCTGGAGAGCCAGGGGCTGCTCGACCCCGAGCGCACGCCGTCCGGGTATCGCAAGTTCTACGACGGCGACGTCGACCGGCTGCGGTGGATCCTGCGCCAGCAGCGGGAGAACTTCCTGCCGCTCAAGGTCATCAAGGGCCGGCTGCGGGAGGCGGGCGGGGGAGCGGTCCCGCTGTCCGACCCGGAGGACGACGGGGCGATGACCTCGCCGGGGGCGGCGGCACCGGCGGCGGCAGCGGCACCGCCGGCACCGGCGGCCGAGCCGGTGGGGGTCCCCGTGCGTCCCGCGGCGCCGGCGCCGGCGCCGGCGCCCGGGCCCGCTCGGGAGGCGCCGAGCCTGGGCGGGGACAGCCCGCCGCTGGCGCCCTCCCGCACCGGGTCGAGCATGACCCTCGGAGAGCTGGCCACCGCCAGCGGGCTGGAGGAGCACGACCTGGCCGAGCTGGAGAAGTTCGGGCTTCTGGCCGCCCGCCGGGTCGGCAACAGCAACTACTACGACGAGGACGCCCTGCTGGTCGCCAACCTGGCCGCCGGGTTCATGCGCTACGGGGTGGAGGCGCGGCACCTGCGCATGTACAAGACGGCCGCCGAGCGGGAGGCCAGCTTCTTCGAGCAGGTGGTCATGCCCATGCTCAAGCAGCGGAACCCCCAGGCGCGCCGCCAGGCCGTCGACACCCTCACCGACCTGTCCCGGCTGGGCCAGAGCCTGCGGGTGGCCATGCTCCGCCAGGCCCTGCGCCAGTACCTCGAGGGACCCTGACCGCAGCCGATCCCCGCCCGGCGCTGCGCACCCTGATCGCCGAGGAGGAGCTGGCCGAGGGGGTGCGGCGGCTGGCGGCCGAGGTGTCCGCCGCCTACCCGGACCGGTCGGGCGCCGGGGTGGTGCTGGTGGCGGTGCTCAAGGGCAGCGTGCTGTTCCTGGCCGACCTGGTCCGCCACATGACCACCGTCCCCGTCGTCGAGTTCATGGCCATCTCGACCTACGCCCCCGACAGCGGGCGGGTGCGGATCGTCAAGGACCTGGAGATCGACATCTACGGAAAGGACGTGGTGCTCGTCGAGGACATCGTCGACACCGGCCTGACCCTGACCTACCTGTTGGGCGTCCTGCGCCGGCGCGGGCCCCGCTCGGTGGAGGCCTGCGTGCTCATCGACAAGGCGGTGCGCCGGATCGTCCCGACCCCCGTCCGCTTCCGTGGATTCGAGGTCGGCGACGACTTCGTGCTGGGCTACGGGCTCGATTACGCGGGCCGATATCGGAACCTGAACCGGGTGGTCGCAGGGGACCTCAAGGTGCTTCGAAACGACGCCGACGCGTACGTCCAGGAGCTCTACAGGAGGTAGGGTCGATCCGTGGTCGAGATGCACCTGGTCGGGGTCCGCGTGGAGATGCCGACCAACAATCCCATCGTCCTGCTGCGGGAGGCGGACGGGCAGCACCGGGTGCTCCCGATCTTCATCGGGCCGGTCGAGGCGACCGCCATCGCCTTCGCCCTCCAGGGCGTCACCACCCCCCGGCCGATGACCCACGACCTGCTGCGCGACCTGCTCGTGGCCCTGGGTGTGGGGGTCGAGCGGGTGGTAATCACCGAGCTGCGCGACCGCACCTTTTACGCCGAGATCGAGATGACCAACCAGGGGAGCGGGTGCAAGGTCTCGAGCCGCCCCTCCGACGCCATCGCCCTCGCCGTCCGCCTGGGCACGCCCATCTTCGCCGACGAGTCGGTCCTCGACGAGGCCGCCGTGCCCGTGGCCGACGAGGACGAGGACCACGACGACGAGGTCGAGCGCTTCCGCGAGTTCCTCGAGGGCGTGAACCCCGAGGACTTCGCCAGCTAGCCCACCGTTTCGGGGCGGGTGAGCCACGTCAGACGTGGCCGAGCCGCCCCAGAACGTGGGAGGACCGGCGGTGATTGACCCCCCCGAGCCGGGGTCGTACGCTGACACCGGCGTAACTACGCGGCTGTGAGCCGCCGGGATGGAGGGGCCGTGGACGGGCAGGGGTCGGCAGTCGAAGAGGGGTACCGGGGACCGCAGGTCTGCAAGATCGTGGGGATCACCTACCGCCAGCTCGACTACTGGGCCCGCACCGACCTGATCCGGCCGTCGATCGCCGACGCCCGGGGCAGCGGGTCGCAGCGGCGCTACTCCTACCGCGACCTGGTCGAGCTCAAGGTCATCAAGAGCCTGCTCGACGCCGGGGTCTCCCTCCAGTCGGCCCGGGTGGCCATCGAGTACCTGCGGGGCGCCCTCGGGGAGGACATCTCCTCGGCCAAGCTCGTGCTCAACGGCCCGGGCTCGGTGCTCGTCCGCAACGACGGCGAGCTGGTCGACCTGATGCGGCGGGGCCAGGGCGTGTTCAGCATCGTGGCCCTCGACGGCGTGAGGGAGGAGCTCGACGCCGCCATCACCGAGCTGCGCCCTAAGGTGGCCGAGCCGGCCGACCGCAGCGTGGCCGAGAGCGAAGCCGCCCACCCGTCCCGGGCCCGGGCCACGCGGGGAGGATGAGCGCTGGCCGAGGAGCCCCAGCCCGGCCTTCCTGACCCGAGCGCCGCCGGTGTCCCGCCCCGGCCCCGGGCCGCGCCGGCGCAGCCCGGCCCCGTCCTGCCCCACGAGCAGGTTCGCTTCGCCCACAACTCCGAGCGCCAGTTCGCCAAGCTGCTCGACTTCTACGGGATCGTCTGGGAGTACGAGCCCCGCACGTTCGTCCTCGAGTGGGACAACGAGGGCCACCCCCAGCAGGCGTTCAGCCCCGACTTCTACCTGCCCGCCTACGACCTGTTCATCGAGATCACCACGATGAACCAGAAGCTGGTCACCAAGAAGAACCGCAAGGCCCGCAGGCTCAAGGAGCTGTACCCCGACGTGCGCATCAAGGTCTTCTACCAGCGGGACTACCTCAACCTCCTGGTCAAGTACGGGCTCGAGGAGCCGTCCCAACTGGTGCCCGGCGACGAGTCGGTGGAGCCGCTGCCGCTCCGGTTCGACGACGGCGACTCCGACGCGGCGGGCCAGCCCCCCGGCTCCGCCCGCAGCCGCCGGAAGCCGGCCTGAACGGCCCCGCGGCCGCCGAGGCCGACCTCGACCTTGCCCTCGCCCTGGCCGACGTGGCCGACGCCATCACCGTTCCCCGCTTCCGGGCCACCGACCTGGTCGTGTCCACCAAGCCCGACTTGACCCCCGTCTCCGACGCCGACCGGGCGGCCGAGTCGGCGATCCGGTCCCGGCTGGAAGAGGAGCGTCCCGGCGACGGCGTGTTGGGCGAGGAGTTCGGCTCGACCGGCGGCGGCGGGCGCCGGCGGTGGGTGCTCGACCCCCTCGACGGCACCAAGAACTACGTCCGGGGCATCCCCGTGTGGGGCTCGCTCATCTCCCTCGAGGAGGACGGCGTGCCGGTGGTGGGCGTGGTGTCGGCCCCCGCCCTGGGGCGGCGGTGGTGGGCGGCGCGGGGCCACGGGGCCTGGGCCGACGGCGGCCGCATCCGGGTCTCGGCGGTGGCCGACCTGGCCGACGCCCAGCTCAGCACCGACTCCATCGTCGAGTTCGACGCCTACGGCCTGAGCGAGGCCGCCCTCACCCTGGAGCGGCGGTGCTGGCGGAGCCGGGGGCTGGGCGACTTCTGGTCGCACACCCTCGTGGCCGAGGGCGCGGTGGACGTCGCCCTCGAGCCGGCGGTGGAGCACTGGGACGTGTCCCCGCTGCTCGTGCTGGTCGAGGAGGCGGGCGGGAGGTTCAGCGACCTGTCCGGGCGGCGCCGCCCCGACGGCCGCAGCGTCCTCACCACCAACGGCCTCCTCCACGACGAGGTCCTGGCCATCCTGGGCACGGCCGGCTGATGGCCCTCCGCCACTCGCCCCTCGACCGGGCCCACCGGGCCCTCGGCGCCAAGATGGTGCCGTTCGGAGGCTGGGAGATGCCGGTCTCCTACCCCTCGGGCACCCTCGTCGAGCACCGCACGTGCCGCAACGGGGCGGTGGCGTTCGACGTCAGCCACCTGGGCACGGTACGGGTGACCGGTCCCGGGGCGTTCGAGCGGCTCCAGGGGGAGCTGACCAACGACCTGGCCAAGATCGGTCCCGGCCGGGCGCAGTACACCCACCTGCTCGACCCCGCCGACGCCTCGGTGGTCGACGACATCATCGTGTGGTGGGTCGCCCACGACGACTTCCACGTCATGCCCAACGCCTCCAACACCGAGCGGGTGGTCGACGCCCTGGGCCCCACCGCCGAGGACGTCACCCAGGCCCGGGCCGTTCTCGCGGTGCAGGGGCCGGAGGCCCGGCGCTGGCTGGCCGACGTGGCCCCCGACGCCGCCACCGTTCCCCGCTTCGCGGTCAAGACGTTCCGGTGGCGGAACACCACCTGTGTGGTGGCGGGCACGGGCTACACGGGCGAGGACGGGGTGGAGGTGGCCGTGCCCGCTGCACTCGCGATGGCGTTCTGGGAGGCCCTGCTCGACGCCGGGATCCTGCCCGCCGGCCTGGGCGCCCGGGACACGCTCCGCCTGGAGGCGGGCCTGCCCCTGCACGGCCACGAGCTGGGCCCGGGCATCACGCCTCTGGAGGCGGGCCTCGGCTGGGTGGTGGCCTGGCACAAGGGCGACTTCCGGGGCCGGGGGGCCCTGGAGGCGCAGCGTCGACGGGGCCTCGACCGGGAGCTGCGGGGCCTCACCGTCGAGGGCCGCCAGCCGCCCCGGGCCGGCTACAAGGTGTACTCCGGCTCCGAGCTGGTGGGCGAGGTCACCAGCGGCAACTTCTCGCCCACCCTCGGCCACGGCATCGCCCTCGCCTTCCTGCCGCCCCAGTCCCGCGAGGGCCAGAAGGTCGCCGTCGACGCCCGGGGCCAGCAGATGCCCGCCACCCTCGTCCCCCTTCCCTTCGTCCGCCGCGGCCGGCCCAAGGCGTTTTAGGCAGCGAGCCCGCGGTTTCCGCGGGTCGTCTGCCTGAAACGCCCGCCCCACCACCTAGATTGGCGGGCGCCGTGGGCCACTACGTCCCCCACACCGACGCCGAGGTGGCCGACATGCTGGCGTCGCTCGGGCTCGCCTCGGTCGACGAGCTGTTCGCCGCCGTGCCCGAGGCCCTCCGCCTGGCGGGCGGGCTCGACCTGCCGCCCGGCCTGTCCGAGTTCGACGCGTTGGCCCGCATGGAGCAGCTGGCCGAGGCCAACCGCCCGGCCGGCCGGGACCTCGTCTGCTTCGCCGGCGGCGGGGCGTACGACCACGAGATCCCGGCGGTGGTGCGGCGGGTGGCCTTCCGCTCCGAGTTCGTGACCGCCTACACGCCCTACCAGCCCGAGGTGGCCCAGGGCGTGCTCCAGGCGTTGTTCGAGTACCAGACGGTCATCGCCCGCCTGACCGGCATGGAGGTGGCCAACGCCTCCCTCTACGACGGGGCCAGCGCCACCGTGGAGGCGGTCAACCTGGCCGTGGCCGCCACCGGCCGCCCGGCGGTGTGGCTGTCGGGCGGCCTCCACCCCAACTGGCGCGACGTCGTGGGCACGTTCGCCGCCGGGACCGGCCACGACCTGGTCGACGTCCCGCTGGCGGGCGGGGTCACGGCCTGGCCGGAGGACGGCGAGGCCGGCGCGGTGGTCGTGCAGTACCCCAACTACCTGGGCTGCATCGACGACCTGTCGGCCGCCGCCGAGGCGGCCCGGCGGGCGGGGGGGCTGCTGGTCGTGGCCGTGGACCCGGTGGCCCTGGCCCTGCTCCGGCCGCCCTCCGACTACGGGGCCGACGTGGTGGTGGGGGAGGGGCAGCCCTTCGGCACCCCCCTGTCCTTCGGTGGGCCCTACCTGGGCCTGTTCGCCACCCGCCGCGAGCACGTGCGCCGGCTCCCCGGGCGGCTGGTGGGGGAGACCGTCGACGCCGGCGGCACCCGGGCCTACGTCACCACCCTCCGCACCCGCGAGCAGGACATCCGCCGGGAGAAGGCCTCGTCCAACGTCTGCACCAACCAGACCCTGATCGCGGTGGCCTGCGTGGTGCAGCTGGGCTGGCTGGGCACCGCCGGCCTGCGGGAGATGGCCCTGCGCTGCGCCCGCGGCACCCGCTACGCCCGCGAAGCCCTGCTGGCCGTCGACGGCGTGGAGCCGGTGTCCACCGCCCCGGTGGTGCGGGAGTTCGCGGTGCGGGCCCCGGTCGACGGCTCCACCATCGTCGAGCGCATGGCCGACGCCGGCTTCCTGGCCGGGGTGCCCCTCGACGACGGGGGCCTGCTCGTCTCGGTCACCGAGAAGCGCACCCGCGACGAGATCGACGCCTACGCCGCCGCCTTCGAGAAGGTGGTCCGGTGAGCGCAGCCGCCGGCGGCAAGGCCACCTCCATCCCCCTCATGGGGCACGACGCCGAGCCCACCCTGTTCGAGCTGTCGTCCCCGGGCCGGCGGGCCGCCGCCTTCCGCACCACCGGCGTGCCCGAGTGGGCGGCCGACGAGCTCGTGCCCGCCGACCACCTCCGCCTCGACCCGGCCCCGATCGCCGAGGTGTCCGAGCGGGACCTGGTGGCCCACTTCACCCGCCTGAGCGCCCGCCAGTACTCCGTCGACCTGGGGGCCTACCCGCTCGGGTCGTGCACCATGAAGTACAACCCCAAGCTGTGCGACGACGCGGCGTCGCTGCCAGGGCTGGCCAACGTGCACCCCGCCGTCCCCGCCGCCCTGGCCCAGGGGTGGCTCGAGCTGCTGGCCGGCCTGGAGGACGCCCTGTGCACGGTCACGGGCATGGCCGCCGCCACCCTCCAGCCGCCCGCCGGCGCGGCCGGCGAGCTCACCGGCCTGCTCCTCATGCGGGCCTGGCACGCCGACCATCCCGGCCCCCGGGAGCGCCGCCGGGTGCTCATCCCCGACTCCGCCCACGGCACCAACCCCGCGTCGGTGACCCTCGGCGGCTACGAGGTCACCCAGGTGCCGTCGGACGACCGCGGCCTGGTCGACGTGGCCGCCCTCCGCGCCCGCCTCGACGACGACGTGGCCGGGATCATGCTCACCAACCCCAACACCCTCGGCCTGTTCGAGGAGGACATCGTCGAGATCGCCGCCGCGGTGCACGAGGTCGGCGGGCTGCTGTACTACGACGGGGCCAACATCAACGCCATCCTGGGGGTGAGCCAGCCCGGGGCGATGGGGTTCGACATCGTGCATCTCAACCTCCACAAGACGTTCGCCGTGCCGCACGGCGGCGGCGGCCCGGGGGCAGGCCCGGTGGCCGTGACGGAGCGGCTGGCCCCCTACCTGCCCGGGCCCAGGCCCGTCCGCGGCACCGACGGCGATGGCTGGGAGTGGGCCATGCCGGAGCGGTCGATCGGGCGGGTGCACTCCTGGCACGGCAACGCCCTGGCCCTGGCCCGGGCCTGGTCGTACATCCTGGCCAACGGGGGCGACGGGCTGCGGAAGGTGGCCGAGGGGGCGGTGCTCAACGCCAACTGGCTGCGCAACCGGCTGCGGGGCGTCTACGACATCCCTTACGACCGACCCAACATGCACGAGTTCGTGGCCTCGGCGGCCACCCTCAAGAAGCAGAGGGGGCTCAGGGCCCTCGACGTGGCCAAGCGGCTGCTGGAGGAGGGCTTCCACGCCCCCACCGTGTACTTCCCGCTCATCGTCGAGGAGGCGCTCATGATCGAGCCCACCGAGACGGAGAGCCCCCAGACGCTGGAGGCCCTGGCCGAGGCCCTCCTGCGCATCGCCGGCGACACCGGCGAGGAGGCCCACCAGGCGCCCAGGACGACCCCCGTGCGCCGGGTCGACGAAGCCCGCGCCGCCCGCCAGCTCATCCCCACCTTCGATTCCCGCCCGCCCGGTTAGGCGCCGGGGGCGGGCGCCTGGGGTGGGTTGTCGGGGTCGGGCCACTCGCCGCTGCCGGCCTCCGACTCGGGGCCGGCATTCTGCTGGTCGACGGTGTACTCCTGGCCCTCCTCGTCCTCCAGGACCGCGCTGTGGGCCTGGTCGGCGAGTGGGTCCTGGTCGTCGGGCAGCACGTCGGGCATGGCCGCCAACCTACCCTCGCGGCGTCCAGCGGAAAGCCCTGACCGCCACCACCGCCCCGAGCAGCCCCCACCCGGCCAGGACCGCCAGATGGTCCCAGGCGATGCCGGCGCCGGTGGCGCCGGGGTCGAAGGCCGAGAGGAACGACTGGAACAGGTGGCGCACCGGGAAGATGCCGGCGAACGACTTCATCCAGTCGGGCAGGCTCGAGTCGGGGATGAAGACGCCGGAGAAGAAGTAGAGGGGGAGCAGAATGGCGTTGGTGACCGCCGGCGCGGCGTTCTCCGACGGGATGATGGCGGTCATGGCGAAGCCCAGGGCGCAGCAGGCGGCGGTGCCCACGAGCACGGTCAGGGCCAGGGCGGGCACGGTGCGGGGGGGAACGCTCACCCCGTAGACCAGCCGCCCCAGCCCGACGACGGCCACGACCATCAGCAGGGTGATGACGGTGGCGGTCAGCACCCTCGCCGCCAGGTACACCCACGGAGGCAGAGGCGTGCTGCGCACCCGCTTCAGCAGGCCCTTCTCGCGCAGGATGGTGAACGTGATGGCGAGGTTGACGATGGTGGCCGAGACCACGGCCAGGGTGATGATCCCCGGCACGTAGTAGGTCGACGCCCGGACGGGCCGCCCGTTCACCTCGGTCGTGTCGTTCCCGAAGATGGAGACGAACAGGAAGAGGAACAGCAGCGGCAGCACGACGGTGAAGAACACCCCCGCCGGCTCCCGCCAGAACTGCTTCTGGTCGTAGCGGTACTGGTGGAGGAGCATGCCCCCCGCGCCCTTCATGGGCCGGTCAGCTCCAGGTAGACGTCCTCCAGGGACGGCCGGTGGGCCTCCAGCCCGTCCAGCTCGATCCCCCGGGCCACGGCCCAGCCGGTGAGGGTGGCCAGGTCGCGGGTGGGGGCCTCGGTGGTCATCTCGAACCGCGCCGCCGCGCCCAGGCCCGCCACCGCCCGGACCCGTCCGCCCAGGCCGGCCGGCAGGTCGGCCGCCGATGACCCGTCGGGGAGCCCGAAGGTCACGATCGTGCCCGACGCCTCTCGCCGCCCCAGCTCGGCGGGAGGGCCCTCGGCCACGATGCGGCCGTCCTTGAGGATGGCCACCCGGTCGGCCAGGTACTGGGCCTCGTCCATGTAGTGGGTGGTGAGGAACACCGTCTTGCCCAGCCCCCGCAGCCCGGCGATGAGCTCCCACGCCCCCCTGCGGGCGGCGGGGTCGAAGCCGGTGGTGGGCTCGTCGAGGAAGAGCAGCTCGGGGTCGCCGACAAGCGCCAGGGCGACGTCGAGGCGGCGCTGCTGGCCGCCCGACAGCCTGGAGTTGCGCTGGCCGGCGGCGCCGGAGAGGCCCACCAGCTCGATCGTCTCGTCCACCCCCCGGGGCGAGGCGTAGTAGCCGGCGTACATGCTGAGCGTCTCCCGCACGGTCAACAGCGACGGCAGGCGCAGCTCCTGGAGGACGACGCCCACCCGCTCCCGCCACCCGGGGGGCGGCCGCCGGGGGTCGGCCCCTAGCACCGACACGTCGCCCGCGCTCGCTTCCCGGTATCCCTCGAGGATCTCGACGGTGGTCGTCTTGCCCGCCCCGTTGGGACCGAGGAAGGCGAAGATCTCGCCCCGCTCCACGGTGAGGTCGATTCCCCGCACCGCCTCGCGCTGGCCGTAGGACTTGCGCAGGCCGCGCACGGCGATCACGGGCTCGGCCACGGGCGCCGATCCTACGGCCACCGCGTTCGGGCCACCCAGGCCGTCACCGCCTCCGCCGCTCCTGCCGGCGGTTGCGGACGTAGAAGGCGGCCCCCACCAGGCCCCCGGCCACCAGCGCCACTCCGATGGCCTGCATCCCGCCGCCGCCGGCACCGTCCTCGGTCGTGATCGTCGGCGGGGGAACGGCTGGGGAGGCGGCGACCAGGTAGTAGCCGGGACCCTGGACGGGCCCGGTCATGCCGTGGGTGTTGCCGAAGGGCCGAGCCGGCACGCGCTGCCACGCCTGGCCGTCGGCCGAGTACAGCAAGGTGTCGCCCAGGAGGCCTCCGGTCAGCGCCACCGTGGCCCCGGCGGCCAGCCCGCCAGCACCCACCGGCGTGCCCGACGGCTGGTAGGTCAACGCGAGCTGGTAGACGTTGCTGGCGGGGCGCAGCTCGGGTGGCAGCGGGGGCAGGGCCGAGGGGGCCAGGGGGAGCAGCCCGACCGTCACCGACTGGTCGTCGCCGTCGGGGTTGGGCGGCACGGCCCCCGCCGGCAGGGTGACGATGGCCTGGGCGTCCTCGGTGCTGACGTTGATGGCCGCCGTCCCGCCCTCCTCCAGCACCACCGACGTGGTGGCCGCCCGGGGCGGGAAGTTGGACGACCGCAGCTCGGGCGGCGGCTCCACGTAGTTGTAGGGCGGGGGAGGGGCGAACCCGTCGAACAGGGGCCGCCCGACGTGCGGGGCCAACGCCGCGGTCGCCGCCGCCACCGCCGCGTAGAGCAGGGCCAGGACCGGCCCCGCCCGCCGGGTCACAGGATGGGGATCGCCTGCAGCGGCCGGGTGGCGAAGGCCGGGGGCCACACCACTGCCTGGGTCCGGTCGTCGACCCACTGCCAGATCACGCTCACCGCCGCCCGGTTCTCGCCCGCGTCGAGCACACCCGGGCCCGCCAGGTCGAGCCCCGCCCCGTTGGGCAGCGCCCCCTCCGGCAGCTTGAGGCGGCGGGCGGCGTCGGCCACGGCCGCCGGCCCCGCCCCCTGGCCGGCCGCGGGCAGCACGTGGCCGACCAGGGCCCACGTGTTGGCGAACCCCGACAGGGCGGCGGGCGTCATGTCCTCCCGGTGGCGCTGCCGGTAGCGGCGGCTGGCCCACTCGAGCGCCTCCCGGGCGCCGGGGGCCAGCGTGTCGGGCCGCACCTGCGCCACCTGGTGGGCGTCGGGCTTGTCGGAGGCGAACAGCCCCACGGCGGCCCGTCCCAGCCGGGCCGCGAACGAGGGCATGCAGTAGCTGGACGACGTCCCCACGCTGGCCTTGAGGGCCAGCCCCTGGGCCACGGTCTCGGCCCGCAGGGCCACCCCGTCCTCCAGGTAGGCGGACACGAACAGCACGTCGGGGCGCGTCTCGGCGATGGACCGCACCAGGCCGGGTGCGTCGAAGCCCCGCAGGTCGTAGGGGAACGTTCCGGCCAGCACCTGGCCGCTCGCCTCCACCTCGTCGATCGCGCCCAGGCCGACCGAGCGGCCGTAGGCGTCGTCCACGTAGGCCACCGCGTACCGCAGCGGTTCGCCGGGCCGGGCCGGGCCCAGCAGGGGGTGGAGCTGGTCGCGCACGAAGGCCACCGCCGCCCGCCCCAGCGACGCCCCCATGGGCGCCAGCCGGAAGAACGACTCGCCCGCCCCCGCGTCGGCCGAGATGTGCCCCACCGCCCCGGTCTCCCACAGCAGCATCCCCCGGCGGGCCGCGGCCACCGCCGCAGGAGCCGAGATCGTGCTCCCGTAGCTGCCCAGGACGAGCTCGACGCCTCGGGCCCGCAGGTCCTCCAGCGCCGAGGGCGCAGCCTCGCCCGCGCCCACGTCGACCACGTCGAGGCGGACGGGGCGGCCGTGCACCCCGCCCCGGGCGTTGGCCAGCTCCACGGCCAGCCGGGCCCCGTTGGCCTCCTCCGCCCCGCCCGGGCCCTGCTTGCCCGACACGGGGTAGACGGCGCCGATGGTGAGGCCGTCGTCGCCCGGCGACGGGCCGGAGCAGGCGGCCGCCACCAGGGCCACGAGCACGGCCACGGCGGGGAGACGGGGGGTCCGGAGCATGGGCGACCTCACAGGAGAGCCAGGACGTTGGCCAGGACATGGGTGGCGGCGGGCACCGTCCAGCGCCCCGACGCCGCCCGCTGCCACGACAGCAGCAGGCCGGCGGCCAGGTCGAGGGGGAGCACCCACCAACCCCAGACGGTGACGTGGACGACGGCGAAGGCGGCGGCCGAACCGGCAACCGCCACGGTCGTGCCCCACGGGCGTTCGAGCACGCCGTAGACGAGGCGGCGGAAGAACGCCTCCTCGGCCACCGCGGCCAGGCTGTTGAGCACGAGCGAGCGAACGAGCAGGGGAGCGGCCCACGCCGCCCCCGGCCCGCCCATGGCCAGCCTCCCCACCAAGAAGGCGGCGCAGCCGAGGGCCAGGGCGGCGGCCGCCGCCCGCCGGGTGGGCCCCGCCACGCCGGCTGCGGCCGCGTGCGGCACCGGCCACAGGGCGCCCACCGCCCCGAGGGTCACGAACAGCAGGACCAGCCGGGCGGTGGGGTCCTCGCCGGCGGGCAGCAAGGCGGGCCGGACCAGCAGGACGGCGCAGCCGGCCACCGCCAGTGCGGCCGCCGCGGCCGTGGTCCAGGGGGCACGGACGGCGGCGGGGGCGGTCACGAGCGGGCCGCCACCGGGGTGACCTGGGCCAGGGCGCCCGTGCGCCGCAGGGCCAGGAAGCCGCCGCCCACGATCCCGAAGCCGAGGCCGAGGCAGACCGACACCGCGGCCCGGGCGGCGGGAACCGGGAGCGAGGTGGGCACCTGCGAGTAGGCCAGGTTGAGCAGGTCGCCCACGCCGCTGATGAACCCGAGCACGATCCCGACCGCCATGGCGAGGTAGGGGCCCGCGGCCCGCCGCTGCTGGATGGCGCCGATGGCCCATATGCCCACGCCCCAGGCCGCCACCTCGAGGAACCCGGTCAAGGCGGCCTCGGCCAGCCCGCCCCACAGCGAGCCGCCGGCCGACGTGGCGTTCCCGTAGAAGCGAACCATGTCGGCGGCGAGGAGGACGGCGAGCGCCGCGCTCAGCAGCGCCGGCCACCGGCTGACCGCCCCCGCCGCGAACCCCAGCCCGAACAGCACGGCGGCGGCGGCGAACCACGGCACGGCCGCCGGCCCCGGTATCCACGTGATGCGCCCGGTCACCACGACCGACTCCCGGTTGGGGCCCTTCTCGAGGGGGACGGCCCAGCGGGAGACGACCGTCTGTGCCCGGCCCGGGTCGGCCCGCACCGCGGGCGGGTCGGCGCCGCCCCACACCACCCGGTGGTCCGGCCACGAGACGGTGTCGCCCCCGCCCCGCCGCCGCCAGTCGGGTGGGGCCAGCGGGTCGGCCTCGGGCGGCAGTCGCACGAGGGCGTCCTCGTCGTCGGCGGTGAGCTGGTTCTGGAACAGCGACGGGGACCGGCGGTTCTCGAACACGCCCGACGGCCCCACCCGCAGGTAGGGCTCGTCCTGGTAGCCGAGCACGATCACGTCCTCACCGGTGCGGTTGCGCACCTCCACCCGCCGGCCCAGGTCGCGCAGGCGGACGGTCAGTCCGGGGACGGACGGGCTGATGGCGGTGATCTCGGTGCGGTAGTTGGTGGCCTCGATCCCGCCGATGCTGTGGGCCCCCGCCGGTTCGGCCCACGCCACCGTCAGCAGGACGGCGACGGCCACCGCCCGCCGGATCACCGACCGCTCCCCTCGGATGGGGCGGCCGGCCGGCGGCGCACCAGCCGCCACAGCACCGGCGCCCCGGCCAACGCCGCGGCCAGGGCCACGGTGGCGGCCGCCGTCTTGGCCAGCCGGCTGGCCTCGCTCTCGGGATCCTCCGCCGCGCTCGGGCGTCCCACCGGGGGCGCCACCGCCAGCAGGTAGCCGGCGCCGGGGAAGGCCCCGCCGATCTGGGTGGGGTCGGGCACGGGCCGGAACGGCAGGTTCTCCCAGGCCCGGCCGTCGGGCGAGAACAGCAGGGTCTGGGCCGGCTCGGGCACCACCAGGAACACGTCGGCCGCCGTCACCAGCGGGGCGTCGTCGCCACTGGGGTCGTAGGTGAAGTCGAGCCGGTAGGCGTTGCCGTCGGCGGCCAGGCCGGCCGGGGGCGGGGCCAGCTCGGCCGGGTCCACGGGGGTCATGTGCACCGTCACCCGGACGTCGGGCGGCCGGGGCGGGAAGGCGCCGGCGGGAAAGGACAGGATCACCTGGCCGTCGCCGCTCGAGCCCGACGCGGCGGCCGAGCCGTCGGGCAGCAGCGCCACGTCGAGGGTGCTCGGCCTGGGCACCACGTTGCCGGCCCGGAACTCGGGCGGCGGGTTGACCCAGTTGTAGGGCGGCACGGGGGCGAACCCGTCGAAGAGGGGCCGGGGGTTGTCGCCCACCCGCACGTACACCGCCGCCAGCACGATGTAGACCACGGCCAGGCCCAGGCCGACCCGCAGCTCACGCCTCACCTCGTCGTGGTCATGGAACCGGGGTCACGGGGCCGGGGTCATGTGGGCGGCGCGCCGTCGGCCACCGAGAAGGCGACGGCCACGATGACCCGGTTGCTGAACGGCGCGTGGTCGGCGGCCACGAACTCGGCCTGGATGTTGTGGGGCCCGGCCGGCAGGTCCTTCAGCTCCTGGCTCGTGCCGTAGGTCATCGAGATGAGCTTGCCGTCGAGGGTGACGTGGATGTGGCCCTCGTCGCCCCGCAGCGGCCCGCCGGCGGCCGACTCGGGCACCACCTTGGCCCCGATGAGGTTGAGGTCGAGCACGAACGTGGGCGGCAGGATGGCGTTGGGGGCGGGCGTCACGATCTCCAGCCGGGCGTCGGTGGACGGGCGCGGAGAGGACGAGGACGAGCCCCCGCCGCACGCCCCCAACGTCACCAGGGCGGCGACCACCACCGGCATCGACCACCGGCCGGCCCGGGCCGAGGGGCGGGCCCGCCACGGGCGGAACAGCAGGACGCCCAGCAACGTCCCCAACCCCACGGTGGTGAAGGACGCGCCCGCCGAGCACTGGCCCACGTGGGCCAGCGGGCTCACCAGTCCTGCCCCTTCCGCTCGGCGGCCGCGGTCGGGCTGCGGTCCCGGCCCCGGACCACGCCGATCACCGACGAGGCCAGGGCGGCGATGGCCACGATCAGGGCCAGCGTGGCGACTCCGCTGGCTCCGCCGTCATCGTCGGCGGTGGCCACGGGGGCCGGAACCGACGGGTCGGGCTCGGTCGAGGCCGGCGCGTCGGCGGCCACGGTTGTCGCCGTCGTGGTCGGGGGGGCGGGCTGGTCGCCGGCCACCACCGACGTGACCTGCACGTCCGACTCGGTGGTGGTGCCGTCGGCGTAGCGCAGGGCGACGCGGAAGGCGAGCGCGCCCGGCTGGGCGGGGGGCTCGATGTCGAAGCCGAACTGCTCGAAGCGGTCGGGTCGGATGGCGCCGCCCGTCCAGGCGATCCGGGTGTGGCCGAGCGACGCGCTCCAGCCCGCCGGCTCACGTGTGGCGTGGCCGAACTGCTGCCCGCTGGAGGGTGTCAAGGTCACGCTCGTCACGTCCACCCGCTTCTCGTTGGCGGCGGCCAGGGTGAGGAAGACGGGCCTCCCTACGACGACGGTAGCGGGCGTGACCTCCTGGTGGGCCCACGCCGGGGCCGCGCCGGCCGAGGCCAGCAGGGCCACGACGGCGGCGATCGTCCTGCGCATGTGGATCAGGTGCTCCTCTCAGGGTGGAGGCGGAAGTCGAATGTGGTGGTGGCCCCCTCGGCGCCGGTGCCGGCCACCGCCAGCGAGTAGCGCCCGGGGGCCGGGAGGCTGGCGTCGCCCACGAAGTGGCCGGGCGAGATGAGGCGCATGGCCACCGGCTGGGGATCGCCCCCGGCCGGGCCCAGGGTGACCTCGACGGTGGCGACCTCGGCGGCGGCCAGCCCGGCCTCGTTGACGAACGTGACGTGGAACTCGTTCTCGCCCACCCGGGTGGGGTCGACGTACAGCTGCACGGTGTAGGGCCCCGCCTGCCGCTCCTGGTTGACCGGGGCCTTGGCGGCCAGGGCCAGAGACCTCCCGGGCACGAGGGCCACCAGCACGCTGGCCAGGGCGATGGCCCCGGTCACGGCCAGCAGCTCGGCCGCACCGGTCTGCTCGAAACGGGCCACGCCGTCCGGCCGGTCGAGGCGGCGGGGCGTGCGGCGGCGGTGGACGGCGGCCAGGGCCACCGCCACTGCGAACAGGGCCACCTTGGCCGAGACCACCCGGCCGAACGACACGTCCCACAGGTCGGAGACGCGGCTCAGCAGGCCGAACGAGGTGATGGCGCCCGTTCCCAGCAGGACCGGCGCCGCCACCACGCCGACCCGGCCGAACCGCCGCACCAGCTCCCGCAGCAGCGGCGGGCGCTGGTCGGGGCCGACCGACCGCCACGCCGTCCGCCCGAGGAGGAACAGGGCAGCGAGCCCGCCCGCCCACACGGCCGCGGCCAGCAGGTGGACGGAAAGGGCGGGGACCATCACGGCCGTGTTCCACACCGTGCGGGCGTGGCCGTTGGCGGCGGTGGCCACGCAAAGGGCGGCGCCTACCACGCCCGCGGCCACGAGCCACGGCCGGGGCGGCACCCCCAGGAGGGGCCGGCGGGCGACGAGGGCCAGGACGGGCAGGCCGAGGGCCACGGCCAGCGCCGCCTGGACGGTCCACAGCCGGCCGAACGACGTCTTCAGGAGCTCGCCCAGGACCTCGGGCCGGGCCGCCTGGGCCAGCGAGAGCCCCGACACGGTGGCCGACTGGAAGACCAGCCCGGCCGCGCCGGCCACCAGCAGCACCACCCAGGCTGCGGGCAGGGCGGTGCCGAATCCTCGCCGGAACCGGTCGGCGGCGGGCGAGCCGGCCATGCCCACCGCCCGCACCGCCGGCGTCCACACCCACCGGCGCATGGCGACCATGCCCAGCACCGTCACCAGGGCGGCGAACCACAGGAACCGGGCCATGCCGTAGCCGATGGTGACCACCGGCCCCGAGCCCTCGTCCACCGGTACGGCCACCGCCGAGATCGTCGACGGCGCCCCGACGAAGAAGCCGAACCCGCCCCGCACCGGGTGACCGTCCTGGGACGTGACGCGCCAGGTGACGGTGTAGGTGCCGTTGCGCAGGCTGACGGGCAGGACGACCTGGCGGTCGCCCTCGGCGCGCCGGATGGCGCCGTCGTCGACCCGGTTCCCGTCCACGTCGAAGACGCGGACGGCCCCGAAGGCGACCTCGACCGGCTCGGAGAAGGTGAGGCGGATGGCGGCCGGAGGGCGTTCGACCGTGGTCTGGGGCGAGGGCTCGGCCCGGAGCAGGACGGCATGGGCCGACGCGGGGGTCGCCCGCAGCACGGAGGCGCAGCCCGCCAGCGCGACCACCGCCAGCAGGCGGGATCGTGCAGGCATGGACCTCGTTCGTGTCGGTTGGGTGAGCTCCTAGGACACGACGAGGGGAGGGGCCCGGGGGCGCGCCGCCGAGGGGCCGGCCAGGGACACGAGCCGGACGACCGGCGCCGGGGCGTGGGCGGCGCGCGCCGCGGCCGGGCGGCGCCCACGCCCGAGGGCGGCGACGACCCGGGCCCCTGTGCGCTCGGCGGTGTGCAGCAGCCGCGCCGCCAGCAGCGCCACCGGCACCTGGAGCACGATGCCCAACCAGAACTCGGGGCTGGCCGCCAGCTCGACGGGGCCACCGCCCCCGGCCACGGCCCGCTCGCCCACCTCCATGCAGGTGAACGTCGCCGCCTGCCATGCCGCCAGGCCGCGCCACGCCCGGCGACCGGCGCTCCGCCCGCTCGCGCCGGCCGCCGTCGCCAGCACCAGTGCCACCCCGCCGGCGACCACCGCCGCCGCCACCGCCAGGGGCCAGTAGCCGTGGCCGGTGGCGTCGAGGTGGGGGCCGCGCTCGGCGGTCGACGGGAAGGCGACCGCGTACCCGGCGGCGTGGGCGACGACCACCCCGGCCGCCCCGGCCAGGACCGGGACGACTCCTCGGGGCGGAGCCGGCGTCCTCACGACGCCACGGTACCCCCGGGGTCAGACCTGGGTGACGTTGCCCAGCACGTCGTCGACCCGCAGCGTGATGGTCTGGTCGGCCTGGCCGCCGCCCGACACCCGGCACTGGAAGGTGGCCCCCACGTCCAGCACCCGCACCCGGTCACCGCCACAGTCGATGGTGGCGCCCGGCACGCGGGCCCGCAGCACGTCGACCAGCTTGGGGATGGAGAGGATGGCCTTGGCCGGGCGGATGTCGAACTGGCCGGTGCGGCTGCCGCTGTTCACGCCCCGCAGGGTCACGTCGAACGGCGCCACCACACCCTCCACCACCACCGTGCACTGGAACGTGGCCCCTTCCTCCACCACGATCCGGGCCGGGCACGACGGGTCCCGCACGTCGAACTCGGGGCTGGCCCGCTGCTGGGTGCTCACCAGCAGGCTCTCGACCTCCTGGGTGTCGACCGCGTTGTCGGTGGCTGCGGCCGGCTCGCCGTCCCCGTCGCCCGCCCCGCCGCTGGCACAGCCCGCCAACACCAACAGTGTGCAAAAAACTACCGCCAAGGTAGGTTTTTGCACACTCCGCATGGCCGGCATGCTAACCACGGGCCTCCGCCACCAGCCGTGCCAGGGCCGGGCCGTAGGGAGCGGTGGCGACGCCCTCCTCGGTGACGATGGCGGTGATCAGCGCCGCCGGGGTGACGTCGAAAGCGCGGTTCTCGGCCGCCACACCGACAGGCGCGACCACCGCGCCGCCCACGGTCGTGACCTCCTCCGCCGGCCGGCGCTCGATGGGGATGCCGGCTCCCGTCGGGCAGGCCAGGTCCACGGTCGACGTGGGGGCGGCCACGTAGAACGGCACCCCGTGGTGGGACGCCAGCACGGCCAGCCCGTAGGTGCCGACCTTGTTGGCCACGTCGCCGTTGGCCGCCACCCGGTCGGCCCCCACCACCACGCAGTCGACCTCGCCGCCGCCCATCAACGACGCAGCCAGCACGTCGGGGACGAGGGTGGCGGGGATGCCCAGCCGGGCCAGCTCCCAGGCGGTGATGCGGGCGCCCTGGAGCAGCGGCCGGGTCTCACCCACCCAGACCACCGGTTGCCGGCCCCCCTCCGCCGCGGCCCGTACCACGCCCAGGGCGGTGCCGTAGCCGGCGGTGGCCAGGGAGCCGGCGTTGCAGTGGGTGTAGACGCGGCTCCGGGCGGCCAGCAGGGCGGCCCCGTGGCGGCCGATCCGGCGGTTGCGCTCGACGTCCTCGTCGGCCAGGCGGCGGGCCTCGGCCAGGGGGTCGTCGGCGGCCAGGGCGCGGTCGACGCCCCAGGCCAGGTTGACGGCGGTGGGACGGGTGGCCTTCAGGCGATCCGCCGCCTCCACCAGGGGCTCGCCGGTGGCGGCGGCCAGGGCCACGCCCATCGCCCCCGCCACGCCGAGGGCGGGCGCGCCCCGAACCGCCAGGGTGCGGATGGCGTCGCACAGCCCGTCGACGGTGGCGATGTCGAGGAAGGCCAGCTGGCCGGGCAGGCGCCGCTGGTCCACGAGGCGGATGCGCCCGTCCACCCACTCGATCGTGGGCGGGATCGGGTCGGCGGCCGCATCCGTCACAGGGTCGCCACCACCTCGGCCACCCCGCCGGCGATCCCGCCCGGGCGGCCGTAGGCCCGGGAGCCCAACAGCAGCACCAGCCCGCCCTGCCCCGGCCCGCCCGCGGCCTCCACCTGGGCCACCGCGTTGTCCCCCCCGATCCCTCCGCCCAACGCCACCCGGCACGGCCGCACGCCGGCCGCGGCGTCGTGGCCGGCGGCCACGTTGGCCAGCACCTGCTCCTCGGTCTCGAACAACTTGCCCCCGAAGGCCCCGGCGATGACCACGTCGGCCCCGCACCACCGGAACAGCCGGGTGAGCACCGCCCCGCTCACCCCGAACGGGCCGTTGCGGGTCCAGGGCCCCGAACCCGCCCGGTGGACGAGGATGGGCACGCCCAGGCCGGCCCGCCGCAGGGCGAGCACCCCGCCCAGCCCCTGGGCCACGGCGTTGACCATCAGGCCCGTCGCCCCCAGCTCCACCACCCGCCGGGCCCGCTCCACCAGCGTCTCCACCGCACCGGTCACGTTGGCGCAGTACGTCACCCCGGGGGGCAGCACCCCGGCCACCGCCGCCACCCGCTCCCGGAGCGGGCACCACTCGGGGTCGCCCAGCAGCTCGTCGTCCTTCACGAACGTGGCCCCCGCACCGGTGGCCGCTTCCACCACCCCGGCCACCGCGCCCGGTGACAGGCCGAGCGACGGCTTGACGATCACCCCCACCAGCACGTCGGGCCGCCCGCCCACGGCCGGGCCCGGCAGCAGGCCCTCGGGCAGCTCGAGGTCGACCAGCCGGCAACGGGTGAACGTGCGGTCCTCGGTCGCCTCCCCGGCCACGAGCGACGACACCAGCAGGGCCACGTTGTCGCCCCAGTTCGACGCGGGGAACTCCACCACCGCCCGGCCCCCGCCTTCCTCCACGACTCGGGCCCGGGCGAAGTCGGGCCCGCCGTCCATCCCGATCGACTCCTCGACGGCGAAGGCCTCGGCCGTGCCGTGCGGCTCCAGCTCGTACGTCGCCCGCAGCACGGTCACAGCTCTTCGGGGGAGAGCCGGCTCTCGGGCGGCGGCGGGTCGTAGGCGGCGAGGGCATCGAGCAGGCCGTCCACCCCGTCGACCCATGCGACCAGGCCCAGGCTCCGTTGCGGCAGGAACCCCACCGCCGCCGCCCCCTCGAGCAGCTCCCGCAGCGGCGCCCAGAACCCGTCGACGTCGACCACCACGATGGGGCGGCGGTGGATGCCGAGCTGGGCCCACGTGGCCACCTCGGCCAGCTCCTCGAGCGTGCCCAGGCCGCCGGGCAGGGCGACGAACGCCCCCGACAGGTCGAACATGAGCTGCTTGCGCTCGTGCATGGAGCCGACCTCGTGCAGCTCGGTCAGGCCGGGGTGGTTCACCTCCCGGGCGAACAGCCCCCGGGGCAGCACGCCCGTGACCCGCCCGCCGGCGTCGAGGGCGGCGTCGGCCAGGATGCCCATGAGCCCCACCGCCCCGCCCCCGTAGACCACCCCGATCTCCTCAGCCGCCAGCAGGCGCCCCAGGTGGCGGGCGGCCTCGGCGTGGCGGGGGTTGGCGCCCGTCGAGGAGCCGCAGTACACGCACACGGCGCGCGGGCGCAGAGCCGGAAGGGTCACCGCGCAGTTGCTAGCAGGTGCCGGCGGAGGGCTACGACAGCCGCACGAACCGTCCCACCGACGGCACACCGTTGCTCAACAGGAACAAGAGGTACCAGCCCGGGGGGGCCACGGTAGGCCCCGGCGGGGCGTCGAGGGTGACGTTCACCGCCGTACGGCTCGTCACCGGCAACCCCACCAGCCGCTGCTCCATGTTGAAGGAGTGGGTGACCGACCCCGGCCGCAGCAACGACGCGCCGTCGACGGCGGCCGGGTCGGTGGCCCCCACCGAGAACGACTGCGCGTAGTGGACGTCGTCGGGCACGGTGGTCACGACCGGGCGCGGCCCGGTGTGGAGGTAGGGCGGGCTGAACACCTCGGCCCGGTGCTCGGGGTAGTGGAACGGGTCGGGGTTGTTGATCGCGTCCTTGCCCATGATCAGCACCGACGCATCCGGCAGCAGCAGGGCGGTCGAGTGGTACAGGCGGGGCACGGCGATGTGGCACAGGGTGGTCCACGTCCCCGTCGCCGGGTCGAACCGCTCGATCGGGTAGACGGGCTCGAGGCCGTTGTCGGCCTTGCCGCTGAGGCTGCCGCCGATCACCAGCACCGTGCCGTCGGGCAGCAGCACCGCGTCGGGCATCACCCGGGGATAGGCCATGGAGGGGGCCGGCACCCACCCGGGGTGCTCGACGTCGATGCCCATGATCTCGGCGGTGGCGGTGGCGGGGGTGAACGAGGTGACCGTCTCGGGGTCCGCCCCGCCGCCGCCCGCGATCAGGATCCGGGCCACGTAGTCGGGCGGCTGGAGGGGGAGCAGCACGGCCGTTCCCTCCACCGGGTACGTGCGGGACACCGGGAAGTTGGTGAGGGCCTGGTGGGCGTCCCACGTGTCGGTGTCCGGATCGTAGAACCGGGTGACGTTGCGGGAGTGGACGAACAGCTTGCCCGACGGGAGCACGAACACGAACGGGTAGAGGTCGATGGTCGGCAGGTGGGGAGGGAATTGGTGCGACCACGGGCTCGGCATCGGCAGCTCAGGCCCACCGAGGGAGGCCGGGTGGAACTTCTGCACGGTGTTGTTGACGGGGTTGCCGGGGTGGATGGGGCCGCCCCCCACCGTGCCCGACATGGTGAGGACCTGGCCGTCGGGGAGCGTGGTGCAGGTCGGGTACCACCGGCCCTGGCTCATGTCCTCGGCGTGCACCCACTCGCCCACGTCCGGCTCCAGCGTGTGCCAGGAGGCCACGTCCCCGTGGTGGCCGCCCGCCACCACCAGGCGGCCGTCGGCGTCGAGGGCGTGGCCGCTGCAGAAGAGGTGGTGGGAGACGGGCGGGGTCACCTGGGCCCCGGTGACGGGGTCGAGGATGCGGGAGTCGCCCTTGCCGTCGTCCCAGTCGGTGAAGCTCCACAGCGCCACCTTGCCCGTCTTCAGCAGGGCGGCATGGATCCCCACCGCTCCCGTCTCGTAGGGGACGGCGCACGTGCCCGTCGCCGCCGGCACCACCGCCGGCGCGGTCCAGAAGACGGTCGGCCCGTGCCAGGCGTAGTGCGGTCCACCCTCCCGCCACCAGTGCTGGAGGTGGTCGCCCACCATGGCCACGACCTCGAGGTTGCCGCCCGGCGATTCGACTAGCCCCACCGCCGCCACCGGGCCGCTGCCGAAGGCGGCCGTCTGGTGCCAGTCGAGCGACGGGGCGGACGGGTTGGCCGACCAGTGGCCCATGCCGCCGGCGGCGAGGGGCGCCACCAACTCGTAGTTGCCCGAGGCGGCGGCCTGGCAGATGGCGTGGATGCCGGTGACACCGCTGCCGGCGACGCCGGCCGAGTGCCAGGCGAACCCGCCGTCGCGCCACCAGTGGACGAGCAGCCCGGCCGATCGGGCCACCACCTCGAGGTGCCCGCTCACCCACCCTTCGACCATGTCGGCGGCCGCAAACGGCGTGCCGCCCGCGAACGGGGTGGGACCGGTCCACGGGGTGCCCGTCCCGTCGTTGTCCCGCCACCAGTGGGCCAGCCCGCCGCCGGCCAACGGCGAGACCACCTCGAAGTTGCCCGTCGCACCCGAGGACCCCTGCACGAGCGAAGGGGCCCCCGCCGCCCCCCCCGACCCCGGGATGGCGGCCGGCGTCTTCCACCGCCACGTGCCCCCGTCGTCGCGTGAGGAGTAGACGAGCCCGTCGCCGGCCCGAGCCACGACCTCCAGGTTCCCGGCCGGTCCCAGGTTGCCCTGGATCAGGGTGACCGCATCGACCACCCCCTCCGAGCCGAAGGCGGTGGTGGGCCCGTGCCACGGGTGGCCGGGGTCGTCGTTGTCGCGCCACCAGTGCCAGGCGCCGCCGCCCGCACCGCGCGGGAGCACCATCTCGAAGTTGCCGTTTCCGCCGTGCCCACCGAGAAACAGGAAGCCCATGCGCCGTCGCCTCCCCTCTTGGGACCCGATTGTCGCGCCGGGCGGCCTGCATGGGAAGCGAGTTTCCGGGGCCCTACGCTTCACCCCGATGCGCAGGCTCGCCGTGGCCGTGGTGGTCGTCGCCCTCCTCGCCGGCTGCAGCGACGGCGGCGAAGGCGGCGGCGACGGCGCCGCCGGCGGCGGGCCCGGCCCCACCGAACCGGCGCCGGCGGCCGCCCCGGGCACCCCCGACTGGCAGTCCCGCGCCGCCGCCCCCACCAGCCGCCAGGAGGTGGCGGGGGCGGTGGTGGACGGGCGCATCTGGGTCGCGGGCGGCCTCACCGCCAACGACGCGTCGGCGAGGGTGGAGGCGTACGACCCGGCCGCCGACCGGTGGACGGCCGGGCCCGACCTTCCCGTCGCCCTGCACCACCTGGCGGTGGTGGCCTACCGCAACGAGGTCGTGGTGGTGGGCGGGTTCGGCCGGGGGGCGTCCGACCTCTACGACGGCCCCAGCGACCGGGTGCTGGCCCTGCGCAACGGATCGTGGGTCGACCTGCCGCGCCTCCGCCGCCCCCGCGGCGCGGCCGCCGCCGCGGTGGTGGGGGACCGGCTGGTGGTGGTCGGCGGTCGCGACGACGACGGCCTGATCGGGCCCACCGAGGTCTTCGACGGCACCGCCTGGTCCGACCGGGCCGCCATCCCCACCCCCCGCGACCACCTGGCCGCCACCGCCGACGGCCAGGCCGTCTACGCGGTGGGGGGCCGGGCCCTGGACCCCAACCGCATGTTTCCCGCCCTCGAGCGGTACGACCCGGCCCGCGACGCCTGGGAGTCGCTCCCTGCCATGCCCACCGCCCGGGGCGGTCTGGCCGTGTCGGTCCTGGGCGGGCGGCTGGTCGCCACCGGCGGCGAGAGCGCGTCGGAGGTCTTCCCCCAGGTCGAGGCCTACGACCTGGCCGCCCGCTCGTGGACGAGCCTGCCGTCGATGGCCACCCCCCGCCACGGCCACGCCCAGGCCACCGTGGGCGACGTGGTGTACGCCCTCGTCGGCGGACGTCAGGCGGGGGTGGCCCCCACGACCGTGGTGGAGGCACTGGCCCCGGCCTGAGCCTCCGCCTGCCCGCAGTCCCGGCAGCGGCCGAGCACCGCGAAGTGGTAGGGCCGCATGGCGAACCCGTAGGACTCGAGCAACCGCAGCTGGACGTCGGTGAACAGCCCGGCCGGCGCCTCGGCCACCGCGCCGCACGCCTCGCACACCAGGTGCTGGTGGAGGTCGTCGGCCAGGTGGTACACGGCCCGGCCGTGCCCCAGGTGGACGTGCTCCACCAGCCCCGCCCGCTCCAGCGTGTCCAGGCTGCGGTAGATCGTGGCCTGGTGCACCTGGCCCACCCGCCGGCACACTCGCCCGGTCAGCTCCTCGGCGGTCAGGTGGGTGCCGGCCGCGGCCAGCTCCTCCAGCAGGGCCCGGCGGGCCAGCGTCAACCGCTGGCCGCGCGCCCGGAGCAGCTCCACCAGCCGCCGCACCCGCTCCTCCACCGTCGGGGGCGTCACGACCCGGCCCCGATCCGGCGCAGGCCCCGGGGCCCGGTCACCGCGAAGACGGCCCCGAACAGTGCCGCCCCGACCAGCACGATGGCTGCGCCCGACGAGATGTCGAGGTGGTAGCTGGCCACCATGCCCACGAAGCCGCACGCCGCCCCCAGGGCCACCGAGAGCCACAGCAGGCGCCCGAACGAGTTGGTCAGCATGCGGGCCACCGTGGCCGGGATGACGAGCGTGGCGGCGATGAGCACGACCCCGAGCACCTTCATGGTGGCCAGCACCGACACCGCCAGCACGGCCAGCAGGATCGCGTCCACCCGGCCGGTGCGGACCCCCGACGCGTCGGCCACCTCGGGGTCGAAGGTGGTGAACAGCAGCGACCGGTACCCGAAGAAGACCACGCCGGCGGCCAGGACGGTCACGCCCACCACCACCCACACGTCGGTGGAGGAGACGCCCAGGATGCTCCCGAACAGGGCCGCGTCGAGGCTGCGCCGTACCTGTCCGAACCGGTTGAGCAGAGCCAGCCCCAGCGCGAACGAGGCCGTCGTGACCACGCCGATGGCGGCGTCCGCCCCGATGAGGCGGCGGCGGGTGATGCGCCCGATCATGAGCGACGAGGCCAGTCCCCACAATCCGGCCCCGAGGTAGAAGTTGAACGAGACCACCGCACTGGCGGCCGCCCCCCCGAAGATGGCGTGGGACAGGCCGTGGCCGATGTAGCTCATCCCCCGCAGGGTGACGTACACCCCGATGAGCCCGCACAGCGCGCCCGCCAGAGTGGCGACGATCAGCCCGTTTCGGAAGAAGGCGTACTCGAACGGCTCCAGCACGGTGCTCACCGGACCCGGACGACGCTCTCGGCTCGGTCCACCACCACCGGCATGCCGCCGTGGTGCAGCACCTCCATGGGGGCGCCGTACGTGCGCTCGAGCACGTCGGGGGTGAGCACCTCGTCGGGCCTGCCCTCCCCGATGACGTGGCGGTTGACGCACACCAGGTGGGGGAGGTGGGCGGCGATCCCGTTGAGGTCGTGGGTGGTGAGCACCACCGCCAACCCCTCGCGGTTGAGCTCGGCGAGCAGGTGGAGGACCTCGTGGCGCGTCCGCACGTCCACCCCGGCGGTGGGCTCGTCCAGCAGCACCAGCTGCGGCCGCGCGACGAGGGCCCGGGCCAGGAACACCCGCTGCTGCTGTCCGCCCGACAGCTGGCGGATGTGGCGACCGCCGAGGCCGCCGATCCCGAGCCGTTCGAGCACGTCGTCCACCTCCCGCCGCTCGGCCGGGCTGGGCCAGGGGAGGCGGCGGCCCCGGCGCGCCATCAGCACCACCTCGGCCACCGTGACCGGGAAGTTCCAATTGACCGTCTCGACCTGGGGGACGTAGGCCACCCGCAGACCGGGGGCCCGCCGCACCGTCCCCGCGACCGGCTCCACCGAGCCGAGGATGCATCGGAGCAGGGTGGTCTTGCCCGACCCGGACGGCCCCACCACCCCCGTGAAGGCGGCCTCGCCGAGTACGAGCGAGGCGTCGACCAGGGCGGGGGCGCCGCCGTAGGCGCAGGTCACGCCGTCGAGGTGCACGAGGGGCGCGGTCACTGGGGGTAGGTGGCGGTGTCGGGGGCGGTCCCGTCCAGGCTCACCGCCTCGAGGGCCGAAGCGTCGCCCCCGAGGCTCTCCACCATGGTCACGAAGTTGAACCGCATGAGGCCGAGCCAGGAGTGCTCGGGCTCGCCGGGCTGGCCGGGGAGGTCGTCGTCGCGCAGCACGTCGACGTAGCGCACCCCCGCCTCCCGGCCGATCTGGGCCAGGACGGGGCTGGGGAAGACCTCGGAGCCGAAGATGGCCGGCACCTGCTCGCGCCGGACCTGGTCGATGAGCGACGCCACGTCCCGCGGCGTGGGCTCCTCGAAGCTCGACGGCTGGATGGCGCCGATCACCGTCCAGCCGTAGTGGCGGGCGAAGTAGGCGTAGGCGTCGTGGTAGGTGAGCAGCTTGCGCCGCTCCGGGGCCAGGGTGGCGGTGGCCGTGCGCATGGCCCGGTCGAGCTCGTCCACCTTGGCCGCGAAGGCGGCGAAGTTGGTCTCGTAGGCCTCGGCGTTGGCCGGGTCCCGCCGCTTGACGGTGTCGGCCACCAGCCGGCCGTAGTCGCGGGCCATGGGCGGGTTGGTCCACAGGTGGGGGTTGGGCTTGCCGCCCGAGCGGGGGAACGAGAAGTCGTAGACGTACTGGCCCTCGGGCAGGATCTCGGTGCCCAGCTCCACGATCTCCGACCCGTCGGCGGCGTTGGACTCGGCCAGCTCCCTGGTCGGCTCCTCCAGCTGGAGCCCGTTGAGGAAGACGACGTCGGCCCGGGCCAGGGTGCGGGCCACGCTCGGCGGGGGCTCGAAGGTGTGGGAGTTGGTGCCCTCGGGCACCACGCCGTTGACCGTGGCCAGCCCGCCGGTCACGGCGGCCACGATGCTCGTCAGGGGAGCGACGGTGGTGGCGATCTCCAGGCGCTCTCCCCCGGCCAGCACCCGGGGTGGGCCGGTGCCGCCTCGGCCGTCGCCGCATCCGCCGAGCACGACGGCGGCGAACACGAGGGCGGCGAAGCGGCGCACTGCGCCCAGCCTACCCGCTTCCAGGATGCAATCTGCGACCAGCTCGCAACAAGGTCGCCGGTTCCGCCCGGGTCCCGACCGGGTAGGCCCACTTCTGTGCGAGTCGTGGTCACCGGCGCCACCGGCAACGTGGGCACCAGCGTGCTCGACGCCCTCTGCGCCGAGCCGGCGGTGACGTCCGTCCTGGGGCTGGCCCGGCGCATGCCCGACTCGGTGCCCGAGCGCTGGGCGTCCAAGGTGGAGCTGGCCGCGGCGGACGTGGTCACCGACGCGCTGGCGCCCCGCTTCGCCGGTGCCGACGCGGTGGTCCACCTGGCCTGGCTCATCCAGCCGTCGCGGCGCCCCGACGTCCTGCACGCCACCAACGTGGACGGCAGCGCCCGGGTGTTCCGGGCGGTGGCCGAGGCCTCGGTGCCCAACCTGGTCTACGCCTCCTCCATCGGGGCGTACTCGCCCGGCCCCAAGGACCGCCCGGTGGACGAGTCGTGGCCCACCGACGGCATCCCGTCCAGCTTCTACGCCCGCCACAAGGCGGCCGTGGAGCGCCACCTCGACGAGTTCGAGACCACCTACCCGGGCGTGCGGGTGGTGCGGCTGCGCCCCGGGCTCATCTTCAAGCGGGAGGCGGCGTCGTCGATCCAGCGGCTGTTCCTGGGCCGGCTGGTCCCCGTCCGGGCCCTGCGGCCGTCGCTCCTGCCCGCCGTCCCCAAGGTCGAGCGGCTGGTCGTCCAGGCCGTCCACACCGAGGACGTGGCCGACGCCTACCGGCGGGCCGTCGTGGGCGAGGCCCGGGGCGCCTTCAACATCGCCGCCGACCCCGTCCTCGACCCCGACGAACTGGGCCGCATCCTGGGCGCCCGGCCGATCTCCCTGCCCCCCTCCGTGCTGCGGGTGGGCGCCGACCTCACCTGGAAGCTCCGCCTGCAGCCCACCCCCTCCGGCTGGGTCGACATGGGGCTGAGCGTGCCGGTGATGGACACCACCCGGGCCCGCACCGAGCTGGGCTGGACGCCCCGCCACACGTCGGCCGAGGCCCTCCTCGACCTGCTCGACGGCTTCGCCCACCGGGCCGAGGGCCCCACCCCCGCCCTCCGGCGCTACAGCGCCCCGCCCAAGGACGCCGAGGCGGCCGAGGCCGCCGCCACCTCCGCCACCCGTTAGGTCAGGGCTGGTTGGCCACGGCGGCCATGAGCAGCAGCCCGCCGTCGACCACGTAGGACGCCCCCGTCACGTAGGCCGACTGGGGGCTCACCAGCCACGACACAGGGCGGCCACCTCGTGGGCGTCCCCCGGCCGGCCCAGGGGGATGCCGGGACGGTCCTCGCTCCCTGGGTCGACGTCGTACTGGCCGGGCTCCCGCCTCGTCGCTGCGCCACGTGATGCCCACGTCGAACCCGTCGGCGGCCAGGCGCACGGCCGTGGCCTTGCCGATGCCCGAGTCCGACCCGGTGACGATGGCGACGGGCATGCGTGCGCCCTACGACCAGCGCAGGATGGCGCCGAGGCGGCCGGTGGGCACGTCTCCGGCGGGGACGACCTCCACTGCCGCACCGGTGCCGAGCGCGGCCCGTACGGCGACGTCGACGAGCGGCGCCGTGCCCGGGTCGTCCACGCCCATGGACCGCAGCGTGTCGGCCTCGCGCCCGACCTGGTTGGGGGCGGGCCCGAACAGGGCGGTGCGCTCGTCGTCGGGGCTGTCGGCCACCAGCAGCACCTCGACCTGGGCCCGGGTGAGGGCGGCCAGGGTGGCGTCGGGGCCGTCGGCGGCCCGGTCGTCCTGGCCCAGCTCCTCGCGGAACTTGCCGAGCAGGTCGGCGATGTCGTTGTTGACCAGGGCGCTGACATGCTCGCGGACGGCCTCGGCGAAGCGGTCGCCGGATCCGTCCTCGGACCGGCCGCCGTCCACCACGACGACCAGCTCGGCGACCGCTGCGGGCAGCGCCTTCTGGAGCATCTCGACCGCCCGCACGTCGCCGGCCAGCACGATGAGCCGGGGCTTGTGGCGATCGACCAGCGAGCTGATCTCGGCGGCCACGTCATCGGCGTTGCTCTCCCACGTGTTCTCGGCCCGCTGTTGGAAGCGCCGCTGCGACCACCCGCCGGGGCTCACACGCCGGATCGGGAAATCGTCGCCGCCCGCCTCCCGGTGGAGCTCGGGACGGCCGTGGCGGTGGAGCGTGATGTCGGCCCCGGCCCGGTCGGCCAGGACGGTCAGATGGGTGGGGAAGCCCTGGCGGACGGCGATCAGCGGCAGCAGGGGAGGGACGGGGCCCACCACCGCCCGGTCGCGGGGCGGCGCCTGCGGCCCGTGTTCGACGTGGAGGACCCCCTCGGCGTCGGCGATCACGGCCAGCATCTGGCCCTGCTGGTGGGATTCGCCCACGAGCGGGTCGATGGCGGTCAGCACCTCCTCGGGTGCGCCCGCGTCGGCGAGCTCGCCACGGAGGTTCTTCCACCGCTGCTCGGAGCGGTAGGCGGCGTTGTCGATCCCCGCCTCGGTCGTGAGGTAGACGGTGAAGTAGGGACCGGGGCCCTGCAGGACCTCGGCCAGATCGGAGGCGGCGACGGCTCCGGGTGGTGTGACTCCAGTGCGCTCCATCCCCCGGTTGTTCCCGGTGGGTGGGGGAGCGACACCACGCCCCCCGCCGACCGGGCAGCACGCGCCTATCCGATCGGTAAGAAGCCCCTGCCCGACCACGATCCTCAAGTGACCGCTGAGGCGATTCTGCCGGCCACCGGCACGGCTCATCCTTCACCCGACAGCGCATCACCCGATGCGTTGCGGACCGAAGGGGGAACCGATGAAAGCGACCCGCACACGCATCGCCCGGCTCGCAGTCGCCACTGCGGCCGTTGTCATCTCGATCGGGCCGGGGGTGCCGGCAGACGCCGCCCCCGTCGGCGAGAACTACCCGGGTGGGGAGTCCACGTTCAGGAGGGAGTGCGGCATGGCCGGCGGGACGTTCAAGCGCGACCCCGCGACCGGCACGATCTTCTGCCGCTTCCGCAGCGGCACGGTCGTCATCTGTGACCGGGGCGCCAGGAACTGCAAGACGTACAACCCCCTCACGTACCAGCCGAGCGGGTCCGCCGTCGACCCTGGCCCGGTGGTTGCCTACCGTTAGCCACTCGGGGCGCCGACCCGGTCGAAGGTGAGGTCGAAGTCCTTGCGCCAGGTGGCCCCCGCGTCCTCGGACGCCTCGACCCTCAGCTCGATCCGGTCGGGGGTCACCGTCCCGACGAACCGCTGGTGGAAGTCGGGATCCTCTCTCCAGACGTGCCATTCGCCGCCGGCGAACGTCATGCGGAAGACGCGGGAGGTCGGTCGGGGGTCGTGGTACAGGGCGACGAGCTGGTCGTTGGCGTCGCTGCGGCCGAACACGAAGTGCCACGTCGGCTCGCCTGCGAAGTCGGCCACGAGCTCGAGGAAGGCCTCGCCCAGCCAGCGCACTGTGGCGTGCCCCTGCTGGCGGACGTCACGGGACTCCAGGAACCAGGCGTCGGACAACGTGAGGTCCCACTCTCCGACCAGAACGTCGAGGGCTTCGAGGGCAGGGTTGCGCACGGCTGGCTCCTTGGCTCAGGTGCGGGCCGGCTCCCGCGGCTCGCCGGCGACGGGAACGGCAGCCGAGCGGGCCGCCGCCGTCCCGGCCACCCCCTTGAAGCGGGCCAGCCGGAGGCTGTTGGTCACCACCGACACGCTGGAGAAGGCCATGGCCGCCCCCGCGATGATCGGGTTCAGGCGCCCGGCCATGGCCAGGGGGATGAGCACGACGTTGTACCCGAAGGCCCAGGCCAGGTTCTGGAGGATGGTTCGGAACGTCCGCCGGGCCAGCAGGATGGCGGTGGCCACCCCGTGCAGGTCCCCCGACAGGAGGGTCACGTCGGAAGACTCGATGGCCACGTCGGTGCCCGTGCCGATGGCGATGCCGAGGTCGGCCTGGGCCAGGGCGGGGGCGTCGTTGATCCCGTCGCCCACCATGGCCACCACCCGGCCCTCCGACTGGAGGCGGCGGACCTCGGCCACCTTGTCGGCGGGCAGCACCTCGGCCAGCACCCGGTCGACGCCCACCTGCCCGGCGATGGACTCGGCCGTCCGGCGGTTGTCGCCGGTGATCATGGCCACCTGGACGCCCAGCCGCCGCAGGGCGGCCAGGGCCTCGGGGGCGTCGGGCTTCAGCGTGTCGGCCACCGCCAGGACCCCCCGCACCCGTCCGTCCCAGCCGGCCAGCACCGCGGTCCTTCCCTCGGCCTCGAGCCGGTCGGCCGCCTCGGCCAGGTCGGCCGGGAGGTCCAGCCCGACCTCGGCGGCCAGCGACCGGCGCCCCACGTAGACGGTGGTGCCGGCCACCTCACCCCGCACGCCCTTGCCGGCCACGGCCGTGAACCCGGTGACCCGGGGGACGTCGACCCCGCGGGCCCGTGCCCCCTCCACCACCGCCCGGCCGACGGGGTGCTCGGAGGCGTCCTCCACCGCCGCCGCCCGGGCCAGCACGTCTTCCTCCCCGACGACGTCGGTGAGGGCCATGTCGCCCCGGGTCAGCGTGCCCGTCTTGTCGAAGACCACCGTGTCGATCTTCTTGGACCGCTCCAGCACCTCGCCGCCCTTGATGAGCACACCCATCGAGGCGCCCCGGCCGGTGCCGACGAGGATGGCCGTCGGGGTGGCCAGGCCGAGGGCGCACGGGCAGGCGATGATCAGCACCGCCACCGCCGCGACCAGGCCCTTGGTGGCGTCGCCCGCCATCCACCAGCCCGCCCAGGTGGCCGCCGCCAGCAGCAGCACGATGGGCACGAACACGCCCGCGACGCGGTCGGCGAGCCGCTGGACCGGCGCCTGGCTGCCCTGCGCCTCCTCCACCAGCCGCACGATCTGGGCCAGGGCGGTGGCCGAGCCCACGGCCGTGGCCCGCACCGTGAGCACGCCTTCCCGGTTGAGGGTGGCGCCTGCCACCGTGTCGCCCGGGGCCTTGTCGACGGGGACGGACTCCCCGGTGAGCATCGACTCGTCGACCGCCGACGCCCCCTCGACCACCACGCCGTCCACCGGGACCTTCTCCCCGGGCCGCACCCGGACCAGGTCGCCCACCTTCACCTGTGCCACGGGCACGGTGCGCTCCTCGCCGCCCACCACGACGCGGGCCTCCTTGGCCCCCAGCTCGAGCAGCTTGCGGATGGCGCCCGACGCCCGGCCCTTGGCCCGGGCCTCGAAGTACCGGCCCAGGAGCAGGAAGGCGATGATCACCGCCGCCGTGTCGAAGTAGTGGTCGGTGTGGGGGTGGGTGTACGCCACCTGGTAGGCCGAGTAGGTGAAGGCGGCCAGGGTGCCGATGGCGATGAGGGTGTCCATGTTGGCGGAGAAGGTCCTGGCCCGGACGGCGGCCTGGTGCAGGAACGGCCACCCCGCCCAGAACTGCACGGGCACGGTGAGGCCGAACGCCCACCACCGGGCCCACTCCTCGTGCATCCACGCCATCGAGAGCACCAGCACGGCCAGGGCCAGCGGCCACGCCACCACCAGCCGCCGCCGCCACATCTTCTGGGCGGCGGCCTCGTGATCGTGGTCGCCGACGGGCTCGTCGCCGTCGGCCGCCCCCTCGGGGGCGTGGGGTTCGACCGGGGCCAGCCCGTAGCCGGTCCTGGTGACGGCCGCGACCAGGTCGTCCACGCTGACCTGGTCGGGGTCGAAGCGGACGACGGCCCGGTTGGTGGCCAGGTTGACGTGCGCCTCCTCCACCCCGTCCTGCTTGTTGAGCGTGCGCTGGACCCGGGCCGAGCACGACCCGCAGGTCATGCCCGAGACCTCCAGCTCGACCTCGGCGGCGCTCATCCGGCCGCCTCGCCGTTGGTCGGGCCGGTGGCGATGCGGTCGTAGCGCAAGGCCTCCATCAACTCGTCGACGATCTCCTCGGTGCGCCCGGCCCGCATGGCGGCGGCCACGCACGTCTCCAGGTGGTTCCGCAGCACCAGCCGGCTGGCCCGCTCCAGCGAGCCCTGCACCGCCGACAGCTGCTTCATGACGTCGGGGCAGTACTCGTCGTCGCCCACCATCCGGATGACGGCGTCGAGATGCCCCCTGGCCGTCTTCAGCCGGTTCAGCACGGCGGTGCGGGACGCGTCGTTCATGGTGCGCAGTCTACCACCCCACCTGGGGTGGGGTATGAGCTCCTGCGCGGCGCCTGCTACGGCGTCCTTCCGGCGGGGGAGGGGAGGCGGCCGGCCTAGGCCGGGGCGCCCTGGGAGCTGAGCAGCTCGGCCCGCTCCCGAAGGAGGCCGACGACCAGGTCGCGCATGGAGAACACGCCCACCAGCGAACCGGAGCCGTCGACCACGACGAGGTGGCGGAAGTTCTTCTCCCGCATCAGGCGGGCGGCGTCGACCACCTCGGTCTCGGGCGGGGCGGTGAGCAGCTTCTTGGCGATGCAGTCCCGCACCGGCACGAGCTCGCCGTCGTCGCCCTCGGCGATGACCTTCAGGGCGTCGCGGTCGGTGACGATGCCGGTCGGCTTCCCGTCCTTGAGCACGACGGCCGAGCCGACACCCCGCTCCATCATCTGGATGGCCGCATCACGCAGGCTCGAACCCTCCTCGAGGGTCAGGACCGACCGTGTGATCAGCGATGCGATCTCCATCGGGAACCTCCGGATGCTCGGGACGTCGGGCCGGGGCGGCACTGTACCGGGGATCTCGCATCCGGCTTGGTTGTGAAAGTGAACACAATCACAATTGGCGATACCCTGTAGGTGTGACGCTCGTCCATCGTGTGCTCTACCCCCGTCCGATCATCAGCCTCGGGGAGTACGTGACCCGAGGCGGCGGCAAGGGCCTGGCCACCGCCAAACAGATGGAGCCGGCCGACATCATCTCGGTGGTGCTCGACTCCGGGCTGCGGGGCCGTGGGGGAGCGGGCTTCCCCACCGGCCGCAAGTGGCAGACGGTGGCCGAGAACTGGACGCCCCAGGCGCCCTCCACGGTGATCGTCAACGCCGCCGAGGGCGAGCCCGGCACGTTCAAGGACCGGACGATCCTGCGCCGCAACCCGTTCCTCGTCATCGAGGGCGCGCTGATCGCGGCCCGGGCCGTAGCGGCCGACCTCGTGGTGTTCGCCATGAAGCAGTCCTTCGAGGGCGAGGTCGAGCGGACGCGCCAGGCCATCGAGGAGGCGGAGGACGCGGGGTGGTGCGAGGGCGTCGACCTCGTCGTCTTCGAGGGCCCCGACGAGTACCTCTACGGCGAGGAAAGCGCCCTGCTGGAGACGATCGACGGGCGCTGGCCGTTCCCCCGGGTCGTCACCACGTTCCGGCGGGGCCTGCGCTCGATCGTCCCCGAAGACGCGCCCGTAGGCCCTGCCCTGGTCAACAACACCGAGACGCTGGCCAACGTGGCCCGCGTCGTCCACCGCGGACCGGAGTGGTTCCGCACGGTGGGCACGGAGAAGTCGCCCGGCACCGTCGTGTGCACCATCACCGGCTACACCCGCCACCACGGGGTGGGCGAGGTGATGATGGGCACCCCGTTGCGGGAGGTCATCGAGGAGATCGGCGGCGGTCCCCGTGAGGGCCGCAAGATCAAGGCCGTCCTCTCCGGGGTCGCCAACGGGATCATCACCGCCGACAAGCTCGACGCCCCGGTCAGCTACGAGGGGCTCCAGGAGGCGGGCAGTGGCCTCGGCTCGGCCGGGTTCATCGTCCTCGACGACTCCGTCGACATGGCGGCGGTGGCGGCCGGCGTGGCCCGCTTCCTCGCCATCGAGTCGTGCGGCCAGTGCTCGCCGTGCAAGCTCGACGGGCTCATCCTCTCGGGCTCGCTGGCCAAGCTGAGCGCGTCGGAGGCCGGCACGCACGACATGGGTGTCATCCGCAAGCGGCTCACCACCGTGGCCGACCGCTCCCGCTGCTTCCTCGCCACCCAGCAGCAGGTGGTGGTGGGCAGCATCCTCCAGGCCTTCCCCGAGGAGATGGAGGCCCATGTGGCCAACGCCGTCGACGCGGTGGAGCCCGAGCTGATCGCCGAGCTGGTCGACATCCGCAACGGCGTGGCCTACCTCGACGAGCGCCACCGCCAGAAGCAGCCCGACTGGACCTACAACAAGCGCGACTCGGGCACCGTCCCCGTCGAGCGCTACTCCGGGGCCCACCCGCCCTGGGGCGTCTGGGCGGCCGCCTCCGGTTGACGCCGAGCTCGAGGAGCAGCGGCGGTCGTGCGGACGCCGCCACCACGAGGTCCGGCCGGGTGGAAGAGGCTGAGCGCGTCCCTCACCGCCAGCACGGCCATCACCGCCGCCCCCGCGGCCACGCTGATCTCGGCCACCTCGCTCAGCTTGGCCACGTTGAACGGAGGCGTGCGCAGCACGGTGAGCCGGGCGAGGGTGAACGCAGCGGCCGTCCCGAACCACCCCGCGAGCCACACCGGGGGCCGGTAGCCGCGCACGGTCGGCAGCCGGCGCCGAACCGCCTCCATGCGGTGGACGAACGGGGCGGCCGTCCCGGCCACGGCCACCGCCAGCAGGCCCAGGTTGGACAGGGCCAGGCCGGCCCCCACGTTGTGGATGGTGAGGTCGCCCTGGTCGTTCACCCGCTCCACGGCGGCCAGCCGCACGTCCCAGTGGCGCTGCCCCCAGGACAGCTCCTCACCGATGACGATGCCGAAGAGGACCGCCCCACCCACCGCCGCCAGCGCCCCCAGCCGGGTGCGGTCCCGCACCAGCGCCGCCAGCACCGCGAACCCGACTGCGGCCACGCCGTAGCCCACGACCTGGAGCATCTCGAACCAGCGGTCCTCGGCGACGAGGGCGTAGAACAGCGGCCGGTTGCCCCATGCCGCAGCCGTGCCGGCGTACCCGGCCAGGGGGACGGCGGCCACGGCGACGGTGGCGGTGCGGCGCACGGCGCCAACCATCGCGCACCGTCGCCCGTGAGTCCTACCCGGAGGCCCGCAGCCGGATCTGGGCGTCGAGGGCGTCGGCGTGGGCAACGGCGGCCTGGGAGAATGGAGGCGTGGACCTCTCGGCCGCGGGCAAGCTGCTGCTCGTCGTCGGGATCGGCGTCGCCGTGCTCGGGGCCCTGCTGCTCGTGGGCAGCCGGCTCGGCCTGGGCCGGCTGCCGGGTGACATCTCGGTGTCCTGGGGGAACGTCAAGGTCTTCGCCCCGCTGGCCACCTGCCTGATCCTGTCGGTGGTGCTGACGGTGGTGCTGAACCTCTTCTTCCGCCGCTGAGGGCGGCCCCGGCCCGCTACCGGCGGAACGGCGCCGCTACCCGTTCAGGGGGACGATGGGCGTGCAGGTGACGATCGTGTACGGGCCGGTCGAGCCCAGCCCGTCGTTGTAGCCGTAGTCGTGGATGTCCACGCCGCACAGCGACGGCCCGCTCGGGGCGCCCGAACCGCCGCTGCCACCGGTGTTGGTGTAGCAAGAGGCGAAGTCGTCGGGGTTGGGCGGGTTCACGACGGCGGTGCCGTCGTCGGCGTAACAGACGGTCTGGCCGGGGCTCAGGGCGGCGGCCGGGCCGGCGGCGACGACGAGCAGGGGAGCGACGGCGAGGGCGGCGGTTGCGATCAGCTTGCGGATCATCGGAGGTCCCTTCTGTGGTGTCGGTCGGTCCGTCCGACCTGGGACCACCCTCCGCCTTGCCGGCTGCCAGGCCCTTGCCGCCCGCTTACCGCACGAGCGGCTTGTACCGGATCCGGTGGGGCTGGTCGGCGGCGGCGCCCAACTCCTTGCGCCGGCGGGCCTCGTACTCGGTGAAGTTGCCCTCGAACCACCGAACCTGGCTCTCGCCCTCGAAGGCGAGCACGTGGGTGCAGATGCGGTCGAGGAACCACCGGTCGTGGCTGATGACCACCGCGCAGCCGGGGAACGACTCCAGCCCGTTCTCCAGGGCCCGCAGCGTGTCCACGTCGAGGTCGTTGGTGGGCTCGTCGAGCAGCAGGACGTTGCCTCCCCGGCGCAGCATCTTGGCCAGGTGGACCCGGTTGCGCTCGCCGCCGGACGCCTTGCCCACCGGCTTCTGCTGGTCGGACCCGGTGAAGTTGAACGAGGCCACGTAGGCCCGCCCGTTCACGTCCCGGTTGCCGATCCGGAAGAACTCCTGCCCCCCGGTGATCTCCTCGTAGATCGTGCTCTCGGGATCGAGGGCGTCGCGGCTCTGGTCGACGTAGGCCAGCTCCACCGTCGATCCGATGCGGATGTCGCCCGCATCCGGCTTCTCCTCGCCGGTGAGCATGCGGAACAGCGTCGTCTTGCCCGCCCCGTTGGGCCCCACCACGCCCACGATGCCGGCGGGCGGCAGGGAGAACGTCAGGTCCTCGATCAGCAGCCGGTCGCCGAACCCCTTGGAGACGTTGTCCACGTCGATCACCACGTCGCCCAGCCGCTCCCCGGGCGGGATGGCGATCTCCAGCTTCTTGCCGTCGCTCTCCGCCGACCGGGCCTCGGCCAGCAGCCGGTCGTAGGCGTCGAGGCGGGCCTTCGACTTGGCGTGGCGCGCCTTGGGGGCCATGCGCACCCACTCCAGCTCGCGCTCCAGCGACCTGGCCCGGGCGCTGTCCGCCTTCTGCTCCTGGCGCAGCCGCTCCTGCTTCTGCTCCAGCCAGCTCGAGTAGTTCCCCTCGAAGGGCGACCCGCGCCCGTGGTCGAGCTCGAGGATCCAGCGGGCCACGTTGTCGAGGAAGTAGCGGTCGTGCGTCACCGCCACCACCGTGCCGTGGTACTCCCGCAGCGTCCGCTCCAGCCACGCCACCGACTCGGCGTCGAGGTGGTTGGTGGGCTCGTCGAGCAGCAGCAGGTCGGGCTTGGCCAGGAGGAGCCGGCACAGGGCCACCCGCCGGCGCTCGCCGCCCGACAGGGTCGCGACGTCGGCGTCGCCCGGGGGGAGGCGCAGGGCGTCCATGGCGATCTCGATCTGGCGGTCGAGGTCGTTGGCCCCCTTGGCCTCGATCTCCGCTTCCAGGCGGGCCTGGTCCTCGCCGATCTTGTCGTAGTCGGCGTCGGGGTCGGCGTAGCGGGCCAGCACCTCGTCGTACTGGCGGAGGAGGTCGGCCACCTCGCCCACGCCGTCCATCACGTTCCCCTTGACGTCCTTGGCCGGGTCGAGCTGTGGCTCCTGCTCGAGCAGGCCCCGGGTGAAGCCGGGGGAGAGCCGGGCCTCGCCCGTGTACCCGTCGTCGACGCCGGCCATGATGCGCAGCAGGGACGACTTGCCCGAGCCGTTGGGGCCGATGACGCCGATCTTGGCGCCCGGGTAGAAGGCCAGCGTCATGTCCTTCACCACTTCCTTGTCGGGAGGGTGGAAGCGGCTGACGCGCCGCATGGTGAAGATGAACTGAGCTGCGTTGGCCATGGAACCCGACCCTACAGACCCCGGGGACGGTGCCATCATGGCGACCATGCCCGACGCTTCCCGGCTGGGGGTCCGTCGCCGGACGGCCGTGACGCTTTGCCTCCTGGTCGCCGTGCTCGTTCCGGCCGTTCCAGCCCAGGCCCACCACCGCCCGCCTGCCCAGCCCGCCCAGCCGGCCCAGCCGGCGCCGCTGCCCCGGCTCAACGACCTGCTGACCGGGCTGCTGGCGGCGCTGTTCCCACCCAGCGGTGGGGGGGTGGCCCCCACCGTCTCGCAGCGGGTGGCGGCCTCGACCGTGCGCATCGCCGGCCCCGACTGCAACGGGGTCCGGGTGGGGAGCGGGTTCGCCGCCGGGTCCGACCTCGTCGCCACCGCGGCCCACGTGGTGGCGGGCGTCACCGGTCCCGAAGTGGTCCGCCCCGACGGGCGCCGCCTCCCCGCCACGGTGGTGGCCTTCGACGCCGACAAGGACCTGGCCGTCCTCCGGGTCAGTGGCCTGGGCCAGTCGCCCCTGCCGCTCGGCCGGGCGGTCAACGGCTCCCAGGGCGCCGTGTTCGGCCATCCCGGCGGCCAGCCCCAGGTCGAGATCTCCCCGGCCACCATCGTCGCCACCGGCACCGTGCGCCTGGAGAACCTCTACGGCGACCTGTCCAGCCGCGAGATCCTCCGGCTCAACGCCCGCCTGGCGCCCGGCGACTCGGGCGGCGCGGTGGTCGACGGAACGGGCACGGTGGTGGGCGTGGCCTTCGCCGTCGCCATCCTGCGCCCCGACGTGGCCTACGCAGTGACCGCCCAGGAGCTGCAGCCCGTACTGGCCTCGGTGTCGGGCTCGGCGGTCGGCACCGGCCCCTGCCTCAGCTAGGCGGAGGCTCCCCGGCCCGCTCGGCCAGCACCCGCTCGCGGGTGGGCACCCTGAACGTCACGTAGGCCGCCCCGACCAGTCCCACCGCTACGACGAGGAGCTTCACCGTTCCGTTGGAGATGGCGAACAGGGCGCTGGCCGTCGACACCACCAGGATCGTGGTCACGGCCAGGACCTTGGCCCGCCGTCGCATCCCCAGCCCGGCCCGGTGGTCGCGCACGGTCGGCCCGATCCGGGGGAGGTTCAGCACCCACTGCTCGAAGCGGGGGTTGCTGCGGGCGAAGCAGGCGGCGGCCACGATGAAGAAGACGGTGGTGGGCAGGCCGGGGACGATCACCCCCAGGCCCCCCAGGCCCACCGATACCAGCCCGCCCGCGAACCACAGCCACGCCAGCGGGCCCCGGCGTACCTCGGGCGTCCCCGTGCCGGCCCCGTCCATCAGATCAGGGCGGCCACGTCTCCGACGGCCTGGAACGTGAGCAACACGAGGATGGCGCCGCCCACGGCCGTGTAGGCCCACCGCATGCGGTGGTCGGCGGCCCAGAACCGGCGCATGGAGGCGATAATCGCCACCGCCGAGATCGTCCCGATGACCAGGCCCAGCACCGGCCCCACCCCGCCGCTGAGGTCGACGACCGGCTTGAGCAGGGGCAGCACGATGTAGGTCAGCAGGCAGCGGACGGTCGAGATCAGCAGCGACTGGCCGAACAGCCGCTCGGCCGAAGCCTTCGAGGCCCGCTCCTCGGGAACGCGGAGCAGCCGCCGCACGAACACGTCGGCAGGTGGCCGGCCATGACGGGCAGGGGCGGAGACGGTGGCGGGCTCGGGCATCGCACCCGGAACGGTAGGGCCTCGGCCGGAGGTTGGCACGTCGAGCGAACAAAACGCTGGCGTATCGCAACGAGACGTGGTAGTCCTACAGCGAGACGTTGGCGTTTCGGAAAGGACGGGGTCCATGGCAGACGTCCCGAGCACGGAAGTCCTCCTCCACGAGGACCCGGTCATCCACCGCCGGCGCTGGTTCCTCCTCGGCATCATGTGCCTCTCGCTGGTCATGGTGGTGATGTCGGTGGCGGGGCTCAACGTCGCCCTCCCCAGCATGCAGCGCGAGCTCGACGCCAGCGCCAGCGCGCTCCAGTGGATCGTCGACGTCTACGCCCTCGTGTTCGCCGCCCTCCTGCTCCCGGCCGGGGCCCTGGGGGACCGCTTCGGGCGCAAGAAGGCCCTGCTCATCGGGCTGGTGGTGTTCGCCGCCGGTTCGGTGGTGGGTGGCCTGGCCACCGAGTCCAGCATGGTGATCGTGGGGCGGGTGATCAACGGCGTGGGCGCCGCCTTCGTCATGCCCGCCACCCTCTCCCTGCTGACGACGATCTTCCCGCCCGAGGAGCGGCGCAAGGCCATCGCCATGTGGGCCGGGTTCGCGGGCGCCGGCGGTGCCCTCGGCCCCATCGTCTCCGGTGCCCTGCTCGAGCGGTTCTGGTGGGGCTCGGCCTTCCTGGTGAACGTGCCCATCGTGCTGGCCGTGATCGCCGCCGTCTGGATCTTCTCACCGACCTCCCGCGACCCCGAGGCCACGCCCCTCGACCCGGCCGGCGCCGTCCTGTCCCTCATCGGCCTCGGCGCGCTGATCTTCGGCATCATCGAGGGCCCCGAGCGGGGCTGGAGCGACGGGATGGTGGTCGGCTCGTTCGTCCTCGCCGCCGCCGGCCTGATCGCCTTCGTGGTGTGGGAGCGGCGCAGCCCCCACCCCATGCTCCCCCTGGACCTCTTCCGCGACCGGCGGATGAGCGTGGGCAGCGGCGTGGTCACCATCGCCTTCTTCGTGATGTTCGGGCTGTTCTTCATGTTCACGCTGTACCTGCAGTTCGTGCGGGCCTACTCGCCGCTGGAAGCAGGCCTGGCCACGCTGCCGCTGGCCCTCACCCTGGTGGCGGTGGCGCCCCGCAGCGCGGCGGCGGCCGAGAAGGTCGGCACCGGGCCGGTCATCGCCACCGGGTTCGTGCTGGTGGCGGCCGGGTTCGGCGTCCTGGGCCTCGTCGAGCCCGACTCGTCGTACTTCGTGCTGGTGCTCGCCCTCGTCCTGCTCGGTGCGGGCATGAGCCTCACCGCCGCACCCGCCACCGGCAGCATCATGAGCGCCGTCCCCCACGCCAAGGCGGGCGTCGGGTCGGCGGTGAACGACACCACCCGGGAGGTGGGCGGGGCCCTCGGCATCGCGGTGCTTGGAAGCGTCGCCAGCGCGATCTACCGTTCCAGCGTCGACCTCAACGGCCTCACGCTGCCGCCACCGGTTCGGGAGGCGGCCCAGGAGTCGGTGGGCGCCGCCACGATCCTGGCCGACAGCGTGCCCGGAGGCGCCGAGCTGGCCACCCGGGCGGGGGAGGCCTTCACCCACGCCTTCAACATGGCCAGCGGGATCTCCGCCCTCCTCTCCCTGGTGGCGGCGGGCGTCGTCTTCAAGGTCTTCAGCCGCAAGGCCGAGGCGGCGGCCAACGCCGCCGACCCGCACATGGTCCCGCCGCCCGACGTCCTCGTCCCCGAGGTGACGAGCTGACGCCCGAGACCACCGCCGTCGACCCCCGGGTCGAGCGCTCGCGCCGGGTCATCCTCACCGCCGCGCTCGACCTGCTGGGCGAGGTGGGCTACGGCGGGCTGACGATCGAGGCGGTGGCGGCCCGGGCGGGCGTGGGCAAGAGCACGATCTACCGGCACTGGACGGGCAAGCTGGAGCTGGTCGAGGACGCCATCCGCACCCTCAAGGCGGCCATCGTCCTGCCCGCCGAGGGGACGGTGCGGGAACGGGTGACCGAGCTGCTGCGCCAGATGGCGGGCAACCTCACCGACTCGACCTGGTCGAGCTGCCTGCCCGCCATCATCGACGCCGCCGAGCGGGACCCGGAGGTGTGCGCGCTGCACCGCCGCCTGGCCATGGAGCGCCGCGAGCTGCTCGTGAACCTGCTCGCCGAGGGCGTCGAGAGCGGTGAGGTGCCTTCGGGCACCGACCTCGGCATCCTGGCCGAGTGCCTGGCCGGGCCCATCCTCGTGCGGCGGCTGATGTTGCACGAGCCGTTCGACCCCGACCTCGTCCCCAAGCTCGTCGACCAGCTTCTGCCTCCCGTGACCGCCGGCTGACCGCCGGCTGAGCGCCGGTACGCTGCCCGGGCGATGGCGCCCCTCTCGCGAGCCGCCCGTGTGGCGGCCCTGGCCGCCGAACGGCTGGCGCCACTGCGCCTGGCCGACCTGCCCGCCGCCACGGCCGCCCGCCTGGCGTGCGAGACGGTCCTGCGGCGGGAGCCCACCGCCGCCGAGGTCGAGGCCGCCGGCCACGACCCGACCGCCTTCCTGGACCGGCTGTCCTCGTCCTACGCCGAGCTCCCCGAGCCGGTCGCCATCCGCCTGGGCTACCTCATGCTGCTGCGGCGCGAGCCGGACGCGGCAGGGGAGGAGTGGGTCCGCCGGCAGTTCGCCGAGGGCCATCTCGACCGGTGGACGTTCCTCGACTGGCTCCGGGGCACCGGCGACATGGTCCGGCTCGGCTACGCCAACCTGGGCCCCTCGCTCCACGCCAGCCGCTGCCAGTTCGTGCGCTCCCTGCCCAAGGCGGGCCGCATCCTCGACCTGGGCGGCACCGACCTCGGCCACGCCGAGGGCGCCCTCGTCCACATGGGCTACCCCTACGACTTCGACGAGCTCGTGATCGTCGACCTCCTGCCCGAGGACCGCCACCCCCTCTACCAGCGCCAGTCGGGTGAGGGCGTGGTGGGCACCGAGCGGGGGCCGGTCCGCTACGAGTTCCACTCCATGACCGACCTGTCGCGCTATGAGCGGGGGACGTTCGACCTGGTCTACAGCGGCCAGACGTTCGAGCACGTGACCGAGGCCGAGGGCGACGTGGTGCTCGAGGAGGTGGCCCGGGTGCTGGCGCCGGGTGGGAGGTTCGCGCTCGACACCCCCAACGCCGCCGTGTGCCGCCGCCAGCAGGACGAGTTCATCGACCCCGACCACAAGGTGGAGTACACGCGGCCCGAGCTGGAGGCCAAGCTGGTTGCCGGCGGCTTCACCGTGCAGTCCCGGTGGGGCCTCAACTACGCCGGGCCGGGGCCGTTCTCGGCCGAGCGCACGGCGCGGGCGTCGGGCGTGTTCGCCGAGGCGGAGGAGTGCTACCTCCTCGCCTACGTGTGCGGCGCGGCTTCCTGAACCGGGCCCGGGCGCCGCTCGGGCTCGCCGCGGTGTTCTTCGCACTGGCCGTGGTGATGGCCCTGCCCTCGGTGGGCCAGTGGGCGTCGGCCACCCCGGGCAACTACGGCGACGCCTTCTTCTCCCAGTGGCTGCTGCGCTGGAACGTCCACAGCCTGCTGGACGGGAACACGTCGGTCTTCCACCCCAACATCTACTGGCCTGCCCGCGACGTCCTCGTCTACAGCGACTCCACCCTGGCCGCGGCCCCATTCGCGGCGATCGCCGCCTTCGTGGTCGGGTGGCCGGCGGCCTACAACGTCCTCTACCTGGCCGGATGGATGGGCGCGCTGGCGTCGACCTTCGCCCTGGCCCGCTCGCTGCGGCTGAGCCGGCCCGGGGCGGTGCTGGCCGCCATCGTCTTCACGTTCGCAGCGGTGCGGGTCAACCTCCACGGCAACTTCCCCATGCAGTTCACCTTCCTCGCCCCCCTGGCGCTGTACCTGCTGCTGCGCTTCCTCGACGAGCGGCGGTGGTGGCAGGCGGTGGCCCTGGGACTCAGCGGGGGAGCGGTGCTGCTCAACATCGGCTACCTGGCAGTGGTGCTGTTCCCCGCCCTGGTCGTCGTGGCCGCCGGGTCGCTCGTCGTCACCCGCACCCGGCCCGATCCCCGGCTCGGGGCCGGGCTCGCCGGAGCGGGCGCCCTGGCCGCCGCCGTGGCGCTGCCCGTGCTGGTCCGCTACCAGGCCCAGGGCGACACCGTCCGGCCGCAGTACATCGTCGAGAACGCCGTCACGCCGAGGAACTTCGTGTCGCCCGCCGACGGCAGCCTCCTCTACGGCTGGCTCGACGACCTGACCGACTCACCGTTCGAGAACCGGCTGTTCCCCGGGTTCGCCGCCCTGGCCGTGGGCGGGGTCGGCCTCGTGGCCCTGTGGTCCCGGGACCCCCCGCCCGAGCTCCGCCGGCGCCACCTCGTGCTCGTTCTCCTCGCCACCCTTCCCGCCCTCGTCCTGGCCTTCGGCAAGTACCAGACGGTGGGCGACTGGCGGGTCCCCATGCCGTACTCCCTCGTCGCCGACCTGCCCGGCTACAAGTCGGTGCGGTCGTTCGGGCGGCTCACCGTGCTGCCCCTGCTGGGCCTGGGCCTGCTGGCGGCGGTGGGCTACGACCGCCTGGCCCGCGCCCGGCCGGCTCGCACCGGGCTGCTGCTGGCCGTCGGTCTCGGCGGTGTGTTCCTTCTCGAAGACAAGGCCCGCATCGTCATGTCGCCCCGGATCGACACACCCCGGTTCGCGTCCGTCAACCGGGCCCTGGCCGACCTTCCCGGCGGCGTGGTGGCGGAGCTGCCCATGGGGGACAACCGCCACTTCACCTACGGGTTCGTGGAGGCGCCCCGCATGGTCCTGTCGGCCATCGACTGGAACCCGCGGGTCAACGGCTACTCCGGGTACTCGCCGCCGGGCTACAGCGACATCATCGACGTCCTCAACACCCTCGACGACGGGGGCCCGGCCACGCCCGAGGCCCTCGCCCTGCTCGACCGCCTCGGGGTCCGCTACCTCGTCGTCCGGCTGGCCGCGCCCGACCGCAGCCACGAAACCCTGGGCTTGTCCCACGTGGACGAGGCCGGCGCCCAGCGGATCGTCGACGCGCTGCCTCCCGGACGGGTCGAGCGGGTGGACCGGCACGGCGAGGCCGTGCTCATCCAGCTGCGCCCGGGGTGAGGGCGGGAGGGCGGAGCAGGCGGGGCAGGGCGAGGGCCATGACCGCCGCCATGGCCGCCACCGCCGCCGGCTGCCCCAGGGCCCAGGCGGCGTAGAGGGCGATGCACCCCAGGTCGGTCCCGAGGGAGGCTACGGACGTCACCGTGGCCCGGGCGGGGCCTTGGATCCGCTCCTGGAGGCGGGCGTCGACCACCACCAGCACCAGTTGGTAGAGGAAGTAGGCGACGGCGATGGCGACCACGCCCGCCGGCCGACGCCACAGGCCGGCCGCCGTGAGCACGCCCACGGCCGTGCCGAGCAGCGCGGCCAGCGTGCGGCCGCCGAGGCGGGCGAGCCGCCCGCCCAGGGCCGCCCCCGCCGCGCCCGCCATGGGGACCGCCAACAGCGCCGTGGGCACCGCCGAGGCCGGCACCCCCCAGTCGGCAGCCAGGAGGGGGAAGTACTCCTCCAGCCCGTCCAGGGCGCCGATGGCGGCCACCGCGACCACCGCGGCCCGCACCGCCGGGCGCCACGCCGCCTCGCTCAGCCCGTCCCGCAGGGTGGCGAGGTACCCGGCCCCGTGTCCGTCGGCGCCGTCGCCGGCGGCCCCGGGCGACCGCGGGGCTTCCGGCAGCAGCGCGGCGAGCGTCGCCGAGCCCGCGCACGCCACCACCGAGGCCCAGCCGACCAGGTCGTAGCCGCCCCGCCCGAACAGCGCGGTGGCCGCCAGGGCGGCCGGCACCTGGGACACCAGCCCGGCGGCGGTCACGCGTCCGTAGATGCGGGGGTAGTGCTCCGTGGCCCTCGCAGCCGCCAGACCGTCGTAGAGCAGGGCCGCAAGGGCGCCCGAGGCGAACGCGCCGCCCAGGCCCCACAGCACGAAGCCGGCCGCGAACGCGGCATAGCCGGGGAAGAGGGTCCACAGCACGTAGGCGACCGACTGGAGGAGTCCCGAGGCACACAGCGCGCCACGGCGGGAGAGCCGGTCGGCCAACGCCCCCGAGGGCACCTCGGCCACGATGCCCGTCGCCGACCACAGCAGGAACAGCGTCGAGATCTGCGCGGTCGACAGCCCGGCCTCCTCGAACAGCAGGGCGTACAGCGCATAGATCGGGACCGTGTCGGCCAGCACGGCCCAGGCCACCGCCAGCCGGCTCAGCCGGCGGGCTTCAGGCGGAAGGAGGTGTCAACGTCGTCGGCGGCGCATGGCGCTCAGCGTACCGGTGCCCTCCGGCCTGCGCACCGAGCAACCGGGTCAGCTCGAGAGGGAGTGGCCGTAGCCGCCGGCCAGGTCGCCAGGGCCGGTGAGTGAGCCCGTCGATCCTGGTGGGGAACGCTCCCCGCACGTATCGGCGTCGGCCGCGCGGCCCTTGAGCGCTCGGCTCGGATTCCCCGAGAAATCGAGGGTGCTGCCAGGCGGTCCTGCGGCAGAATGCGGCCATGGGCAAGGCGGCCGATGCCATCCGGGAGGACGATGCCCATTGGGCCACGGTGAGCCGCCTCAGCCACCTCATCGAGGAATCGGCTCGCGGGCGTCGACGCCGGCGCTCGGGCTCCTCGCCGCGCACGGCGGCCGGGGAGGCCGCTCCCGGGGGCCCGCGCGCCTCACGCGATCGTCGCTGACGACAGGGCCGACTCGCCGTCGGCCATTTGGGCCGAATTGCCCATGAAGCTCCCGCACATGGCACCGATACACCGATGCCGTGAAGCGACTGCTGACCATCGCGTTGACCGCGCTCGTCCTCGTGCCGGCTCCTGCCACCAGCCAGACCCCCGTTAACAGCGCCGACCGGCTGATCTTCTGGACGGGTTGCCGCGTGGTGGCCGCCCTCACCGACGCCGAGCTGGACGCATGGGAGGACCGGGGCGTCGACGGTTTCGTGTGCACCCACCAGCACCTCCGCGACATGGGCGGGACGCAGAACTTCACCGCCGACCCGAACCACCCGCTGTCGACCTCCGACTACGACCTGCAGCGCACCATCCGCGACTCCGGCATCGTCGGGCGGGCCCACGCCCGAGGGATGAAGCTGTACCTGTCGGTCTACCTCGTGAACTACTACAACAACGCCACGCCGCTGAAGGACTGGTTCGACGACGCGGGCTGGAGCGGGACGGTGCTGCCCAAGCTCGGTGACGTGGCGGGGGCGGCGAGGCTGCTCGGGTTCGACGGCCTCGCTTTCGACCAGGAGCTTTACGGGCGGCCCGAGGGTGCGCAGCGCTGGCCCTGGAACTATCCGGGCAATTCCCACACGGAGGCTGAGGTGCGGGCCAAGGCCCGCGAGCGGGGCCGGCAGGTCATGACCCAGGTCCTGAAGGCCTTCCCGGGCGTCGACCTCCTGACCTACCACTACAACTTCGCCGGCGACTGGAACTCGATCGTCCAGAAGCGCTACAACGACCTGGACGACTTCGGGGCCAACGCCCTCTTCATCGACTGGTACTCGGGCTTGTCCTCGGTGGAGGGCTACGCCGCCATCCGGCTGATCAACACCAACTTCCACAAGGTCAAGGCTCCCGCCGCGACGTGGGACATCGCCATGCAGTACGAGGCCAACCACCTCCTCTCGTTGTTCTCCCGCTCGTTCCCCAACTGGTCGTATGCGGCGGGGCGCGTGCACCCGACGCCGTTCAGCTGGATCGATGCCGGTCCGTCCGCGACCAGCACCTACGACGACGCCAAACCACCGGCCGAGGTCGAGGTGCAGCTGGCGGCCATGCGCAAGTGGGGGACCGGTGGCGAGTTCCTCAACTTCTCCTTCCAGGACATCCGCTCCTTCGACTACAGCCCCTACGTGGCTGGGATGCAGAAGGCCAGCTCCCCGGGCGAGGTGGACTCGACCCCGCCGAAGCTCGCCGTCTCGACGCCAACCGGTGGGAGCTCGACCGTCGACCTCACCGGCGTGGTCACCGACGACATGGCGGTGCGGTCGGTGTCGTGGTCCGACGACCGGGGGCACAGCGGGGTGGCCCGCACCACGTTCCGCGTCCTGTCCGGCGACTACCTGACCGGTTACGACTGGCAGGTGGACTGGCAGGCCACGGTGCCCCTGACCAGCGGCCCGAACGTGGTCACGGTGACCGTCGAGGACGTCAAGGGGCTGCGTACGACCTCGTCGGTGACGGTGGACGGCCCGCCGGCCACGGTGACGACCACCACCAGCACGTCCCTCCCGACGACGACGACGACCGTCGCCCCGACGACCACTACAACCGTCGCCACGACGACGACGACCGTTCCCAAGACGACGACCACGACCGCCCCCAAGAAGGGCAAGGGTCGCAAGTGATCAGCCGGGCAGGGGTGCACCGCCCGAGGCGCTAGAGGATGTTTGACACGCAGCGCGTTGGAGACACCCCGGCGCGTGAACATCTTTCCCGAGCGTTGGCGTGAGCGCCTGGCGGCGGTCCCCTGGGTCGCGGTGGGCCTCTCCACGCTCGCCCTGGTCCTGCTGATCGCCGTCGTGCCGCCCTTCCGGAAGGCTGCAGCCACTGCCGGCAGCCGGGTGATCCTGTTCGCGGCCCGTCCGTTCGCCCCGTCCACGTCCGGCTTCGACGACCTCCAGCAGGCGAGCCGGGTCCTGGCCACGGACGGGAGCGAGGTGGGCCTGGTGGGCACGGAGCTTCGCGACCCCGTGCCCCTCGATCGGCTGCCGGAGCACGTGGTTCGCGCCGTGCTCGCCGCCGAGGACGCCAACTTCCACTCGCACAGCGGCGTCGACCCTCGGCCGTCTTCCGGGCCATGCTCAACACCGTGGCGGGACGGACACAGGGTGGGAGCACGATCACCCAGCAGCTGGCCAAGCTCAACTACACGGGCTCGCAGCGCACGATGTTCCGCAAGTTCAAGGAGGTGCTCTACGCCAGCCGGCTGGAGCAGCAGTACTCGAAGGACGAGCTGCTCGAGCGTTACCTCAACCAGGTGTACTTCGGGGAGGGCGCCTACGGCATCGCGGCCGCCTCCTCGACATTCTTCGGGGTCGCCCCCGAGGAGCTGACCGCCGCCCAGGCGGCGACGCTGGCCGGCAAGATCCGCGCCCCGAGCAGCCTCGACCCCTGGACCCGCGCCGTCGAGGTGCGAGAGCGGAGGGACCAGGTGCTGCGGGCCATGGAGCGCCACGGTTGGCTCAGCGGTGGCGAAGCCGGGGAGGCCGCCGCCGCGCCGCTCGGCGTCGTCGACCGGCGGCCCGCCGGTCCGGGCGCCGGCACCGCCGGGAGGGCGCCCCACTTCGCCGCCTACGTCGCTCGGGAAGGGGCGGCCCTCGACGCCCTCGGGCCTTCAACCGACGTCCGCCGCCAGCGGCTGTTCACCGGCGGCTACACGGTGGAGACCACGCTCGACCCGAAGGCGTACGAGGCGGCAGTGCAAGCGTCGCGCCGGCTCCTCGGCGAGGACGGCGACCCGACCACCGCAGTCGTGTCGGTGCAGCCCGGCGACGGGGCCATCCGGGTGCTGTTCGGCGGCCTCGACCCCGAGCTCCAGTTCGACCCCGCCACCCAGGGGCGCCGCCAGCCCGGCTCGTCCTTCAAGCCCTTCGTGTACCTGGCGATGCTCAAGGCAGGGATCGACCCCCGCACGACGTTCGACTCCGGATCGCCCCAGACCATCGACTGCCGGGGTACCCGGTGGACGGTGAACAACTACGAGGGTCGGGGCGGGGGAGCGGCCACCGCCGACACGGCCATGGCCCAGTCCATCAACACGGTCTACGCCCAGATCATGGCCCGGGTCGGCCCGGGCGCGGTGGTCGACGTGGCCCAGAGGGCGGGCATCCCGCGGGAGGCCGTCACGCCCTCCGAATGCGCCATGGCCCTGGGCGGCCTGCGGGAAGGGGTGAGCCCGCTGGAGCAGGCGGCCGCCTTCGCCACCTTCGCCGCCAAGGGGACCTACGCCGAGCCGTACGCCATGATCCGCATCGTCGACCGGGACGGCTCGGTCGTCTACGACCGGGGTCGCCCGGAGACGAGGCGCGCCTTCAGTGAGCGAGAGGCGGGGGTGCTCAACGCGGTCCTGGAGTCGGTCGTGGAGAACGGCACGGGCACGGCCGCAGCCGTGGGACGGCCCATGGCCGGCAAGACGGGGACCACCGAGAACTACGGCAACGCTTGGTTCATCGGCTACGTCCCCCAGCTGGCCACCGCCGTCTGGGTGGGCCACCCCGAGGGCGACAGGCCCATGACCAACGTGCGGGCAGGGTCGGTGACCGGCGGCTCGTTCCCGGCCCGGATCTTCTCCGGCTACATGCGTGAGGCCCTCGCCGGTGTACCGGTGCAGGACCTCCACTGGGGCTCCCCCGACGAGCTCGCCCTGCGGGGAGGGCCGGCGACGACGGTGGTCGGGGCGGACGCCAGCACCACCACGTCCTCCACGCCGCCCACCACGCGGCGGCCGGTGATCACCCTCCCGCCCGAGCCGCCGACCACCCGGGGGACCGTCCGGCCTGCTCCGCCGAGGACGGCCGCGCCGGTCGTCACGGTGGCTCCCACGACCACCACCTCGACGCGGGCCCCCGGGACACCGCTGCCGACCGTGCCCGTGCCCACGACCACAACGACTGTCACGGCGCGTGAGAGATGACAGCGCTGAGGCGCACCGGATCGTTCGTGTTCGAGCGCAGTGAGGCCGCGATCGGCCTCCGCCGTTCGTCGTCGAGCCGTAGCGAAGTTGTTACGGGGTGAGGCATCCGTGGGCAGGTCAGGTGGGTACGAACCCGGTAGCTACGAGAGGAGAGTCATGGGACTCGTTGTCTTGCTCCTGGTGCTCGCCCTGCTGTTCGGAGGAGTAGGTCTGTTCGTCGAGGGGCTGAAATGGGTCCTGATCATCGCCCTCGTGCTGCTCATCATCGGCGCATTCACGGGCTATCGCGGTCGCGCTCGGCTCTGAGTCTTCTGTCACACCACACCCGACGCCGGCCGCTGCCGGGCCCAGGTCGTGCGCCTGGGCGCGGTCATCGCAGGGCTGCGTAGACGGCACCGGGCCGTTCCCCGAGCGCGCCGTCGTTCTTGCCGTAGCCGGCCGGTTGACCGACTTCGCCGGCATGGTCGCGGCGTGGCAGAGTGGGCGGCTTCGGTGTTGGCCCACTGGCCGGATGATCCCGCCGGCCGAGGCTGTCATGCCGCGTGAGAACTTACCGACCAGCCATCTACGCATCCGGTTGAAGTCGCTTGCCAGCGTGTAAGCGCCGTTAGTAGCTGCATTCTTTGCCACTTTGGCGCGTTTAGCCCGGCGACCCCGACACGTCGGCTGCGCTTCCGCTGACATTCCGGCTGCGCATGACACATGACAACACCAGCGACGCTTGTGAAGCGACAAGAAACTGACAGTGGCGGCGCCAGCAAAGTGACAGCCTGGTCGCGTGACGGGATCAGGCGACCTCGACGACGAGCTCGACCGGGTGCTGATTGGTGGACGAGAGAGACGAACCATCCGAATCGAGCGCTACTCGGACGGCTGGCCCCGCCGGTTCGAGCGGGAGCGGAAGCGGATCGAGGATGCCCTTGGGCCCGTAGCTCGCCGCATCGAGCACATTGGTTCGACGGCTGTCCCTGGTCTGGCGGCGAAGCCGGTCATCGACATCATGGTCACGGTCGACGACCCAGACGACGAGGCCGCCTTCGTCGAGCCGATGGAGAAGGCCGGATACCGGCTTCGCGTCCGGGAGCGAGGACACCGCATGTTCCGGACCCCCGAGCGGGACGTTCACGTCCACGTCTGGGCGGCGGACAGCGACGACGAGCGGAGGCACGTGCTGTTCCGCGACTGGCTTCGAGCGCATCCGGCTGATCGGCTCGAGTACGAGAACGCCAAGCTTGTCCTCGCCGGAGAGTGGTCCGACATGAACTACTACGCGCGGGCCAAGGGTCCCGTAATCGACCGCATCCTCGAACACGCCCAGGCGGCCGCTGCCAAGCCGACTCACCCTCGTCGCGGGGGCCGTTCTGTTCTTTCGTCCCATCTCAAGAGGAAGGGTGAGGTCATATGAGCCTGCTTGTTCTCCTGTTGGTCGTCTTCCTGGTAGCCCTCGTGGCGGGCTGGGGATGGAGGGCCGCTCGCGGTCGCCGGTGACGCCGCCGCCCGGCTGCTGCAGGGCGACGAGGACGGCAACCATGACCGGCGCCGCGATCGCTGCGACGTCGCCGGGGTGGTCGTCAACATGAGCGGCGCCGCCCCTGGCCACGCCCAGTTCCCGTTGCCGGCCTCCCGCCTGGTGCTCTGATCGACACCACACCATTCGTGGGCCGGTACGAGGCGCGCCAGCATGAGCCAGCCCCTGGCGGCTGCCGTGGGCCCTCCCGCAGCACGAGGTTCTGACCTGGCCGGCAAGCGGCGCCTGCGCATCCTGGCCAAGCTGGTCATCGGGGGCCCCGAACTCGAGACGAGGCGGCTGTGCGTGGTCTGCGCCGAGGTGACCGGCGTGAGCGGCGCCGGGATCATGCTCATGGCCGGCGACGAGCCCCGGGGCTCGATGTGCGCCACCGACGACGTGAGCGCGCTCGTGGAGCAGTTGCCCCAGCTCGAGGTCGGCCTGGGCCAGGCCCTCATCCGGCTGCGCGCCTACGCCTTCGGCAACGACCGACCCCTCACGGAAGTGGCTGAGGACGTCGTGGCCCGACGGCTCCGCTTCGATCACCGAAGCGGCGAGAAGGACCCGCCGCCGTGACGCCAACCTGGCGCCGGTCTCGGCCATCAGCGACGAGGCGAGGCGGCGTACGATTTCCGTGTCCGCTGCGGCTCCCGCCCAGGGACGGCCCGTGGCCGACGCGCGTGGTGACTGGAGATCGAGATGGCTAGGGAAGCGCTGCTGGCCCGGACGCTGGTGGAGCTGGCCGACACACTCGTCGAGGATTTCGACGTGGTGGAGCTTCTAACCCTGCTCACCGACCGCTGCGTCGAGGTCCTCGATGTCGCCGCCGCTGGCCTGATGCTGGCCTACCCCGGAGGTGAGCTGCGGGTGATGGCCTCCTCCAGCGAGGCGATGCGCCTGCTCGAGCTGTTCGAGCTGCAGGCCGAGGAGGGCCCCTGCCCGGACTGCTACCGCACCGGCGAGCCGATCGTCAACCACAGGCTGACCGTGTCGGGCGGGCCCTGGCCCCGCTTCGAGCCCCGCGCCGTCGAGGCCGGCTTCCGCTCGGTGCACGCCCTGCCCATGCGGCTGCCTGCCGTCACCATCGGCGCACTCAACCTGTTCCGCACCGACGAGGGCGCCCTCAACGACGCCGACGTGGTCGCCGCCCAGGCCCTCGCCGATGTGGCCACCATCGCCGTCCTGCACCACCACGCCGCCCGCGGTACCCAGCTCGTCAACGAGCAGCTCCACCACGCCCTGAGTACCCGCGTTGTCATCGAGCACGCGAAGGGCATGGTCGCCGAGCGCACCGGCCTGGACATGGGCCAGGCCTTCTCCGCCCTGCGCAGCCACGCCCGGAGCCACAACCGCCGCCTCGTTGACGTCGCCCAGGACATCATCACCGGCGCCCTGGCGGCGCGCTCCCTCGTCGACGTCGCACCCTTGGCGCGCCCGACGCTGCCCGCCGACACCCGGGCCTTGCCGACGGAGGCCCTCGCCGCCCTTGCTGGGGTTGCACCGGTGCTGGACATGGTCGAGGCCGAAGCGCCGGTCCGGGCCCTCGAGGTGGTGATCGGCGACCTTGCCGACACACTCGGCGCCGAGCAGGTCAGCTTCCTCATCGCCGATCTGAGCGGCGACTCCCTGGTCCGCTTCGTCCGCCCCAGTACCGGGGCACACGAGAACCCGGCCGCGGCAGACCGGCTGGAGATGGTGGCCATGGCGGGGACGGCGTATGAGCGGGCCATCGTGTCCCAACAGATCCAGGTCGTGGCCGATGGCGGGCGCCACCGGGTGTTCGCCCCGGTCACCGATCGGGGCGATGCGCTCGGCGTGCTGGAGCTGGTCCTCGGGCCACGGCCCGATGACGCCCTCGTCACCAAGGTGGCGTCGGCCGCCCACGCCCTCGCCTACGTGGTCATCGCCAGCCGGCGCCACACCGACCTGTTCGAATCGGTCCAGCGAACCACCCCGTTCTCACTGGCCGCGGAGATCCAGCGGCGACTGCTGCCCTCGGCCTTCACCTGCGAGACGGCGCAGTTCACCTTGGCCGGATGGCTTGAGCCCGCGAGCCACGTCGGTGGGGACACCTTCGACTACAGCGTCGACCACGACGTGTTGCACGCGTCGCTGACCGACGCCATGGGCCACGGCGTCCAGGCTGCCCTTCTGGCCACGCTCGCCCTCGGCAGCCTCCGCAACAGCCGGCGCGCCGGCCTCGGGATGGTCGAGCAGGCGCGTCGGGCGAACGACGACATGACCTCGCATGCCGATCTGGACCAGTTCGTCACCGGGCTCCTCCTCCAGGCGGACCTGCGCTCGGGACGGGTGATGGCCGTCAACGCCGGCCACCCGAGGCCCTATCGGCTGCGAGACGGCCGGGTCGAGTGCCTGGAGATGGACGCCGACCTCCCCTTCGGCATGATCCCCGGGTCCAGCTACCGCCAGCAGGAGCTGCAGCTCGAGCCGGAGGACCGTCTCGTGGTCGTGACCGACGGTCTGCTCGAGCGCAACGCGCTCGCCGCCCACTTCGATGTCGTAGCGGCGGTGAGGGAGACTGCTGGGCTGCACCCCCGCGAGGTGGTGCACCTCTTCAAGGCTTCGGTCCTGGCAGCGACCGGGGCCGAGCTAGGCGACGATGCCGCCGTCCTGTGCATCGACTGGCACGGGAGGCCGTACCGCCGGTGAGCGCGGCACGGCGAGGGCGCCGCTCCGAGCCGGGCCGATGGCCCGGTCGCGACTACAAGGCGACTCGCGGCCTCGGGCGCTCTCCTAGTTGGGTGGTCGGAAATCCACGGCTGAGCTGACGTGATCCCGCAGACTCGACTCATGCGAGGCGACGCCGACGACCAAGGCCTGTTGTGGGACGCCGACGTGCTGTGCGACGACCTCCTCGACGACGAGGGGTTCCTGGCGACGCTGGGTCGGGCACGTGGGTCGCTGTTCCGGGATGAGGACTTCGAGCCGCTCTACCCGTCCCGGCGTGGGCGCCGCTCGCACCCGCCGTCGGTGCTGGCTGCCCTGCTGTTGGCACAGCTCTTCTACGGGGTGTCCGACCGTGAGGCGGAGCGCCGCAGCCGCCTGGACCTGTCCTGGAAGGCGGCGCTGGGGCTCCCGCTCGACCACCGCGGCATTCCCCACGCCTGCCTCGCCGAGTTCCGGGCCCGGCTGCTGCGGGCCGGCATGGTCGAGTTCCTCAACGCCCAGTTCCTGCGGGTGGCCAAGCAGGCGGGGGTGATCGGCCACCGTCGAGCCGTCGACTCCACCGGGATCGCCGACTCGGTGCTCACCCAGGACACAGTCAGTCTGATCCGCTCCGCCCTGCGGCGCTGCCTGGAGCGGCTGGGAGTGGTGGCGCCCGAGCGGGCGGCCGAGGTGCGCTCCCGCCTCGCCCGCGACGACTACGGCGCCGCCGGCAAGCCGCAGATCTGCTGGGCGTCGGCCGCCGAGCGGGCGGCCCTGGTGGCCGAGCTGTTCACCGACGCCCGTCTTGTGGTCGAGGCGTGCGCCGGGCTGGACGACGCCGAGCTGGTGGCGGCTGCCGCTCTGCTGGCCACTGTCGCCGGCCAGGACGTCGACGACGGGGGCGAGGGGCCGGTGGTCCGCCAGGGCGTGGCGCCCCAGCGGGTCATCTCGACGGTCGATCCCGACGCCCGTCACGGCCACCGCTCCCGCCGGGACCGCTACGACGGCGCCACCGGGCGGCCCTGGCGGGGGCGGACCCAGTCGCTACGCCGCCGAGGCCGCCAGGCTCCGCGCCGAGACCACCTCCCAGGTCCTCGCCGCCCAGCGGTCGGCCGCCGACGCCGCCGCCGACGGTGCGCGCGCCAGGGACGAGCTCGAGGCCGAGCACGCCGAGAGGCAGCACGAGCGGGAGGGCACGAGGCCGAGGCGGAAGAGCTGCGCACGGCGCTGGCCACTGCGACTGCGGCCACCGACTCGCTCGACCACGCGGTTATCGCCCACAAGGAGGAGCTGGCGCGGTGGGACGAGGCGGCCGCCAAGGCGGCGGCCGCCCATGAAGAAGAGGTGGCCCGGCTCCTGGCGGAGCTCGATCGAGCCAACACGGCGGTGGCCACGACGGAGGCTCGGGCCCAGGCGGCCGATGAGCAGGCGTCCCGCACCGAGGCAGCCCGCCAGCACGCAGTGGAGCGAGCGGCCAGGGCGGAGAGGTCGCTGGCGGAGGCCCGCGTCGAGATCGCCACGGCCCGGTCGGCCGCCGACGCGGCGACCCGACGGGCGGACGACTTGGCGCACCGGCTGGAGAACGCCGAGGCGGAGTTACGAGCCGAGCGGCAGCGGCACGACGCCCAGTTCGTTGAACTCCAGGCCCAGCTTGCGCAGCTGCTCGCTCAGCCCCGTCCGGCGCCCCGATCGAGCGCTCGACCGAAGAAGGCCGCTACGCCGTCGCGCGGCTCGTAGCGCTGTCATCTCATTGCGCAACGGTGCTGACATCGCTCTGCGCAAAGGCGCTGACACGTCGCCTGCGTTTCCGCTGACATCTCGGCTGCGTCTGACATCCCGCTGGCAGATCGCTGTCGTTTTACAGATGTCACACCGCGTGAGAAATGACAGCGGCGATGCGCAGCGACGTGTCAGCGGCCCTACGCAGAGAGTTGTCAGCGGTTTCGGGTCAGCTGGCCTTCGTGGCGGCCCACGCACGGCGCTGACACGTCGGCTGCGTTTCCGCTGACATTCCGGCTGCGCACGACAACAGACGCTCGGAAACTCTTGCGGCTCTGTGGGGAGCTGGCTTGACTTAACATAACCTATCTTATGGGCGGCGACAGCAAGGGATTGCATCAGGCGACTTCATCCCTGGTGTTGTGAACTGAAGCCCGGATGCGCAGGCCTTAACAGTCGAGGGTCACGCCCGCGGTGTGGCAGATCTCGCGGGACCGATCCGGACCTAACTCTCCGATCCGGTGGACGAGCATTGCCTTCGGAAACGGCTGAAGATTGTCGAAGGAGGCAACGGACGGCATCGGGAGGCCTTCGGCCTTGCCAAGTGGTAGCTCGCTGGGAATGCCGCGAATGCGGCTCGTTACGGGCGCCACGAGGACCCGCTGCATCACGCGGTTCGCCGCATCTCGGCTCACGACGAGAAACGGCCGGCCCTTCTCGTCCGGGGTCTCGCCCCACCAGACCTCGCCTCTCGCTACCACCACTTCTCCCAAGGCTCGTCATCGATCGCCTGCTTCGCCAGGCGGATCGCCTCCACCAACTCGCTCTCGGACTCAGGTGCCAGTCGATAGCCGTTGGCGTACGCCTCCTCCAGCGCATGTCGTCGCTGCCCCGAAACGATGATCTCGACCGCTCGCCGAACGGCCGACGAGCGGCTCGGGAACAGCCCCTGGGCGACCAGTTCGTCGAGCTCGCGCACCAGCCGATCTGGCAGTTTCACGGCTATCTGCGTCATACCGTGAGTATACCAAGACGCATTACGAGTCGAGCCCGCAGGGTCTGTCAATTTCCGGCGGGCACGGACCTCGTCGGCTCGCTGGGTGTCGGCGACCACCTCGTACAGGCATGACGCGTCAACCACCAGCATCCGGCCACTCGCCTCGGACTCGTCGAGCGCCGCGATCACATCGGACCGCTCGATCTTGACGGCCGGCGGCACGTCCTGGCGAGCCATTCCTCGACCGTCGGCGTGCTGCGATGCGGGTGGCCTCCCGCCGCAGCAGCTCGGGCTCAAGCCGGCCTTGGCGGCGCGTCGCCTGAGCGCGTCGTACACGTCGTCGTCGAGTTCGCGCACCTGGACCGTCTGACGCGGCGGCCCGCTTCGCGTCACGCGCCCACGTAGGCGGCGAGGTGCTCGCCGGTGAGTGTGGACCGCCCTGCGACCAGGTCGGCGGGAGTGCCTTCGAAGACGATGCGACCGCCGTCGTGGCCGGCGCCGGGGCCGAGGTCGATGAGCCAGTCGGCGTGGGCCATGACGGCCTGGTGGTGCTCGATGACGATGACCGACTTGCCGGAGTCGACGAGCCGGTCGAGCAGGCCGAGCAGCTGCTCGACGTCGGCGAGGTGGAGGCCGGTAGTCGGCTCGTCGAGCACGTAGACGCCGCCCTTCTCCCCCATGTGGGTGGCGAGCTTCAGCCGCTGGCGTTCGCCGCCCGACAGCGTGGTCAGCGGCTGGCCCAGGCTGAGGTAGCCCAGGCCCACGTCGGCCAGCCGGTCGAGGACGGCGTGGGCGGCCGGCGTGCGGGCCTCACCGTCGGAGAAGAACGCCTCGGCCTCGGTCACCGACATGGCCAGCACCTGGCTGATGTCGCGGCCGCCGAGGTGGTACTCCAGCACCGACGCCTGGAACCGCTTGCCCTCGCAGTCCTCGCAGGTGGTGGCTACGCCGGCCATCATCGCCAGTTCGGTGTAGATCACGCCCGCGCCGTTGCACGTGGGGCAGGCGCCCTCCGAGTTGGCGCTGAACAGGGCCGGCTTCACCCCGTTGGCCTTGGCGAACGCCTTGCGGATCGGCTCGAGGAGCCCGGTGTACGTCGCCGGGTTGCTCCGCCGCGAGCCGCGGATGGCGGTCTGGTCCACGGACACCACACCCGCACCGGGCGGGATCGACCCCACCAGCGAGCTCTTCCCGGAGCCGGCGACCCCCGTGAGGACGACGAGCACGCCCAGGGGGATGTCGACGTCGACCTTCTGAAGGTTGTGCGCGGAGGCGCCGCGGATCTCCAGTGCGCCCGTGGCGCTCCGCACCTTGTCCTTCAGCGCCGCCTTGTAGCCGAGATGGCGGCCCGTCAGCGTGCCGCTGGCCCGCAAACCCTCGACGGTCCCCTCGAAGCAGACGGTGCCACCGCCCGTCCCGGCGCCGGGACCGAGGTCGACGACGTGGTCGGCGACGGCGATGGTCTCCGGTTCGTGCTCCACCACGAGCACCGTGTTCCCCTTGTCGCGCAGGCGCAGGAGCAGGTCGTTCATGCGCTGCACGTCGTGTGGGTGCAGGCCGATGGTCGGCTCGTCGAAGACGTAGGTGACGTCCGTGAGCGACGACCCGAGGTGGCGGATCATCTTCACCCGCTGCGCCTCGCCGCCCGACAGCGTGCCCGACGGGCGCTCGAGCGAGAGGTAGCCCAGCCCGATCTCCGCGAACGAGTCGAGCGTGTGCTGCAGCGCGGCCAGCAGCGGTGCCACCGGCGGCTCGTCGATGCCGCGGAGCCACTTGGCCAGGTCGCTGATCTGCATCGCGCAGGCGTCGGCGATGTTGATGCCCTTGATCTTCGAGGACCGGGCGGCTTCGTTGAGCCGGGTGCCCCCGCAGTCGGGACAGGTGGTGAAGGTGACCACCCGCTCCACGAAGGCGCGGACGTGGGGCTGCATGCCCTCCACGTCCTTGGAGAGCATGGACTTCTGGATCTTCGGGATCAGCCCCTCGTAGGTGAGGTTGATCCCTTCGACCTTGATCTTCGTCGGCTCCCTGTAGAGGAGATCGTGGAGCTCCTTCTTGGTGAACTTCCGTATGGGCTTGTCCATGTCGAAGAACCCCGAGCCACTGAAGATGCGGCCGTACCAGCCCTCCATGCTGTAGCCGGGGATCGTGAGGGCCCCCTCGTTGAGCGACTTGGAGTCGTCGTAGAGCTGGGTCAGGTCGAAGTCGCTGACCGACCCCATGCCCTCGCAGCGAGCGCACATGCCGCCGTGGTAGACGGCCTGGCGGACCACGATCCGCTCCCCCTTGCCCTTGTCCACCGTCATGGACCCGCTGGCCTTCCGCATGGGGACGTTGAACGAGAAGGCGGTGGGAGGACCGATGTACGGCTGGCCGAGCCGGCTGAAGAGGATGCGCAGCATGGCATTGGTGTCGGTGACGGTGCCGACGGTCGAGCGGGGGTTCCCGCCGATCCGCTCCTGGTCCACGATGATGGCGGTCGTCAGGCCCTCGAGCACGTCGACGTCGGGCCGGGCCAGCGTCGGCATGAAGCCCTGCACGAAGGCGCTGTAGGTCTCGTTGATCAGCCGCTGCGACTCGGCCGCGATCGTGCCGAACACCAGCGAGCTCTTGCCCGAGCCGGAGACGCCCGTGAACACGGTGAGGCGGCGCTTGGGGATCTCGACGCTGACGTCCTTGAGGTTGTTCTCGCGTGCGCCGTGCACCCGGATGAGGTCGTGGCTGTCGGCGACGTGCATGCTCATCGTCTTCTCCATCTCGGTTGCGGCACTCCCCCGCCGGCGCCGGTCAGGCCTCGGCGATGCGCACCAGGTTGCCCGACGGGTCGGAGCTCGGCGTCATGGTGAGAAGGTAACGGGAGCGGGCGTCTGCGAGACTGGCCGGTGTGCGGGTCCGGGTGTGCCTCCTCGGCGGCCTGTCGGTGTCGGTGGACGGGTCGATCGTCGAGGCCAGCGCCTGGAGGAGCCGGCGAGCGACGCAGCTCGTCGCTCTCCTGGCGCTGGCGCCCCGGCGCCGGCTCGCCACCGAGCACGTGATGGACGTCCTGTGGCCGGAGCTGTCCCCCGAGGCGGCGAGGGCCAACCTCCACAAGACGGCGACATTGGCCCGCCAAGCCCTCGGCTCCAAGGAGTCGGTGGTGCTGCGAGGCGAGGCGGTGGCGCTGTGGCCCGCCGCCGAGGTCGACGTCGACGTGATGGCGCTGGAGGCGGCCGCCCAGGCGGCGCTGGCCTCGGACGACCCGGCGGCCTGCGCCGCCGTGGCTCGCGAGCTGCGCGCCGAGGTCCTGCCCGAGGAGCGGTACGAGGATTGGGCCAGCGGGCCGCGGGCGCGGATGCGTCGCCTGCGCCTCGAGCTCCTGCGGGCGGCCGGCGCCTGGGCCCAGCTGGCCGAGGCGGAGCCGACCGATGAGGTGGCTCACCGGGAGCTGATGAAGGAGCACGCCGAGGCGGGCCGGCTGCACGCCGCCATCCGCCAGTTCCAGCGCCTACGGACGATCCTCGGCCGGGAGCTGGGCGTGCTGCCCGGACCCGAGACGGTCCGTCTCTACCGGGAGGTCCTGGGCGCCGCCGCTTCCGGCTGGGTGAAGCCGGCGCTGGTAGGACGGGAAGTCGAGCTGGTGCGGGCCCGGGCCGCGCTGAGGCGGGCGTCGGAGGGCCGGCCCGCCGCCCTCTTCGTGACGGGCCCGGCGGGCATCGGCAAGACCCGCATGGGCGAGGAACTGGTCGAACACGTCGCCGGCGACGGCTGGATGGTGATGCGGGGCTCGGGCCGGGAGCAGACGTCGTCGGTGCCGTACTGGCCGCTGGTCGAGGCTCTGCAGGCCGCGCTGTTCGAACGGCCGGAGCTGGCCGGCGCTCTGGGCGAGGGCGAGCAGGCCCTCCTCGCCCGGCTCACCGGCCTGGCCTCCGACCAACCGGGTCCTCCCGTCCACCGCCACGCGGTGCTCCACCTCCTGGGCCGGGTGGTCTCGTCCGCCGGCGGGGCCGGCAGCATGCTCTTCCTCGACGACCTCCAGTGGGTGGACGACGACACGCTGGCCCTGGCCGAAGTCCTGGCCGATGCCGCGACGCCCCGGGGGATGCTCGTGCTGGCCACGCTCCGCCCCGACGAGGACGAGCGGAGCCGGTCGGTGGTCCGCCACATGGTCGGGCGGGGCGTCGGGGTCGAGATCGCCCTGAACCCCCTGAGCCGCACGGAGAGCGACGCCATCGTGGCCGACGTCTTGGACCGGGACCCGTCGCACAGCGAGCTGGAGCTGGCCTGGGAGCTGAGCGGCGGCAATCCCTTCTTCGCCCTGGAGGTGGCGGCCGCCCTGAGCTCCGACGAGGCCGCCGCTGACGCCGGCGCCTACGGCGCGGTGGACGTTCGCCTCGAGCGGTTGGCTGCACCCACCCGGGGATCGCTGTGCCGGGTTGCCCTGATCGCCCACCAGTTCACGGCCGACGAGTACGCCGCGTTGGCGGGAGTGGACGGCGACCGGGCCCTCGACGACCTCGAACAGGCCATGGCCGGGGGCGTAGTCGCCCGCCAGGGAAGCAGCTACCGCTTCCGCCACGACCTGGTACGGGAGCGGCTCACGGTTGGCGTGGCCGCCGACGACCGGCGGACGGCGCACGGCGGGGCCGCCGACCGGTTGGCGGCCCTTGGCGCTCCCCCGGCACGTGTCGTCCACCACCTCCTGGCCGCAGGGCGGTCGCAGGACGCGCTGCCATGGCTGCGCCGGGCCGCGAGCGAGGCGCTCGGCCTGGGCGCCCACGCCGACGCCTTGGGGGCGGTCGAGCGGGGCTTGGCGCTCTCGCCCCGCGACCCCTCCTTCCTGGCGCTCAGGGCTGAGGCGATGGACGGGCTCGGCGACCCCGGCGCGCCGGCCGCCTACTCCGTGGCCATCACCCTCTCCCCTGAGCCGGAGCGGGCGGCCCTGCTCGTGAAGCGGGCCAAGGCCCTCATCGTCGCCGGCGACGTCCCTTCCGCCGTCGAGACGCTCGAGGCGGTGCGGTGGGTGCCGCCGGCGCTGCGGGGGCAGTTGCTGGTGGCCCGCGGCCTGGCCTGCTGGTGCTCGGGTGCGCTGGACGATGCCGAGGCGGCGGGCCGGGAGGCCAGGCAGCGGGCCGAGGAGACGGGCAGCGTCCGCGACTTCGTGGACGCCACCATGGTGCTCGCCATGGTCGCCCACGAGCGAGGCGCCTGGCCCCAGCGGGTGGTGCTGGACCTGCTCGACACGCAGGTCCGGCCCGACCTGGCCGCAGTGGTCATGGACGCCCACCTGTGCGTGGCGGAGTCGTACCTCTACGGCGGCGTGCCGTACCCCGACGTCCTCAGCTTCGCCTCCGACCTCCGTGACCGGGCCGCTGCGTCGGGGGCCCTGCGGGCGGAGGCCTTTGCCACCACCATGCTGGGCGAGGCCCACCTGCTGATGGGCAGGACCGACGAGGCCGTCCGCCACCTGCGTTCGGCGGCCGACCAGCACAGCCGCGTCGGCCTCCTGTGCGGCCAGGCGCTGAGCCTCCAGCGCCTCGCCCAGGCGTCCGTGGCCGAGGGTGATGCCGCCGGGGCGAGGGCTGCCCTGGCGGCCGCTCTCTCGGCCGCGCGGGGCTCGCCCGTCGGCATCCGGCACCTGCTCGACCGCGTGTACGGCACCGCCATCCAGTCAGCGCCCAGCGCGGCCGAGGCCCTGGCCGCCGTCGACGAGGCGAGCCGGGGCATCCGTGGTCCGATCGAGACGTGCCCTCCGTGCTCCATCAACCTCACGGTCCCCGCCGCCATCGCCTGCGCCCAGGCCGGTGACCTCCAGGGGGCCGGCGCCTACCTGGCCCGGGCCGAGGGCGTGGCCGCCGCGTTCTACCCCCAAGGCGGTTGGCCGGCCGCCCTGGAGGAGGTCCGCGGCCACCTGGCCCTTGCCGGTGGCGACACGGAGGCGGGTGTCGGGCGGCTGGGCGCGGCCGCTGAGTCGTTCGAGCGGCTGGGCCAGCGGTTGGACGCCGCCCGTTGCCGCCGCACCATCGAGGGCGTACCGGCGCGGAGCCGGTCGAGCCGGCCCCACGCCGCCGGGAAGGTTTGAGGAAGGTCGGCTCCGTACGGTCGTCGCATCCACTCCCGAAAGGACCACATGCGATGCCGAAGTACGTGATCGAGCGGCCTCTTCCCGGTGTCGGCGCCCTGGGCGACGACGACATCCGAGGTATCGGCGAGAAGAGCAACAGCGTGCTGAACGAGATGGGCGGCGACGTGCAGTGGCTGCACAGCTACGTGACCGACGACAAGATCTTCTGCGTGTACATCGCCCCCGATGCGGACCGGGTGCGGGAGCACGCCACCCGTGGCGGTTTCCCGGCCGAGGCGGTGTGCCGGGTCGCCCGGGTCATCGACCCCACCACCGGGGGCCTGTAGCCGGTAGCCCCCATGCCGGGGCGGCCGCCGGTCGCCAGGCTCGGCGCTGAGATGCTGGGCCCATGGAGGCACTCTTCGAACTGGTCGGCGCGGTCCAGATCCTGTCGGCGTTCGTGCTGTCGCAGATGCGGCGGCTGGACACCACGTCGCTCGCCTACCTGCTGCTCAACCTGTCCGGCTCGGGCACCCTCGCGGTGGTGGCCGCCATCGACGGCGACGCCGGGTTCCTGCTGCTGGAAGGGGTGTGGGCCGTTGTCTCGGCCTACGGGCTGGTGCGGTTCAGCGCCGGGCGGTCGCCTTGAGGCCGCTCGTGGTCCCGGCCGCCGTAGCCGTGGACGTATCCCTCCCTCACGGGGAGGTCAGTCAACCACTACGCCGCGCAGGGGACCACGTCCGGCGTGGCGTCGGTGCTCGGCTCCACCTCGGTGCCGGTGGCGGCGGCCAGGCACCGGTAGGACCGGGACGTCCAGGCTTTGACGGTGGCGATCACGCCGAGCAGTCCCGCGAGGGTGAACATGAGGGCGATCCCCCGTTCGGGCCCGGTGCCGAACCAGCTGCCGACCAGGTCGGCGCCCCGGCCGTCGGTCATCAGCGGCATGAACACCGTCTCGGCCAGGGGGGCCATGAGGAAGGCGGTCAGCGGCGAGGCGGCGTTCTCTACGAGCTGAGCGAACCCGAACACCCGGCCCTGGCGCTCGAAGGGGATGGCGCGCTGGAGGATCGTCTGCTCGGCCGCCTCGATCACCGGGATGAGGCCCAGCCACACGATCATCCCGATGGCTAGCAGGACGATCGACGACCGCACCGCGAACACCGAGCAGACCGCCCAGTTGACCAGGTTGCCGGCGAGGACCAGCTTGAGGGGTGCCGAGCCCAGGCCGAAGCGGGCGACGACGATGCCGCCGGCGATGAAGGCGAGGCTGATCACCCCCCACAGCAGGCCCCAGGCCTCGACCGAGACGAGGTTGAGGCCGTAGGCGTCCATCAGCGACATGAACACGCCGCCCAGGAGGTTGTTGAAGGCGGCCAGCACGATGAGCACCTTGAGCCCGGGCACGGCGCTGATGGCGTCCACGGCGGCTCGCACGTCGACGCCCCACGCCCGCTCCCCTGCCGTCGACGTCCGGTCCGGCTCGGGTTCGTCGATGCGGATCCCCAGTACGTGGACCAGGGCGGCCGCGGTGAGGGCGAGGGCGGCGTAGTACGCCCAGCCCATGCCCAGGGTGCCGATGGCCAGGCCGCTGAAGACCGAGGTGATGGCAAAGGTGACCCCGGTGACCGTGCCGACCATTCCGTTGGCCCGGTCACGCCGGTCCTCGGGCACGAGCAGCGTGACCAGGGTGGACAGGGCGATGCCCCGCATCTGCCCGGCCACGGAGCCCAGGAGGGTCGAGCCGACCAGCAGCCAGAACCAGGGGCTGCCCACCCGGAGGAGGTCGCCCCGGTCGATGCTCAGGAACACCGCGGTGGCCACCGTGAAGGCGGCCAGGGCCACGGCGGTGGTCGCCACCAGGGCGGTGTGCTTGCGGTGGCGGTCGACGAAGCTGCCGAAGAAGGGGCTCAGCACGGCGTGGGAGATGCTGAACGCGCCCCCGATCACACCGGTGGCGACCACCGAGCGGGTCTCGAGGTAGACCCAGAAGGTCAGCGCGAACCACAGGAACGTGCTCGTCACCCCGGTCACGAGGGTGTTGGCGAGGAGCTGGCGGAAGGAGCGAGGGATCCCGGTCCCCACCGCCTCTCTCCTTCCGGTCTGCGTCGTGCTCATCGTTCGCTCCTCGGGTGTCGGTTCCGCCTTCTGACGACCGACATACGCCGGAATCACCGGCGCGGCGCAAACTGTAAGTGCTCAACCTAACTTGAGGTCAAGCGAATTCCCGGGCGGGACCGGCGCCCGCCGCGTCGCCTCACGGGGCCCGCACGACCACCACGGCGATGTCGTCACGGGCGATGCCGCCCTGGTACGCGACCGCCGAGGCCACGATGCTGTCGGCGATGTCCTGGGCGGGCAGACCGGCCGACTCGCGGACGAGGTCCATCAGCCGGTCGTCGTCGAAGAACTCCCCGCGGTGGCGGGCCTCGGTGATCCCGTCGGTGTAGAGGACCACCACGTCCCCGGGGCGCAGCACGGTGGAGGAGTCGCCCAGGCGGGGGGTGTCCAGCATGCCCAGGATGGTGCCCGGCTCCCCGAGGGCGTCGATGCTCCCGTCGGCGCCGACCCGGATGGGCAGGTGGTGGCCGCCGGAGCTGACCGTCAGGCGCATGCCCTCCGGCGCCCGCTCCACCACCCCGAGGACGGCCGTGCAGAAGCGGTCCGGGTGGTGCAGGACGAGGGCGTTGTGGAGGCACGCCAGCACGGCGCTGGGATAGGGGGTGCGTAGGGCCTCGGCCCGCACCGAGTGGCGGGCCAGGGCGGTGACCACGGCCGCCTCCGGCCCCTTCCCGCACACGTCGCCCAGGACGATGGCCCACGTGCCGCGACCCGTCTCGAAGACGTCGTAGAAGTCGCCCCCCACCTCGCTGCCGTCCCCCGCCGGGCGGTAGGCGCCGCCCACGTCGAGGCCGGGGACGGGCGGGATGGCCGGCGGGAGGAACGTGGCCTGGAGGGTGCGGGCCAGCGCCCGGGCCCGGGCTTCGGACTGCTCGGCCCGCTGGCGGGCGGCCACCAGCTCGGCCTCGTAGGCCCGCCGTTCGGTGGCGTCGAAGATGGCGGTCCGGACGACGACCGGCGCCCCCGAAGCGTCCCGCTTGAGCACCGCGTTGAGGAGCACCGGCAGGCGGGCACCGTCCTCCCCCACCACCTGCACGGCGATCTCCCGTACCTGGCCCTGCATGTGCAGCAGGGGCACGAAATGGGTCTCGTAGAAGATCCGGTCGCCGGGCGCCAGCAGCTCGGAGAACCGTCGGCGGCCGACCAGCTCGGTGGCCCGGTGACCGGTCCAGGCCAGGAAGGTGCGGTTCACCTTGACGATGGTCCCGTCGGGCAGCGTGGAGAGGTAGGCGCAGGGGGCGCTGTCGTACAGCTCTTCGGGGTCGTCCTCCAGCAGCGCCTCGTAGAACGGGTTGTCGACCGCTGCCTCGCCGGAGAAGACGTCGGTCCGTTCGGTCATCCGTCCTCGAGGAAGGCGGCGATGGCGGCGACGGTCTCCTCGGGGGCGCTCAGGTTGGGGCAGTGGCCGGTGGCCCGCATCTTCACGAACCGGCTGCCGGCGATCTGGTGGTGCACGTACTCCCCCACCGCGTCGGGGGCGATGGTGTCGTCGGAGCACTGGAGCACCAGGGTGGGGACGGCCACGCCGGCCAGGTCGGCCCGGTTGTCGGAGAGGAAGGTCACCCGGGCGAAGCGCTTCTGGATCTCCGGGTCGGTGCGGCAGAAGCTGGCGGTCAGCTCCGCTCCCAGGTGGGGACGGTCGGCGTTGCCCATGATGACCGGGGCCATGGCGCTCGACCAGCCCAGGTAGTTGCTGTCCAGCGAGGCCAGCAAGTCTTGGATGTCGGCCTCGGTGAAGGCGCCCGGGTAGGACTCGTCGCCGACGTACCGGGGCGAGGGCCCGATAAGGACGAGGGCGCCGATGCGCTCGGGGGCACGGGCGGCGGCCAGCACGCCCACCATGGAGCTCACCGAGTGCCCGACGAACACCGCGTCCCGCAGGTCGAGGGCCTCGCAGACCTCCACGACGTCGGCGGCGTAGCCGTCGAGGCGGTCGTAGCGGTCGGGGTCGTAGGCGGAGAGGTCGGAGGCGCCGGCCCCGACGTAGTCGAACAGGACGGTGCGGTAGCGGTCGGCAAAGGCGGGGGCGACGAACCGCCACATGTTCTGGTCGCAGCCGAACCCGTGGGCGAAGACGATGGGCCTGCCCTCGCGACGGCCACCCACGACCACGTTGTTCCGCGCGAGCACGTCCTGGCCCACCGCACAACCCTACGACGCCTGCCGCCCTACCTTGACCCCGCCGGCCTTCGCCGGCGCGGGACGATGGTGGTGTGGAACGACCGCTCCTCCGGTTGCGGCCCTCCGGCATGGCCGCCGGTGGTGACGCCCTGGCCCGGGACGGCGACGGCCGGGTGGTGTTCGTCACCGGCGCGCTGCCGGGCGAGGAGGTCGTCGCCCGGCTGACCGACGAGCGGACGGACTATGCGCGGGCGGTGGTGGTCGACGTCGTGGAGGCGTCGCCCGACCGGTCGGCGCCCCCGTGCCCGGCGCTGGCCGCCGGCTGCGGGGGCTGCACCTGGCAGCACGTCGACCCCAGTGCGCAGGTACGGCTGAAGGCCGGCATCGTGGTCGACGCACTGCGCCGGCTGGCCCGGCTGCCCGAGCCGCCCGTGCCTGCGCCGGTCGCCCTGGACGCACCTGCCCTGCGCACCACCGTGCGGCTCGCGGTGGGCGCCGACGGCCGGGCCGGTCACCGGCCCCGCGGCGGGCGGGGGGCGCCCGTGCCGGCCGACGCCTGCCTGGCCGTCCACCCCCGCCTCGAGGAGCTGATGGTGGAGGGCCGGTACCCGGGCGCCGACGAGGTGGTCCTGCGGGTGGGAGTCTCGTCGGGCCGGCGCCTGGCGATGGTCACCGGCCGTGGGGCGGCGGGTCGGGCGGTGGTGCCCGAGGGGGTGGCGGTGGTGCGGGGCGGAGCCCGGCGGCAGGCGTGGGTGGTGGAGGAGGTGGCCGGCCGCCGCTTCCGGATCTCGGCCGAGTCGTTCTTCCAGCCCAGCCCGGTGGCGGCGACCGCCCTGGCCGAGGCGGTCGTGGATGCGGCGGGAGACGCCCCCGCTCCCGGCGCCCACGCCGTCGACGCCTACTGCGGGGTGGGGCTGTTCGCCTCCGTGCTGGCGGCCCACTCAGGGGTGAGCGTGACGGCCGTGGAGCAGGACCCGGCGGCGCTGGCCGACGCCCGGGTCAACGTGGCCGACGTGGGCGTCCGGGTGGTGGGCTCCGAGGTGGGCCGGTGGCGGCTCGACGCCGGCGACCGGGCGCCCGCGGTGGTCGTGGCCGACCCGCCCCGGTCGGGGTTGGGCCGACCGGGCGTGCGGGCGGTGGTCGCCACCGGGGCGCCCCGCGTGGTGCTCGTCAGCTGCGACCCTGCCTCCTTGGCACGCGACGCCTCACTGCTCGGGGAGGCCGGCTTCCGGCTCGTGTCCGTGGCCCTGGTCGACGCCTTCCCGCACACGTTCCACGTCGAGACGGTGGCCCGCTTCGACCGCTGAACGGCCTGGCGCAAGGGGGAATCCACCGCTCGCGCCGCGGTTCCGGCCAGACTGTGCCCGTCAAACACTGCTCACACCGAGGTGCACCATGAACCGACGAGAGCTGGTCAACGCGGTGGCGGCCCATGGTGGCCTGGACGCCAAGCAGGTCGATGCCACGCTGAAGAGCTTCACCGAAGTCGTCACCGCCGTCGTCTCCAAGGGTGAGCCGGTGGCCATCTCCGGCTTCGCCAAGTTCGCCAAGGTGGAGCGGGCGGCCCGGATGGGCCGCAACCCCCGCACCGGCGAGCCGGTGAAGATCAAGGCGTCCAAGAAGGCGCGCATCACGCCCCTGAAGGGGTTCAAGGACGCGGTGATGACGCCGAGCACGGCTCCCAAGCTGGCCAAGGGCGTGTGGTCCCCCAAGCCGGCGGCGGCGAAGAGCACCAACGGCGCCACCAAGACCGCTGCGGCCAAGACGGCCAAGGCGCCCGCGGCCTCCAAGGCGGCGGCCAAGAAGCGGTAGGCGACGGCTAGGAGCTGAGCAGGGCCTCGAGGTCGGGGGCGGGGCGGGCGGCCACCTCGGTGCGCAGCTCACGGGGCGGGCGGGCGCCGCAGAACAGGCAGCGCGCTGTCGAGATGTTGGCGTACTGGCAGCGGCACGACCACAGCACGTCGAGCCAGCGCACGAGGTCGAGGAGCCGTCGGCGCTGGCGGTTGCTCATGCGCCAGTCGTCGGCAGACCGGGTGGAACCCTGAATGGGTCGATCGGCCCGTGCCAAGCTCGTCCGCGTGCGGCTTCGGCGCCGCCGAGGGCGCAGTTGGCGCCCCGGTCGGCGGCCGCCGGTCTCACGCGCAGCGGTTGATGGTCACCGGGCTGGTGCCTTGGACGGTGGCGCCCCCGTGGGCGCGGGCCCACACCCGGAGGGCGTTCACCAGCTCGGTGGTGTCGCGGGTGGTGTCCATGACGATGGTGGCCCGCACGCAGGTCCGGGCGCCGTCGGTCCAGGCCACGTAGCCGTCGTTGCCCCAGCCGGCGGCGGCCTGCAGGGCCTGGTTGCGGCTCATGGCGGTGTCCAGCATCTGGATGAGGCCCAGCTCGCCGAGGCGGCCCTCCTGGACGACGGGGCCATCCGCCCGCGGCGGCGTCACCGCCCGTTCGCCCTCGCCGGCGAGGAACCGTTCGGGGTGGATGACCTGTTCGGTGTTGGTGGGCGACGTGACGAAGGCCTGGTTGAGGCGCGCCATCCCCCCCTGCTCCACCAGGGCGGCGACGAACCTCGGGCCGACGATGTAGGGGAAGGCGGCGAACTCCTCGAAGACGCCGAAGGCGCCCTCCTCGTTCGGGGGGGCGTCCTCGAACTCGCCGGCCTCCTCCTCGTCGATGGCCGCCTGCTGCTCGGCCGGCCGGGAGTCGTACCACCGGGCCTCGACGTAGCCGGCGCTGCCCTCGACCAGAGCGTCGAACGCAGGCGAGGCCTCGTCGTCGAGATCGGGACGGAAGAGGTCGAAGTGCTGGTCGTCGAGGGCGTGGGTCAGCTCGTGGACGAGCACCTGTTTGACGTAGGGGGTGGGCGAGACGCCGCGGGCGTAGAGCACCTTCGTCTCGGTGTCGTAGAAGCCCAGGATGTGGGGCAGCTGCTCCTCGAAGACCGCCTCCAGGTCGACGTCGCCGTCGATGAGGCCGAGGGCCCGCAGGACGCCGACGAAGGACTCGTCATCGAAGCCGTCCTCCCGCTCGCCGTCCTCGTCCAGGTCGCCCCGGAGGAGGTCGTCGAAGTCGTCCGACGAGAGCAGCTCCACCTTGGGGCGCTCCTTGAACCGCAGCTCGCGGGTCTCCTCGACGAAGGCGATCAGCTCTGGGAGGGCGGCCTCCAGGGCTCGGCGCTCGGCCGAGGGCACGTCGGCTGCGGCGGTGGGCGGGTCGCTGTTGGCCGGCCTCGTGTCCCCGCGGCGGGCCAGGACCACCGCCCCGTCGCCCACCAGCAGGCCGAGGACGGCCAGGGCGAGAAGCAGCTTGGTCAGGCGCGACCTCGCCGTTGTCATCCGTCAGCCTCCTGGCCCTGTCGTCGGTCGTCTCTGTGTATCGGATCGTGGAGGCACCGGCTGAAACCGAACCCGCGCGAAGCTGGGCGCCGTGACCGCCCCGCCCCTGCGGCCCCGCCCCTATCCGGCCACGCCGGGGCTGGTGCGGCGCACCGCGGCCGACTTCTCGGCCGCCGAGCGGCGGTCGCGCGGCGTCCGTGGCCACCTCATCCAGGCCGACCTCGACCTGCGCCCGGCCGAGCCCCGTCTGGTGAGCACCGCCCATGGCCGCATCGAACGCATGCTGCTCACCGTGCCGTCCTATGCGGTGCAGTCCCCTCCCCTGGCGGCGGTGTACGGGAGCCTGTTGCGCACGCTGCGGCCGGAGGTGGCCCTGACGATCCTGACCCACGAGTCGGTGGAGGGCACGGTGTCGGGCTGGCGGCGCGGCGACGACGACGTGGTGCTGGCCGTGCCCGACCACCTGCTGTTCTCGGTGTGGGCCGAGGACGGGTACGTGATGGCCCTCGGCGACGGTGGCCGGGGCGACACCTGGTTCGTGGAGCCCTACGCCTTCCCGCGCTACGGCGACGGCCTGGTGGCCGAGCTGGTGTCCAACGGCACCGGGCTGCGGAAAGCCCAGGCGCCGCTGTACTTCCAGGGTGGCAACGTGCTCATCGGCGACGACTTCGTGCTCCTCGGCGCCGACTACCCGGCCGAGTCCCTCGAGTACGTGGGCGACGTGCTGGCCCCTGCCCCGGGCGAGTCCCCCGCCGGCCTGGTGCGGCGGCTGTACTCCGAGTACCTGGACACGAGCCGGCGTCTGCTCTACCTGGGCAGCACCATCCCCGTGCCGGCCGAGGACGCCCGCCCCGTCGGCATCGACGGCCAGCAGTGGACCGAGATCGTCCATACCGGCAACGCGGCGGCCACGGTCCAGCCCGTCTTCCACATCGACATGTTCGTGACGTTGGCCGGGCGGGGCGACGACGGCCGCTACCGGGTGCTGGTGGGCGATCCGTCGCTGGCCGCCCGCCTGGTCGGCGAGCGGGTGGCTCCCCATGCCATGCCGGAGGTGTTCGACTCGATCGCGGCCGTGCTGGGGCGGCTCGGCTTCGACGTGGTCCGCAACCCGCTGCCGCTGGTGTACGTGGACGACCCCGCCGAGCGGCTGCGCATCTGGTACTTCGCCACCGCCAACAACGCCCTGGTCGAGCCCGGTCGGGTCATCCTCCCCACCTACGGCCACGGGGCCTGGGGGTCGCTGGAGGTCGTCGACCGGGCCAATGCCGAGCTGTGGCGCTCGCTCGGCTTCGAGGTGGCCGAGCTGGCCGACTGCCACCCGCTGGCCGAGGCCCTGGGATCGGTCCACTGCATCAAGAAGTACGTACGCCGGTCGACGTAGGGCCGCAATTGCGCCCGCGGGCGGATGCGCATGCTGGTGCCGGCTCGTACGGTGGGAGGGTGAGCGTGCCGGGACGGTTGCGCCGTTCCGACCGGGTCGACGGGGCGGTGGCAGTGGCCATGGCCGCCGCCATCTCCGCCATCACGTCGCGGATCCCCGCCGAGGACGGGCAGCGCCCGGTGGACACCCTGGCCTACGTGTGCGTGGTCGTGGCCGCGGGGTCGTTGGCGGGGCGGCGGCGGTGGCCGGTGGGGGTGCTGGCGGTGGTGACGGGGGCGCTCGTCACCTACCTCCTGCGGGACTATTCGGGCGGGCCCATCTACGTGACGTTCTTCGTGGCCCTGCACACCATGGCCGCGTCGCTCGACCTGCGGCGGTCCGTGCCGGTGGCGGCGGCGGCCACCGGGGCGGTCATCGTGGCCGGGCTGCTGCGCACGGGCGGCGTGCACCTGATGTGGGCCCAGGTGGCCCTGGCGGGGTGGACGGCGGTGCTGGTCTTCTGGGCCGAGGCCACCCGCAACCGGCGGGCCTACCTGGCCGGCCTCGAGGACCGGGCTCGGCGGCTGGAGGAGACCCGTGAGGAGGAGGCCCGCCGGAGGGTGGCCGAGGAACGGCTGCGCATCGCCCGGGACATGCACGACGTGGTGGCCCACAGCCTGGCGAGCATCTCGGTGCAGTCGGGGGTGGCGGCCCACGTGCTCGACAAGCATCCCGACCAGGCGCGTGACGCCCTGCTGGCCATCCGCCAGACGTCCAAGGACGCCCTCGACGACCTGCGCGGCACGCTCGGCCTCCTGCGGGAGGGCGAGGAGGCGGCACCGCGGGCGCCCGCCCCCAGCCTGGGCCAGCTCGAGTCGTTGGCGACGACGGCCCGGCGGTCGGGGTTGGCGGTGGACGTGGTCGTGTCCGGCCGCCAACGGCCCCTGCCGGCGGCGGTGGAGGCAGCCGCATTCCGGATCGTGCAGGAGTCGCTCACCAACGTGGTGCGCCACGCGGGGGCGGCGGCCGTGCGGGTGGCGGTGACCTACGGGCCGGGCGCGGTGGAGCTGGAGGTGGTCGACGACGGCCGGGGCGGCGCCGGCGACGACGCCGGCGGTCACGGGTTGCGCGGCATGCGGGAGCGGGCGGCGGCCGTCGGTGGCGAGGTGGTGGCCGGCACCCGGCCGGAGGGCGGGTTCCGGGTGTGGGCCCGCATGCCCGACGAGGCCGCCGTCAGGGAGGGCGCGTGATCCGGGTGGTGCTGGCCGACGACCAGGCCCTGGTGCGGGCCGGCTTCAAGGTCCTCCTCGACGCCGAGGACGACCTGGAGGTGGTGGGCGAGGCGGCCGGTGGCGAGGCGGCGGTGGAGGTGGTGAGCGCGACCCGCCCCGACGTCGTGCTCATGGACATCCGCATGCCGGGGGTGGACGGCCTGGAGGCGACGCGGCGCATCGCCGGCGACTCCGACCTGGCGACCGTGCGGGTGCTGATCCTGACCACCTTCGAGATCGACGAGTACGTGTTCGAGGCCCTGCGGGCGGGGGCCAGCGGGTTCCTCGTGAAGGACACCGAGCCGGTCGAGCTCCTGCGGGCGGTGCGGGTGGTGGCGGCCGGAGAGTCCCTGCTCTCCCCGGGCGTGACCCGCCGGCTCATCGCCGAGTTCGTCTCGCGGCCGCAGGGCAAGGTGGTCTCGCCGTCCTCCCTGCCCCGCCTGACCGACCGGGAGCGCGAGGTGGTGGCGCTGGTGGCGGCCGGGCTCAGCAACGAGGAGATCGCCGAGGAGCTGTTCGTCAGCCCCGCCACCGCCCGCACCCACGTGAGCCGGGCCATGATCAAGCTCAACGCCCGGGACCGGGCCCAGCTCGTGGTGCTGGCCTACGAGTCTGGTCTGGTCAGGCCCGGGTCCCGGGGGCTGCGGCCGAACTGACGTCTCCGGGGAAGCCGGCCTGGAACACGCTGAAGCGGGTCAGGAGGGCGCCACCGAGGACGGCGGCCGCGCCGGTGCGGCCCAGGGCGGGGCGGCGGGTCGCTCCGGCCGCGACGAGGCCGGCGCCGGTGGCGGTGAGGGCCTTGGCGGCGCGGCCGAGGGTGGCGGCCCGACCCGAGTGGTAGGGCGCGCCGGTGGTGGGGCCGAGGCGGCGTTGCATGACCACGGTGGCGGCCAGCTCGGCCGCAGCCGCGGCGACGGCGAGGGTGCGGGCCGGGGCCGATTCCGACCACGGGGCGAGCAGGGTGGCGGCCGCTCCCCCGCTGGCGGCGGCGCTCGCCGCGAACACGAACGGCAGCTCACGGTAGGCGTCGTGCCAGGCGGGGACGGCGGTGTCGGCCACCAGGACGGCGGTGTAGGTGGCGACGGGAGGGCCGAGGGCGGCGGCCACCGGCTCGGCCACCCTGCCGACCGCCGGCAGCCGGCGGGTGAGGTCGGCGAAGGTGGCCGCGGTGGTGGCCGCGCCGAAGGCGGACAGCAGCCACGTGCCCACGCTCATGGGCGAGGTCACCTTGGCCACCCGGAGCATGTTGGCGAAGCGGGCGGGGCGGCCCAGGTCCTCGATCAGGAAGGCGGTGCTGGCGGCGAGGGCGGCCGAGGACGTGCCGAGGGCGGTCCGGGCCAGGCCGTGGCGGCCGGTGAGGCGGGCGGCGTAGGCGAGGGTGGAAGAGGAGGCAGCCAGCCCGCCGGTGAAGAAGTAGGCGGGGATCGGCCAGCGCCACACCGGTGCCTTCAGCACCGGCCGGCCGTAGTAGGAGGCGGTCATCGCGGCCGGCTGCGGACCGGCCGGGCGAAGGCGGCGGCGATCCCCCCGGCCAGGGCCAGAGCGGCGGCCGCCGCCGCCCGCCACATGGCGGGGAGGTCCCGGGTGGTGACGACGGGATCGGCCGGCAGCCCGTAGACGGGCGGCTCGTCGAGCAGGAGGAAGAAGGCGCCGGTGCCGCCCACGCCGTCGGCCGGGTCGTGGCCGTACAGGCGGGCGTCGGCGACCCCGGCATCGTGCAAGGTCTGGCAGCGGGCCTGGGCTCGTTCCCGCAGCCGGTCGAGGGGGCCGAACTGGATGGAACCGGTGGGGCAGGCGGAGGTGCAGGCGGGTTGGAGGCCGACCTTGAGGCGGTCGTAGCAGAGGGTGCACTTCCAGGCCCGGCCGTCGCCCTCCCGCTTGTCGATCACCCCGAACGGGCAGGCCGACACGCAGTAGCCGCAGCCGTTGCAGATGTCGGACTGGACCACGACGGTGTCGAACTCCGTGCGGAACAGCGAGCCGGTGGGGCACACGTCGAGGCAGGCCGCTTCGGTGCAGTGCTTGCAGACGTCCGACGACATGAGCCACCGCACCCCTCCCGTCTCGGTGCGTTGCTCGACGAAGGCCACGTGCCGCCACGTGTCGGCCCCGAGGGCGCCGGTGTTGTCGTAGGACGTGGCGAGGAAGTCGAGCCCGTCGTCGGGGACCTCGTTCCACTCCTTGCACGCCACCTCGCACGCCTTGCAGCCGATGCAGATCGACGTGTCGGTGAAGAAGCCGACCCGGGTCCTGCTCACGGGATGCCGGCCCGGCGGCGGTAGTCGTCGACCAGGGCGAGGAGGGCGTCGCCCCGGGGGCGGCGGCCGGGGCGGATGTCGCACGTGGCGGCCTTGACCTCCTGGATGTGGACGTTGGGGTCGAGGGCCAGCGGGAAGAGGTCGTTGGCCGAGTCGCCCGTGCTCAGCCCCCGGTTGCCCCAGTGGTAGGGCAGGCCGACCTGGTGGAGGGGCCGGCCCTGCACGACGAGCGGGGCCAGGCGGTCGGTCACCAGGACGCGGGCCTCGATGGCGGTGCGGGCGGTGACGACGGTGGCCCACCCGCCGTGCTCCAGCAGCCGCTCCGCCGCCAGGGCCGGGCTCACCTCGCAGAACATCTCCGGCTGCAGCTCCGACAGGTAGGGCACGAAGCGGGACATGCCCCCGGCGGCGTGGTGCTCGGTGAGCCGGTAGGTCGTCATCACGTAGGGGAACACGCTCGACTCGGGCGGGTGGTAGCGGTTGCGGCCGCGGGCGAACGTCTGGCGGGCAGGGTTGGCCTGCTGGGCGTACAGGGGGTTGGCGAACGGCGACTCCTGGGGCTCGTAGTGGGTCGGCAGGGGGCCGTCGACCAGGCCGGTGGGTGCGAACAGCCAGGCCTTCCCGTCGCCCTGGAGGATGAAGGCGTCGTCGCCCCGTAGGGCGTCGGGCCCCGCCGCCCCCGGCGGGGGCACGTGGTCGGGGGCCACGTCGGCCCGGCAGTCGGGCACGTCGTGGCCCGTCCAGTGCCCGGCCGCCCCGTCCCACCACACGTAGCGCTTGCGCTCGGACCAGGGCGCCCCCGAGGGGTCGGCCGAGGCCCGGTTGTAGAGCAGGCGGCGGTTGGCGGGCCACGCCCAGCCCCACTCGGGAGCCACCGCCGACTGCTCGGGCCACGGCCGGCGGCGGGCCGTCTGGTTGACCTCGCCGGCGAAGCACCCGCTGTAGATCCAGCAGCCGCAGGCGGTGGACCCGTCGTCGCGCAGGTCGGCGAAGCCGTCGAGGGCCCGCCCGTCGGGACCCACCCCGTTGATCTCCCGCAGCACTGCCTCGGCGCTCGGCTCGGCATGCGGTCCGGACGTCGGATAGTCCCAGGTCAGGTCCAGGAGGGGCCGGTCCCGCGGGTCGGTGGACCCGGCCAGCTTCTCCTTCAGCCGCCGGCCGAGATGGTGGTAGAACCACAGCTCGGAACGGCAGTCGCCCCGCGGCTCGACCGCCTTGGCGTGCCACTGGAGCATGCGCTGGGTCTGCGTGAACGTGCCGTCCTTCTCGGCGTGGGCGGCGGCGGGGAGGAAGAACACTTCGGTGGCGACGTCCTCGGTGCGCAGCTCACCCGTGTCGATCTCGGGGGCATCCTTCCAGAACGAGGCGCTCTCGATCTCGACCAGGTCCCGGACCACCAGCCAGTCGAGGCGGGCCAGGGCGAGGCGGTGGAGCTTCCCGTTGGCCGAGCCGACGGCGGGGTTCTCGCCGACGAGGAAGTAGCCCTTGACCTTGCCGTCGGCCATGTCCAGGGCGGTGCGGTAGGCGGAATGGTCGCCGGTGATCCGGGGCAGGTGGTCGAAGCAGAAGTCGTTGGCGGCTGTGGCCGCGTCGCCCCACCACGCCTTGAGCAGGCTCACGATGAAGGCGCCGGCGTTGCCCCACCATCCCTTCTCGGCGGTGTTGGCGGAGACGTAGTCGGCCAGGGTGGGGTGCCGGCTGGCCGTGGGCATGGGCAGGTAGCCGGGGAGGACGTTGTAGAGGGTGGGGATGTCGGTCGAGCCCTGGATGCTGGCGTGCCCGCGCAAGGCCATGATCCCGCCGCCCGGACGGCCGACGTTGCCCAGGAGCAGCTGGAGGATGGCCGCGGTGCGGATGCACTGGGCGCCGGTGGTGTGCTGGGTCCACCCCACCGAATAGACGAAGGCGGTGGTGCGCTCCCGCCCCGAGTTGGCGCACACCGCCTCGGCCACGGCCAGGAAGTGGTCGCGGGGCACGCCGCACACCTCCTCGACGACTTCGGGCGTGTAGCGGGCGAAGTGCCGCTTGAGCACCTGGAAGACGCAGCGGGGGTCCTCGAGGGTGGGGTCGGTGGGAGCGCCGGCCTCGGTGGTGCCCGCTCCGTACCCGAACGCCTCGCCCGGTACCTTGCCCTCGGGCTCGTCCGGCTGCGCCGCGTACTGCCACGACGACGTGTCGTAGGCGCCGGTCTCGGGGTCCCAGCCCGAGAAGAGGCCGTCGAGGTCTTCGGTGTCGGCGAAGCGCTCGTCGACGAGGGTGGCGGCGTTGGTGTAGGCGACCACGTACTCCCGGAACTCCCGGCCGGTGGAGAGCACGTGGTTGACCAGGCCGCCGAGGAAGGCGATGTCGCTCCCCGCCCGGATCGGCACGTGGCGGTCGGCCATGGCGCTGGTGCGGGTGAAACGGGGGTCCACGTGCAGAACCTGGGCGCCCCTGAGCTTGGCCTCCATCACCCACTGGAAGCCGACGGGGTGGCACTCGGCCATGTTCGACCCCTGGATGAGGATGCAGTCGGCGTTGGCCAGGTCCTGGAGGAAGGTGGTGGCCCCTCCCCTGCCGAACGATGCCCCCAGACCGGGGACGGTGGCGGAGTGTCAGATGCGGGCCTGGTTCTCCACCTGGATCGCGCCGAGGGCGGTGTACAGCTTCTTCATGAGGTAGTTCTCCTCGTTGTCGAGGGTCGCTCCTCCGAGGCTGGCGACGCCCATGGTGCGGCGGACGGGCGGCCCGCCCGGCCCGTCGGTGTCCTGCCAGGTGGCCGCCCGGGTGGCGAGGACCCGGTCGGCGATCATCTCCATGGCGCTGTCGAGGTCGAGGTCCTGCCAGGCGGTGCCGTGGGGCGGGCGGTACTTGACCTTGTACTCCCGGCCCGGGCCGGTCAGGAGCTGGCGAGTGGCCGACCCCTTGGGGCAGAGGCGGCCGCGGGAGACGGGGCTGTCGGGGTCGCCCTCGACCTGGACGACCTGCTCGTCCTTCACGTAGATGCGCTGGGCGCAGCCCACCGCGCAGTACGGGCAGATCGAGGGGACGACGCGGTCGGCCGTCTGGGTGCGGGCCGTCAGCGCCTCGGTCTGCTTCGACCGGGCCGCCTCGCCCAGGCCCAGGCGGTCGGGGCCGAAGAGCTGGCGGGCCACCGGCCACGACGTCACCCGATCGACCGGCCGCACACCCCTACTCTGGCGCAGCCGGCGCCGAGGCGCCGCGCAGGACGAACCGCCAGCGCTCCCGCCGGGCGAGGTAGCGCACGTCGGTGGGCAGCGCCGCCTCCGCCCCACCGGTGGCCGCCGCCGCCGGCTGCTCGATGGGGCGCGGAGGGCCTTTCCGGGAGCGGAGGGCGTCAAACGGGCGTCCGGGCCCGGCGAGGGCTCCGTAGAACGGGCATGGGACGCTCCAGGACACTCTTCGCGGAGCTCGACGCCGACGGGCGGTTCCACCGGGACAGCCTCCTCGGCCGGCTCTTCCACCTCGGCGCCGTCTCCTCCTACCGGGAGGTCAGCGCCACCGACAGCCTCCACGTGTCGGTCCACCCCGGCAACCGGGTGAGCGTCCACGTCGACCGGGTGTCGCCGCTCGTGGTGGGGGTCGACCGCCGGTGCCGCTACTCCGTCGTGCGGGCCGTCGTGCACAACGCCGTGCACCTGGGCGAGTGCCTGGTGCGCCTGGTGCGCAGGCAACGGGGCCGCCACGCCTGCCACCTGGACTGCGAGATCGTGTGGGTGCCGGACGAGGAGCTGGACGGGGCCGACGAGGTCGACGGGCACGAGCGGGAGGACGCGGTCGCCTGAGGGGGCTACGGTCACCGTCGGTGGCTGACCCCTCTCCCTCCCGACCGCCGGCGCTCACCGCGTCGATCGTGTTCGGGGTGGTGGGTGCGGCGCTGCTGGCCATCGGGTTCGTGACGTCCAACACGCCGGTGCTCGTGCTGTCGGGGGCGGCCGGGTCGCTGTCGCTGGCGTCCGCCCTCGTGTGGCGGTCGCAGCTGATCGACGCCTGGCGCGCCGAACACAAGCGCCCCCGCTGATCAGGCTTCGAACGGGGCCTCGTACCGCAGCGTGCCGGCGCCGTCGAACACCCGGATGGCCCGCAGGCTGGATGCGGGAACGTCGAGCGTGCCTCCCAGGGTGCCGCCGCCGTCGGCCAGCTTGAGGGTGCCCAGGGTGGCGGCGGTGCCCGCACCCTCGGTGATCACCTCCACCCGGTAGTCGGCCGTCCACTCCCGGGGTGCCTCGAGGGTGACGAACACCCACGCCTCCTGCTCGCCGTAGGCGAAGGCCCGGCACGTGGCCCGGCCGCTGGCCGACACGGCCAGGGCGGTGCGGACACCGGGGTCGGCGGTGTCGTCGACGGCCCGCCCCACCAGCAGGCCGGCGGTGGCGGCGGCGACCACGAGGGCGGCGGTCCCCGCGACCCGGGCGATACCCCCGAGCGCGAGGCGGCGCGGGCGGCGGCGGTGGATCGGGGCGGCCGGGGGCGGGGCGGCGTGGTCGGCGCCGGCGGCGGTGGTGGCGGCGAGCACGCGGGACTCGAAGCCGATCGAGGGCTCGTGCTCGGGCGCCAGCAGGAGGAGCGGGTCGGCGGCGGCGGACAGCTCGTCCACCAGTCGCCGGCACGCCGGGCAGCGGGACAGGTGCGAGAGGGCGGACGCCCGGTCGGCGCCCGACACCGAGCCCAACGCCAGCTCGGCGGCCAGCGCCTCCACCTCGGGGCAGCTCACGTCATTCACTGCCCTCGTCCTCCCGCTGGGGGTTGAGGGTGTCGCGAAGCTTGAGCAGGCCGGATCGGATGCGGGTCTTGACAGTGCCCACGGGAATGCCCTCGGCCTCGCTGATCTCCCTGGCCGTGCGCCCGCACAGGGCGGCCAGCAGGAGGGCTCGCCGCTGGCCCTCGCTGAGCCCGCCCAGGGCCAGCCGCACTCGGGCCAGCTCGACCTGGGCCTCGGCGGTGCTGGCGGGCGACGACCCGGCCCCCTCCGCCGCCATGTCGAGCGACGCCAGGATGTCGGGGTCCACCGGCTGGGACTTCCGCATGCGGACGGCGTCCACCGCCAGGTTGCGGGTGATGGTGAGCAGCCAGGTGGCCACCGTCCCCTTGCGGGCGTCGTAGGCGGGGGCGTGGCGCCACGCCCGCAGGAACGCCTCCTGGGCCACGTCCTCGGCCAGGGCCGTGTCGCACACGATGGCCCGGGCCAGCCCGCACACCCTGGCCTGGTGGCGGCGGATGAAGGCGGCGGCGGCGTCGGGGTCGCCCACCGCGTAGCCGGCGAGGAGGGCGTCGTCGGGTGCCGCTCGCATAACCGGCCCGGATGCTACGCCCGGCCGGGGCCGGGCGGCAGGGCGGGCCGGCCGAATCGCGCGGTCGAGCGCTCCGCTAGCTTGGCGTCGGAATGCCCCGTATCGAGATCGAGCTCACCAGCTCGCGCCCCGACGGCACCTGGACCTGGCGCGCCGCCGGCGCCCGCCAGCCCAAGGGGGCCCTCGACGGCGCCATCCTGCCCGAGGGCTCGAAGGTGGGCGAGGTGATGCGGGCCGAGGTGACGGTCGACGTCGACGGCATGACGGTCACGTCGGTGGCGCCGGCCAAGACCAAGAAGCCCGACGTCGGGCGCCTGGAGGTCATCGGGCCGCCCCAGCGGGAGCGGCCGGACGTGACCGTGGAACGCACGAGCCGCCCGGGCCGCGACGAGCGGGACCGCGACCGGGGCGACCGGGGCGACCGGCGTGAGCGCGGGCCCCGGCGCGACGGCGAGCGGGCCGGGCCCCGGCGCGACGGCGAGCGGGGCGGCGAGCGGGGCGGCGACCGGGGCGGGGCCGGGCCGAGGCGGGACGGGGATCGGGCCGGGGCCGGGCCGGGAGGCGGTGGGCCGCGGCGCGAGCGATCGGGCCCGAGCCGCCCTCCGGGCCCGAGCCGGCCCGCGGGCGGGGCCGACCGCCCCGAGCGCAGCCGCCCGCCCCGGGACCGGTCGGCCGAGCGCAGCGGGCCTCCGCCGCCGGCGGCCCGTCCCCGGCCGAAGCGGCTGAACGCGGGGAGGGTGCACCGGGAGGCGGTCATCGAGAGCCTGCCCCCCGAGCAGCGTCCCATCGCCGAGCAGGTCCTGCGGGGAGGCGTGCCCGCCGTCCGCCAGGCCATCGAGGAGCAGAACGCGGCCGCACGCGCGTCGGGTGCGCCCGAGGTTCGGGCCGACGCCCTGGTCGCCCTGGCCGAGGGGTTGCTGCCGAAGCTGCGGGCGGCCGAGTGGCGGGACCGGGCCGACGCCGCCATCGGGCAGCTGGACGAGATCGGCCTGCGTGACCTGCGGGCCCTGGTCGTCGGGGCCGACGTCGCCGCCCGTGACGAGGAGAGCCGCGAGCTGGCCAGCCGGTTGCGCCAGGCCCTCGAGGAGCGCAGCACCAAGGAGAGAGACGCGTGGCTGGCCGAGATCGGCGAGGCCCTCGACGCCGGCCGGGTGGTGCGGGCACTGCGGTCGAGCTGCCGCCCCCCGGAGCCCGGGGCGCGCTTCCCCACCGAGCTGGCCGAGCGGCTGAGCACCGCCGCCAGCGAGGCCATGGCGCCCGACGTCGCTCCCGACCGGTGGGCGGCGGTGCTCGAGGCGGTGACGTCGTCGCCGGTGCGCCGCATGGTCAAGCCCCTGGGCCTGCCCGAGCCTCCCGGCAACCTCCTCCAGGTCGCCCGCCAGGCCGCCGACCGCGTCCCCGGGCTGGGGCCGCTGGTGGGGGCCGGCCCGCCGCCCGCCATCGGGGCCCGCCGCCCCGCTCCCCCGCCCCGTCCCCGCCCGCCGTCGGCCGCCCCTCCCATCCCTCCTCCCCCAGCAGCCGCCGAGGCCCCGGCCGAGCCGGCCGCGCCCGCCCCCCCGGCCCCCCCGCCAACGGCAGAAGGTCCCCCGGCGACCGACTGACCGGCGAAGTGTTCGCAGACCGCCACATCCACCGTGGCCGGTGGCGAACAGTTCAGGCGATGACGGACACGATCCCGTGCTCGTGAAGGAACTCGGCCAGGCCGTCGACGAGCCGGAGGTGGGGCACCTCGTCGAGGGCGACCCAGGCCGCCTCGGCCGCGTCCCCGCCGGCGGCCACCGCTCCCGGTTCGAGCACGGTCACGGCGAAGTCCAGGATCACGAAGTGGTGATCGGCCCCGATGCGCTCGACCCAGCCCACCAGGCGGTCGCACACGCCTTCGACGCCCGTCTCCTCGGCCAGCTCCCGCACCACCGCCTCGGCCAGCGTCTCCCCCGGCTCGACCCGCCCTCCGGGGACCGACCACTCGCCCGCCGCCGGGCCGTGTCCCCGCCGGACGAGCAGGAGCTGGTCGTCGGCCACGGCGATGGCCCCCACGCAGACCTCGGGTCTCACGGGTCGGCGTCTTCGGGCGGGGCCAGCGAGTGGTACATGACCAGCTTGCGGGCGGTGAACCCCGACGTCTCGAAGAAGTTCTTGGTGTTGCGATCGCCGGGCAGGGCCATGGCGTCCATGCCCGTGCAGCCGTGCTCCCGGCACCAGGCCACCAGGTCCTCCATCAGCGCCTCGCCCAGGCCCACGCCCCTGGCCCCCGGCTCGACGAAGATGTCGTCGACCACCCCGTGGGCGGTGCCGTCGGGCAGCCGCTCGATGCGGGCCACCGCGTAGCCGACGGGCACGGCGTCGATGGTACCGACCAGCACCCTGGCGTCCTCCGTCTCCAGGCAGCGGCGAAGCTCCTCCTCCAGGGGCTCCCGGCGAGCCTCCCGGCGGCGCCACACCTCCCCGCCCCGCTGGGGCCGCAGCTCGGCGATGGCCAGGCGGGCCAGGCGGGCCAGGGCGGGGACGTCGACGTCGGTGGCCAGGCGGGCCGCTTCCACGCCCGCCCCCGCCTACGACGCAGCCCGCAGCTGGGCGACGCGAAGGAGGACGGTCTTGCGGCCGCGGCCGGCCTGTTCGTAGGCCCGCACCGCCTCCAGCTCCTCGGGGGACAGGCCGGCCAGCCGCTGCACGACCTGGGAGGCGGACAGGCTGTCGTAGCCGGGGATGGGCAGGGCTTCGGCCGCGGGGCTGGGAGCCACGTCGGCCGCAGGCGCCACGTCGGGCGCCGACTGGGGGGCCACCACCGGCAGGTCGGGCTCGGCCGGGCGGGTGTCACGCACGGGGATCGCCCCTCCGGTGGGCGGGGCCACGAAGTCGGCCCCCGGGGCCGGCGGCGGAGTCCCCGGTGGCGGCACCGCGTCGCCCGGCGGGCGGCGTTCCAGCAGGTCGTCGACCTTGCGGCGCCCCTGGGCCACGGCCATCTTGCCGACCATGCGGGCCAGGTCGGACTGGCTGCCGACCCGCTCCCGCCCGTGGGCGGCGAGCTTGGGAAGCTCCTCGGCGGCCTTGAGGGCGAGCCCCAGGGGGGCGTAGAAGAAGAGGTCGAGCAGGCGGTCGACGGGGTCGGTCACACGCAGTCCCGGCAGAACATCCGCTCGGGGTCGGCCAGCTGGCTGGAGTGCTTCACCAGGAAGCAGGACTGGCACACGAACTCGTTGGCCCGCTTGGGCACGACCTTGGTGGAGGCGTCCCCCCGCTCGTCGACCTCGGGAACCTCGTCCTCGTCGTCGTCGTCCTCGTCGATGGCGACCAGGCGGTCCTTGAGGATGACGTCGAGGCCGGCCTCCACGTCGTCCGGGTCGAGGACGTCGTCCTCGTCCTCCTCCTCGTCGTCGTCGTCGGCCGCGGGAGCCGGTGCGGCCTCCTCCTCTTCTTCGGCCTCCTCGTCGTCGACCACCACGTCGTCGTCGTCGTCGAGGGAGTCGTCGAGATCGTCGTCGAGCACCTCGTCCTCGAGGATGTCGTCGTCCTCCAGTGCCTCGAGGTCGACCGCATCGGGGTCGTCGGGCTCCTCGATCTCTTCGAAGTCGTCGTCTGCCATGCGGGCGCGGGAGTGTAGACGACGGGGGGAACGGGGGATTCAGGGGACCGTTGGTGCCGTTCGGTAGCCCGACGCCCGCCCGGCCACCCGGACGGTCCGTGGGTTATAAGAACGTTCTCTACTTGGTCCCCTGTCCCCCTCTTGCCCATCCACCACCCCCCCAGCACCGGCGCGCCGCGGCCGCGGAACGACCACCCGTCGAAGTCGGTGCTGAGGCCCACGACCAGGGGTGGGGGCTTCAGGGACGGAGGTAAGACTCGCCAATCGGGGCTGATCTGTCAACTCACTCGAGCGCCCGAAACATATGCCCTGACCAGCCACTTCGCGCGTCTAGGCTGGTCAGGCCGTGTTCTCAAGCATTCGTTGAGACTTAGCCGCCGGAAGCGGCCCGGCGGCGGGCTTCGGCCCGCCGTTCACCCTCCAGGCGTTCGAGCGACGACCCTTCGTGGTTCACGAACTGCATGGCCGCGGCGACCGCCCGGTGGCCGGCCCGCTCGGCGATGAGGCGGTGCATGTCCTGGCAGATGCGCCGGTAGCCGGGGTGGCCCGACGGCTGGGTGCGCAGCTCGAGCAGGTGGAGGGCGGAGCGGGCGTTGACGTCGATGGAGTAGCGGACCTTGTAGGCCAGGGCCACCGCGTAGGCGGGCGAGGCGGGGTGGCGGTCGCCCAGGGCGTCGGCCAGGGCGTCGTGGAGGGCGGCCGACGTGGCCATGGCCTCGGCGAAGCGGTCGCCCAGGCCGGCGTCGGCCACGTCCGGCGGGAGGTCGTAGCCGTGGTCGGGGCTGAGGGGCTGCCACTGGATGGTCAGCATGCGGTGGCGCTGGAGGTCGCGGAAGGCGCCGTAGTCGGACAGCACGTCGAAGCGGTAGCCCACCCGCTCCAGGGCCCGGCCCGGCTTGTGGCGGCGGTTCCGCCGCTCCCCCACCCAGGCTGCCAGCAGGGCCTGGCGCTCACTCTCGGTGAGCGAGCGGGCCCGCTCCAGCAGCTGGCCGTCGGGCAGGTTGCTGTGGGGGTAGAGGATCGCCGCCAGCAGCTTGACCTCGGCGTCGGGGTCCCAATCGACCAAGGTGACGGCGGGGCGCTCCTCCGGTTCCAGCCCCGCCAGCAGGCGCTCGGCCACCTCGGCGGTGGCCGCGGTGGTGGAGGCCAGGTAGGCGGTCCACTCCCCGCCCCGGTCGGGCCGGTCGACCCGGGACAGGAAGCTGGGGATGACCTTGCGCAGCTCCTCCAGCATCAGCTCGGCGTAGGCCCGGGCCTCGGGCAGGGGGTGGGCCCGCATGCGCAGGACGAGCTGCTCGTAGGCCTGGCCGGAGCCGTAGATGCCCACGTTGGACAGGGCGGCGGCCGGCAGCAGCCCCCGGAGGGAGTCGAAGGCCTTGGCCCGGATGGCCCGCCGGTAGACGAGGTCGGAGTCGCCCGCCTCCCGGGGGTGGCGTTCCCGGTACCACTCCACCATGGCCGGCAGGAGGTCGGCGTAGGTGGAGAACAGGGCGTCGACGTCGGCCACGTAGCGGGTGCCCAGGGGCGAGGAGAGGATCTCGGCCGGCCGGTGGTAGCGGAAACGGCCCTCCAGGCGGGTGTCGTAGGCCAGGTAGCGGGTGGACTGCTCCAGGTAGGCCATGAGCCGGCCCCACTCGAGGACCTTGGTGAGCAGGTTGGACGCCTGCTCGCAGGCCAGGTGCACGCCGCCCAGCTGGGCCACCGAGTCGTCGCCGTACTCGAAGAAGACCCGCTGGTAGAGGTCCTCGGCCCGGGCCAGGCCCACGGTGGCGTCGACCGACGCGTCGCCGGTGGTGTCCAGCTCGCCCACGAACTCGTCCAGGAACAGCCGCCGCAGGCTCTTGTGGGTGCGGGAGTAGCGGGCGAACAGCGCCCCTTTGACCACCTCGGGCAGGTTCACCAGGGCGAACACGGGCCCGTCCAGGTTGGTGACGTAGCGGCGGAGGACGTCCGCCTCCTCGTCGGTGAACTCCTCCTGCGCGTACGGGTGCACGGTCTCGATCCCCCCTCTGCGGCGCCGAGGTTAGGGGCCGGCGGCGAAGGCGGCGCGGATCTCCCGGGCCGCCTCCGGCTGCATCCACACGTCGACCGCGGTCATGGCCATGGCGGTGGCCGCCTCCACCACCGCCCGCTCGCCCTGGGGCGAGGCGGCCCACTCGGCGAACTCGGCGGTGTGGAGGGCCACGTCGGGTGGCGAGACGGCCACCATGGGGTGGATGGAGGGGCAGGCCAGGCTGACGTTGCCCATGTCGGTGGAGATCGTGATCCGCTCGCCGGGGGCGAGGTGGGGCACGGGCCGGCCCACCGCCTCGCTGTTGGCCCGGTACAGCTCCAGCAGCGGCTCGTTGCTGCGCAGCTCGGAGTACTCCGGGCAGGTGGGGGTGATGGTGATGCCGCATCCGGCGGCCGCCGCCCCCGCCTCCAGGCAGGCCCGCACCCGCTCCTTCAGCACCTGGAGGGAGTCGAGGGTGCGGGAGCGGACGTACCACTCGGCCACCGTGCGGGACGGGACGATGTTGGGCTTGCGCCCCGCCTCCACGAAGATGCCGTGGACCCGCTCCTCGTCGGCGATGTGCTGGCGCAGGGCGGCCACCGCGTTGTAGCCGAGGACGGCGGCGTCGAGGGCGTTGCGGCCCCGCTCCGGGGCGGCGGCGGCATGGGCGCCCACGCCCTCGTACTCCACCCGCCAGGTGGCGATGGCCACGACGTTGCTGTCGGCCCGGTCGACGCCCGCGGGGTGGGCCATCATCGCCGCGTCCACGCCCACGAACGCCCCTGCCTCGAGCAGGCGGATCTTGCCTCCGCCCCCCTCCTCGGCCGGGGTGCCCAGGACGACGAGCCGCCCTCCTGCCTCGGCCGCCACCGCCGCCGCCGCCAGCCCCGCCCCCAGGCCCATGGCGGCGATGAGGTTGTGGCCGCAGCCGTGGCCGATGCCGGGCAGGGCGTCGTACTCGCACAGGACGGCCACGGTGGGGCCGGGGGCGTGGTCGTTGCCGGCCGTCGCCGAGAACGCCGTGTCCATCCCGTAGGCCATGCGCTCGACGGGCAGGCCGGCCTGCTCCAGCTCGGTGGCGAGCAGGTCGGCGGCGAAGTGCTCCTCGTAGAGCAGCTCGGGCCGCTCGTGGATGGCCCGGGAGATCTCGATCAGGCGCTCGCGGCGGCCCTCCACCTCGGCCGCCACCCGTTCCTTGGCCTGGCGGAGGTCCACACCCCGAGCCTAGGGCGGCTCTGGTTTTGGGGCGTCCGAGCCACCGAGAACGTGGCCGAGACGCCCCAAAACGAGGGGGTCAGTCGCCCTTGAGCTTGTCGCTGACGTTGTCGACGGCGTCCTTGACCTTGCCGGTGCCCCGGTCGATCTTGCCCTCGGTCTTCAGCTCGTCGTCGTCGGTGAGGTCGCCGGCGGCTTCCTTCATCCGGCCCTTGGCTTCGTCGAATGCACCCATGTGGTGGTTCCTCCCTGCTGAGGTGTCTAGGGAGGTTGTGCCCGGGCAGGGCCGGGCCTACACGACCACGGTGAGGGCGTCGGGCTGGACGCGGACCACGAACGACGAGGCGGTGCCCACCACCGTGCCGTCCAGCCGAACGGGCAGGCGGCGGCCCAGCTCCACCGGGACGGACTGCTTGCGACGCTCCTCGATCCCGGGATGGGGCAAGTGGGCGCCGTGGTGGAGGCGGGCCCGCACGGCGAGGAGCTGGCCGGGGGGGAGGGTGGCGTCGTAGGTGTCGAGCAGGGCGTCGTTGGGGTGGGCCCGGGGGCCCAGGTTCCACGACCCCAGCCACTGGGCGTTCATGGCCACGAAGGCCCGGGTCCACAGGCGGTTACGGGCTACCAGGTGGGCCACGAACAGGCGCAGCCGCCCGTCCAGAAGGACCTCGCCGAGGTCGATCGGGAACACCACCCCCCCGCCGGCGCGCATCCGCTCCTCGGAACGGGCGGCGCCCCCCGCCCCCCCGCCCAGGGTGCGGCACAGGTCCCCCCCGGTGAGGGCCAGGGCGGGGAACGGCTGGCGCCTCCGCCGGGCCTCCTCCAGCACCTCACGGGCGGCCGCGTCCGAGCCCACCACGACCGCCCCCTCGGGCAGTGGCCCCGGCTCCCCCCAGGGCTGGCCCTTGGCGATGGGCACGGCTACCCCGCCGTTTTGGGGCGGCTGGACCACGTCAGGCGTGGCTGAGACGCCCCAAAACGGTGGGGGTGGGTGGTCACGCGGTCCCGCCCACGACCGAGGAGGCCGAGACCACGCCCCGGTAGAGGCGGTCGGCGGCCTGGCGGGCGGCGGCGGCGGTGGCGGGCACGGGGGCCACGTCGCCCAGCTGGCGGAGGAGGTCGATGAGCTGCTTGACGTTGCGGACGAAGTCGCCGCCCGAGAGCTCCTCCTCGGCGATCACGTCGGCCAGTCCCTCGCCCGCGGCCCACCCGTAGGCGGCGGCGAAGAAGCCGGGGTCGGGGCGGCGGGTGAGGGGGAGCCCGGCCTCCTCCTCCGTGTGGTTGAGGTCGACGGCCAGCTTCTCCAGGTCGGTCCACCGCCGCTTGACGCGGGCCGAGGGGAACCACGGCGCGGCCGGTTCTCCGCCCGCCGGCCCCCGTGCCTGGAACGTGAAGGCGGAGGCCAGGGCGGCCACCGCGGTGGGGTCGAGGTCGTCGAAGATGCCGCTGCGGACCGCCTCGGCGATGAGCAGGTCGGACTCGTGGTAGATCCGGGTGAGCTGGTCGCCGGAGGGGGTGAGCGACCAGTCGTCCACGTAGCCCCAGGCCTCCAGCACCCGCAGGACCCGGTCGAACTGGCGGGCCAGCGACTCGGCCCGGCCCCGGATGCGCCGCTCCAGCCGGCGCACGTCCTTCTCCAGCCGCTCCGCCCTCTCCAGCGCCCGCAGGTGGCGCCTCCGCTCGGGGCACTGGTGGACGGGATGGTCGTGCACCGCGCTCCGGCTGGAGCGGCCGTCGTCGTCCCCGTCGCCGTCGGCCGGCTCCGGCCCCCGCCGGCCCGATGCCAGCCGGGCCCGGCCCAGGTTGTCGGCCACCGTCCGCTGGAAGCCGGGGCTGCGGGGGGCGTAGGGCGTGGGCAGCTCGACGTGGCCGACGACGGGCGGGGCGTAGCGGAAGTCGCGGGCGGACAGGCTCAGGTAGCGGCGGTCGGGGGTGAGAGCGCCGAGCCGCACGTCGCCGCCCCGCCGGTGGGCCACCGACACCACCGCCACCGGCCCGCCCGACTTGCCGCCCCCCAGCAGCAGCACGTCCCCCAGCCGCACCCGTTCCAGCGCCTCGGTGACGGCGGCCGCCGTGCCCCCGCTGCGGCGGGCCGCCGCCGCGTCGGCCTGATTGGCCTGCTGCAGGGTGTCCCGGTAGTCGACGATGTCGCCCAGCTCGCAGGTTGCGTCGCGGCGGTAGGCGGCGAGGAGGCGCTCGCTCTTGTCCAGCTGGGTCTCCAGGCGGACGACGTCCCGGTCGACCCGGTACTGGGCGAACGACAGGTTCAGGAGGTGGTGGGCGGCGTCGGGCGGGTAACGGCGGACGAGGTTGGCGGCCATGTTGTAGGTCGGGCGGAACGACGAGGTGAGGGTGTACGTGCGGGTCGAGGCCAGGCCGGCGACCTGGTCGAAGGGCACGAACGGCGACCACAGCACCACCGCGTGGCCCACCTCGTCGATCCCCCGGCGCCCGGCCCGGCCGGTGAGCTGGGTGTACTCACCGGGGGTGAGGAACTCGTGGCGCTCGCCGGTGAACTTCGACAGCTTCTCGATCACCACCGACCGCGCCGGCATGTTGATGCCCAGGGCCAGGGTCTCGGTGGCGAAGACCACCTTGACCAGCCCCTTCGAGAAGGCCGCCTCCACCGCCTCCTTGAACGGGGGGACGAGCCCGGCGTGGTGGGCGGCCAGCCCCGCCTCCAGCCCCGCCATCCAGGCCCCGTAGCCGAGGACGCGCAGGTCCTCGTCGGACAGGGTCTCCACCTTGGCCTCGGCGATGGCCTTGATCCGCTCCCGCTCCTCGGGGGTGGTGAGCCGCAGCCCCGCCCCCACGCACTGGCGCACCGCCTCGTCGCAGCCCACCCGGCTGAACAGGAAGTAGATGGCCGGGAGCATCGACTCCTCGGCCAACCTTTCGACCACGTCGGCCCGGTAGGGCGTGTACAGGCGGCTGCGCTGGCGGCCGTGTCTCCAGCGGTCGCCCGAGTTGCCCCGCGCCGCCGCCGCCCCGTCCAGCCGGGTGGCCTCGGGGTTGGGGCGGTCGTCCACGAACGTGGGCAGGAGGTGGAGCCGCTCGGCCTCCCGGTCCCCCACCAGGTACAGGTGGTTGAGCTGGACGGGCCGCTTCTCCTCGATGACCGCCGCCGTCGGGCCCCGCACGGTGGCGATCCAGTCGGCCAGCTCCTCGGCGTTGGACACGGTGGCGGACAGGCACACCAGCCCCACCTCCGGAGGGGCGTGGATGATCACCTCCTCCCACACCGGGCCCCGGTACTCGTCGCCCAGGTAGTGGACCTCGTCGAGGACCACGTAGCGCAGGCCGTCCAGGGTGGGCGAGCCGGCGTAGATCATGTTGCGCAGCACCTCGGTGGTCATGACCACGGCGGGGGCGTCGCCATTGACGGAGTTGTCCCCGGTGAGCAGTCCGACCCGGGCCGGCCCGTGGGCCCGGGACAGGTCGCCGAACTTCTGGTTGGAGAGGGCCTTGAGGGGCGTGGTGTAGAAGGCCTTGCCCCCCTCGGCCAGGGCCTTGGCCACCGCGTACTCGGCCACCACCGTCTTGCCCGAGCCGGTTGGGGCCGCCACCAGCACCGACCGCCCGTCGTCGAGGGCGTCGAGGGCCTGCACCTGGAAGTCGTCCAGGGCGAAGGGGTAGGCGGCCGCGAACTCGTCCCGGTTCACCGCTTGAGCAGCCTGCCGATGAGGATGGCGCCCTCGTAGAACAGGTACATGGGCACGACCATGGCGAACAGGGAGTAGGGGTCCTGGCTGGGGGTGATGACGGCGGCCACGATCACGATCACGACGAGGGCGGGCCGGCGCCAGCTGCGCAGCCGCTGGCTGGTCAGTACCCGGGCCAGCTGGAGGAACACCAGCAGCACGGGGAACTCGAAGGCGATCCCGAACGCCACCATCATCAGCACGATCAGGCTGAGGTACTTCGACGGGGTGAAGAAGGCCTCCAGGTTCTCCCCGCCCACGGCCACCAGGAAGCGCAGGGCGTTGTCGAAGGTGAGCATGGCCAGGGCCGCCCCGGCCACGAACAGCACGATCGACGACAGGATGAAGGGGATGGCGTAGCGCTTCTCCCGCTTGTGCAGGCCCGGGGTGATGAACCGCCACGCCTGCCACAACACGACCGGCGAGGCCAGGAACAGCCCGCCGAAGGCGGCGATCTTCAGGCGGGTGGTGAACCCCTCCAGGGGGTCGGTGATGAGCAGGGTCGTGCGCCCGGTGATCTCCTCGTAGGGCCCGATGAGGAAGTCGAGGATGCGCTCGTAGAGCAGGAAGGCGACCAGCCCGCCCAGGCCGACGGCGATGACGCAGACAATGACCCGGCGGCGGAGCTCGGTGAGGTGCTCGACGAGCGACATGCGCTCGCCCAGGTCGTCGTCGGGATCCTCGGAGAAGATGGCGATCTCGGCGGAACTGCCGGGCGCCGCTCAGGCGCGGGTGCCTGCCGGCGGTCCTTCCGCCGACTGGGCCGGGTCCGACGGAGCCGGCGGCTCGTCCGGGGCGGGGGGCACGTCGATGACCGGCAGCACCGGCTCCGGGGTGGGCTCGCCCGAGGGGCCCGGGGTGGACGTGGGCTCGGGCTGCACCGGGTCGTCGGGCAGCGGCTCGATGGGGGCGGTGGGCGCCGCGTTCCGCCAGTCGGGCGTGGTGGGGATGGGGTCGGAGTACGACGGCCGCCGCTCGTCGACGTCGAAGGCGGACTTGACCTCCGACTGCACGTCGCGCGTCCAGCGCCGCACCTCGGCCAGCGCCTTGCCGACCTGGCGACCGGCCTGCGGCAACCGGGCCGGCCCCAGCACGATCAGCGCCACGACCAGGATGACGAGGATCTCGGCGGGGCCCAGCGAGGAGGGCATGATGCCACCTTACTGGCGGCGCTTCTCCTCGATGTTCTCGGCCAGCTGGCTCACGTCGCCGGCCAGGCGCTGGAGGCGGGGGCCCATCTCACCCAGCTCGGCCAGGGTCTCGCGCATCTCGACCATGGCCTGGTTGACCCGCACGAAGGCCTTCAGCAGGAAGTACATGCCGACGGCGAGCACGACGACGGGGATCAGCCACAGGGCCCACATGCCGCCGATGGTACTGGTGGCGGGCCTCGATGTGCCCCAGGGTGCTCAGTTACATTCGTCTCCCGTCGAGCCGCTCCGCCGCCCCCCCATCGCCTTCGCCCACCGGGGCGGCCGGGCCCACGCCCCCGAGAACACCCTGGAGGCGTTCCGGCGCGCCCTGGAGATGGGCGCCGGCGGGCTGGAGACCGACGCCTGGCTGACCGCCGACGGGCAGGTCGTCCTCGATCACGACGGGGTGGTCCGCCGGGGGCTCCGGCGCCGGCCCGTCGCCGGGTTCCGCCGCGACGAGCTGGCCCACCTCCCCACCCTGGACGACCTCTACGCCACCTGCGGCACCGCCTTCGAGCTGTCGGTCGACGTCAAGGACCCCGCCGCCGGGCCGGCGGTGGTGGCGGCTGCCCGGGCCGCCTCGCCGGGGGCGCCCAAGCGCCTGTGGCTGTGCCACCCCTCGCCCACGGTGCTGGCCGGGTGGCGGGAGCAGGAGCCCGACGTGCGGCTGGTCAACAGCGTGCGGGCGCGGGAGGTCAAGGAGGGCCTGGAGCGGCGGGCGGCCGAGCTGGCGTCGGCGAGGATCGACGCCGTAAACCTCCACTGCACCGAGTGGACGGGCGGGCTGACCGTGCTCTTCCACCGCTTCGAGCGGCTGGCCTTCGCCTGGGACGCCCAGCACGAGCGCGAGATCCGCGACCTCGTCCGCATGGGCATCGACGGAGTCCACAGCGACCACGTGGACCGCCTGGTGGCGGTGCTGGGAACCGCCCGCAGCTAGAAGAAGAAGCGGAAGTGGTTGATCGGCCAGACCCGCACGAAGGCCTTGCCGATTATGGAGCCTTCCTCGATGGGCCCGAAGAACCGGCTGTCGCGGGAGTTGCCGCGGTTGTCCCCCATCACCCAGTAGTGGCCCGCGGGGATGGTGTGGGGTTCTAGGGGACCGGTGGTGATGCCGGCGCCGAGGTAGGGCTCCTCCAGCAGCTTGCCGTCGATGTAGATGAAGCCCTCACGGGCCTCGACCGTCTCGCCCGGCAGGGCGATGACCCGCTTGATCAGGTCTTTCACCTGGCCCGGGGCCTGGTCGGGCCCCTCGAAGACGATCAGGTCGCCCCGTTCGACGTCGTGGAGGTCGTAGGAGAGCTTGTTGACCAGCACCCGGTCCTGCTCTTCCAGCGTGGGCATCATCGAGCCCGACGGGATGTAGAACGCCTGGACCAGGAACGTCTTGACGACGAAGGCCACCAGCAGGGCGCCGGCGATGATGACGACCCATTCCACCGCGTTGCGCAGCCCCGAGGGCTTGCGCTTGACCGGCTCGTCGGCCACGGGCACGGGCGGCGGCGCCGGCTGGTGTGACGGGGAGGGCGGTGAGGGCCAGGGCGAGCCGGGCGACGTCATGTGACGGTGAGGCTACCCCAGGCCACCCTGCACCCTACCCTCGGCCGCGGTAGCGCTCCAGGAGCCGGCACGCGGCGGCCGGGCCCACTCCGGCATCGCCGGCCACCACCCGGGCGGCGGGACCGAGGCGCAGCAGCAACCGCTCCAGCCAGGCCCGCTCGCTGATCGCCAGCGTCACCCGGGCCCGCCCCCCGTCCAACCGCTCCACCGCATCGGCCGGGTACTGGTCGAGCACCCACTGCCCGTCCTGTTCCAGCTCGAGGGTCACCCGCTCGTCTTCGGGACGGGGACGGTAGACGGCGAAGTCGGGGGGCGTGGCGGGCGGGTCGAAGCCGGAGTCGAGCACGCGGGCCCGGCGCACCCGGTCGACCCGGAACAGCCGCTCGTCGTCGACGGCGTGGCACCACGCGGCCAGGTACCACTGGCCGCCGGCCGAGAACACCGCGTAGGGGTCGACCACCCGCTCGCTCCAGCGGTCGCGGCCGAAGCTGTAGTACTCGATCTCGACCTGGCGGTACCGACCGGCGGCGTCCTGGAGGTCGGACAGCACTTCGGCGGCGGCCGCCCCCAGCGCCACCTCCACCGCCTCGGTGCCGCCCACGCCGAGCGCCGCCGCCAGCTTGTGCAGGCCCCTGGCCAGCGGCCCCTCGGGGTCGGCGCCGGGCGTGGCCAGGGCGACCTGGCCGGCGGCCAGCAGGGCCAGGCCCTCGGCCGGGGTCAGGCGCAGGGGGCGCGAGAAGTACTCGGCGTAGCGGATCCACACCCGCCCGTCGGCGATGTCGACCTCGATGAGCATGTCGGGCGTGTAGGGGTGCAACCCGCACAGGAACAGCAGCTCGACGTCGTCGACCAGCTCCTCTTCCGTGCAGCCGAAGCGGGCGCACACGTCGGCCACCGGCGGCCCGTCGTGAGCCGCCACCCAGGGCACCAGGGCGAGGAGGCGGTGGAGGCGGGCCTCGGCGCTCAGCCTCGGCACAGGGCCTCCAGCCACGCCACCAGCTCGTCGCGCAGCTCGGGCGGGCCGAGCAGCTCGGCGTGGTCGAGGAATCCGAGCACGAACGACCGGAAGGCGTCTCGGTTGGTGACCCGCACCTCCAGCACCACCGCCCCGTCCGGGCGGCGCTCGGCCACCGCGCCGGGGCCCACGTGGCCCTCGGCCCATCCCGCCTGCTCGGCGTCCACCAGCAGCCGGGCCGTCACCGGCTCCTCCGCGCCCAGCTCCCACGGCGATGCCAGGCCGGTGGACGCGGTGGCGGCGGGAGCGGCAGTCCCGGGCTCACCGGCCTCCACCGCCGATTCGATGCGGTCGAGGCGGTACGAGCGCTCCTCCTCCGCGTCGCGGTCGTGGGCGGAGAGGTACCAGTGGCCGTTGCGGAACGACAGCCGGTGGGGGTCGAGGGCACGCCGCCGCCCCCGGTAGTCGAACCACACCGGCCGGCGGGCGGAGATGGCGCCGAACAGGGGGACGAGGTGGGCGGTGCCGGGCAGGGCGGCGGCCATGGCGGGCGCAGGGCCGGCTTCGGCCACCTCGCCCCCCAGCTTCCAGAGGGCCTCGACGCCGCTGCCCACGTCCATGCGCACGGTGGTGGCGGCCAGGTTGAGGGCGGCCAGCTCGTCTTCACCCAGGCCCGGGTCGGGCAGGTAGTAGTCCTCCTTGGGGACGCGGTAGCCGTCGAGGGGCGGGTTCGTCCCGGGCACCGTCTCCACCACGATGGGCACGCCCAGGTCCCGCAGGGTCTCCTTGTCCCGCTCGAAGGCCCGCCGGAAGGCGGCCTTGTCCTCGGCGTAGCCCGGCACCCGCTCCCGCAGGTCCTCGGCGGTCAGTGGCCGCTCGGTCTGGAGCAGGGCGGCGACGAGGTTGATCAGCCGCTCCAGCCGGTTCACGGCCGCCAAGGTAGGCGTGTCGGAGGCCCCGCAGGCGCCCCGGTACCCTGAACGGTTGGTGACCACCCGGCGCGACCTGCTGCTGTTGCTGCGCACCCGGCCGGGGATAACGGTCAACGAGCTGGCCCGGTCGCTGTCGCTCAGCGTGGTCGGCGTGCGCCGCCACCTCGACGCCTTGGCCGCCGAGCAGCTGGTCGTGCAGGTGGCGGCCGCCCGACCTCCCGGCGGTGGCGTCGGCCGTCCGCCCGTCGGCTGGCGGCTCTCCCCCACCGGCCTGGAGCTGTTCCCCCGCCGCTACGACGCCCTCGCCAACGACCTGCTCGAGGACCTGGCCGAGGAGGCCGGCCCCGAGACCGTGGAGGCGGTGCTGGCGCGCCGCACCGAGAAGCTGGTGGCCCAGTACGAGGCCGCCCTCGACGGGGTGGACGACCCGGTCGACAAGGTGCGGGTGCTGGCCGAGCTGCGCGACCAGGGCGGCTACGTCACCGAGTGCCACCCGGTGGACGACGGCGAGGTGCTCCTCGTCGAGAACAACTGCGCCATCCACCGGGTGGCGGAGAAGCACTCCGTGGTCTGCAACATGGAGCTGGTGCTGTTCCGCCGGGTGCTCGGCCCCGAGGTGGAGGTGACCCGGGAGTCGCACACCATGGCCGGCGACCCGGTGTGCTGCTACCGGGTCTGCCCCCGCCCCCAGGACGGCTGATCGACGTCTTCGCCCCCGGCGGCGGGGAGGAGCCGCCCGACGCCCCGCTGGTGGCGGGCGCCCGGCGGGTGGCGGACGACGTGCTGGCGCCGGCGGCGGCGGCCGTCGACCGGGCCGACCACATCCCCGACGGGCACCTGCGGGCGTTGCGCGAGGCCGGCCTGTTCCGGGTGCACGGAGGGGCCAAGTCGACGGCCAGGGCGGTGTACGAGGCCCTGGCCGGGGCGTGCGGGGCCACCTTCTTCGTGTGGGTCCAGCACCACGCCCCCGTGCGGCTGCTGGCCGCGTCGCCCAACCTGGCCCTCGCCGACCGCTGGCTGCCCGCCCTGCTGGCCGGCGACGTGCTGGGGGGCGTGGCCTTCGCCCACCTCCGCCGCCCCGGCCCGCCGCCGGTCGTGGCCCAGCCCGCCGCCGGGGGCGGGTACGTCCTCGCCGGCGAGGCGCCGTGGGTCACGTCCTGGGGCATGGCCGGGATGTTCGCGGTGGCGGCCCGCTGCGGGGACGGGGTGGTGTTCGTGGCCCTGCCGGGCGACGGTGGACGGGCCTCCGACCCGCTCCCGCTGGCGGTCATGCAGGCCTCCCGGACGGTGCGGCTGTCGTTCGACGGGGTGACGGTCGGCAGCGAGGACGTGATCGCGGAGCTGCCCTTCGCCGAGTGGGCGGCTCGCGACCGGGGCGTCACGGCGCAGCCGAACCCGGCCGCCTTCGGCGTCGCGGCCACGTGCCTGCGCCTGCTGACCGAGGCCGAATCTCCGGCCGCCGCCCCACTACGCGACGAGTGGGAGGACTGCCGGGCCCGGTCCTACACCGCCTCCCAGGACGACGTCGACCGGCTCGTCGAGCTGCGGGCGTGGTCGCTGGAGCTGGCCGTGCGGTGTGCCTACGCCCTGGTCACCGCCACCGGCGGGCGCTCGATGACGCTCGACCATCCCGCCCAGCGGCTGCTGCGGGAGGCATCGTTCTACGCCATCCAGGCCCAGACGCCACCCGTGCGGGCTGCGACCCTGGCCCGCCTCACCCGTCGTCCCTGACCACCCGGGCCGCGAACACCCCTGCGGCCGCCGTCCACCGGAAGAAGTCGGGGTCGTCGCTCGCAGTGCGGCCCATCGTGTCGACGTCGATGTCCAGGTCGGGCACCGGCACGGGACCCATGCGGTGGCGCTCGGGCTGGAGGTCCTCGGGCACGGCCTCGCCGAGCGGATGGGCCACCCACACGGGCCACGGGGTGAAGGCCAGCACGGTGGCGGTGTGGTGGCTGAGGCCCCGATGACGCTCGCGCTCGTCGGCCCCCGACCACCGCACGGCCACGATGGGCGTCCCGCTCAGGCGGGTGGCGGCCTCGATGGTGGTGACGGCGTCGAGGCTGCCGAACCCCAGCGCCGTCCCCGTCCCGACCGCGCCTGGGCCGGGGCCGACGACGATGGCGTCGGCCTTCGCCCGCCCGGCCGCCACCAGCAGGGCGGTGTGGACGTTGACCGCCTCGTGGTCGCCCCCGAAGGCCTGCCCGGCGGTCACGGTGGCGGCCAACAAGCCGCGGTCCCGCAGGCCCGCGACCAGGTCCGAGAGGGGCAGCGGCAGGGCGGCGGAGTCGGTCATCACGTAGACGAGGCGGCGGCCGGGGGCGGTGGCGGCATAGGCGGCGGCCACCACCCCGACCTGGCTGTGGAGGTCGCACACCACCACCGGGGTGCCGAGGAGGCCGGGAAGGTCGCCGGCCGTCTCCTCGGCCACGCCCACGTCGGCTTGGAGGGACGTGTAGCGCAGCTTGAGCACGTGGCCGCGCCCGGGCGCATGCCAGTCGTCGCGCGCCAGGTTCCAGTGCACGACGTGCCAGCCGCCGGTGCCCAGGCCCAGGTCGACGGCCGTGGTGTTCACCACCACCCGGTCCCCCACCGCCACCGGCCCGATCAGCTCGGTCAGCACGTAGGCCCGGCTCCCGTCCTCGAGCGCGACCCGTTGCAAGCCCGGCCGCTCGGAGATCGACTCGGTGACGGCCAGGGTGACGAAGCGGGGCACCGCCGAAGACTACGAGGGCGGGCATGCTGGGTCCGTGCGTCCGGCCCGTCGCCACCGCGTCGTCTCCGCCGCTCTGGCGGTGGTCATCGTCCTGCTCGGGTGGAGAGGCGTCGAGGTGGTCCAGCTGCGCCGCTCGGTGGACCGCTACCGCGACCACTGGTCGACGCCCCAGGGCGAACCCGGGGGCCTGGTCTACGTGGCCCTGGGCGACTCCACCGCCCAGGGGATCGGTGCGAGCCGGCCCGACCGGGGCTACGTCGGCGTGCTGGCCGAGCGGCTGCGGGCGTCGACCGGGCGACCGGTCCAGGTCGTCAACCTGAGCCGGAGCGGCGCCCGGGTGGCCGACGTGGTGGACGAGCAGCTTCCGCGCCTGGCCGGCCTCTCTCCCGACGTGGTGACGGTGGCGGTGGGCGCCAACGACGTCAAGCGCTACGACCGGAGCCGGTTCCGACGTGACGTCGACGCCCTGGTGGCCGCCCTGCCGCCGGGGACGTTCGTGGCCGACGTCCCGTGGTTCATGCACGGCGCCATCGGCCGCAGCTCGCACGAGGCGGCGGCGTACGTGGCCGCGTCGGCGGCGGCGCGCGCCCTGCCGGTCGCCCGTCTCTACCAGGCCACCCGAGAGCGGGGATGGGGCGCCATGCTCACCGACTTCGCCGCCGACTGGTTCCATCCCGACGACCGCGGCTACCGGGTCTGGGCCGACGCCTTCTGGACGGTGATGGAGCCGGCCGTCGCCGGCTCGCCGGGCTAGAGGCTGGCGATCAGCTTCTCGACCCGCTCGTCGCGCGACTTGAACGGGTCCTTGCACAGCACCGTGCGCTGGGCCTGGTCGTTGAGCTTCAGGTGGACCCAGTCGACGGTGTAGTCGCGCTTGCGCTCCTTGGCCTTGCGGATGAACTCGCCGCGCAGGCGGGCCCGCGTGGTCTGGGGCGGGCTGTTGATGGCCTTGTCGATGGCGGCGTCGGTGACCACCCGCTCCAGCAGGCCCCGCTCCTGCATGCGGTAGTAGAGGCCGCGGCGGCGGTTGACGTCGTGGTACTGGAGGTCGAGCAGGGCCACCTTGGGGTGGCTGAGGGGGATCCCGTGGCGCTCCCGGTAGGCCTCCACCAGCCGGTGCTTGATCACCCAGTCGCACTCCCGATCGAGCGACAGGGGGTCGACCTCCAGCTTGGTGAGGCAGTGCTCCCACATCTTCAGCGCCTGCTCCTCGAGGGGGGACAGCCCCTTGGACTCCGAGTACCGCTTGGCCCGGGCCAGGTACTCGGCCTGGACCTGGATGGCCGACAGCTCCCGGCCGTTCTCCAGCCGCACCTTGCGGGTGCAGGTGATGTCGTGGCTGATGTCGCGGATGGCCCGGATGGGGTTGTCGAGGGTCATGTCGCGCATGACGACCGACGGGTCTTCCAGCATGCGGAGCAGGATCGACGTGGCCCCCACCTTGAGGAACGTCGAGTACTCGCTCATGTTGGAGTCGCCCACGATCACGTGGAGGCGGCGGTAGCGCTCGGCGTCGGCGTGGGGCTCGTCGCGGGTGTTGATGATGGGACGGCTGCGGGTGGTGGCCGACGACACGCCCTCCCAGATGTGCTCCGCCCGCTGGCTGATGCAGAACGTCGCGCCGCGGGCCGTGTTCAGCACCTTGCCCGCCCCGGCGTAGACCTGGCGGGTCACGAAGAAGGGGATGAGCACCTCGGCGTAGTGGCCGAAGTCGTCGCGGCGGCTGGTGAGGTAGTTCTCGTGGCAGCCGTAGGAGTTGCCGGCCGAGTCGGTGTTGTTCTTGAACAGGTAGACGATGCCGCGGATGCCCTCCTCCCGCAGCCGCTGCTCGGCGCTGGCGAGGAGGCCCTCGAGGATGCGCTCGCCCGCCTTGTCGTGGGCGACCAGGTCCTCGATGGAGTCGCATTCGGGGGTGGCGTACTCCGGGTGGCTGCCCACGTCGAGGTAGAGCCGGGCCCCGTTCTCCAGGAAGACGTTGGAGCTGCGGCCCCACGACACCACCCGGCGGAACAGGTAGCGGGCCACCTCGTCGGGGCTGAGCCGCCGCTGGCCGCGCAGCGTGCAGGTGACGCCGTACTCGTTCTCGAGACCGAAGATCCGTCGTTCCACTCGGGGCCACGCTACCGTTCGGGATGATGGACGGGGGCCGGATGGTGCGGCTGGCGACGGTGGCCCACCCCTTCCACGCCCGGGTCATCGCCGCCCGCATCGGATGCGAGGGCATCGTCACCGAGCTGCGGGGCGGCGTGGAGGGCCCCTACCCGATGGGCGACGTGCACGTCTACGTCCCCGAGGTCGACCTGGCGGTGGCCCAGGAGCTGCTGCTGGCCGACGAGGTCGAGTCCGCCTTCGAGGACGAGGGCGGGGCCGACGACTTCGGCGCACCTCGTGAGCTGTGGCTCGTGCTGGTCAGCGTGCTGGTCGTGTCCCTGCTGCTGATCCTGCGCTTCTAGGCCTGGAGGCGGCCGAGCCGGACGAGGCTGTTGAGGGAACCGCCGACGTAGACGCCGGCGTCCTCGCCCCGCAGCGTCTGGAGGTTGGTGGCGAAGAGGCTGGCCGCGTAGTCGGCGGCCTCGGCCGGCGTGCGGTACCCCTCCGCCTCGCACTTGACGGTCAGCTGGGCCCGCAGCGAGTCGGGCAGGTGGACGGGCACGGCGATCTGCACGGGCTCGCCGACGGGCATCGCGGCCGCCACGAACCGGGTCACCACGTCCTCGGTCTCGCAGGGCCGGAACCACAGGGCGTGCCATCGGGGATCGTCCGGGGCCACGACGGCGGGGCGGAACTCGAGGTAGACGCCGTCGCCGGCGGGGACGACCCGGGTGAACACCGCCTCCACCAGCACATACGCCGGGGTGCCGGCCACGGCTGAGGGCACCACGACGGGGTGGAGGTGCGGGGGCACGGTCAGGGGCGGGTCGGTTGCGCCCGCGGGCACCGCCGCCCACCCGAGCGAGCAGCACAGCAGCCCCACCGCCGTGGCCCAACGGATCCTGCGCGTCATCCGACACCCCGTTGTACCAGCGGCCCGCCGGTTAACGGGCGCGGGCCGGGGCGGCGGTGTCAGGCGGGGTTCTGGCTGGCCCCCGCCACCGGCACGGCGAACCGCTCGCACCAGATGAGCACCGTCACCGGCCCCGACAGGTCGGTGCCGGCGGGGATCTCGTAGCGCTCCTTGCCGGCGTCGAAGCGGCCGAGGCGGATGCCGTTGGCCTTGCTCTCGCGGTCGGCCCCGGGGACCAGGTAGAGCACGGGGTCGGGCACGGACGACACCGACAGGTCCCGGAAGGCGACGATGGCCTCGCCGCCCGGCAGCCGGAAGATGCCCGCCTCGCCCGCGCCGCGGTGGCCGTCGAGCCCGACGAACCGCCCCGTGGAGAGCTGGACGGGCTGGGGGGCGGTGGCGGCAGTGGTGGCCGGGGTGTCGGCGGCGGCCTGGGGCGCCATCGAGCTGACGGGGGCGGCGGCCTGCGGGAAGCTGTCGACGATGGTCACGTCGTCCTCGAAGTAGGGGGCGACGTTGAACCACAGCAGCGCGGTGCCGGGTACGGCCACGGCCAGGGTGCGGGCCCACGGGTTGGCGATGACCCGGCGCAGGAGGCGGGCGACCAGGATCCAGCCCACGACGACGGCCGCCACCCGCAGCACGCTCTCGGCGCTGGAGAACGTGCCGCGGACGAGCTCCGGCTTCACCGCGGCCAGGGCCGCCACCAGGGCGAACGGCACGGCGAGGCGGGCGGCGTGCTCCCACGGCGATCGAACGTCAGCTTCCACGGCCATGCCCCTACCGTCTGGCGGGGCGGCCGGACGTTTCAGTCGGCCAGCAGGCTTTCCAGCTCGGCCGGCTCCATGCGGCGGAACGCCCGCCGGCCGTTGGTGCGGGCCAGCACGGCCGCCTCCAGCTCGGTGACGGCCGGCTTGCGCTCCTCGCCGGCCAGGGCGGCCACCGCAGCCCGCAGGGCCGAGCTCTTGTTCATGCCCTCGGTGAAGCGGTTGCGGAGGCGCTCGGTGATGGTGTCGGCGTCGCCCCCGAGCACGCTGAAGTGCTGCTCGTCCACCACCGTGCCGTCGTAGAGGATGTGGAAGAGCTGGTCGCCACCCGGCTCGTAGCCCACCTCGGCCACCAGGATCTCCACTTCCAGCGGCTTCATCTCGTGCGTGAAGATCTGGCCCAGGTGCTGGGCGTAGGCGTTGGCCAGGGCCCGCGCGTCCACGTCCTCACGGGAGTACTGGTAGCCCTTGACGTCGGCCATCCGCACGCCGGCGGTGCGCAAGGTGTCGAACTCGTTGTACTTGCCGACACCTGCGAATGCGATGCGGTCGTAGATCTCGCTGATCTTGTGCAGCGTGCGGGACGGGTTCTCGGCGCACAGCAGGACCCCGTCGTCGTAGACGAGGGCGACGAGGGGGCGGCCCTTGGCCACGTTCTTGCGGGCGAAGTCGGCCCGGTCCTTCATCGCCTGCTCGGGCGACACGTAGCCGAACGGCATGGTCATCGCTGCTGGCCCTCGGCCGACTTGCGGGCGATCAGGGCCTGGAAGCGCTCGGCCACCTCTTCGTCGCCGACCCGCTCGAAGCCCTCGGCCGTGATGGTCGCCACCGTGGGGTAGATGCCCCGCACCACGTCGGGACCGCCGGTGGCGGAGTCCTCGTCGGCGGCCTGGTACAAGCCCTCGATGGCCAGCTCGATGGCCGCCTCGCGGTCCATGTCCTCACGAAAGCCCAGCTTGATGGTGGTGCGGGCGTCGCGGCCGCCCGAGCCGGTGGCGTGGAAGTCGTCCTCCTCGTACCGGCCGCCGGTGATGTCGTACTTGAAGATGCGGCCGGTGCGGCGGCGCAGGTCGTAGCCGGCGTAGATCGGGACCACGGCGAGGCCGGCCATGGCCATGTCGAGGTTGCCCCGGACCATCTGGCCCAGCTTGTTGGCCTTGCCCTCCAGGCTGAGGGCGCTCCCCTCGACCTTCTCGTAGTGCTCGAGCTCGGTCTGGAAGAGCTTGACCATCTCCACCGCGAACCCCGCCGCCCCCGCGATCGACACACCCGAGTGGCGGTCGGCCGGGTAGACCTTCTCGATGGCCCGGTGGGCGATGCTGTACCCCTCCGTCGCCCGCCGGTCGCCCGCCATCACGACCCCGTCGGCGTAGCGGATGGCCACGATCGTCGTGCCATGTGGGATCTGCACCCCTCCCGACCCGCCCGGAGCGGGCGGCGGCACGGAGGAACGCTTCAACAGCTCGGCGAAGCTGGGCCCGGGATCCTGCCCGGGCCCGAACACGGGAAGGGCCATGGCCCCCGCAGAGTAGTGCTCCCCGCTCAACCGGCCTTGCGGCCGACGAGGGCCCAAACCCGCCGGCGGGCCAGCTCGTCCAGGTCGTCGGCTCCTTGGCGCTCGACGTAGGCGAGAGCTCGGCGGAGGAGAACCGGGTCATCCTCGAAATCACCCAGGGCGTTGTTGCACTTGAAGCACAAGATTCCACGGATCGCACCGCTGGCGTGGTCGTGATCAACGTGCAGCGAGATATCCGGACGAGGGGTACGTCGGCAGATTCCACAGCCGCCCCCTTGCGCGAGGAGCATCGCTTCGTATTGCTCAATAGTGAGGCCGTAGTTCCGCTTGAGGTGACTCTTCCGATCGGCAATCGCCTTCCGACCCGAAGCGCGGAAGTCCGCCTGGTTGGACGCGTACCGCTCAGGATTGTCGATACGCCACTGTTGGGCCCGAGCCCGAGCCGGACCGGGATTGGCCTGGTAACGGGCAGCCTTCGCAGCGAGGTTGCACGCCTTGCAGTCGTTCCGATGGCCATCGCGCATTTGCGCCATTCGATAGAACTCGGTTAGCGCCTTAAGCTCGCCACAGACCTTGCATTGCTTCATGTCCAATTGTATCAGATGCGGCGAGGGCTCTGGCTCCTATTGAACGAAACTACTGACCGCCCTTCTGAACGTAGGAGCGCACAAACTCCTCCGCGTTGTCTTCGAGGACTTCGTCGATTTCGTCCAAAAGGTCGTCTAGTTCGGCCTTCAATTTCTCGCCTTGGCGCGTGGGAGCGGGGACCGTCTCCTGCACCTCGTCGGTGCGGGCCGGGGCCTGCTTCCGCTTCTGCTCTCGCTCTGCCATGGTCCTCCTAGGAACCCAACGCCTCGAGCAGCTGCGCCGGGGTGTCGCAGGCTGCCAACAGCGTATCGACGTGGGCCGCCGTTCCTTTGAGGGGTTCCATCATCGGGACCCGGCGCAGGGGGTCGGTGCCGAGGTCGAAGACGAGGGAATCCCAGTTGGCGGCCGAGATGGACGAGGCCCACCGCTGGAGGCACTTGCCCCGGAAGTAGGCGCGGGTGGACGGGGGCGGCTCGGTGGTGGCCAGCAGGACGGACTCCTCGTCCACCAGCCGCTGGGTGCCGACCCGGGCGAACAGGGACTTGCCCGGGCGGACGTCGTGGTACTGGAGGTCGAGGGCGGCCAGGCGGGCGTCGGACCACGACAGGTCGTGGCGGCGGCGGTAGGCGTCCACCAGCTGGTACTTGGCCACCCAGTCGAGCTGGTCGGCCAGGCCCATGGGGTCGATCTCGAGCTGGGCCAGCACGTCCTCCCAGCGGCGGAGCACGTCGGGCCCCACGTCCTCCCCCACCGCCTCCAGGCCCCGGCTCTCGGCCCACTTGCGGGCCCGGTCGAGGTGCTCCCACTGGATCTCGAGGGCGGTCATGCGCCGGCCGTCGGCCAGCTCGAGCGGCCGCTCCAGCGACAGGTCGTAGGCGACGTGGCGGTGCGCCTGGACGGGGTTGGCGAGGGACAGGTCGCCGTCGCCCAGGTCGCCGTCCTCGATCATGGCCAGCACGATGGCGGTGGTGCCCACCTTGAGGTAGGTCGAGATCTCGGCCAGGTTGGCGTCGCCCACGATGACGTGGAGGCGGCGGTACTTTTGGGCGTCGGCGTGGGGCTCGTCGCGGGTGTTGACCAGCGGCCGCTTGAGCGTGGTCTCGAGGCCGACCTCCTCCTCGAAGAACTCGGCCCGCTGGCTGAGCTGGAAGCGCACGTCGCCCGCCCCCGCCCCGGCCGACTCGCTGCCCACCTTGCCCGCCCCCGTGAAGATCAGCCGGGTGACGAAGTGCGGGGTGATCAGCTGGGCGATGGTGGAGAACGGGACCGAGCGGTCCATCAGGTAGTTCTCGTGGCACCCGTAGGAGTTGCCCTTGCGGTCGGAGTTGTTCTTGTAGACGACGACTTCCTGCCCGGGGGGCAGCATCTCCGCCGCCGCCTCGATCGACCGGGCCAGGATGCGCTCCCCCGCCTTGTCGTAGCGGACGAGCTCCAGGGCGTCGCCGCACTCGGGCGTGGAGTACTCGGGGTGGGCGTGGTCGACGTAGTAGCGGGCCCCGTTGGTCAGCACCGCGTTGACCAGATGGGTCTCCACCTCGGGGGCCATGGCTCCCTCGCGAGCGAAGCCGCGGGCGTCGCGGCCGGGGCTCTCGTCCTCGAAGTCCCAGGCCACCGGGTTGCCCGGCCCCGCCGCCGACGCCAGGCGGGCCAGCCGGGAGACGTAGGCGTTGATCAGCAGGGACGAGGCGGCGATGGGGTTCGACTCCCCGGCGCCGCGGAGGACGATCCCGTACTCGGTCTCGATCCCGCAGACCTTGCGGATGGCCATAGCGAGCCGACCCTACCCCCTGGCTGGGCCGTTGTTGGGCGCACTCAACGCCCCCCGCTGACGTCGAGCACGGCCCCGGTGGTGAACGAGGCCTCGTCCGACAGCAGCCACACGATGGCGGCCGCCACCTCGTCGGCCGTGCCCCCCCTTCCCATCGGTATGTCGGGAGCCAGGCGGGCCACCCGGTCGGGCTGGCCGCCGCTGGCGTGGATGCCGGTGTCGATGATCCCGGGCCGCACGACGTTGGCCCGGATGCCCTCCCCCGCCACCTCGCGGGCCAGGCCCAGCGTGAAGGAGTCGACCGCCCCCTTGGAGGCGGCGTAGTCCACGTACTCGTTGGCCGACCCCAGCCGGGCGGCGACGGACGAGACGGCCACGAACGACCCGCCCGAGCCGCCGTGGCCGGTCGACATCCGCCGTACCGCCTCCCGGGCGGTGAGGATCAGGCCCACCACGTTGACGTCCACCATGCGCCGGACCCGGTGGTAGGACAGCTCGTCGACCCGGGTGGCGGGGCCGACGATGCCTGCGTTGGCCACCGCCGCCGTGATCGGGCCCACCTCGGCCGCCGCCGCGAAGAGGGCCACCACGTCGGCCTCGACGGCAACGTCGGCCCGCACCGCCCGACCCCCGACCTCGCCGGCCACCGACTCGGCCGCCGCTTGGTCTTGCTGCCACGACAGCCAGACCGTCCACCCCGCGGCTGCGGCTCGCCGGGCGGTGGCCGCGCCGATCCCCCGGCCTCCGCCGGTGACGACGCAGACGCCCCCGCTCAGAGGTACTGGCCCGTGCCCACCCGCTCGATGGCCCGGCCGCCCTTGGCCTCCTTGCCCTCGGACATGAGGGTGCGCACGTAGACGATGCGCTCGCCCTTCTTGCCCGAGATCTTGGCCCAGTCGTCGGGGTTGGTGGTGTTGGGCAGGTCCTCGTGCTCCTTGTACTCCTGCTTGATGGACTCGAGCAGGTCGGAGGTGCGGATGCCCCGTCCCTGGCCGGCGATGGTGCGCTTGATGGCCAGCTTCTTGGCCCGGCGCACGATGTTCTCGATCATGGCGCCCGAGGAGAAGTCCTTGAAGAACATCACGTCCTTCTCGCCCGACTGGTAGGTGACCTCGAGGAAGCGGTTGTCGTCCGATGAGGCGTACATGGCCGTGACGGTCCGCTCGATCATGGCCCGCACGGCCTTGTCCGGGTCGCCGCCGCCGATGGTGCGGACCTCGTTCTCGTCGAGCGGGAGGTCGCTCGTGAGGTAGCAGGCGAAGATCTTCTCGGCCGCGCCCTCGTCCGGGCGCTCGATCTTGATCTTCACGTCGAGCCGGCCGGGCCGGAGGATGGCGGGGTCGATCAGGTCCTCGCGGTTGGAGGCGCCGA
>JBKHXX010000031.1:0-15119 GCA_046565765.1 Acidimicrobiia bacterium | reverse complement strand
CCGCACCAGAGGCCCGTAGAGGCTCTGGCGAAGCCGAGAAGTACCTGGGGTGCGGGCGATTCCGCACCCCTCCGCGCCCTCAGCAGAGGCCTGTCCTCAAATCCCACCACTCGAAGGGACACTCACTCGCGTGAGGCACGGAGTGGCACACTCGGAGCGAGGTCGTCGAGCCGTATCGGGAGCAAGCTGTGACTTGGGACAGGTGGACCGCCCTCGTCCTGGGCACCCTCGTTCTCGTCGGCGGGCTTGGTTTCATCGTCGGGCCTAACGACTCCGCCCAGCGCCACACTTGCATCGCGGCCGGGAGAATCGATGAGAGCAGCGGCCAATTTGACGCTGGCGCGTCCTTGTGGCCGCCCGGAAAACGCTGTCGCTTCTACCACCCCGACGGCTCAACGACGACGGTCATCAAGCCTGCGACCCCAAAGGCGCTACTCGTCGTCGTCATGCTGGTCGTGATCGCGTCGGCGACGCCCATTGTTGTCGGCGCTCTTGCTAGACGCTGGTGGGCCCGCGTCACCGCCTGACACGAGGCGCTTCTCTGTGTCGGGCAGTCGATCCCCGTTGTTCTGGTCGCCTTGCAGGTCACTACGCGTGCCGGACGATCGGGCAATCACGCGCTTATTCGCATCGTCCGTGAGAAGCGGTTCTGCCTGTCACGCGGGGCCTGGCATGGGGGATGATGACGGCGGACGCAGAGAGGCGGAGGAGTCCCGCCTCCTGCGTCCACTAGCCCCCGGCCGCTCGCTCGCATCCCGACAGCATCCATGCAGCGCGTTGATTCGTGTCGGAGTCTTCCGTCTGCGTCATTTCTCGAAGGCGATCGCGAAAGTCGCCATCGTTGACCGCTCGGGCCAAGCGACAAGCATCTCGGAACTCCTCGCGCCGCCCTCTCGGAAGAATCTCGAGGAGGAGCGAACGGATCGTCGCTGCCTGCCGCGTCGAGAGCCTCTGCGACGCGATCGACCTCATCAGGCGTTGCTTCAGGTAACCGGACCAGAGGCAGAAGGGGTCGAAGCGAAGCCACTGAACCGCCTCGTCGATGGCGGTCGAGTCGCCCCTGCGCACCCTTCGTAGTAGGGCATCGGCGTCAGCCGGGTAGGCACCGCGGCTTATGAGGCGATAGGCGACCTTCTCCGAAGACTGCCGTGGCCAGGGGTCAGTCCCGCGCGCTTCTGCGAAGGCCTTGTCGCACGCCTCTCGGGCCGACGCCGGCGGCAGGTTGATGCATCGCATACGCGAAGCGTACGGCCGGCCGCTCGTCCAACTCGATGAGCCGACCAGCACGACGCTGGAGGAGCGGGAGTGGACCGAGCCGGACGACGATCGCCACGGCGACATTCTTGGCCGACGGCATATCCGTGGAGTGGGACCCGAGGGCAGTAGCCTCATGGCGTGTCCAGCGCGCCGCAGAGCCGACCAGGACGGTACGCCGAGTTCGATGCCGGCCAGCTGGCGGACGTGGTGGAGCATGCGTACGAGCGAGACGAACATCCCGACTGGGAGCTCGTCTTCGAGCTCACTCGCCGAACCCTGGCTGGCGAGTCCGATCAGGCCGGCGAGGTGGACGTCAAGGTCTCTCGCTCGGCCTAGTCCGATTATTCGGCGCTCCCTTTCGGGTGACGGATCTCGCTCGCTACCGGGCAGTCTGCTCGCCTTAGGAACGCCACACACACACGCCCGGGGAGCCGGCGTAGCGTCTGAACGTGGATGACGCTGGCGGCGGTCGGCGAGGCCGTCGAGCCGAGCGGTCGCCCTATCTCGACGTCGTGCTTGAGGTGAACTGGGGCGTCCGCTGTGCCGGATCGAAGTCCCCGGACCTCGGTGGCTCCTCCAGCCTCAACCTACTGGTGACCGACGGCCTCTCGCAGTACGTCGCCCGGATCTACCGGCCGCTCGTAACCGCGGAGCGGCTGGCGATCCTCCAGCGCGCCCGAAGTCACCTGACGTCGTACGGCGTGCCGACGGTGGAACCGATTCCGACACTCTCGGGCGAACCGTGGGTGAAGTTGGAGGATCGCCTCGTCGAGCTTGAACCCTTCGTGGCGTCGACCCATCGCATGAGTGATCTCGATCGCGTCCAAAGGGCCCTTCCGCTGCTCGGCAGGATGCACTCGGGGCTGTCGGAACTCGACGCCGTATCCCATGGTTCTGCCCCAGTCTTCTCCAACTACCTCCCACTCCAGGATCTGGCGGATTCGGTCAGCGTGGGCACTCGGCGCATCCGCGCCTGGCACCCGACGGAGCGGGAGGCGGAGCTGGCCGACCTGGCGGACCGCCTGATGGAGAGGGTCCTCGACCTCGAGCTCCGACTCGGACTCCGTCGGCCCGAGCAGCTCGTCCACGGAGATTTCTGGGACAACAACGTTCTTTTCGTCGGAGACGACGTGGTGCTGCTGACGGATTTCGACTCTCTAGGCCCGCGGCCACGGGTAGAGGACCTCGCCCTCACGCTGTACTTCGTCAGCCTCGACGTCGATGACTTGAGCCGGGACGACGATCGGCTCTGGACCCTGGTCGATGCGTACGAATCGGGGCTCGACCGCCGGTTGGCTGAGGAGGAGCGCCAGTCCCTTCCGATAGCCATGGCTCGTCAGCCGCTCTGGTCTATCGGAGTTTGGATCGCGCGCCTCGACGACGAGACCACTGCTCGTCGGCACCTCGCCGGGACCGCATCCGCCCTCGAGTGGGGATGGCAACTCGCAGAGGCGCTTGCAGGTCGGTAGAGCTCCCGTTCCGGAGGAGATCGGCCCCGCATGCCGTGCTTGTTCTGCGCCCTGACGGGCTGAGTCAGCCGCCCGCGTGACGGGCGCTCGGCGCTCTACTCGCCGCGAAGGACGTATCGTCGATCATGACTCCTTGCCCATTGTGCGAGGGTGAGCTCGATCCCGAGCCCGAGACCATCGAACTGGTTCGCCCCGTTCAGACGGATCGTCATCCCGAAGGCCAGCGTGTCGAGTGTCGGCGCTGCGGCACCGTGTTCATCGCCACGGGCCCACACCGGAGCCGGCCGGTGAAGCCGTCGCGAAACTGACCCCGGCTCTGTTGTTCTGAGCGTTCGCGCCACCGTCACCGACGCTCACTGCGGGCAGTATCGAACGCCGGTCATGCCAATCCGCGGACCCGATCTGGTGCGCTGTCCCTGTGTCAGTACGCCCCCCCGACCACGACACGTCCGCGAGCGTCGGGGAAGTACCCGTCGAACAGGTAGTCGCCATAGTTGCTGGCCCATTCCTCGGGTGGCACACCCTGCCTGCCGCTTTTGTCGCGCCAGAGGATCTCGTCATCGTCGAAGAAGAGCAGTTCGCCCTGGAGTCGAGACCAGCGCTCGAGATGCTCTGACCATTCCTCTGGCGAGGGATCCCACACGATGTCGTAGTCACATTCGAAGCGTCCGTCCCCGCCGACGTGGCGATGGAGAACGGCCAGTTCTCGACGATGGTCGTGCAGAAACGCGAGGAGCCGTTCTTGGCCGGGCGACGAAAGAACCGGAGGCGAGCCGGAGCTCAGCACGCCCGCATGGGCCAGCGCGAGGTGCCGGACCCGCCGAAGTGAGACCAGGACCAGATTGTCCCCTGGACGGCATCGGCTGAGCTCGAGATCCCACTCAGCCTGGGACGACAGGGCGATCGAGGTCGGCGAGCTCCCGCCTGCGTACCACCGGTGCAGCCCGAAGACGACGTTGGGAACGACCAGTTCCGCTCGGATGCGCTCTTGGTTGTCGGCACTGAGAACGTTGATCGCGTCATTCAGGAACCATCGTCCGCTGGCCACCGGCCGAACGCTACAGATCGGCCTGGTGGCGAGAGTCGTGTTGATCTGTTCGGCCGTCGCAGAGGAACTCGCGCCGCCCTATCGAGCATGCTGCGTGCGCTGGCTACGGCCCGGTGGGACGGTCCCATCGTGATCCGTCCGATGTAGTCAGCACAGTCACGTGAATACCTTCGGCGTGACAGACATCGAGGAGCGACTGATCGGCCGTCGCCAGTGGCTCTCGGCGAGCTCGGGCCACTTCGGCGGCAACACAGTCGGCGAGGCTTATCGGACTTCTTGTCCGGTGGTAGTGCCGAGCACGGAGCCGTCCTGACATGGCGCCGATCGTCGAGTCGACGGCGATGCCGTCGAGGAGGCCCAGTTGAGCGAGGTCGAGCGCGGCGTCCTCCTCGTCCGCCCCGGCGAGCCGAACGAGGTGGTCGATCACCTCGGCGACGCCGACAGCGGTCAAGGACGCGTCGCCCGCTTCGATGAGGGGGCGAACCTCATCCGCGCTCGGTTCATCCTTGAGGTAGGCCAGTACGGCATAGGCGTCGAGGACGGTCAACGGGATCTGGCTCGATGGGCGTCGTCGTCTCTTGCCTGCTTTCGGGCGCGCTCGGTACTGGGACCGCGACGCCGATACTTGCCTTGGAGGTCCCCGACGGGCTCGTCACGGAGTGGCCGCATCACGACGCGGTCACCGAGGTCCACAACCACAACGCGACGGGTGTTCCACCGAGCGCGCGCCTCGGCGGGAATGGAGACCTGCCCGTTGCGTGACACGGTCATGACGTGAGGCTCGTTCATCGCGCGCCATTGTATGACTGTGCAAGAGCGTTGTATAGAGGGACCTTCGTGAGGTGCCGTTCGGCGCTCTCCCTGCGCCCGCCGCATGAGAGGCAGTGTCGGGTACCGATCGAGCCCGATCGCCTCGAGGTCGTCGATCGACGCTGCAAACCGACGCTCGGTGAGGCCGCCGGCTAGCCATCGCCTTCGGAGAACCGCGACGGCTTGGACATCGACCACATCGGGTGCGGCGATGTCGACGGCGGAGCGCAGCGCAGCTCGCGCAAGCTCCCCGTCCTGGCCGTCGTCGCCCACGACGTTGGCGAGGACTGACGCGTCTACGACGATCACCGACGGCCGCGCTCGTCAGCGATGTCGCGAGCAGCCTGTTCGAAGCCGACCCTTCCTCCTCGCCGACGTTCGATCTTGTCGAGTAGCTCCTCAAGGCTGGGTTTCGCCGCCAGGCGCGTGGGTTCCTGGAGCAGATATTGCTGGAGCGACTGGCCGCGGCGTTCAGCACGGCGCTGGAGAGCCGCATGAACGTCGTCCGGTAGTCCACGAACAAGAGGTCGCCTCTCAGCCGACCGAACAGGTGCGGTTCGACCCCATCGCCTGACCGTCCGTGTGCGTGCGGGCCGGTTATCGACAAGACTTCCACAGCCCACGGGGGAGTGGTCGAAGTGCCCGCCGAACTATCGAAGATCCCAGGCGTAGACCTGAAGCGGCGACGGGGGATGCCGGCGCGCCTGCGGCGGAGCTCCCGGCGGGACCCGCTGGCGCCGCTGGGGGTCCAGCCGGCCGGGATCCCGCTGCGACCAGTCAGGGCCCGGCGGAGCCCGCGCCTGACCCGCGAGCGGTCGATCCAGTGGAGCAGCGTGGCGGTCGCCGCCGGGTGCGCGGCGGTGGCCCTGTACGTGTTGCAGCTGATGTGGGCGGGCACGAGGGTCGACGTCGACCTGGAGGGAGTGACCGGGGGCGAGGTGCTCACCTCGGCGGCGCTCGAGGAGCGGACGCTGCGCTTCGCCATCGACCCGGGCGATCGCGCCCACCGCGCCGTCCTGGAGCTGAACGGCGACCCGGTGCCGCCCAAGGCGGTCGACTTCGAGGGCACGACCATGGTGTGGCGGCCGGGGGTGCTGCCCGAGGGCGAGCACAAGCTGACGGTGGAGGTGCCCAGGCCGGCGCTGTGGCCGTCTGCCCACGACTGGAAGGTGACGGTCGACGACACGCCGCCCCGGCTGGACGTGCCGCCGCCCGCCGCGCCGGTGGGGCTGTGCGCGCCGCTGACCCTGACCGGGCGGGTCGAGCGGGGCGCGGCGCTGACGGTGAACGGCGCGCCGACCGAGCACGACGGCACGTTCCGCCTCCGCTACCACCGCCCTCCCGCCGCCCCCGTGCACGTCGAGGCCACCGATGCGGCCGGGAACCGGTCGAGCGTCGAGGTGATGGTGCCGGTCGCCTATCCGGGCGGCCAGGGGGTGCACGTGACCGCCGCCGCCTGGGGCTACGAACCGCTGCGGCGGGGGATCCTCTCGCTGATCGACGCCAAGCTGGTCTCGGCCGTCCAGCTCGACCTCAAGGACGAGGGCGGCATCGTCGGCTACGACTCCAACGTCGCCCTGGCCCGCCAGATCGGCGCGGTGCGGCCCGAGTACCGGCTGCGGGAGGCCGTGGCCGACCTGCGCAGCCGGGGGGTGCGGGTCATCGGCCGCATCGTGGCCTTCCGGGACCCGCAGCTGGCCGCGTGGGCCTGGGCCAACGACCGGCGGGACTGGGTGGTGCACTCGAAGGAGGGCGGGCTCTACGGCGGCTACGGGGGGTTCGCCAACCCCGTCCATCCCGACGTGCACCGCTACAACCTCGACATCGCCCTGGAGGCGGCCGACGCGGGCGTCGACGACATCATGTGGGACTACATACGCCGCCCCGAGGGTGACCCCGAGGAGATGGTCATCCCCGGGCTCCAGGGCGCGTCGGCCGACGGCGTCGTGCGCTTCCTGGCCACGTCGGGGGCGGCATTGCGGGAGCGGTGCGTGTACCAGGGCGCGGCCGTCTTCGGAATCGCCGCCTCCCGCCCGGACGCCATCGGCCAGGACATCCCCCGCATGGCCCGGCACGTGAACTACCTCTCGCCCATGGTCTACCCGTCTCACTGGGTGCCGGGGGAGTACCGGGTGGCGAACCCCAACCGCCAGCCCTACGACATCGTCAAGGCGTCGCTGGCCGACTTCCAGGCCGAGGTGGCGGGCACGGGCGCGGTCCTCATGCCGTGGCTGCAGGACTTCACCCTGGGCCATCCGTACGGTCCGGCGGAGGTTCGGGCCCAGATCGACGCCGCCGTCGCCCTGGGGATCCCGGACTGGCTGTTGTGGAACGCGGGGGCGACGTATACGCCGGCGGCGCTCCACCCGTCCCTGGTGCGACTGCGGGAGTAGCGACCCGGCGCCGCACGTGGGCGGCGGCGACCCCGGCCAGGGCGACCAGTGCGCCGGCCGCCCACGGTCCCCGGCCCCCCTCCGCAGGTCCGTCCCCGGCCTCCAGCACCAGACCGTTGGCCGGCCGGCGGGTGATCGTGCGTAGGTCCGCGGCCGCCGCCTCGGCGGCGGCGGCATCCCCGGGCCGTTCCATGCGCAGGGTGTAGAGCGTGGACCGCAGGTTGAACGTGGAGAAGACCCGCATCCCGTCGACGGGGTGGTCGCCGTCGTCGCCGATGAGGAGGATCTCGAGCGGCCGCCCCGACGGTCCGGCCCGGGACACCCGGGCCGCCCTGACCGGCCCTCGGTGGCCGAGGCGGCGGGCGAACTCGGCCAGGGGCAGGCGCAGCTCCCAGGCCTGGGGGTCGACCGGGGTGTAGGTGACCGGGATCAGGTAGGGGTAGTCGACGCCCTTCATCCCGAACCCCTCTTCGGGGGTGGCGGTGACGCCGCCGGCACTGGCCGAGTAGACGGCCTCGGCCAGAGAGCCGCCGTGGAACAGCACCTGGCCCTGGGTGGCCGCCACCGCCCGGTTCATGGCCGCGTACTCGGCCTGCTCGCCCAGGTACACCTGGCACTGCTGCGTCGAGCACAAGGGGCGACCGTCGGCCATGGCGTCGAGGGCGTAGGTGCGGGCCACGATGGCCTGGGCCTGGAGCCCGGCGGCCGGCCAGGCCGGGTCGATCACCTCGCCCATGCCCCGCAGGTAGACCTCCACGTCCAGGTCGTTGAGCAGCTGGAGGGCGCCGCCCGCGCTGGCCGCCTCGATCCGGCCCCGGTAGCGACGGCCCAGGTCGGGGATGGCCACCACCCCTCCGCCCGCCGGTACGGCCCACAGGGACCGGGTGGCGGTGGGGGTCCGGGGCTCGGCGGCGGGGGCAGCGGTGGTCGGCGGCACGGTGGCGGCGGTGGTGGGAGGCGGGGCGGCCGTGGGCAGGGGGATGAGCCCCAGAAGCGACGGCACGGTGGTGGTGGTGGTGGTCTCCTGGGCCACCGGCTCGGCCGCGGGCCCGGGAGGGGGCTCCGGTGAGGGGAAGGGGCCGGCGGTGGCCCCGGCCAGGGGCTCGGCCGTGAAGCGGCCGCCCGCGATCGAGACCCGCACCGAGCCACCGGGCTCCACGGTCACCGGGAAGCCCGGCCCTTCCGAGCCCCCCGGGCCGTCGTGCACGGCTCCACCGGAGGGGAAGGCGAGCGTCACCGACGGCCGCGGCTTCTCCAGGAGGTGGGCGCGGACCGGGCCGCTGCGGCGCCCCAGCGTGGTGCCCGGGTAGAAGGTGGCGAGGATCTCCGCCGCGCTGGACCCGGCCCGGCCCAGGGCCAGGGCCCCGTCCTGGGGGAGGCCGACCCCGTGCCCGAACCCCTTCCCGGCGAGGACCACGTTCACCTCGCCCTGCTCCTGGGCGGGGGCGGGAGGCCACACTGCCCCCAGCACCGACACCGACACCATCAGCCCCAGCGCCGGGCCCCGTCCCCTCGTGCCCACGGCCGCGGACCCTACGACAAGTAAAACCCGCGGGCGAAGAGGGAGGTGGCGCAGACCAGCAGCACGGCGCTCAGGCCCAGCCAGACGCCGCGCAGGACGGGCTTGCGCACGAGCAGCTCGGCGGCCACCGCGAAGACGGGGAAGGCGGCCAGCACGTAGCGGCTCATGCCGAAGAAGTTCTGCGTGGAGAGGGCCGACAGCCCCACCACGACCAGCACGTAGGACCCGTAGCTCCACCCGAAACGGCGCACGATGCGGGGTACGAAGGCCAGGGCCACGAACGTCAGGACCGGGTGGGACAGGTAGGCGATCAGGTCGTGGCTGGTGTGGGAGAACATCTCGAGGTCCTTGAGGAACTCGGTCTTGAACCACGTCGAGGGGCCGGGGGACTGGTTCCAGCCCTCCTGGGCCTCGATCCAGGCGATGGGCGACCCGTAGCGGGACCAGCACAGGATCGAGTAGGCCGCCACCCCGCCCAGCGTGAGGAGGATGCCGGCGTCCCTGAGCTTGAAGCTCCGCCATCCGCCCCGGCGCTCGACGATGCGCAGGACCAGGGGGACGATCAGCAGGGCGCCGACCGGGCGGGTGGCGGTGGCCACCGCCCCGGCCAGGCCGGCGAGCACCGGCAGGTCCCGTTCCAGCAGCAGGAAGGCGGCCAGCACGGCGGCGATGAACGTGGCGTCGGCGTAGACGGCGCCGGTCAGGTAGTAGGCGAAGGGGTACAGCAGCATCAGCAGCAGGGCCGTCCACCGCACCGCCGGGGTGACCTTCTGGCGCAGCCACAGCGAGAAGAGGACGGCCACCGCCGCGCCCGACACGACGGTGACGAAGATGCCGCCCAGCACCCGGGCGTGGAACACCGCCCCCCAGACCCGCATGAGGAACGGGTACATGGGGAAGTAGGCCGCGGGGCTCTGGGCGCCCGGGTGCGGCTCGAAGTACCCCCGGTGGGCGATGTGCTCGTACCAGCTTCCGTCCCAGCGGAACCAGCCGTTGAACCAGAGCTTGTCGGCGAGGATGTCGGGGCGGGAGTGCTGGGTCGTGTAGGGCAGGATCGACAGCGACACCCGGGCCACCACGAACAGCACCGCGGTGATCAGCAGGAAGACGCCCAGGGCGCTGAGGGCGGTGCGCAGCGCCGAAGGACCGTCGGGGGGGCATGGCGGGCCCGGCGGGACGGCGTCGTCCCCCGCCTGCGCCGCAACCGGCGCTTCGTCGACCTTCCCCCGCACACCCGAAAGGTACCGGCCGGCGCCGGGGTGCGTCAGGTACTCGTCACCGTCGCGCCGGCAGCCGCCTGCAGCCGCCAACCGGGGGCGGGACTGCCGGGCTCGGCCAGCGCCACCACGCAGCCACCGAAGCCGGCCCCGGTGAGCCGGGCGCCGTGGACGCCGGAAGTGGCCGCCAGGCGGTCCACCAAGGCGTCGAGAGCGGGAGTGGACACCTCGAAGTCGTCGCGGAGGCTGGCGTGCGACTGCGACATCAGCCGCCCCGCCTCGGCCAGGTCCCCGGCCCGCAGGGCGGCGGCGAAGTCGAGCACCCGGGCGTTCTCGGTGACGACGTGGCGGGCCCGGCGCCGGACGACCGGGTCGTGGAGAGCGGGGAGGTCGTCGGCGGAGGCGGTGCGGAGGGGTCCGACCACCGCCTCGGCGGACTCGCACTGGGCCCGGCGCTCGGCGTAGGCCGACGTCGCCACCGACCGGCGCTGCCCGGAGTCGGCGACCACCACCTCCATCCCCTCGGGCAGGGCGACCGGGGTCACCTCGAGCGACGTGCAGTCGATGAGCAGGGCCGAGCCGGCCACGCCGGCGGCGGAGGCGAGCTGGTCCATGATCCCGGTGCGGGTGCCCCACGCCAGCTGCTCGGCCCGCTGGCAGGCCAGGGCCAGCTCCAGGGCGGTCCCCTGGAAGCCGAGGGCGAGGGCGACCGCCACCTCCAGGGCGGCGCTGGAGGACAGGCCCGCGCCCAGAGGCAGCGTCGTCCGTACCGTCCCCGCGCCTCCCCGGGCCGGCCGCACCACCGCCACCACCCCGGCCACGTACCGGGCCCAGCCGGGGTTGACGGCGGTGGGGTCCTCCACGTCGAGGGGGACGCGGGCGGGCTCGGGCTCGTCGGCGGACGTGAGCTCGACCACGTCGCCTCCGGTGGTGAGCTCCACCGTCGTCCCCCGATCGACGGCCATGGGGAACACCCAGCCGCCGGTGTAGTCGGTGTGGTCGCCGATCAGGTTCACCCGTCCCGGCGCGTGCGCCCGTACCATCCGGGAAGTTTGCTCTCCCAGGACGCCGGGGAGCATCGGGCGCGATGGGAGACGAGGTGGCGGAGTACCAGGCGGTGATCGCTGCGGCCGAGGAGGAGGCGTCGCGAGGCCGCTACAAGGAGGCCTACAACACCCTGGCCCGAGCCCTGTGGCTGGGCGGTCCGGCCGACCAGGACATCCGCTACCGCCGGGGCCTGTACGCCTACAAGGTGGCCCGCGGCCGCCTCGACGGGCTGGACGAGTCGCCCAGCCCCAAGCAGACGCTCATCAAGGCGGGGTGCTGGCTGGCCCGCTCCGAGGCCTACCTGTCGTCGGCCGCCGAAGGCGTCCCCGGGCGGCGCTCGGAGGACATCGAGGAGGACCTGGGGCGCACCAAGGAGGAGCAGGAGCGCTTCCGTGCGCTCGTGCGCCGGCTGGGGGAGGGCCTGTTCACCGGATAGGGACGTGACCGCCCACGGCGGTCCCGGTTCAAGCCCCGTCGAAGCTGTCCGGAGGGGGTGCGCGGACCCCCTACCCTTCTCCGTCGCAGCCGGGACTGGTAACTCCGGCATGGGGACCCTTGGGGGGTTTGCAAGTGGTGAGGATCACAGCAGCACGCGCGCGCGTCGGCCTGTCCGTCGGGCTCGCGCTGTTCGCACTACACGGTTGCCAGAGCGCGGCCGGCGCCGGCGGCGGCGACCCGGGAAGGGATGCGTTCGACGTCCTCCTGGACAAGGCGGGAGCGTCGCACGTGCACGTCGCCGCTCCGAGCCGGAGCGGGTTCGAGGTCCTGGTGGCCAAGGTGGCGGCGGGCAAGGTCCGGCCCGCGGCGGCGGGGACGAGGCGCGCCCTCGTGCCGAGCGCCCCGGCAGCGGCAGTGGCGGCGGGAAGCGTCAACACCCTGCCCGGCGGCCCGCCCGACGGCTCCGCCTTCACCGCCGCCCACGGGTTCCCCGAGTGGGAGCCGCCGCCCACGACCGCCGCTCCGACGCTGGTCGTCCCGACCAAGCCGTCGGAGTGGTTCAACCCGCGCGGCCGCCACGAGGGCACCGAGGGCATCGTCGCCGACCTCGCCCGGCTGGGGGTCACCGACAACGGGCGGCTCTACGTCAACGAGTGCTGGGGCCGCACGTGGGGGGCGTCCACGTCCGACCACCACCGCTCCCAGGCCCGCTCGTGGGCCTGCGACCTGTCGGTGCCCGGCGTCCAGGTGCCGACGCCCGAGGCGCAGAAGGCGGCCGAGCGCATCGGCTCCGCCCTCGGCGTGCCCGGCTGGACCGGCGGCAACCTGCGCACGGTCGTCGACGGTTACCGCATCCAGGTGCTGTGGAAGGTCGCCGGCCACTTCGACCACGTCCACATCGGCGTGCGGAAGGTCTGAGCCCTGCGCGGCCCGGGCGCGGGGAGACAGGGCTCGTGCAAGCCCCTCCACCCAGCGTTCCGGAAGACATGAGGGCTGGCGCATTGCCTGGCTTCCCGGCTGCCGCGTGCGGCTTCCAGGTTTGCCGATCCGCGGTCCGAACGCCACCCGGGCTGTGGTACAACTCGGTCCGAGGGCTGGCGCGGCACTCCGAGAGGGGACATCGTGCCAGTTGACGCAGCTGTTGGGAGCGGACGGTGACGGTCACCGACAGCCCCGCCGTGGACGCGACCGAGGACAAGTTCCTCCAGGAGCTCTGCGTGGCCCTGGAGGCCGCCGAAGCCGGCCAGGAGGGCGTCCGCCTGTCGGCCCGCCACGACGGGGTGTACGGCGAGGTGGCCCGCCGGTTCAACGCGCTCACGTCCCGCCAGACCGAGTTGAGCCGCGAGCTGGCCCGGGTGGCCCGGGTGGCGGGCAGCGAAGGCCGGCTCACCGCCCGCGTCGAGCTGGAGGGCGCCGGCGGCCTGTGGGCGGCGGCCGCCGGCTCGGTCAACGGGCTGATCGACGACCTCGTCCAGCCGACCAACGAGGTGGCCCGGGTCATCTCGGCGGTGGCGGCCGGCGACCTGTCCCAGAAGATGGCCCTGGAGATGGAGGACCACCCGGTCAAGGGCGAGTTCCAGCGCATCGGCCGGGTCGTGAACTCGATGGTCGACCAGCTGCGGTCGTTCGCCGACGAGGTGACCCGGGTCGCCCGGGAGGTGGGCACCGAGGGTCGCCTGGGCGGCCAGGCCGACGTGCGGGGCGCCTCCGGCACGTGGCGCGACCTCACCGACTCGGTGAACGTCATGGCCTCCAACCTGACCGACCAGGTGCGCAACATCGCCCTCGTGACCACCGCGGTGGCCAACGGCGACCTGTCCCAGAAGATCACGGTGGACGCCCGGGGCGAGGTGGCCCAGCTCAAGCAGACGGTCAACACCATGGTCGACCAGCTGCGGTCGTTCGGTGACGAGGTGACCCGGGTGGCCCGGGAGGTGGGCACCGAGGGCCGCCTGGGCGGCCAGGCCGACGTGCGGGGCGCCGAGGGCACGTGGAAGGACCTGACCGACTCGGTGAACGTGATGGCCTCCAACCTGACCGACCAGGTGCGCTCCATCGCCCAGGTGGCCACCGCGGTGGCGCGAGGGGACCTGTCCCAGAAGATCACCGTGGAGGCCAAGGGCGAGGTGGCCATCCTCGCCCACACCATCAACTCCATGACCGACACGCTGGGAGCCTTCGCCGACGAGGTCACCCGGGTGGCCCGCGAGGTGGGAACGGAGGGACGGCTGGGCGGCCAGGCCGACGTGCCGGGCGTGGCCGGCCGGTGGAAGGACCTGACCGACTCGGTGAACGTCATGGCCTCCAACCTGACCGACCAGGTGCGCTCCATCGCCCAGGTGACGACCGCCGTGGCCCGGGGCGACCTGTCCCAGAAGATCACGGTCGAGGCCAAGGGCGAGGTCGCCACCCTGGCCGAGACCATCAACTCCATGACCGACACCCTGGGCGCGTTCGCGGCCGAGGTGACCCGGGTGGCCCGCGAGGTGGGCATCGACGGGCGGCTGGGCGGCCAGGCCGAGGTGCCGGGCGTGTCGGGCACGTGGAAGGCCCTGACCGACAACGTGAACCAGCTGGCCGGCAACCTCACCGGCCAGGTGCGCAACATCGCCCAGGTCACCACCGCCGTGGCCAAGGGCGACCTGTCCCAGAAGATCACGGTGGAGGCCCGCGGCGAGGTCGCCGAGCTGAAGGACACCATCAACACGATGGTCGAGCAGCTCTCCGCCTTCGCCGGCGAGGTCACCCGGGTGGCCCGCGAGGTGGGCACCGACGGGCAGCTGGGCGGCCAGGCCGACGTCCCGGGTGTCTCGGGCACGTGGAAGGCCCTGACCGACAACGTGAACCAGCTGGCCGGCAACCTGACGTCGCAGGTGCGCAACATCGCCCAGGTCACCACCGCCGTGGCCAAGGGCGACCTGTCTCAGAAGATCACGGTGGAGGCCCGCGGCGAGGTCGCCGAGCTGAAGGACACCATCAACACGATGGTCGAGCAGCTGTCGGCCTTCGCCGGCGAGGTGACCCGTGTGGCCCGGGAGGTGGGCACCGACGGCCGCCTCGGTGGCCAGGCCGACGTGCAGGGCGTGGCCGGCACGTGGAAGGCCCTCACCGACTCGGTGAACTACATGGCCAACAACCTCACCGGCCAGGTGCGCAACATCGCCCAGGTGACCACCGCCGTGGCCAAGGGCGACCTGTCCCAGAAGATCACGGTCGAGGCCCGCGGCGAGGTGGCCGAGCTGAAGGACACCATCAACACGATGGTCGACCAGCTGTCGTCCTTCGCCGACGAGGTCACCCGGGTGGCGAGGGAGGTGGGCGTCGAAGGCCGGCTCGGAGGCCAGGCGGACGTGCCCGGCGTGTCCGGCACCTGGAAGGCGCTCACCGACAACGTCAACCAGCTGGCCGGCAACCTCACCGGCCAGGTCCGCAACATCGCCCAGGTCACCACCGCCGTGGCCAAGGGCGACCTGTCGCAGAAGATCACCGTCGACGCCAGCGGCGAGGTGGCCCAGCTGAAGGACACCATCAACACGATGGTCGACCAGCTGTCGTCGTTCGCCGACGAGGTCACCCGGGTGGCCCGCGAGGTCGGCGTCGAGGGGCGGCTGGGGGGCCAGGCCGACGTCCCGGGGATCTCCGGCACGTGGAAAGCGCTCACCGACAACGTCAACCAGCTGGCCGGCAACCTCACCAGCCAGGTCCGCAACATCGCCCAGGTGACCACCGCCGTGGCGCAGGGCGACCTCTCGCAGAAGATCACCGTCGACGCCAAGGGCGAGATCGCGACCCTCGTCGAGACGATCAACACGATGGTCGACCAGCTCTCGTCGTTCGCCGACGAGGTGACCCGCGTGGCCCGCGAGGTGGGCACCGAGGGCAAGCTCGGCGGCCAGGCGCAGGTGCGCGGGGTGTCCG
>JBKHXX010000030.1:0-11454 GCA_046565765.1 Acidimicrobiia bacterium | reverse complement strand
CTGGAAAGCGAAAAGGTTGTTGAGCGGCATGGCGCACGTCGGGATATCATTGGTGCGACTGCCAGCGGCCGCGAACAGCTATCTAGGATGGCGGACCATCAGACGATGCCAGAGCCAATCATTCGCTTTTTGAAGCAGGCAGCAAAGACAGCCTGAGTCGGGTCGAAGTGGTCGGCTGGTTCGCCTGGGGAAATGTGTCTGGGCGGCGAGGCCGATTACAGATGCTAGGGCAGAACTGTTATCTCTTTCGGCTGAGTGTCCCTGCATTCTGTCGGTCATCCGAAGACCCACAAGTCTCGGAGAAGCTCGGGTCGAAAGTAGCCCGTAACTCCGTCGTGGCACACGCAGTCGTTGAACTTCGTCAGGTCAGGAGTTGTACTTCGACAGTCTCGGCCGCCTTCGGCGACACGCTCGCCGCACGGCCGGCGATACCGACCTAGCTCACCACGCCCGTACAGCGCAATAGCCAGAAGTTATCCTCGACCCGACGACCTGTGCCGTTGTAGCCGGCTGGAGCATCGCCGTTGCCTCAGCGCGTAAGTGGTTTGCGCGCTGATCGTGCTCGCCTCGAAACTCGCACTCGGGCAGGTATCGCTGTTGGATGCTCAAGGCCGGTGGAACCTCGTCGCGTCGGCTCGGATGACCGCCGGTTCGAGTTCGTCACCCCGCACCACCAAGACAGCGTCGTCAACGATCGGCGTCCGGCGGACACGTGGCTGGGGCTCGCCCGGCATCGATCGGGAAGTCTGCAACAAAGCGCCAAAACGACGCCTTACCGACAGTGAATTCAGCGGATAAGTTATCCGCCGTTGCTCCGTTCTGAGCTGCGAAACCGCAGGTCAGCACAGCGCTCAGCCGGGCTGGCTTAGAAGGCAGCCGCTCTATCCAACTGAGCTACAGGGGCGGAGCCGCTCGATTGCCGGCGGAGCCAGGATACGCCGCGAGGGTTGCGAAGCGGCAGGTGGGGTACACGACAGCCAAGCGCGCCGCTCAATGCCGCCTGCGGTCGTGCCGAGTAGTTGGAGGTGGGCCCATCAGCACGCACACGTCGGGGCGCCCGGTGACCGCCCGCTTCAGCGCCCGCCTGGAACCCGCCCCGTCGCTACCCCCCTCGCCCCTCGTGGTCGACCGGATGGTGACCCACTTCCTCGCCGTGGGAACCGGCCCGAACGGCACGGAACGACTCGCATCCAGCGCCGACGCGGTCGTGACCATCCTCCGCCACGCCCTCGCCCTGGGCTCTTGGCAACGGGTCATCGAACTCGCGCGCGTCGCCTCGCCGGCCTTCCTGCTCAGCGCCCGCTGGGGCGCGTGGCACGCCGTCCTCGACGCCGCCCTCCGTGCCAGCCGGGCCATCGGCGACGAGGATGCCGAGGCATGGGCCCGGCACCAGCTCGACGTCCGGGCCGCCGCCCTGGCCGAGCAGACCATCTAACCTCCGGGGGAAACGCCCCGCCCGAAGGAACGCTCGGTCGGTAAGCTCGCGTCAGGCGATGACGTGAGGCGGCACGGGTGACAGCAACGCTTTCTGGCTCGGTCGAGGCCCGGATCTCGGGTCACGTCAGCGGGCAGATCGCCGTCGGCAACCACATCGTCCAGAACAACGTCGACCACGGCGGCATCGTCTACATCGCGGCACCGGGCGAGACGCCCGCTCCCCGGCTCCGACCCCTGCCGATCAGCCTCCCGGGGCGCAAACCGGCCGAACCGCTCGGGCGCGACAACGAGCTGAGGCTCGGACTCGACGCCATCGGCGCCGCCTCGTCGCTCGAGTTCGTCGGGCCCCCGGGGATCGGCAAGACGACCCTGCTGAAGTTCCTGGCTTACCGCGCACCCTCCGACGCCGCGCCCCACGGGGTCGTGTACCACCGGTCCCATGCCGAACCGGCCGAGGACACCCTCCAGCACCTGTTCGAGGCGTTCTACGAGACCGGCGTCCCCTTCAAGCCGACCCGGGCGCAGATCCAGCACGCCCTGCGTGACGTCGAGGCCCTCATCGCGATCGACGACGTCGAGGTCGGCCGCGACGGCGTCGATCTCGTGCGGGACAACCTCCCCTCGTGCGCCTTCCTCCTGGCATCACGTGAGCGGTCGCTCTGGGGAGACGGGCGGTCGATCGCGCTTCGAGGCCTACCGCCCGACTCGGCGGTCGACCTGCTCGAGCTCGAGCTCATGCGGCCCCTGACCGAGATGGAACGGCCGGTGGCTTCTGCCCTGGTCGGCGCGGTCGGCGGGCAACCCCTGCGCATCATGCACCTGGCCTCGTTGGTCAGTGACCTCGGGTACGACCTGGTCGCGCTGGCTGGGCGGGTGACCGAAGGGTCCGCCTCCCCGGAGCTCGGCCAGCTCCTGCTCGAGGCCCTCGACGACGACCAGCGCAAGGTGTGGGAGGTGCTGGCGGCCCTGGACGGGGCAACCCTCCCGGCCGATCAGTTGGCCGCCATCACCGGCGTGGCCGACCCCCAGCCGGCGCTCGCCTCGCTGCTGGCTCTGGGGCTCATCCAGTCACACAGCCCCCGCTACAGCGTGACGGTGCGGACCGGGGCCCTGGCGCCCCACCAGACGGCGCAGCTGCGGGCCTGGGAAGGTCGGACGCGCGAGCACCTCATCGGGTGGGCCGAGGCGAACCGGGACCGGGCCGACGTCGTGCTCGAGGAATCCGAGGCCGTGCTCGCCGCCCTCCAGGGCGCATCTCGTGACCAGGCGTGGCGCGACCTCCTCCGGCTCGGCCGGGCGGTGGAAGGGGCGTTCGTGCTCGGCCGGCGCTGGGGGGCGTGGCGAGAGATCCTCGACCTCGAGCTGGCCGGCGCCCGGCGGCTCGGTGACCGCACCGCCGAGGCATGGGCCCTCCACCAGATCGGCACCCGAGCGCTCTGTCTCGGCGACCATGCCGTGGCCCGCTCATCGCTCACCGAGGCGTTGCAGATCAGGGAGGCCCTCGGTGACCGGTCCGGGGCCGAGGCGACACGGCACAACCTCGACCTGCTGCCGGGGGGAGGTCCCGGCAAGCCGGTCTCACCCCCGGCCATCGCGCCCGTCGTGGCGGCGACCGCTCCGCTGCTCGGGCTGCCGCTGATGCTCCTGCTCGGCATCCTGGGACTCGTCACCCTGGGTCTCAGCGCCTACATCATCGAGCGGGCGCGGCCCGAGCCGGCGGTGACGTTCGTCGATCCCATACCCGGCCTGGTGGTCGACCCGGCGCGGCTGGACTTCGGCTCCGTGGCGATCGGCACGTCGAGCGAGCCACGACAGGTCACGCTGACCAATGACGGTGACATGCCACTGGTGCTGGACGCGCTCGACCTCGCGGGCTCGTCGCCCGACGCCTACCGCCTGGAAGCCGCCCGCTGTGTCGGGACGAACCTGCCCGCCGGCGCGAGCTGCACGGTGTCGGTGGTCTTCGCGCCTGCGCGGACCGGGCCGCAGGACGCCACCCTCGTGTTCCGCCGGGCCGGGGAGGGCCAGCAGGTGGTCCTCGCCGGTCGAGGGACCGACGGCACGGTGCCTCCACCGCCGCCCATGGGTCCGCTCCGCCTGGACCCGGCGACCGTCGACTTCGGGTCGCAGCCCCTCAACGCACCACCCGTCGTGCGACGGATCTCGGTCACCAACACCGGTCCCACTCCCGTCGACCTGACCGAGGCGAGCCTGGCCGGCCCCGACGCCCGAGACTTCCATGCCACCCCACAGTGCCTTCGCCGCCTGGCGCCGGGCGAGGCGTGCGTCATGGACGTCCGGTTCGTGGCCGGCGCCGTGGGAGCCCGGTCGGCGACGCTCACCGTGTCGGGCGCCGGTCAGCGCCTCCAGGCCACGCTGTCGGGCCGGGGCGAGCGGAGCGGGGCGGGGAACGGGATCGAGATCGACGCCATCGGCCCCCAGACCGTGCCCTACGGCGGGATGCTCGACGTTCCCGTGACGGGGCGGGCGGGCGCCGACACCTCCCTGATGACGCTTGCGGTCACGAGTGGCCCCGAGCGACTGGCGACGGTCCGGGAGGGCGACGGCCGCTGGCGCGTCCAGGGCCGGCTCCTGTCGTCTCCGACCGCCGGGCCCGTCGCCGTCACCTTGACGGCCACCGCTCCGGGACGCGACGCCCGAGCCACCTCCAGTTTCGAAGTGACCGTCGTGGCTGCCGACCTCGCGATCACGTGGCTCCAACCCCTCGTCGACCTCACCGTCGGCTCGCCGATGGTCGCCCGAGCGCTCCTGACCCAGAGCGGCGGCACCCAGGGAGACATCACCAAGGCCCGCATCTTCTTCACCGTGGAGAACGTGCTGAGCGGTGCGAGCGTCACCAGGGCCGCCACCCATGTCACCGCCGACGGCGCCGCCGTCCTGCCCTTCGCCGCGGGCGAACTGCCTCTCGGTGCCTACACCGCCACCGCCTTCCTCGACTCGTCCAACGAGTACTTCCGCATGGCGTCGTCGGGGCCCGTGTCGGTTGTGGTCAACAGCGACGTCGTGAGCACGTCGCTCAACATCCTCTCCAATCTGCTGGGGGGGTCGCCGTGAGCCCGGAGCGGGAGGAACACGTCAGCGCCAACATCACGGGAAACGTGTCCGGGCAGGTGGCGGTGGGGACCGGGATCACCCAGAGCTGGCTCGGCCCTCCCGCGGTCGACGCCGGCAGCGTGCCGCACGCCGACGTCAAGGTATTCATCAGCTACCGGCGGGACGACGCCGACGGCCACGCCGGCAGGCTGCGCGACTGGCTCGTCCGGCGCTTCGGCGAGCAGCAGGTGTTCCTCGACGTGGCCGGCATCGACCCGGGTGAAGACTTCGCGGACAAGCTGGCAGCCAACGTGGCGGATTGCGACGTGCTGCTCGCGGTCATCGGTCGGCGGTGGATCACCGTCGCCGACAGCCACGGTCGCCGGCGTCTCGACGACCCCCAGGATTGGGTGGCGCTCGAGATCCGCATGGCGCTCGACCGGGACGTGACGGTCGTCCCCGTGCTGGTCTCGGGGGCCAAGATGCCCACCGCCGCCGACCTGCCGGAGCGCCTGGCTCCGCTGGCCCGGCGGAACGCCATCGAGATCGGCCCGCAGTGGGGCGCCGACGTCGAACGGCTGGGCGACGTGATCGAGCGGGCCGCCCGCCCCCGAACTACTTGACCGAGCCGGCCAGCAGGCCGGCCGCGAAGTAGCGCTGGAAGGCGAAGAAGACGATGAGCGGCACGATCATGGAGATGAACGAGGCGGCGCTGATGATGTCGATGTTGCCGCCGAAGGTGCGGAGCTGCTGCTGGATGGCGACGGTGATCGGTGCGTTGGACGTGCGGGCGAAGACGAGGGCGACGAGCAGGTCGTTCCACACCCACAGGAACTGGAAGATGGCCAGGCTGGCGATGGCCGGAAGCCCCAGCGGCAGCATGATGCGCCCGAAGATGCGCAGCTCCGACGCACCGTCGAGGCGGGCTGCCTCGGGCAGGTCCTTCGGGATCGAGGCGAAGAAGTTCCGCAGCAGGAAGATGGCGAACGGCAGGCCGAACGAGATGTGGAACAGCACGACGCCGAGGATCGACCCGAAGATGCCGAGCTCTCCGTAGAGCTTGGACACCGGCACCAAGGCCATCTGGAGGGGGACGACCAGTAGCCCGACCACGATCAGGAACAACGTGTCGCGGCCCCGGAACTCGATCCAGGCGAAGGCGTACGCGGCCAGGGCGCCGATGAGCACCACCCCCACGGTCGCCGGCACGGTGATGAGCAAGGTGTTCCACAGGCTGGTGACGAAGCTGTCGTCCTCGACGATGCGCCGGAAGTTCTCCATCGTCAGCTGGGACGGCTCGGTGAGGGCCTGCCACCACCCGCTGGTGGCGAACAGCTCACGCGGCCGCAGGGCGGTGAAGAGCAGCCCCACGGTGGGGATCAGCCACAGGACGGCGACGACCGCCAGGCCGATGTTGAGCGGGAGCCGGCGGAGCCACGTGCGCCGTTTCCCAGCCGCCGGCGCCCGCCGGGTGGGGGCGGTGCCGCTGGTGGTGAGGACTGCCTCGTTGGTGGCCATCAGCCTCGCTCTCCTCTGAACCGGCGCAGGTTGAGCAACATGACGGGCAGCACGAGCACGAACAGCAGCACGGCCACGGCCGAGCCCAGGCCCTGGTCCCGAGCGCCGAAGGCCGTCCGCCACATCTCGAGGGCGATCACGTTGGCGTTGTCCTGCACCGCCTCGGGCGCCACGACCAGCACGATGTCGAACACCTTCAGGGCGTAGATGACGAGCGTGATGAAGACGACGCCCATCTCGGGCGCCAGGAGGGGAACGGTGATGCGCCGGAAGTTCTGCCACTCGTTCGCCCCGTCGACGCGCGCCGCCTCCAGCACCTCCCTCGGGAGCGCGGCCAACCCGGCGGCCAGCACCATCATGGCGAAGCCGGCCCAGACCCAGATGTAGGCGACGATGATCGACGGCGTGATCAGCGTCGGGCCCAGCCACTGCACGCCCCCGAACGGTTCACGGAAGTTGGCCGAAGCGAGCTCCAGCCTGTAGGTCCCTTCCTCGACGTCCTCCATGCGGAACGAGCCGTCGTCGTCGGTGATGGCGGACTTGACCACGTCGCCGTCGGCGTCCCGCAGGTCGACTCTCATTCCGGGCAGGCCGAGCTCCCCCTCATCGACCGCGCCCCGGACACCGCCGCCGCCCTGGCGGAAGTCGCGGTACACCGCCCCCGTCACCTCGTCGGGACGGGGCGGCGGCAGCACCGCCTGCGCCGCGTCCTCGGGCACCTGCTCGGGGGGCAGGGCCACCAGTCCCAGCGAGTAGTTCTGGCCGGGCGCTACCGGCGCGGTCAGGACCATGGCCTTGCCCGCCACCTCCATCCCCTCGGAGGGGGCTGCGCCGGTGTAGTCGCCCGGTGGCCTGACCACCTCGGTGGCCGCCCGGATCGCCGCGTTCAGCACACCCCGCTCGGGCGCTTCCTCGTACATCACCCGCCAGATCACGCCGCCGGCGAGGAGGGAGATGGCCATGGGCATGAAGATCGCCGCCTTGAAGGCCCGTTGGAACGTCACCCGCTCGGACAACACCGCGAACACCAACCCCAGGGCGGTCATGGTGGCAGGCACTACGGCCACCCACACGATGCTGTTGCGGATGGCGACCAGCGTGCGGTGGTTGGTCAGCAGTTCGCCGTAGTTGTCGAAGCCCACGAACTCGCTGCCGGTACGGTCCTGGAAGCTGGCGACGACGGTGGCGAAGATCGGGTAGACGACCAGCGCCCCCAGCAGGATGAGTGCAGGGGCCAGGAACAGCGCCGCCATCCAGCGCCGTCCCTTGCCACCCGCAACCGCGCCGGTGCCTCGCCGGGAGCCCGGGGGGACCTGTGTACCGGGAGGCGCCGGCCCCGACGAACCGCCGACGCCAGCGGGCAGGGTCTTGGTGGCGGCCCTGCCCGCCGGCGGCTCTGCCATTACCGGAACGATGCCGCCGCGGCCGCTTCGAGCTGGGCGGCGATGCCGTCCACATCCGAAGGATTGGCGGCGAACTGCTGGAGCAGCGCCCACTCGCCCCGGCTGGGCGTGCCGCCGAAGTCGGCGGGGGCCAGGTCGCTCATGTCGAACTTGAAGACCTGGGCCTGGGCCAGAGCGGTGGCGTTCTTGCGGGTCACGTCGTCGGGATAGACGGACGCATTGACGTTCTTGTTGGGCGACGAGAAGCCGCCCAGCTTGGCCCAGATCTCGGCTGCCTCGGCGGTGGCCAGGAACTTCACCAGCTCCCTGGCCTGGGGCGTGTCCTTCATCATCACCACCGCGTCGCCGCCGCCGACCACCGAGGGGGGCGAGTTGCCGATGGCCGGGAAGGGGAAGGAGTCGTAGTCACGACCGGCCGTGGCCTGCTGGGTCGCCGAGCCGGGCACGAAGTCGCCCTCGAAGACGATGGCGGCCGCGGGCGGCGTCCGGAACACGGCGTCGACCGACTGCACGAACGTGACCTGGGTGGGGTCGCCGGCGATCATGGTGCGGTCAGAGAGCAGCCGGCCCATGGTGCGCAGGGCGTCCTTGACCGACTGGTCGGTCCAGGGGATCTCGTGGCGGGAGAGCTGGTCGTACTTCTCCGCCCCGGCCTGGCGGAGGTAGATGTTCTCGAACAGGTCGGTTAGCACCCATCCGGAGCCGCCGCCGATCGAGTACGGCGTCACGCCCGAGTCCTTCAGCGTGCGCCCGGTGGTGAGCAGGTCGTCGAAGGTCCGGGGGGGCTGCACGCCGGCGTTGCGGAAGGCGGTCACGTTGTACCAGCCCAGGGACTTGTTGGCGCCCTTGAAGAAGAGGCCGTAGAGCTGGCCGTTGACCGTGCCGAGCTCTCTCCAGTGCGGGGCGAAGTTGGCCGACACGGCCTGGCCGGCGACATCCTCGATGGGCTTGAGGGCGCCTTGGTTGGCGAGGTCACGCAGAAGGCCGGGCTGGGGGAGGATGGCGACGTCGGGCGGCGAGTTGCCCTGGAGGCGGGTGCGCAGGATGGTGGCGATGTCGTCGCCCGTGGAGGTGAACGTCACCTGGGTGCCGGTCTTGGCCGTGAAGGCGTCGAGGACCTGGCGGAAGTTCGCCTGCTCGGTGCCCGACCAGACCGCCGCCACCTCCATCGTGCCACCTACCCGCTGGAGCTCGGTGGGTGTCGTGTCACCGGTGCTCTGTCCCGCCCCGCCATCGTCGTCGTCATCGCCGCCACACGCTGACGCCACCAGCGTCAGCACGGCCAGAATCGCCGCCAGCCGCAGGTACCGCCGCTTGCTTGTCACGTGGTCATACCTCCTGGTTAGAGGGCCAGCGCGGTCTCGGGGTCGAACAGGTGCAGCGACCGGGTGTCCACCGCGACCTCGACGCGCTGGTCGGGCTTGACGTCGGAGCGCGGGCTGAAGCGTCCGACGAAGGTTGTCGATTCGTTCTCGAGCCGTTCGAAGGCGACGTCATCGCCGACGTCGGCCACCAGCTCACGGGTTTGCTCGGTGACGGCCGGGCGGGCCTGCACGTCGAAGTGGGCGACGATCTCCGAGCCGAGGGCCTCGGTGAGGCGGACGTGGCCCGAGATGGTCGCACTGCCATCCCGGGCGATCGCCGCGTCCTCGAGATCCTCGGGACGGATGCCGAGCACCACGTCGCGGCCCACGTACTCCTCGACCTTCGCCCGGCGGGCGAGTGTCTCGGGGGGAAGGACCACCCGGTTGTCACCGAAGTGGGCGTGGATGTGGCCGTCGTCACGCTCCAGCCGTGCGCTCACCATGTTCATGGCGGGACTGCCGATGAACCCGGCGACGAACAGGTTGACGGGGTTGTCGTACAGCTCCTGGGGCGTGCCGACTTGCTGCAGCTGGCCCTTGCGGATGACCGTCACGCGGTCACCCATGGTCATGGCCTCGACCTGGTCGTGGGTCACGTAGAGCGTGGTCACGGCCAACTCCCGCTGGAGGGCGCTGATCTCGGCCCTCATCTGGACGCGGAGTTTGGCGTCGAGGTTCGACAGCGGCTCGTCCATGAGGAACGCCTTGGGTTCCCGGACGATGGCCCGGCCCATGGCGACCCGCTGGCGCTGCCCGCCGGACAGGGCCCGGGGCTTGCGGCCCAGGTACTCCTCGATGCCGAGGATGCCGGCCGCCCGCTTCACGCGGCGGTCGATCTCCTCCTTCGAGACGTGCCGGAGCTTGAGCCCGAAGGCCATGTTGTCGTACACCGACATGTGGGGGTAGAGCGCGTAGCTCTGGAACACCATGGCGATGTCACGGTCCTTGGCAGGGACGTCGTTGATCACCCGGTCGCCGATGGAGATCTCGCCGGAGCTGATCTCCTCCAGGCCGGCGACCATGCGCAGGGCCGTGGTCTTGCCGCAGCCGGAGGGCCCGACGAGGACCATGAACTCCCCGTCGGCGACGTCGAGGTCGAAGTCGGAGACCGCGGCCGTGCCGTCCGGGTACACCTTGGCTACCCGTTCGAACACGATGCGTGCCATCGCACCTCCGTGTCCCAGGATAGGAACCCTGGGAAGTTATGCGTGTGCCGCCTGCCTATAGGCAGACTGCCGATACCCAGGGGCGGCGACGTCCAATCCCCTCGCCCACTGGGGGGGTCAGCCGGCGCCCAGGTCGAACACGTCGAAGTAGCCGTCGTGGTCGGCCCGCACGGGGCCCATGCCCACGAACCGGTACCGCCAGCGGCCGGGCACGCCGGCCACCAGCACCACCTGGTAGGCGCCGGGGGCGGTGCGGACGACGGCCACATCGCGGCCGTAGCGGAGCTCGACGGTTCGGCCGTCGGGGTCACGCACCCGGATCTCCACGCCCGCCGGGTCGACAGGGTCGTCGGCCGTGCCGAACTGCACGGCCAGGCCGACCTGGTCACCCACCTCGTAGACCTCGCCACCCGCCACGGCGCATTGTCGCAGAACGCCGGTACAGTCGCCCGGGATGCCAGGACCGTCCCGGGCCGTGCTCGTCACGGGCTGTTCCTCGGGCATCGGGGAGGCTGTCGCCCGCCGCCTCGCGGCCGCCGGCCACCGGGTCTACGCCACCGCCCGCCGTCCCGAGACGCTGACCGAACTCACCTCCGCCGGCTGTCACGCGCTGGCCCTCGACGTCACCGAAGAGGCGTCGATGGTGGCGGCGGTCGCCGCCGTCGAAGCGGAGGAGGGCGCGGTAGACGTGCTGGTCAACAACGCCGGCTACAGCCAGTCGGGCCCGGTGGAGACGGTTCCCATGGAGTCCGTACGCCAACAGTTCGAGACCAACGTGTTCGGGCCGATGCGCCTGGTCCAGCTCTGCCTGCCCGGCATGCGCCGCCAGGGATGGGGCCGCGTCGTCAACATGAGCTCGATGGGGGGACGCCTCACGTTTCCCGGCGGTGGCTACTACCACGCCACCAAGCACGCCCTGGAGGCGCTGAGCGACGCCCTGCGCTTCGAGGTGGCCGGCTTCGGCGTCGACGTCGTCCTGGTCGAGCCGGGTCTCATCCGCACCCGGTTCTCCGAAACCGCGGTGGGCGCCATGGCCGACGGTGTCGCGGACAACGGTCCCTACGGGCGGTTCACGGCCCAGGTCGCGGCGTCGACGGTCAGCGCCTACCAGCACGGTGGCCTGGCCCGCCTCGGCGGCACCCCCGACGACGTGGCCCGGGTGGTGGAGCGGGCCATAGCCGCCCGCCGGCCCCGGCCTCGCTACCCCGTCACCCCGTCGGCCCGGCTGCTGATGGGGGCGCGGGCGCTGCTGCCCGACCGGGCCTGGGACGCGCTGCTGCGCCGCAGCTACCCCCAGCCGACCCAATCCGGGCCGGTCCCCTCGCCGCCTGTGCCAGACTGAACGGACCGTCGTGGTGGCCGTAGCTCAGTCGGTTAGAGCGCCAGGTTGTGGCCCTGGAGGTCGGGGGTTCAAGTCCCCTCGGTCACCCCACCGGCGCCTCTAGCTCAATTGGCAGAGCAGCGGACTCTTAATCCGCGGGTTCAGGGTTCGAGTCCCTGGGGGCGCACTCG
>JBKHXX010000029.1:0-19260 GCA_046565765.1 Acidimicrobiia bacterium | reverse complement strand
CGCCTCGGTGAGCGATCAGAGGCGCACGTAGCGGTAGGGGCCCAGCTCCAGCGTCGTGGCGGTGCACGTGTAGCGGTAGTTCCGGTCGGCGACGGCGGGCCCGAGCGGCTGGTCGGGCGGCCGGCCGTTGATGGTGGCCCGGAAGGACAGGTCGGACACGTTCGTGGCCCGGAGGGTGACGGTCCCGTCCGTCGCCCGCCACCGTTCCCGCGTCGTGCCTAGGTAGACGCCCTCGACCCGGTAGGCGCCCTGCCTCCCCACCAGCGGGGCCGCAGCGGAGTAGTCGGCCCGGACGATCCCGGCCGCGTCGACGACCAGCGTCACCCCCGCCCCGCCCCGTACCAGAACGTCCACCTCGCGCCCGTCCAACACCCCCCGGAACGGGACCCCGAACGCCTCCCCCCGCCACGTCCCGACCAGGCACTCGTCGCCGACCGACTGCTGTGACGTGGCCCCCGTCGCCCACGCCACGATGCCGGCGACCACCAGAAGGGCCACGGGCACCACCGCGTACCGGCCGTACCGCCGCCGCCGCCCACCCCCCGCCGCCGCACGCGCCCCCGACGCCCCCGCCGGGGCCGCCGCCACCGGACGGAGCCGCCGGTCGTAGGTCGCCCGGCGGACCGGGTCGGACAGCACCTCGTAGGCCTCGGTGATGACCTGGAAGCGGGTGGCGTCACCCGACCGGTCGGGATGGGCCTCCTTGGCCAGCGCCCGGTAGGCGTGCCGCACCTGCTCCTCGGACGCATCCGGGGGAACGCCAAGGACCTCGTAGTGGGTGGGCACCGCCCCGCTCGTCGCGGTGTCAGTCCCCCTCGGGCATGACCACCCACAGGATCAGGTAGACGATCATCCCGGGAAAGGCGACGCTGACCACCGAACCCACCACGTACACCACCCGCACCAAGGTGGGGTCCCAGCCGAAGTAGGCCGCCGCGCCCCCGCACACGCCGGCGATCTTGCGGTCGGTCTTCGACCGGGTCAGCCGGCGGGGTGACGACGCCATCCCCCCACGGTACCGGCTCGTCCCGTCAACCCGGCCCTGGTCGGAACCGACGGTGCCCCCCACCGTCCTCCCCGGCCTCGGCCAGCGGATCAGCCGCCCAAGCGGCCCGTGGCCCGCACGACCACGATGGCCAGGTCGTCGGCCAGCTCGGGACTGTGGGCGAGGGCGGCCACCTCGATCCGGCGGGCGATCCCCGCCGCACTCCGGCCGGCGCACGTAGCCAGCAGCCGCACCAGCCGGTCCTGGCCGAACTGCTCCCCGGCCTGGTTCCGGGCCTCCACCACCCCGTCGGTGTAGAGCACGAGGGCGTCCCCGGGGGCGAGGGTGATCCGTACGTCCCGTACGTCCACCCCGGCCAGCACGCCGAGCAGGGTGCCGGTCGCCTGGTCGAGCACGGTGACCGACTCGTCGGCGTCGCGCAGCACCAGCGCGGGCGGGTGACCGCCGCCGGCCAACTCCACGTCCACCCGGTCGGGATGCGGCTTGAGCCGGGCCAGCACCGCGGTGAGGAAGCGGTCGACCGCGTTCTGCCGGAGGAGGGCCTCGTTCAGCCGGGACAGCACCTCGGCCGGACCGCCCACGTCCGAGACGATGGCCCGGATGCTGTAGCGGGCGATCCCGGTCATGGCCGCCGCCTCCGGCCCCGAGCCGGCCACGTCGCCCACCACCACGGCCCAGCTCCCCGGCTCGTCCCTGCCGTACCGGAAGGCGTCGTAGAAGTCCCCCCCGATGTCGCTGAACCCCGCCGCCCGGTAGCGGGCGGCCAGGTCGACGCCGGGGATCCGGGGCAGCACCGGCGGCAGCAGGGTCCCCTCCAGCGCCGCCACCAGCCGGTCCCGTTCGGCCGCCACCGCCGCATGTGACAGCGCCGAGCCGAGGTGCTGGGCGAAGCCCGCCACCAGGCCCTGGTCCTCCGAGCTGAACACGTGGGGCCGGGGATGGCCGAGGTACAGGACGCCGGCCACCTCCCCGTCGGCCCGGGAGACGGGCGTGATCAGCCAGCTGCGCACCAGGCGGCCGTCGGACAGCGTGCCGTAGGCCCGGCTCAGCGAGTCGTCGCGCGCCCACGCGGCGACGTCGTCGACCAGGTGCGTCTGGCCGTGCAAGCGGGGGCCGCTCAGCAGCGGGGCCTGACCGACGTCCGGCCGCTCGGCGAAGTCGTCCCACGACATGCCCACCAGCAGCGGCTCCATGTCCCCTTCGACGGGGACGTACATGGCGAAGCGGGCGCCGGCGAGGGTCCGGCAGGCGTCCGCCACCCCCGCCACCAGCGACTCCGGATCGGGATCGGCCAGGAGCCTCGGCATCTCCAACAGCAGCTCGATCATCCGCTCACGCTCGGCGTTCAGGTCGTCGAGGGCGGCCCGGACGGTGCGCAGCTCGGCGGCCAGGTCGAGCCCCTCGTTCACCGCTCCCCTCCCACCACCGACTGGGGCGAACGCTCGAAGTCGAACCACACGGTCTTGCCGCCGCCGCTGCGCCGCAGGGCGCCCCAGCGGTCCGACAGCATGCCCAGGATCGACACGCCGCGCCCCGACGTGTCCTCGGGACCGGCCCCCCGAACCACCGGCAGCACATCCGACTCGTCGCTGATCTCGACGTGGATGACCCCCGGGCGGACGTGCACCAGCAGCTGCGGCTCGCTGTCGGCGTGGATCACGGCGTTGGTGATCAGCTCGCTCACGCACAGGGCGATGTCGTCCAGCCGGTCCTCGTCGCACCAGCCCTCCAGCGTCCGGCGCACCACCGTCCGCGCCTCACCGGCGCTGCGCACGTGAGCCGGGAAGCGGTCGTGGGCCTTGGCCAGCACGGCCTGGAGCCGGTCGACCACGTGGGTCACGTCGGCCACGGCCGCGGGCAGGTCGGACGGCGCCAGGTCCTTGCCGATGTACCCGGACGCGCCCACCGCGGCCGCCACCGCGGCCAGCTCGTCGGGCGGTCGCGACGACACCAGCACCACCCTGGGGGACCCGGGCAGGCCCGCCGCGGCCTCGAACCCCCCGGGCAGGGCCACGTCGAGCAGCACCACGTCAGGGCGGTGGGCGGCCGCCACCTCCAGCAGTTCCGGCGCGGTGGCTGCTTCCAGCGCGGGAGCGAAGCCGGGCGCGCCGTGCAGGCCCAACCGCACCATCAGCCGGTAGTCGGGATCGTCGTCGGCGACGAGGACGGTGACGACGCCGCTCACGGAACCCGATTATCCCCCACGGGCCGGGCCAGCGGGCCGCACCTTATGAGCACTGCTCATAACACTCGCTGTGATTGATAGCAGCTGCGACACTGGTCCCAAGCCGATCAGGAGGCGTAGACGTCGTGTGTTTCAAGAACCTTCCCATCGAGTTCGACGCCAGCGGCAAGGCTCGCCTGCGCCAGGGCGTGGATGACCCGTACGCGGTGACGTCGTCGGCGCGCAAGGGCTACGTGCGGCGCCGCCCGGGCCCGGGCGCCCAGCTCGCCGCCCCTCCGCGCCTGCGGGAGTGGTCGATCGACCCCATGACCCGGGTGGCGGGCGCCCTCGCCATCCACACCGTGCTCGACCTGGAGAGCCGCAAGGCGGTGGAGTGCCACGCCCGGGCCATGCTCTTCCGTGGGTACGAGATCATCCTCCAGGGCCGTGACCCCCGTGACGCCATCGACATCACCTCGCGGGCCTGCGGCGTCTGCGGCGGCGTGCACGCCACCGTGTCGTCGCTGTGCCTGGAGCAGACCTTCGGCATCGTCCCGCCGCCCATGGGTCTCGAGGTGCGCAACCTCGGCGAGTGCGGCGAGATGTTCTACGACCGGCCCCTCCACCTCGGCCTGCTGGCCGGCCCCGACTACTCCACCGCCCTGGTGTCGGTGACCAACCCCGAGCTCGTCACCAAGGCCGAGAAGACGTTGGCGCCCAACGCCGACATCCACGGCTACACGACCATCAAGGACATCATGGACGCCATGAACCCCCTGACCGGGAAGATCTACCTCGAGGCCCTCGAGTGGACCCGGGTGGGGCGGATCATGTGCCAGCTCATGTACGGCAAGTTCCCCCACCCCTCCACGCTGGTCCCCGGCGGCGTGTCGACCACCATCACCACCAGCTCGTTCAACGAGTACTACGCCCAGCTCGGAAAGATCATCGACTTCTCCAAGGTCCTGCCCCGCATCTGGGACGACATCTGCGACTTCTTCCTGGAGGCCAACCCCGAGTACGAGCGGGTCGGCGCCCGTCCCGCCACCATGGCCCAGACCGGCATCTACGACGACTCCACCGTGTACGACGCCACGTACGCCAACGCCGACGTGTGGGGCAACTCGCGGTGGGCCACGCCCGGCATGATCGTCGACGGCAAGCTGGTCACCACCAACCTGACCGACATCAACATGGGCTACGAGGAGTTCGTCGACCACTCCTTCTACGAGGACTGGACGGTCTCCGGGCCCCAGAGGTTCAAGACCGACCCCCTCGGCAACCCCCTCTCCCCGTACCACCCGTGGAACAAGACCACGATCCCCAAGCCCACCGCCACCAACTTCCGCGACCGCTACACGTGGGACACCGCCCCCCGCTGGGACCGCAAGACGATCGAGACCGGCTCCTACGGCCAGCTCTTCGCCACCGCCCTGGCCCAGCGCCACCCCAAGAACCCCTTCTACGAGTCGACCGGCGACGGCATCCGCATGCTGCTGCCCCGCCACGCCCTGCCCGAGACCGAGCTCATGTGGGCCGTCCCCCGCACGCTCAACGCCCTGGAGCGCAACCGGGGCCGGGCCTACGTGGTCGCCATGACCTCCTGCATCGCCATGAACTGCCTGCTCAAGGCGTTCGAGTACTGGCGGGCGGGCGAGACCAGGGTGCACACCCCGTTCCGCATCCCCAAGGACAACCGCATCGGGGTCGGGTTCTGGGAGGCGGCCCGGGGCTTCCTCGTCCACCACATGGAGATCGACAAGGGCAAGATCGTCAACTACCAGATCACGACCCCGTCGACGCTCAACGCCTCACCGACCGACGCCATGGGCCAGCTCGGCCCCTACGAGCAGGTCGTCGTCGACACCCCGCTGCTCGAGTCGGTCCCCGAGGACCAGATCAAGGGCATCGACGTCCTGCGGGCGGTGCGCAGCATGAACCCGTGCATGCCCTGCACCACCCACATGGACACCGGGCGGGGCGTGATCGTGCGCGAGGTCAACTCCTGCGGGTGCACCCTGGACTGACCGGACGCCGCTGGTGCGAGCGCGCGGGACCGGCCCCTAGCGCGCTCGCACCTCAAGCTTCCCGCTCTGGACGCGGACGTCGTAGGCGGGCTGCGGCGCGGTGGCCGGGCCGTGCACCACCGATCCGTCCTCCAGACGGAACACGCTCTGGTGCCACGGGCACATCACGCACTTCCCGCCCTCGTCGACCTCACCCTCGTCGAGCGGCCCGCCGGCGTGGCTGCAGCGGTTGGCGAGAGCCCGGATGCCGCCCGCCCCCCGATAGAGCAGCACGGGGGTCCCGTCGACGTCCACCCGCACCGGCGTGCGCTGGGGCAGCTCGGCGTCGTCCAGCACGGGCGTCCAGTCCCCGGGCCCGTGCAGCCAGAAGGTGTTGTTCACGCCGACGCCGTCGGAGTAGCTCAGGTGGCCGCCGAGGTAGCCGCCGACGGTCATCACCGCCATGCCGGCCAGTCCCAGGGAGGTCGCCGTCCCCCGCCGGCCCTGGGCCCGGGCCCGCAAGGAGGCGGCGTAGAAGCCGAGGCCGACGACGTTCGCCGTCGCGTGCACGACGCCCACCCGCCGGTCGGCGCGCGACGAGTCCGACCAGTCCGACAGGCCGGCGGCGGCCGTGGGCAGGGCCGAGGCGATCCCCAGGGCGGCCAGGGTGTTGGCGCCCGGCTGGGCGCGCCGTCCCCCCAGCAGGTCGAGCACCGAGGCGCTCGTGAACGACCCGATGACGACGTCGGTGAGCAGCGGGTGCAACGGGTGGCCCAGCCACGTGCCGCTCAGCGCGTCCTTGACCAGGCCGTGGGGGAACAGCTTGGCGGCCACCTTGGTCAGCGGGTCGGCGACGCGGTCGAGGGGTTCGATGCCGGCGAGGCGGGAGGCGAGCTCGTTGAGGCCCATCGCGAACTCCTACCCGGCCGAGCGCGCCGACCATGCCGGGCGCCGGGCGGCACGCAGCACGTCGGTGGCGATGTCGTCGGCGTCACGGACGAAGGGGCTGTCCTGCCCGGGGCGCCCGGTGCCGACCTGGGTGAACCACCGCGTCCGGTCGGTGGCCACGCCGATGGCATGGATGTCACGGTCGGGCCGGCCCTGGGCGTCGACCACGTTGAACGGTGAGCGGGTCACCGCCAGCCCTCCGGTGGCGAACCGGTCCCCGGTCACAGCGTCCACGTTGACGTACTCGCTGATCATGCCGTCGGCCAGCATCTGCCTGATCAGCGGCGACGCCGACTTGGTCACGTCGGTGGGCGGGACGTGGGCCTCGATCAGCAGGTCGGCGGGACAGGCTGACCCCTCCACCTGGGGCGACTCGACCACCCATCGGCCGGTGGCTGCGTCGGGCGTGAACCGGGCGGCCGGGCCCACGACGGTGACGACACCGGTCTCGACCAGGCACGCCAGCTGCTCGACGTGGTCGGCCGGCGGCCCCGCCGACAGCACGTAGCTGAGGGGCTCCCAGCGGGTCAGGAAGTCGCGGTGGGAGGCGGGCAGGAGGCCGCCGAAGTCGACGACGGCCGGCAGCAGCGGGCGCATCTGGCGCAGCACCTCGAGGGCCGCCTTGGTGGGGCTGGCGGCCGTGCCCTGGCGGGACTGGCGCACGTCGGCTCGCAACTCGTCGAGAAGGCTCGTCCGGAACGCTTCCGGGCTCCCGAACGACCGGCCGTCGAACGGCCGGCCCAGGCGATGGAGGTCGAGGGGCGGCGCGTCCTCCCGCCGGTGCCCCAGCCGGGCCCGGCAGGCGTGGTAGGCCCGCTCGACCTCGGCCTGGATCACGGGTTCGACGTCGGCGGCGAAGTCCAGCTGGGGCGTTCCTTGCGTCGCCCGGGCACGCTCCCGTAGCCGCTCGACCACCTCGGGGGTGAACACGACCGGCTTCGGCGTCGTCTCGTACGCACCGGTCACCCGTGGCCGGGCCCGGAACGGCAGGCCACCGCGAGAACCGGCCACGATCAACGGCTCGCGGCCGCTGGCCGCGTACCGCAGTCGCCCCGAGGCAGACCGGGTGAACCGCCCGCCCCGGCCGACGGAGAGCTCCCGCACCAGGTCGTAGAACGTCAGCCCCAGCCCCCGCAGGGCGACGGTCGCCCCGGGGGCCACGGTGTCCAGGGGCATGTCGGCGGCGATGCCGGCCCGGATGACCGGGCAGCCGCCGATCTGGCCCGGCTCCGAGTCCTCGGCGCCGTGCCCGGTCGCCACGACCACCTTGTCCACCTCCAAGGGGCTCCCGCGGTCGAGCCCGACGACCAGCCGCCCCCCTGGGCCGCGCACCACACTCGTGGCCGTGGCCAGCACCGGCCGCACCGACACCCCAGCCGGGGCACCCCGGCACAGCTCGGCGAACACCGATCTCAGGTACTCGCCGTAGCGCCGGCGAGGGGGGCACTCTCCGGGAGCACCGAGCTCGGGGTCGGGTACGAAGCCGTCGGGCGACCGCACCGTCACCTCCCCGGCGGTGGCGTTCATGGCCAGCCACTCCGGCTGCGCCGACCTCCACACCCGCCCGGAGCCGTGCTCCACCGGGTCGACCGCCCAGATGACCACGTCACCGTCGGGTGGCTCCTTCCGCAGGCGCACCACCATGCGCTCCAGCACCGACAGGCCCCGTGGCCCCATGCCCAGGATGGCGACGCGCATCGGCTCCCCCCTACCCAATCCGTGTCCCGACACCGCGCCGTAGGCTGCGGCGGGGGTTCGATGAGGAAGCGAAAGGCACCGCCGCCCGTCGCGGCGACCGACCGTCACCGGGAGGCAGTGAGTGCCTTGCGCCACGCCCGTGCTCGAGACCGACGGCGTCACCGGTACCGACGCCCGCCGGGCCGCCGCCGACGGGAGCGGGGACGTGCCCGCCGCCTGGGCGCCGTTCCTCCATAAGGTGCGGACCGAGTCCTACCGGGTGACCGACGCCGATGTGACCGCCCTGCGCGCCGCGGGTCACACCGAGGAGGAGATCTTCGAGCTGACGGTGGCGGCAGCCCTCGGCGCCGCCTTCGAACGCCTGGAGTCCGGTCTTCGGGCCGTCCGGGGCCCCAGCTGATGCGCCTGCAGACCGTCGGGGAAGCGCACTCGCGGGTGGCCAAGGTGTTCCAGCGCGTCGCCCGCCTCGTCTTCGGCCACGAGATGGACGGCGTGGCCAAGGTCGCCATGCACCGGCCCGAGCTCTTCGGGCGACCCTTCCTGGCGCTGGTCCACGACGTCCTGCGCGAGCCGTCGTTCTGGACGGCCGCCGAGCGCGAGTACATGGCCGCGTTCACGTCTCGGCAGAACGAGTGCCCCTTCTGCGCCCGGGTGCACGGCGAGACGACGAGGGTGGAGTCCGGCTGGCGGCTCGATCCTGAGAGCCACGCCGGCATCCGGCCTGAGCTGGCCGCCGTCCTACCGCTGCTGGCCAAGCTGTCCCGCACCCCTGAAGACGTGGCCCCCCACGACGTCGACAGCGTGCGGGCCGCAGGCGTGCCCGACGACGCCATCGTGGACGCCCTCCACGTGAACTTCGTCTTCAACCTGGTCAACCGCATGGCCAACACCCTGGGCTGGACCTGGGATTCCGACGACCACGTCCGGGCCGGCGCCAAGGCCATCCACCGCTTCAGCTACGAGCTTCCCGGCTTCGTGATGCGCTGACCGCGCGCCCCCGCTCGGTCCCCCGTAGGTGACGGAAAAGGGACGCCGGCGGTTCCGGCGCCGTGCGACACTTCCGAAAGAGAAGACCATGACCAGCGCAACCCTCGCCATCGAAGCCACCGGGCTCGTGAAGTCGTTCGGCGACTCGCGCGCCGTGGACGGCGTCGACCTGGCCGTGCGGGCCGGGTCCGTCTACGGCGTGCTGGGGCCCAACGGCGCAGGCAAGACGACCACCATCCGCATGCTGGCCACCCTGCTGCGCCCCGACGCCGGCACCGCCCTCGTCCTCGGCCACGACATCGTGGAGGACGCCGACGAGGTCCGCGCCTCGGTCACCCTCACCGGCCAGCTCGCCTCGGTGGACGAGGACCTCACCGGCCGCGAGAACCTCGTGCTGCTGGGCTGGCTCCTCGGGCTGAAGCGCCCGGCGGCCAAGCGACGGGCCGACGAGCTGCTCGAGGCGTTCGGGCTCACCGAGGCCGCGAACCGGCTGGTGAAGCACTTCTCGGGCGGCATGCGCCGCCGCCTCGACATCGCCGCCAGCATGGTCGTCACGCCGGCCCTCATGTTCCTCGACGAGCCCACCACCGGCCTCGACCCCCGGTCCCGCAACCAGGTCTGGGACATCGTGCGGGCCCTCGTGGCCGGCGGGACGACCATCCTGCTCTGCACGCAGTACCTGGAGGAGGCCGACCAGCTGGCCGACGGCATCGCCGTCATCGACCACGGCCGGGTCATCGCCGAAGGCACGCCCACGCAGCTCAAGGCGTCGGTCGGTTCCGGATCGCTGCGGGTCCGCCTGCTCGACCCCGCCCGCCGGCCCGACGCCGAGCAGGTCCTGACCCGGGAACTGGGCGGCGCCAGCCCGGAGGCCGATCCCGCCACCCTGACCGCTCCCTGCCCCGACGCCGACCGCGGCGCCCTGGCCCTGGCGGAGCTGGCCCGGGCAGGGGTGGGCATCGCCGACTTCTCCCTCGGCCAGCCCACCCTCGACGAGGTCTTCCTGGCCCTCACCGGACACCCCGCCGTCGACCCCGCCGCCGAACCGGCCGTTGCCGCCGGAGAGGAGTCAGCATGAGCGTGACAGACATCGGCACCTCCGCCGACGAGGCGGCCGTCCGCAAGGCCATCGCCTCCACCGAGCGCCCGCCCCGCGCCAGCGCCCTCTCCGCCGCCCTCGCCTTCGGCTGGCGGGGGATGCTCAAGGTGAAGCACGTCCCCGAGCAGCTGCTCGACGTGACCATCACGCCGGTCATGTTCGTGCTGATGTTCACCTACATCTTCGGCGGCGCCATCGCCGGCTCCACCCGCGAGTACCTGCAGTACATCCTCCCCGGCATCCTGGTGATGTCCGTGCTCTTCACCACCGTCTACTCGGGCGTCTCCATCAACACCGACCTCACCAAGGGCGTGGCCGACCGCTTCCGCTCGCTCCCCATCTGGCGCCCGGCCCCGCTCCTGGGGGCCCTGCTGGGCGACGCCGCCCGCTACCTCGCCAACGGCTGCGTCATCATCGCCCTCGGCTACGCGCTCGGCTTCCGCCCCGGGGCCGGCATCCCCGGCGTGGTCGCCGCCCTGGGCCTGGTCGTGCTCTTCGCCTTCGCCTTGTCGTGGGTGTTCACCACCCTCGGCCTGCGCCTGCGCTCCCCCAGCGCGGTCATGAACGCCGGCTTCATGGCCATCTTCCCGCTCACGTTCCTCTCCAACGTGTTCGTCGACCCCGAGACGCTCCCCGGGCCGCTGGAGGCGTTCGTCAACATCAACCCCATCTCCCGGCTGGCCTCCGTCTCCCGGGGGTTCATGGAGGGCGAGGTCGACACCGGCGACGTGCTCATCGTCCTCGCCGTGGCCGTCGCCATCACCCTCGTCTTCGCCCCTCTGACCAGCCGCCTCTACCGCCGCAGCTGAGCGGCGGCGTTACGGCGGCCGGGGGTGGCGGAACCGGTTGTGGTACCCGCAGGCCGCCCGGCCGTTGCTGTCGATGGTCGGGCCGCCCTGCGACCACGGCCGGACGTGGTCGACCTGGCACTCGTCGGCCGGGACGTCGCAGAACTCCGAGTAGCACTTCCGGTCCCGCACCTCCACCGCCCGTCGAGTGGCCCCGTCGAACAGCCGCCGCCTCGGCCCCACGTTCTTCACCCGGTCGGGGCCGTCGAACACCACCCGCTCCACGTGCGCCTCGGTCAGCCACGGCAGCAGTGACCCTGGCGTCACGACCGTGCCGCTGGCCAGCTCACACACCCTCCCCGCCAGCGTCTCGTAGCCGACCAGCACGGTGAACAGCGGCCTGGCCGTCGCCCCGTCGGCCGCCGCCGCCCGTCGCGCCATCTCCACCAGTGCGTCGGCCCGCCGCTGGGCCGGTGTACGAGCCGGGTCGTACCGCTCGCCCTCGATGGCCCGCAGCGCGTTGGAGACGATCTCGCCGCTGACCGGGTCCAGCAGCCCGTCGAGGAACCACATGCCCTCGTAGCTCTGCGACAGGTGTAACCGCCTCGATTCGCGCTGCGCCTCCGCCGTGTCCTCCACGCCGTCGGGATCGACCGCCTGCTCCCAGTAGGCCAGCACCTGCCGAAACGGACGCACTCCCAGCTCCCGTGCCTTGTCGACCAGGAACGCCTCGTCGGGCCGCATGATCTCGAGGCCCACCCGCCGGCAGGTCGCCGCCATCGGCTCCACGTGCTCCCCGCCGATGTCGCCGTCGACCCAGGCCGCCTCCACCACCGGCAACTCCCGCAGGACGCGCCCGATCTTCACCTGCCGGCGGGCCGACGTCACCGTCCGCCGGCAACGCGTGGCCAGCCACGCCGCCGCCGACCGGGCCCCGTCCTCCTCCCACTCCCGCCCCGCATCGAACGCGGCAACGGCCCGGGTGGCGATCGCCTGCAGCCGCTCCAGCTCCCGACAGAGGACCTGAATCGACTCCCCGTCCGCCAACGCATGCGGATCAACACCCGCCAACGCATTGACCGCTTCCTGAAGGTTGCTGAGCACTTCAACCCCTGGATCTACAACCGCCTGACCGGGGGAAGTGGCCGAACCTATTATAGCTCATCGTTGTTTCCGATGCAACGTGTCATTAGGTAGCATCGCAACGTGCTCCGCATCATTGTCGGCGTCGTCCTTCTTGCCACACTGGTGCTCGAGCGGCTGCTTTACCGGGACGACTATCGCCAGGCTCGCACGGCCCGCAGCCACTGGCGTGTCACGGCCGATGCTCTGGATCCCGACGACCGGCGAGAGCTCAACCGAGCCGTCTGGCGAGGCCAAGCAGTGGCGGACAGCAGGCTTGCACCGGCGGCGGTCGATCTGGCCACGGCGGTCATCGGCCGGCCCAGCAACCTTCTTCGCCGGGTGAACGTACTCCTCGGGCTCGTGTGGTTCTCGGTGCCGGTGATGTGGGCCATCCAGGACTCCCGGTGGGCACTGGTGCTTGGGCTGTCCCTTATACCCCTCGTCTTCGTCATTGCGACGATCTTCATCGCCCGCCTCCAGCGTCGTGTCCGCCAGGCACTCGACCGAAATCGGGCCCTCCTCGACCGCCCGCCCCCGCCGCCGATATCAGCTCTATAACGGCCGAGCAACAGCGCGGAATGAACCCGCCCTACACCCCCGCCGGCAACGTGAATCGGACGACGGCGCCGCGGCCTTCGCCGGGTTCGGCCCAGATGGTGCCGCCGTGGCCTTCGACGATGCGGCGGCAGGCGGCCAGGCCGGCGGGGACCGGTCCGGCCCCGTCCCCGTCAGCGGGGAGCAACGTGAACAGGCGCGGACGCAGATCAGGAGCGAACCCGTTCCCGTCGTCGGCGACGGTGACGGTGACCGCCCCGCCGCCGGTCTGGGCGTCCACCCGGATGGTCAACGGCCGCACGCCGGCATGGGTGAGGGAGTTGTCCAGCAGGGCCCGGAAGAGCTTGACCAGCCGTGCCCGGTCTCCGCGCACCCCGGGCAGGCCGTCGGCCACCACCAGCCGGGCGCCTTCCATGGCCCCCGCCATGCCGCCCGCCGCCTCCATCACCACGTCGGCCAGCCCGAGCGGCTGCAGGTCGACCGGCTCGACCGCGGCCCGGGCCAGCTCGAGCAGCGACCCCACCTGCTCCCGCACCCGCGACAGGTTGGCCTCGGCCCGGCCCACCAGCAGCCCGCCCTCGTCGCCCACGGTGGGGCCATGCCGCGCCACCAGCAGGTCGAGCATGCCGGCCACGTTGTCCAGCGGCTCCTGGATCTCGACGGCGGCGGCCGCCGCGAACCGCTCCAGGGCGGCGTTCGACCGCTCCAGCTCGCCGTTGAGGCGCTCGACCTCGGCCAGCTGGCGGGCCAGCTCGGCCCTCTGGCGCTCCACCACCTGGGCCTGCCGCCACAACGAGAGGAAGACACCGACCTTGGTGCGCAGGGCCTCGGGGTTGAACGGCTTGTAGACGTAGTCCACCGCCCCGGTGCGGTAGCCCTGGAGGTGGTGCTCGGCCTCGCCGCTGATGGCGGTCAGGAAGATGATGGGCACGTAGCGGGTCTTCTCCCGGGCCTTGATCAGCCGGGCCGTCTCGAACCCGTCCATGCCCGGCATCTGCACGTCGAGGATGATCACGGCGTAGTCGGACGCCAGCAGGTGGCGCAGCGCCTCCTCGCCCGACCCGGCCCGCACCAGGTCGGCGCCGAGCGGCTCCAGCACCGCCTCGAGGGCCAGGAGGTTGTCGGGCCGGTCGTCCACCATGAGCACCCGGCCCCGGTCCCCGCCAGCCGGGACGGGCCCGCTCACCGGTGCAACCACACCCGCAGCGTGTCCAAGAGCTGGGAGAGGTCGACGGGCTTGGTGACGTAGTCCGACGCCCCGGCCGCCAGCGACTCCTCACGGTCGCCCCGCATGGCCTTGGCGGTGAGGGCGACGATGGGCAGGCTCTCGAACTCCGCCATCGACCGCATGCGGCGGATCACCTCGTAGCCGTCCATGTCCGGCATCATGATGTCCATCAGCACCAGCTCCACCCCGGGGGTGGCGCGGAGCAGGTCGATCCCCTGCTCGCCGGAGTCGGCGCACACCACGTCGATGCCGTGCTCCTCCAGCGCGCTGGTGAGGGCGTACAGGTTGCGGACGTCGTCGTCGATCATCAGCACCTTCCGCCCGGCCAGGTCGGGGGCGCTGCCCGAGCTGCCGTTGCCACCACGGCGTTCGGGCCACACCGGCCCGGCGATCACCGGCACCGCGGGCGACAACCGTCGGGCTCCCGCCACCGCCCCGGCCGGTGCGCCCGCCGGCAGCACCGCGTTGGGGGCCGTGGGCGACACCGGCAGCAGGAGGGAGAACGTGGAGCCCACGCCCGGCGTGCTGGTCACGTGGACCTCGCCGCCCAGCAGGCGGGCGATCTCCCGGCTGATCGACAGGCCCAGGCCGGTGCCGCCGTAGCGGCGGCTGGTGGTGCCGTCGGCCTGCTGGAACGCCTCGAAGATGACCAGCAGCTGGTCGGGCTTGATGCCGATGCCCGTGTCCGACACGGAGAACATGATCACGCCCGGCGCCTCGGCCAGCTCCCGCTGGTTGTAGCGCATGCCGGCCGGGGCCATGGAGACCCGCAGCGCCACCGAACCCCGCTCGGTGAACTTCATGGCGTTGGACAGCAGGTTCTTGAGGATCTGCTGGACCCGGTGCTCGTCGGTGGTGATGGCCTCGGGCGCGCCCGGGTCCACGGCCACCCTGAACTCGAGCTCCTGCTGGTCGGCGATGGGGCGGAACACCTGCTCGAGGTTCTCGCACAGCGTCGTCACCCGCACCGGCGCCAGGGCGATGTCCATCTTGCCGGCCTCGACCTTGGACAGGTCGAGGATGTCGCTGATCAGGCTGAGCAAGTCGTTGCCGGCGTCGTAGATGCTGCGGGCGAACTCGACGTGCTTGGGGGTGAGCGAGCCGTCGCCGTTCTCGGCCAGCAGCTTGGCCAGGATCAAGAGGCTGTTCAGCGGCGTCCGCAGCTCGTGGGACATGTTGGCCAGGAACTCGGACTTGTACTTCGACGACAGGGCCAGCTGCTCGGCCCGCTCCTCCAGCTCCCGCCGGGCCAGCTCGATCTCGGCGTTGGTGTGCTGGAGCTCGCGCTGCTGGCGCTGGAGCTCCTCGGACTGGCTCTGCAGCTCCTGGGCCAGGCTCTGGGACTGGGCCAGCAGCTCCTCGGTCCGCATGGTGGCCAGGATGGTGTTGAGCACGATGCCCACCGTCTCGACGATCTGGTCGAGGAACGACCGGTCCACGCCGGTGAACTCCCGGAACGAGGCCAGCTCGATGAGGGCCAGCACCTGGTCCTCGAACACGACGGGCAGGATGATGACGTTCAGCGGCTCGGACTCGGTGAGCCCGGTGGAGATGCGGGCTGCCCCCGACGGCACGTCGAGCAGGATCGTCTTCTTCTCCAGGGCGGCCTGGCCGACCAGACCCTCGCCCGTCCGCCACTCGGTGGGCAGGTCCCGGCCGCGGTAGCCGTAACCGGCGATCAGCCGGTAGAGGGTGTCGTCGGGGTCGCCGCCGGCCTCGGCCATGAAGAACGCCCCCTGCTGGGCCTTCACCAGCGGGGTCAGCTCGCTCATGATCAGCTGCGACAGGGCCCGGACGTCGCGGTGGCCCTGGAGCATGGCGCCGATGCGGGCCAGGTTGGACTTGAGCCAGTCCTGGTCCTGGTTGCTGCGGGTCGTCTCGCGGAGGGTGACGATCATCTGGTTGATGTTGTCCTTGAGGTCCCCCACCTCACCGGCGGCGTCGACGGTGATGGTCCGGGTCAGGTCGCCCTGGGTCACGGCGGTGGCCACGTCGGCGATCGACCGCACCTGGGTGGTCAGGTTGGACGCCAGCTGGTTGACCGACTCGGTCAGGCGCTTCCACGTGCCCGACACGCCCTCGACCTCGGCCTGCCCGCCCAGCTTGCCCTCGGTGCCCACCTCCCGGGCCACCCGGGTGACCTCGGCGGCGAAGGCCGACAGCTGGTCGACCATCTTGTTGATGGTGTTCTTCAGCTGGAGGATCTCGCCCCGGGCGTCCACCGTGATCTTCTGGGACAGGTCGCCCTGGGCCACCGCGGTGGTGACCTGGGCGATGTTCCGCACCTGGTCGGTCAGGTTGTCGGCCATGGAGTTCACCGACACGGTGAGGTCCTTCCACGTGCCCGACACGCCCCGCACCTCGGCCTGGCCGCCGAGCTTGCCCTCGGTGCCCACCTCGCGGGCCACCCGGGTGACCTCGTCGGCGAAGGACGAGAGCTGGTCGACCATGACGTTGATGGTGTTCTTCAGCTCCAGGATCTCGCCCCGCACATCCACGGTGATCTTCTGGCTCAGGTCGCCGCGGGCCACGGCGGTGGTGACCTGGGCGATGTCGCGCACCTGGCTGGTGAGGTTGGAGGCCATCGAGTTCACCGAGTCGGTGAGGTCCTTCCACGTCCCGGCCACGCCCTCCACCCGGGCCTGGCCGCCCAGCTTCCCCTCCGTGCCCACCTCGCGGGCCACCCGGGTGACCTCGTCGGCGAACGCCCGCAGGGTGTCGGTCATCGAGTTGATGGTGTCGGCCAGGACGGCGACCTCGCCCTTGGCCTCGACGGTGATCTTCTGGGAGAGGTCGCCCCGGGCCACGGCGGTGGCCACCTGGGCGATGTTGCGCACCTGGGTCGTGAGGTTCGACGCCATGAAGTTCACGTTGTCGGTGAGGGCCTTCCACGTCCCCGACACGTTCGGCACGTCGGCCTGGCCGCCCAGCTTCCCCTCCGTGCCCACCTCGCGGGCCACCCGGGTGACCTCGTCGGCGAAGGCCCGCAGGGTGTCGGTCATGGAGTTGATGGTGTCGGCCAGGGCCGCCACCTCGCCCTTGGCCTCCACCGTGATCTTCTGGGTCAGGTCGCCCCGGGCCACGGCGGTGGCCACCGAGGCGATGTTCCGCACCTGGCCGGTGAGGTTGGACGCCATGTAGTTGACGTTGTCGGTCAGGTCCTTCCACGTCCCCGACACGCCCTTCACGTCGGCCTGGCCGCCCAGCTTCCCCTCCGTGCCCACCTCGCGGGCCACCCGGGTGACCTCGTCGGCGAACGAGGACAGCTGGCCGACCATCGTGTTGATGGTCTCCTTGAGCTGGAGGACCTCGCCCTTGGCCTCGACGGTGATCTTCTGGGTCAGGTCGCCCTTGGCCACGGCGGTGGTGACCTGGGCGATGTTCCGCACCTGGCCGGTGAGGTTCGACGCCATGGAGTTGACGTTCTCGGTCAGGTCGTTCCAGGTGCCGGAGACGCCCTTCACCTTGGCCTGGCCGCCCAGCTTGCCGTCGGTCCCCACCTCCCGGGCCACCCGGCTGACCTCGGCCGAGAAGGAGCTCAGCTGGTCCACCATGGCGTTCACGGTGGTGCCGATGCGGAGGAACTCGCCCTTGACCGGCTGGCCCTCGATCTTGAGGGCCATCTTCTGCGACAGGTCGCCCTGGGCCACCGCCTCGATGACCCGGGCCACCTCGGTGGTGGGGCGGGAGAGGTCCTCGATGAGGCGGTTGACCGACGACGCGGTGTCCGCCCAGGCGCCCCGCGCCTCGAGGGAGAAGCGCTCGTTCATCCGGCCCTCGCGGCCCACCAGGCGGGCCACGCGGCCCAGCTCCTTGGTGGCCGCCGCGTTCAGGTCGACCAGCTCGTTGTAGGCCGCCCCGATCTGCCCCATCAGCGTCGTGCGCCGCTGCGGGAGGCGGACGGTGAAGTCGCCGTCCTTGGCCGCCCGCAGGGCCCGGAGCAGCTCCTGGAGGGCGGCTTCGTCCGGGAGGGCCCCGTCGCCGTTCGTGCTGGCCGTCCGCGTCGCTCCGGCGGCCTTTGTCCTCGATACGGCCATGTCGCGAATCCCCCTCCAGGCGAAGCCCATCGACCGGCCGGCGGCCCGCGGGCGTCTTCACGGGAAGGAGGCCGGTGTCGGAAGGCAGGGTACCGCCGTTGCCTTCCCGAAACTCCCCGGCGACCGACAAACTGGGGAGGTGAACGCCGCCTTTCGCGTCGTGGTCGCCGACGACTACGACGGCATGCGCGCCCTCCTGGCCGCCGCCCTCGAGGCGGACGGCCGCTTCGAGGTCGTGGCCACCGCCGCCGACGGCGCTGAGGCCCTCCGGGCGGTCGGCGAGGAGCAGCCCGACCTGCTCCTTCTGGACCTCGGGATGCCGGGGCCGGGCGGCATCGAGGTGCTGCCCGAGCTGGCCGCCGCTTCCCCCCGGACCCGGGTGGTCGTGGTGTCCGGCTTCCCCCGGGGCCGCCTGGCGTCGCTGGCCGCCGGCCGGGGGGCGGTGGGCTACGTCGAGAAGGGTCTGTCGGCCAGGGCGATGGTGGCCGACGTGGTCGCCGTGGCAGGCGCCGTCGAAACGGTGGCCCTGGCCCTCGACGAGGTGCGCACGTCGCTCGAACAGGACCCCACCAGCAGCGCCACCGCCCGCCGGTTCGTCGAGGAGACCCTCCGGCGCTGGGACTGCGAGGACGTCCTGGAGGCGGTCAAGCTGCTGGTGTCCGAGCTGGTGACCAACTCCGTCGTCCACGGCCGCTCGGCGCCCGAGGTCGCCGTGCTCCTGCGCACCGACGCCCTGCGCATCGAGGTCAGCGACCGGGGCGGGGGCGTGCCGGAGGCCCGCCGGGCCGAGGACGAGGACACGTCGGGGCGGGGGCTGGCGCTGGTCGAGGCGATGTCGTCGGGGTGGGGCGTGGAGGCGTCGGGCGACGGCAAGACCGTCTGGTTCGAGGTGCCCCGCCTGGACCGGGCGCCGTCGCGGGACCGGGCGGCCCGGTGACCGCGGTCGCCGGCGCGGGCGGCCCGGTGACAGCGGTCGCCGGCGAGGGCGCCGGTGCCCCGCCGCTGACGCCGGCGGTCAGCCCGCCCCGCCGTCCCGGAGCCGGCGGACGTCCACCAGCTGCTCGCGCAGCCACTTGCCGATGTCGTTGTTGCGGATGACGTGGGCGCAGGCGGCCAGGCGGTCGCGGCGCTCGGCCGGGTCCATCATGAGCCCCTGGTAGAAGACGTCCGCCTGCTGCTGGATGTCGAACGGGTGCAGGGTCAGCGCGAAGGCGCCCAGCTCCTCGTGGGCACCGGTGTTCTCCGACAGGGCCAGCACCCCGTCGTGCTCGTTGACCAGCACCGCCTCCTTGGCGACCAGGTTCATGCCGTCGAAGATGGCGTTGACCACCAGGAGGTCGAACAGCTTGTAGGCGGCCACCGCCTGGTCCATGTCGTCCCCCAGGCGGAGGTCGATGGGCTGCCAGTCGGCGGTGCCGTGCTCCAGGTTGACGTCCGCCACGACCCGGCGGATGCGTTCGAGGTACTCGACGTAGGCGTCGACGTCCTGGCGGCTGGGCTGGATCAGGGCCAGGAAGGTGACCCGCTCGCACAGCTCCGGGTGGTCGCGCAGCATCGTGTCGTAGGCCCGGAACCCGCGGATGATGTTCTTGCTCAGGTCGGCCCGGTCGACCCGCAGG
>JBKHXX010000028.1:0-31209 GCA_046565765.1 Acidimicrobiia bacterium | reverse complement strand
ACGACCGCCTGTCCCGGCTCACCGACCGCCGCCGCAGCCAGCGGGCGTTCGGACCGGGCACCCTGACGGCGCGCCGCCTGGGCGGCCTGCTCGGCCCCCTGGCCGCCCGCCCCGACGGTTCCCGGGGCCACCCTTCGGCCGGTGGCCTGTACCCCGTCGAGGTCTTCTGCCTGGCCGGCGACGTGGGCGGCGGGCTGGCCGGCACGGTGTGCTGCTACAACGCCGACAACCACAGCCTCACGCCGGTCGGCCCGCTGCCCCCCTGGCCGCAGTGGAGCGGATCCCTGAACCTGGCGGTGGACGGGGTGCCGCAGGTCGTGCTCGTGTTCGTGCTCCTGACCGACCGGGTGGTGGCCAAGTACGGCGCCACGGGTGGACGGTTCGCCCTGATGGAGGTCGGCCACGCCGCCCAGAACGTGGCTCTCCGGCTGGCCGCGGACGGCCTGGTCGGCTGCGAGGCCGGTGGTGTCGTCGAACCCGACCTGCTCCGGCTGCTCCGCCTCGACGGCACGCCTGCCCGCGTGGCGCTCGCCTACGCCTGCGGGTTGCCGGCGTGACCACGACGGCCGGCTACTCGGGCACGCCCCTGGCCCGCAAGCTCGGGATAAGGGAGGGTGCCACCGTCGCCCTCCTCGACGCGCCCGACGGGTTCGAGGCCGAGCTCGAACCGCTCCCCGACGGTGTGCGACTGGTGCCGCGACTGGTCGAGGGGTGCGACGTGGCCGTCGTGTTCGTCACGGCCAGGGCCGGCCTGGAGCGGCGCTGGCCGGAGGTGACGGCCGCGCTGGTGCCTGCCGGCGGCTTCTGGGTGGCGTGGCCGAAGCGGGCCTCGAAGGTGCCCACCGACCTCACGGAGGACGTCCTGCGGGAGGTGGGCCTGCCCACCGGCTGGGTCGACAACAAGGTCTGCGCGCTGACCGACGTGTGGTCGGGCCTGCGCTTCGTGCTGCGTAAGGAGCTTCGCTAGTCGACCGCGAGGGCGGCCCGGAACAACGCCCGCACGTGCTCCAGGCGGGCCTGCACCAGCTCGGGCGAGAGCGGGTCCCGCTGCATCAGGGCCTGGAGCAGCGCGAGGTCGCTGAAGGAGCTGAGCAGCGCCCCGTAGCAGGTGAGGAACAGCTGCTCGGGGTCGTAGCGGCGGAAGCGCCCGGCGTCCATCTCCCGTTCGAAGAACGCCACCGCCCGGGTGAACAGCGGCCGGAGGCCGTCGGCCAGCTCGGCGGCCAGGCGGCTCTCGTCCTCCAGCGCCTCCCGCCGTACCAGGCGGACGAACTCGGGGTGCTCCAGGAAGAACTCGAAGCCCAGGGTGAGGATGCGGTCGACCTGGGGCCAACCCTCGCTCGCCCCCTCGGTGGCCTGCTCCACCCGCTCCACCCAGTCGCCCAGGGCCCGCACGAAGACGGCCCGGTACAGGGTCTCCTTGGACGGGAAGTGGTGCAACAGGCTCGGCCGGCGGATGCCCACGGCGGCGGCGATGTCGTTGAGCGACGTGCCGTCGTAGCCGTGCTCGGCGAAGCACCGCAGCGCCTCGGCGAGGATCTCCTCACGGCGCGTCGGAGTCGTCGCAGAGGTGGTGGCCACACGGCACCCTAGCCCGTCTCGCCCGATCTGCGGCTACCGACCGGTAGGTAGTACGGTTGGGGCATGCTCCGGTCCTTTCCCGCCGCCGTCGTGGCTGCCGCCCTGGTCACCCAGCTGAGCATCTTCACGACGACGATCTACCTGCACCGCGTCCTCGCCCACCGAGCGGTGGTGCTGCACCCGGGGGTGGCCCTGTTCTTCCGGGCCATCACCTGGATCACCACCGGGCTGGTCCCCCGCCAGTGGGTCGCCGTGCACCGCCTCCACCACGCCAAGACCGACCAGCCCGAGGACCCGCACTCCCCTCTCCAGCTGGGCTACTGGAAGGTGCAGCTGACCAACCCCTACCTGTACCGCAAGGCCGCCACCAACCCGGCCGTGCTCGCCCGCTACGCCAAGGACCTGCCCGGCGACGCGTGGGACCGGCGCCTGTTCGACCGTCCCTTTGTCGGCCTGGGCCTGGGCATCGGCGTGCTGTGCGTGGTGCTGGGGCCGGTGCTGGGCCTGGCCGCGGCGGCCATGCACACCTTCGCCTACCTCCTCTTGAGCGGTGCGGTGAACGCCATCGGCCACACGTGGGGCCGGCGGCCCTACGACAACTCCGCCACCAACTCCCAGTGGCTGGCCTGGCTCACCGCCGGCGAAGGGCTGCACAACAACCACCATGCCGTCCCCACGGCCGGCCGCCTCGCCATCGGCTCGCGCGAGATCGACCCCGGCTGGTGGGTCATCCGCATGCTGGAGCGGCGGGGGTGGGCCACCGTGCGCCTCCAGCCCGCCGAGGTGCGGGCCAAAGCAGCCGCCTGAGCTCAGGCCGCCCGCTCCAGCTCGGGCGCGGCCTGAGCTGCCGCCGGGGCTGTCGGCTTGGGCACGGCGGCGGCCGCAGTCGTCCGCCGCAGGGCCCGGCGCACCTTGAGCGCCATGGCCGGCGTGAGCAGGTCCCGGGCCGGCCTCAGGAGGCAGGTGACCTCCAGGAACCGCTGGCAGATCTCCTCCGAGACCTGTGTCGCCACGAGCACCCGGGCCATGTGCCGGTTGATCATGTCGGTGCCGGGAGGCTTGGGCCCGGTGGTGGCCGGGAAGGCGAAGTCGGCGCCCGTCGACATCTGCCAGATGGGCGTGACGGCCTTGGCCGAGCGCCGGTAGAAGGCCCGCACGAAGCGGTCGTCGAGGGCGGTGGTCCGGTCGAGCTCCTGGCCCAGAGCCTCGGCCTGGATGGTGGCGCTCGACATGCCCTGGCCGTACACGGGGTCGAAGCTGCACACCGCGTCGCCCACCATCACCAGCCCGCCCGGGACCCGGCGCAGCTCCTCGACGTGCCGGCGCTGGTTGGACGGCAGCCGGTGGGTGACGATGTCGCTCAGGGGCTCGCACGTCTCGATGATGGCGGCCACCTCCGGCGACGGCAGGGAGCGGGCGAAGGCCAGGAAGCCCTCGGGGTCCTTCGGGGGCTGGTCGCCGTGGAAGCCGGCCAGCGTGACCATCCAGCGGTCGCCTTCCAGGGGGAAGAGCACGCCCTGGCGGCCGTCCGGGGGCGGGGCCATGACCAGGCCGAGGTCCCACTCCCGGGCCTCGGACGGCTCCCGGCGGAAGATGCGGCTGGCGTAGCGCATGTCGATCGTCACGTGGGAGGTGGGGGGCTCCGGGTAGCCGAGCCCGGCCGACCACAGGACCGTCCGCCCGGCCCGACCGGATGCGTCGACGACCAGGTCGGCGGGCAAGGTCTCGCCGTCCTCCAGGGTGATGCCGGTAACCGTGCGGTTGTCGCTGGTGGTCGTCAGGCCGCTCGCCGCCGCCCCCCGGCGGAGGCTGACGTTGGGGAGGTCCAGCACCCGCCGGCGGACGTGGTGCTCGAGCAGGGCCCGGGAGGCCACCGGCATCAGGATGCCCGACTCGAAGCGCACCCGGCGGCCGCCGGCCTGGTGCCACAGCACGTCGGCGGCGGTGTCGACCAGGCGGGCGCCGTCGGCCAGGAGGTCCTCGGTGTAGCCGGGGAACCAGCCCTCCATGCGCTGGAGGCCACCGGGCAGCAGGGCGTGGGCGTGGCGGCCCTGGGGCACGCCCCGCCGGTCGCCCGGCTCGTCGCCCATGGCGTCACGGTCGACCAGCACCACCTCGGCGAACCGGGAGGCGAGGACGGCGGCCGCGCTCAGCCCCGCCATGCTCGCCCCGATCACGACCGCCCGCCGCCTCGTCTCGCCCTTCATCGATGCTCCTCCCGTCCAGGTCCGTCGACATTCGACCTGAACGGGGGGCGCCCGTCGATGGTGCGGGCTTGCGTCCTGCGATTTGGTGCTACCACCCGCCAAGGGGTGGCCAGCTTCTACCCGACGAGCTTGCGGGCGGCGTCGGCGATGGCCTCGGCGTCGATGCCGGCGGCCGCCACCAACTCGTCGGGCTTGCCCGACGTGGGCATGCCGGTGACGGCCAGGTGGCGCAGGTGGAGGGGGCCGTCGTTGTCGGCGAACACCGACAGCACGGCCTCGCCGATGCCCCCCTCGGCCCAGTGGTCCTCGGCCACCACGATGCGGCCGTCGCAGTCGCGGGCCGCCTCGCGGAGGGTGTTGGCGTCGATGGGCTTGACCGAGTACAGGTCGATGACCCGGGCCGAGATCCCGTCGGAGGCGAGGGCGTCGGCCGCCTTGACCGCTTCGTGGAGCGTGATGCCGGCGCCGATCAGGGTGACCTTGTCGTCGTCGGAGCGGCGCACGACCTTGGACCCACCGATGGGGAACGAGTCGCCCGCCTCGTAGATGACGGGCGTTGCCCCGCGGGTGGTGCGCAGGTAGGCGATGCCGCCCCGGTCGGCCATCTCCGCCACCAGGGCGGCGGTCGACGTGGCGTCGGAGGGGTAGAGCACGGTCGACCCGTGGATGGCCCGGAACGAGGCCAGGTCCTCCAGGCCCATCTGGGAGGGGCCGTCCTCGCCGATCGACACCCCCGCGTGCGACCCGACCACGCAGAGGCGGGCCCGGGAGACGGCGGCCATGCGCACGAAGTCGTAGGCCCGGCTCAGGAAGGCGGCGAACGTCGACAGGTAGGGCACGAGCCCCCGCACCTGCAGGCCGATGGCGGTGGCCCCCATCTGCTGCTCGGCGATGTAGCACTCGACGTAGCGGTCGGGATGCTCGGCCCGGAAGATCTCCGAGTAGGTGGAGTTGGACACCTCGCCGTCGAGGGCGACGACGTCGGGGCGGGTGTTGCCCAGGGCGGCCAGGGCCTCGCCGTAGGCCTTGCGGGTGGCGACCTCCTTGCCCAACTCGTAGGTGGGCAGCTCGGGGGCCTCGCCCGACCCGGTGGAGAGCGGCTTGCCCGGCGAGCCATCGGGCTTGGCCGTGGTCACGGTCGTGCCCTTGTCACCGCCCAGCGCGTCGATGGCCTCCTCCCAGCGCTCCACGGCCTTGCCGTGGGCGTTCTCCTTGTCGGCCACCCAGTCCACCCCGTGGCCCTTCTGGGTCTTGGCCAGGATCACGGTGGGCTTGCCGGAGACGGACTTGGCCTCCGTGAAGGCGGCGTCGCACGCCTCCACGTCGTGGCCGTCGATGGAGATGACGTGCCAACCGAAGGCCTCGAAGCGGACCTTGTAGGTGTCGAGGTCCCACCCGATGCGGGTGGCGCCGGACTGGCCCAGGCGGTTGACGTCGACGATGGCGCAGAGGTTGTCGAGCTGCCACCACGATGCCGCCTCGGCCGCCTCCCACATCGACCCCTCGGCCATCTCCGAGTCCCCGCACAGCACCCAGATGCGGCTCGGGGACTCCTCGAACTTCTTGGCTCCATGAGCCACGCCCACCGCGATGGGCAGGCCCTGGCCGAGGGAGCCGGTGGCCACGTCCACCCACGGCAGGATCGGCGTGGGGTGGCCCTCCAGCTTCGAGCCGAAGCGACGGTAGGAGTCGACCTCCTCGGCCGTCACCGCTCCCGCCGCCTTGTAGATGGCGTACAGCAGGGGCGAGGCGTGGCCCTTGGAGAAGATCAGGTGGTCGTTGGCCGGGTTGTCGGGATCGTCCCAGTCGTAGCGGAGGTGGTTGGCCACGAGCACGGCCATGAGGTCGGCCGCCGACATGGAGGACGTGGGATGTCCCGAGTTGGCCTGGCCGCTCATGCGCACCGAGTCGACCCGCAGCTGCTGGGCGAGGTCCTGGAGGTACTCCGTGCTGTTCGTCTGGCTGTCGCTCATCCGCGCCCTTCTCCTCGTTGCACCGGGACCGCAATGCTACGGGCAACTGCGGGAGTAGCGTCCATTCGCATGGACATCCTCGCAGCGCTGTTCGTGGAGAACATCGGTCAGCGGCAGGCGGCGGGTGGTGCGACCCGCATCGACCTCAACGGCATCATGTTCTCGCTGGCCGCCCCGTCGGCGCCCCCCGTGACGGTCTCGCCCCACCTCGTCGTGCTGCTGCGGTGCCGTCCCGACGAGGCGGGCCAGGGCACGCTCGAGGTCGAGTTCCTCGACGCCGACGGCAAGCAGGTGGCCCGCAACGTCCAGCCGGTGATGGTGCAGCCCGGCAAGTTCAGCCGCCAGCTGGTCAAGGGCGACCTCGCCTTCGAGGACTACGGCACCATCGAGGCCCACTGCCACATCACGGGGGGCAACGACGTGGTCGTGCCGTTGACGTTGATGCCACCGGCATGACGTCGCGTCGCTTCGCGGCTGCACTGTCTGAGCATCCCGACCTGGCCCAGGCCACGGCCGAGGTCGCCGGCCAGGTGCTGGAGAAGCTCGACTCGCCACCGGAGCTGGCGGTGCTGTTCGTCAGCCGCCCTCACCTGGGGCGCTTCGAGGAGGCGGCCGCGGCGGTGCGGGCGGTGCTGCGCCCCAACGTGCTGATCGGGTGCGCGGCCGAGTCGGTGGTGGGCGGTTCCCGTGAGGTGGAGGGATCGCCGGGCGTGTCGCTGTGGGCCGGGGACACCGGTGCCGTCACGCCGTTCCACCTGACCGCCACCATGACCCCGGACGGGCCGATGTTCGCCGGCTGGCCGGACATCGGGCCGGACGTGTCGGGCATGGTCGTGGTGGCCGACCCCTTCTCCTTCCCCGCCGACGTGTTCCTCCAGCGGATGGGGTCGGAGCACCCGGGCGTGCCGGTGGTCGGAGGCATGGCCCTGGCCGGGCAGGCACCCGGGCAGAACCGGCTCGCCCTCGACGACCAGGTCGTGCACGAGGGCGCCATCGGCGTGCTGCTGGGCCCGGGGGTTCAGGTCACGACGGTGGTGTCGCAGGGGTGCCGTCCGGTGGGCAACCCGTTCGTGGTGACCCGGGCGGAGGGCGCGGTCGTCTACGAGCTGGCCGGCCGTCCGCCCCTGCAACGGCTGGGCGAGGTGGCCGAGTCCATGCCCGAGGAGGAGCGCAACCTCCTCTACCGGGGCGTCCACCTGGGGATCGTCATCGACGAGCACAAGGCCGACTTCGGCCGGGGCGACTTCCTCATCCGCAACGTCCTGGGCGGCGACCCGCAGTCGGGGGCCATCCAGGTGGGCGACGTCGTCGAGGTGGGCGCCACCACCCAGTTCCAGATCCGTGACGCCGACTCCGCCGACGAGGACCTCCGCCAGCTCCTGGCCGGTCGCAGCGCCGACGCCGCCCTCCTCTTCACCTGCAACGGCCGGGGCGTCAACCTGTTCGGCAAGGAGAACCCCGACCACGACGCCACCGTGGTCGCCGAGGGCCTGGGCGGCGCCCCCGTGGCCGGCATGTTCTGCGCCGGCGAGCTCGGCCCCGTGGGCGGCCGCCCCTTCCTCCACGGCTTCACCGCCAGCCTCGTCCTCCTGTCACAGCCCCCTGGTTAGCTGGGCGCACCGCTTCCCCCGGCCGGTCCCCTCATCCCGTCGGGAGGAAGTGATGTCGGAAAAGTACCGTGACGGTTCTCCGGAAGCATCAGTACGGCACGTGGCGGCGGGTCAGCATGGATTGATCACCCGTTCACAGGCGATCGGTGCCGGTTTGACGCCTCGTGTCATCCAGCGGCGGACGGCCACCGGCGAGTGGGTGCCCGTCCATCGGGCGGTGTACCGGCTGGCGGGCGCGCCGGTGACGTGGGAGCAACGGCTGCTGGCGGCGACCTTGGCAAGCGACGGCGTGGCATCGCACCGGGCGGCAGCTCGGCTGTGGTGCCTCGACCTTCCCGAGTGGAACCGGGCCATCGTGACGGTGGCGGCGAGCGCGTACCGCTCGATGCGGGGCGTCACCGTGCACCACACACGGTCGCTACCACGTGCCGACCGGGCCGTGCGTTACGGGATCCCGTGTACGAGCGTGGGGCGGACGTTGGTCGACCTGGCGGCGGAGCTCACGTTCGACGACCTGGAGGCGTGCGTGGACTCGGCGTTGCGGGAGCGGCTGACCACCGTCCGGTACCTGGCGCGGTGGCTGCCGGCCCAGGGGCGGGACGGGACGGCGGTGCTGCGCGACCTGGTCGCCGACCGGCGCGCGCACCAGCCGTTCGGCAGCCGGCGGGAGGCGGCGGTGTGCCGCATGCTGGTGGCGGCCGGCCTGCCCCGGCCCGTTCCCCAGTACGAGCTGCGTGACCGGCGGGGGCGGTTCGTGGCCCGCTTCGACCTGGCCTGGCCGGCGTGGCGGGTCGCGGTGGAGTTCGCCAGCTACCGCCACCACTTCGGTCGCCAGGCGTGGCGGCACGACGCGGCCCGGGCCAACCGGGCCACCGCCGAGGGCTGGCGCATCCTCAACGCGACCGAGCAGGACGTGGACGACGGGTGCCGTGGCCTCGCCTCGGACGTCGCCGGGGCACGTGCCGCGTAAGCTCGGTCCCAGCATGACCATCGACAACCCGCTGGTCGAGCCCACCGCCGACCGCGTCGCACCCCCGGCCGTGCTCGTGGTCTTCGGGGCCTCGGGCGACCTGACCAGCCGCAAGCTCATGCCCGCCATCGAGCACCTGGCCCTCCGCCGCCTGTTGCCCGCCGCCTTCGCAGTGGTGGGTGTGGCCCGCACGGAGATGGACGACGACGACTTCCGCGAGCGCATGCGCACCACCGTCGAGAAGATGGGGGGCGCGGGCGAGGAGGCCAAGCACGTCTGGGACGCGTTCGCGGGCTCCGGGGCGTTCCGCTACGTGGCCGGCGACTACGGCGACGACGCCACCTACGAGCGCCTCCGGGAGGTGCTCGACGAGCTGGACGGCCAGCGGGGCACGGGCGGCAACCGCCTGTACTACCTGGCCACCCCCCCGACCACCTTCCCCGTCATCGCCGACCACCTGGGCCGGGCCGGCCTCAACCGGCCCCGCGACGCCGACGCCTTCGTGCGCATCGTCATCGAGAAGCCGTTCGGGCACGACCGGGAGTCCGCGGCCGAGCTGGACACGGTGGTCCACAAGTCCTTCGACGAGTCGCAGGTCTACCGGATCGACCACTACCTGGGGAAGGAGACGGTCCAGAACGTCCTCGCCCTGCGCTTCGCCAACGCCATCTTCGAGCCAGTGTGGAACCGCCGCTACGTCGACCACGTGCAGGTCACGGTGGCCGAGTCACTGGGCGTGGGCCATCGCGGCAGCTTCTACGAGCAGGCCGGGGCACTGCGCGACATCGTCCAGAACCACGTGATGCAGGTCCTGGCCCTGACCATGATGGAGCCGCCGGCGACGTTCGACCCCAACGCCATCCGCGACGAGAAGGTCAAGGCCCTGCGCGCCGTCAACCCGTTCACCGCCGAGGACGTGAAGAGCGACGTCGTGCGGGGCCAGTACCGCTCGGGGTGGGTGGAGGCCGAGGAGGTGCCCGGCTACCGCCAGGAGGAGGGCGTCCACCCCCACAGCCTGCGGGAGACGTACGTGGCCATGAAGGTGCACGTCGACAACTGGCGATGGGCGGGCGTGCCCTTCTACGTGCGCACCGGCAAGCGCCTCCCCAAGCGGGTCACCGAGGTGGCGATGACGTTCAAGGACGTGCCCCACCTGCCGTTCGCCTCGGAGCAGGCCGAGGGGCTGGAGCCCGACGCCCTGGTGCTGCGCATCCAGCCCGACGAGGGGATCACGTTGCGGTTCGGGGCCAAGGTGCCGGGCCAGGCGTTTCGGGTGCGGTCGGTGTCGATGGACTTCTTCTACGGCGCCGCCTTCCTCGAGGAGGCGCCCGAGGCCTACGAGCGGCTGCTCCTCGACGCGCTGGTCGGCGACCCCACGCTGTTCATCCGCAGCGACGAGGTGGCCCAGGCGTGGCGCATCTGCGACCCCCTGCTGCAGGCGTGGGAGGAGGACGACGTGCCGCTGGCCCGTTACGAGGCGGGCACCTGGGGGCCCAGCGAGGCCGACGCCCTCCTGCAGCGCGACGGCCGGCGCTGGCGGCGGCCTTGACGCCGCCGCTGCCTGCGTGGCCCGAACGCCGGGGTGGGCGGCCTTGACGGCGGTCGGCCGGGCCCGGCCCAACGTCACCACGATCGGGTCGTGGGAGGGCGACGACGTGAAGATCGGCGCGGTGGAGGACGCGCTGTCGGAGCTGCGCCGCCACGAGCAGCGGGCGGCGGTGCGCACGAGCGTGCTCACCCTGGTGGCGGTGGTCCCCGACGACGCGGGGGCGGAGGCCGCCCTCGACGTGGTCTACGACCTGGGCGCCCGCCACCCGTCGCGCACGATCGTGCTGGTGGTGGACGAGGAGGAGCAGGAGGAGGACTCCGGCGGCAGCGGGATCGACGCGGCCGCATCGGTGCACGTGGTGGATCACGGCGGGCGGGCGGTGTGCTTCGAGGACGTGGTGCTGCGGGTGCGGGGCACCGCCCGCCACCACCTCGACTCGGTCATCGAGCCCTTCGACCTCCCCGACCTGCCGCTGGTGGTGTGGCTGCCGGCCCGCCTGCCGGCCCCGGGCGACCCGTTGCTGGCGGTGGCCGACCGGATCGTGGTCGACAGCCGGGCGGTTGCAGGTGCCGGGGGCCCCGGCGGCGAACGGAGCACCGTGCTCCCCCGCATCCAGGCCCTGGCCCGGCGGCTGCCGGTGACCGACCTGTCCTGGACCCGGCTGGCGCCCTGGCGCAGCCTGCTGGCCGGGCTGTTCGAAGGGCCGGTCTACTCGCCGTTCCTGCGGGAGATCGACCGGGTGGAGGTGTCCGGCAACTACGGGCCCCGGTACCTGCTGGCGGGGTGGGTGGCCCAGCGGCTGCGGGTGCCGCTGAGCCGGGTGAGCCTGGCCCCTGCCGACCACGTGTCGATCACCGTCACCGCCGCCCACCGCCACCGCACCGGCGTGTTCAAGGTGGCCCGCCCGGGCCCCGAGCGGGTCATCCACTCCTCGATCGAGATCGACGGGGGTCCGTCCGTCAGCCAGGCCATGCGCATGCGCGACCGCTGGCCGGCCCTGGCCCTCGGCGACGCTCTCACCCGCATGGGGCGCGACGAGGTCTACTGCCAGGCTCTGGAAGGGGCGCTCCGCCTGCGCGCCGTCTCATGACCGAGGAGTTGATGACCGGCGAGGTCATCGTGGTCGACGACGTCGCCGCCGAGTTCGCCGAGCGCGTCATCGAGGCGTTCCACAGCCGGCCCGGCGACGGGTTCTCCCTGGCCCTGTCCGGAGGGGAGACGGCCCGGCGCTGCTACGAGCGGCTCGCGGTCGACGGGGCCGACCAGATCGACTGGTGGCAGGTCGACGTCTACTGGGGCGACGAGCGGTGCGTGCCGCCCGACAGCGAGGACTCCAACGAGCGGCTGGGCCGGGAGGCCTTGCTCGAGCGGGTTGGAGCTGCCAACGCCGTGTACCCCATGCGCTGCGAGGAGGGGCCCGACCCCTACCAGCAGCGGCTGGCCCAGGCCGGGCGCCTCGACCTGGTGCACCTCGGCCTGGGTGCCGACGGCCACACCGCCTCGCTGTTCCCCGACTCCCCCGCCCTCGACGCCGACCCCGGCCGCCTGGTCGTCCTCAACGAGGACCCCCGAGGCCGCAACCGCCTCCAGCGCATGACCCTCACCTACTCCGGCATCGCCCGGGCCCGCCTCGTCATCTTCACGGTGTCGGGGGCGGAGAAGGCCGAGGCCTTCGCCGCGGTGCGCCGGGGCGACCCCGACTGCCCGGCCGCCAGGGTGCGGGCCGACCGGGTGGTGTGGCTGGTCGACCGGGCCGCGGCGGGTGCAGGGCCGGCCGGCATGGGCGGGTAGGCCGCTACTCTCCTCGGCCATGGAGGGGGGGAGTCGCAAGGCCGTCATCGCCGCGTGCATCGCCAACGCCGGCATCTCGGTGGCCAAGTTCGTGGGCTTCGCGGTGACCGGCTCGGCCTCCATGCTGGCCGAGGGCGTCCACTCGGTGGCCGACACGTCCAACCAGGCGCTGCTCCTGCTGGGCGGGTCGAGGGCCAAGCGGGCGGCCACGCCCCAGCACCCCTTCGGCTACGGGCGGGAGCGCTACTTCTGGTCGTTCGTGGTGGCCCTCATCCTGTTCACCCTGGGCGCCCTGTTCGCCCTGTACGAGGGCATCGAGAAGGTGCGCCATCCCCACGAGATCTCGTCGCTGGGGTGGGCCATCGGCATCCTGCTGTTCGGCATCGTGCTCGAGTTCTTCTCGCTGCGCACCGCGGTGGTGGAGAGCCGGGACGAGAGGAAGCGGGCGGGGTCGATGTGGAAGTTCGTGCGCACCTCGAAGTCGCCCGAGCTGCCGGTCGTGCTGCTGGAGGACATCGGGGCAATGGCAGGGCTCATCTTCGCCCTGATGGGCGTGCTCATGGCCGAGCTCACCGGCAGCCCCCGCTGGGACGCCGTAGGCTCCATCGCCATCGGCCTGCTGCTGGGCGTGATCGCCGTCATCCTCGTGATCGAGATGAAGAGCCTGCTGATCGGCGAGTCGGCCTCGCCCGCCCAGGAGCGGGCCATCCGGGGGGTGCTGGAGGGCGACGCCAGCGTCCGCCGCCTGATCCACATGCGCACCCAGCACCTGGGGCCGGACGAGCTGCTGGTGGGCGCCAAGATCGAGCTGGCCGAGGTCGCCGACGCCCGTACCGTGGCCGAGTGCATCGACGCCCTCGAAGCCAGGGTGCGCCAGGCCGTGCCCGAGGCCCGAGTCCTGTACCTGGAGCCGGACGTGGCCCGGGGATGACCGGGCTGCACGGCCTCCTGGCCGACGCGGCGGCCCGGCGGGACCGGTTCACCGGCGCCCGCATCACCTACTCGCCCAAGGTCTTCGTCCCCCTGACCCGGCTGTGCCGGGACCGGTGCGGCTACTGCACGTTCGCCACCGCCCCTGCCCGGGTCGAGTCCCCCTACCTCCCGCCCGAGGAGGTGCTGGCTCTGGCCCGCCGGGGCGCGGCCGCCGGTTGCCATGAGGCCCTGTTCACCTTGGGCGAGGCGCCCGAGGACCGCTACCCGGCGGCCCGGACGTGGCTCGACGAGCACGGGTACCGGTCGACGGTCGACTACCTGGTGGCCATGTGCCGGCTGGTGCTGGACGAGACGGGCCTGCTCCCCCACGCCAACGCCGGCGCGCTGGCCGGCGACGACCTGGCCCGCCTGCGCGAGGTGGCGCCGTCGCAAGGGATGATGCTGGAGTCGCTCGACGCCGGCCTGGCCTGCCATCGCGGCGCGCCGGACAAGACGCCCGAGCGGCGGCTGGCCACCCTGGAGGCGGCGGGCGAGCTGGGCATACCGTTCACCACCGGCGTGCTGGTCGGCATCGGCGAGAGCCGTGAGTCCCGGGTCGCGGCGCTGGAGGCGATCGCCGACTGCCACCGCCGCCACGGCCACGTGCAGGAGGTGATAGTCCAGAACTTCGTGCCCAAGGCGGGCACGGCCATGCACGCGTGGCCCGCCTGCCCCCTCGACGAGCTGCTGTGGACGGTGGCCACCGCCCGCATGGTGCTCCCCGGCGACGTCCGCCTCCAGGCCCCGCCCAACCTGTCCGACGACTTCGGGCGCCTGCTGGAAGCGGGCATCGACGACTGGGGCGGCGTCTCCCCCGTCACCGCCGACCACGTCAACCCCGAGCGGCCGTGGCCCGCCCTCGACCGCCTCAGGCAGGCGACCGAGGCCCGCGGGTTCACGCTGGCGCCCCGGCTGACCGTCCACCCGAGGTTCGTGGTCGAGGCCGACCGGTGGCTCGAGGGGACCGTCCGCCGCCACGTGCTCGACCGGGCCGACGCCGAGGGGCTGGCCCGCGACCACGCCTGGGTGGCGGGCGGCGAGGTGCGCCCGCCCCGGCTCGTCCCGGCCGCCCACGGGCCGGTGGGCGAGGTGCTGGAGGGCGTGCTGGCCGGCCAGGAGCCGGGGGTGGACGAGCTCACCGCCCTGTTCTCGGCCCGGGGCCCGGCGGTGGCGGCGGTGGCCGAGGTGGCCGACGAGCTGCGCCGGCGGATCGTGGGGGACGAGGTCACGTGGGTGGCCAACCGAAACATCAACTACACCAACGTGTGCACCTTCAAGTGCCGGTTCTGCGCTTTCTCCAAGGGCCCCCTGTCGCTCAACCTGCGGGGCGAGCCGTACCTGCTGGGGATCGAGGAGATCCAGCGCCGGGTCGTGGAGGCGGTGGCGGGCGGGGCCACCGAGGTCTGCCTCCAGGGCGGGATCCACCCCAGCTTCGACGGCGACTACTACGTGGACGTCTGCCGGGCGGTGAAGGATGTGGCCCCCGGGATCCACGTGCACGGCTTCACCGCCCTGGAGGTCACCGAGGGGGCCCGCCGGCTGGGCGAGCCGCTCGACGCCTACCTGCGCCGGTTGATGGACGCCGGCCTGCGCAGCCTGCCCGGCACGGCCGCCGAGATCCTCGACGACGAGGTGCGGGCCGTGCTGTGCCCCGACAAGGTGAGCACCGACGAGTGGCTGGAGGCCCACCGCACCGCCCACCGCCTGGGCCTGCGGTCGAACATCACGATCATGTTCGGGTCGGTGGAGTCGCCGGTGCACTGGGCCCGCCACCTGGTGCGCACCCGCGAGCTGCAGAAGGAGACGGGCGGGTTCACCGAGTTCGTACCGCTGCCGTTCGTGCACATGGCCGCGCCCATCTACCTCCAGGGCCGGGCCCGCCGAGGGCCGACGTTCCGGGAGGCTCTGCTGATGCACGCCGTGGGGCGCATCGCCTACGGCCCGCTCGTGCCCAACGTGCAGGTGTCGTGGGTGAAGATGGGGATGGACGGGGCGCGCCAGGCGCTGCAGGCAGGGGTCAACGACCTGGGCGGCACCCTGGTCGACGAGAACATCTCCCGGGCGGCGGGGGCGTCACACGGCCAGCGCATGGACGAACACGACTTCGCCGCCATCGTGGAACCGCTGGGGCGGCCCCTGGCCCAGCGCACCACCCTGTACGGGAGGGTGGGCCGGGCCGCTACCGGTTGAGGTTCTTCAGGAGCCGCTCCGACTGGGCCGCCACGAGGATCTCCACCGTGTCGGGGCCGGCGTGGCGGGAGCGGGCGGTGTAGAGGATCATCGAGCGCGGCGACAGCATGCGCTGCTCGAACCAGGCGACACCCCAGAGCAGGCCCACGACGATGGCGAGGCAGACGGGAACGGCGAGAAGGCTCCAGGCGGACATGTGATCGGCGTTCCCCGGTCGCGAGGGGAGCAAACAACGGGTCGGAGCGGCGGTACGGTGCATTGGTGGCCGCCTGTTCCCAGCTGGTCGTGGCGGTCGGCCGCTGATGGCCCGCCTCCCCCGCCGGCGCACCGGCGACGGCGCCCTCGACCGGCGCCTGCTGGAGCTGCTCGACGGGCGGGTCGTCGACCCCGACGACCTCGACCTGCTGTTCGAGATGCTGACGACGGTCGTGCGCATGGCCGGCGACGACGTCGACCGCCTCAACCTGAAGATCACCAACTCCGCCCTCAAGGAGATGCGCCAGGCGTTCCGGGTGTTCAAGCCCTACCGCCACGTGCCCAAGATCACCATCTTCGGCTCGGCCCGCACCCTCCCCGACGACCCCCTCTACGTCCAGACCCGCGACCTGGCCGCCGCCCTGGCCGCGCGGGGCTGGATGGTGGTGACGGGGGCGGGCCCCGGGATCATGCAGGCGGGAGCCGAGGGGGCGGGCCCGGAGCGGACCATCGGGGTCAACATCCGCCTGCCCTTCGAGCAGGAGGCCAACCCGTTCATCGCCGGCGACTCCCGGCTGGTGTCGATGAAGTACTTCTTCACCCGCAAGCTCATGCTGATGAAGGAGTCGGCCGGCTTCGTGGTGCTGCCTGGCGGGTTCGGCACGCTCGACGAGACGTTCGAGCTGCTGACCCTGCTCCAGACGGGCAAGGCGTCGCTCGCCCCCCTGGTGCTGCTGGAGGTGCCGGGCGGGACGTACTGGCGGGCCTGGGAGCACTTCCTCCACGAGGAGGTGGCGGCCCGGGGCCTCATCTCCGAGGACGACTTCGACCTGTACCACCTGACCGACAACGTCGAGGACGCGGTGGGCGAGGTGCTCGGCTTCTACCGCAACTACCACTCGATGCGCTACGTCGGCTCCACGCTGGTCGTGCGCCTGCGGGCCGCACCCACCGCCGACGAGCTGGGCCGGCTCAACGAGGAGTTCGCCGACATCTGCGTGGCGGGCGGGATCGAGGCCACCGGGCCGCTGCCGGCGGAGACGGCAGGGAACGACCACGTCGAGCTGCCCCGCCTGGCGCTGCGCTTCGACCGGCTGAACCACGGCCGCCTGCGGGCGATGATCGACCGGCTGAACGGGCTGGCGTCCGCCCCCGACGTGGGCCTGCCCGACACGTCCGCCACCGACGCGGCCGGCACCGCCCCCGACACCACCGGCCCGCCCGCGGTGCCCGGCCTGGGGCGGGAGCTGGACGACCTGGTGGCTCAGGTGGGGGGCGGGGAGGAGGGCGACGCGGTGGCCGCGGTGGCGGAGCTGGCCCAGGCCCTCGCCTCGCCCGACGTGGACGAAGCCGGCCTCGACCTGCTCACCTCCGAGCTGTGCGGGCTGGTGCTCTCGGTGGAGAGCAGGCGGGTGCGGCTGGCCCTGCTGGAGGCCCTGGCCGACGCCTCGCCCGTGGTGGGCCTGGACGCGGTGGTGGAGCTGCTGGTCGACCACGGGCGGGAGCTGGCCGACGACGAGCTGGCCGTGCTGCTGGGAGCGCTGGGGAGCATGGTGGACGCGACCGGGGACGGAACGGGGGCCGCCGCCTCGGTGGCCTCGGTGGTGCGGCTGGTGGACCCCCGCCCGGTGCTGGAGGAGCTGGCGGCGTCGGGGCGGGACGGCGTCGCGGCACGGGCGGAGGAGATCAGCCGGCGGCTGGCGGCCCTCGCCGGGACCGGGCGGCGGCGCCCCGCCTGAGCGTCCCCAGGCGGTCGAGGGCCCGCAGCGGCGGCACCGCGTCGATCACCCGGCTGAAGGAGACGACCTCGCCCAGGAGGTTCAGGACGACGAGCACGAGGGCGGTCACGTCCCGGGCGGCAGGGCCGGCCGCCAGCACCACGCCCAGGCCGAGGGCGGCCCCGAGGGGGTTGGCCCCGGCGTCGCCCAGCATGAGCCGCTCACGGAGGTCGTCGACCAGCAGGGCCGCAGCCGCGCCCACGACCACCGCCACGCCGGTCAGCTCCGAGTCGGCCCCGGCCAGGACCACCAGCAGGGCGAAGCAGGCGAGGGCGGCCTTGCCCGTGCGGCCCGGGCCGCGGTCGAGGAGGTTGCCGAGGTTGGCGGCCAGGGCGACGAGGGCGGCGTCGGTGAACAGCCGCCGGGGTGAGCCGGCGGCGACCGGCCCGACGACCAGGACTGCCACCGCCGCCCCCCCGAGAAGCTTGAACAGGCCGGTCGTCACCCGCCCGGTGGCCAGGGCCAGGAGGTGGCCGCGGAAGCCGCGGTGCTCGCCCGAGCCGGCCACGTCGTCCACCGCCCCCAGCAGGCAGAAGCCGAGCACGGCCGCCACGGTGAGCAGGCGCGCCCCCTGGGCGGCGGCGCCGTCGCCCAGCCCGAAGGTGGCCGCCGCCGTGCGTCCCGCCTCGACCAGGAGCAGGGCGAGGGCCAGGACGATCCCGGTGGCGGTGGGGAGGTAGTGGTTGCGGTAGTTGGGCCGGGTCAGGCCGGGCTGGGCGAACCACGGGCGGGACGCGAGCCACGCCACCCGTCCGGCCACGAACCCGACGGCCAGGGCCGCCACCAGGGCGCCCACCGCTCAGCCCTGGGGGGTGGCGAGCGATCGCCGGTTGGGGGCGTCGCCGGTGGGTTCGAGCAGGACCGGGGAGGCGGGCAGGGGCCGGGCCCCCGGCGTCCCCAGGGCGAGCACGGCCAGCACCGGCCCGACCTCGACGAGGACGAGGGCGGTCACCACGATCCCCGAGTCGTTGACCGCGAAGCCGAGGAGACCGGCGGCCAGGGCGCCCACCACGCCGATGCGCAGCGGCGACCCCGGGGGCAGCAGCTCCGACCAGCGCCGGCGCACGGCCAGCACCCACAGCAGGAACCCGGCGATCACCGGTACCGCCCACGCCCACGGCGTCTGGCGCAGCAGGCGCAGGTTGGCCGCCGTCTTGCGGGCGACGGTGGTGCGCAGCTCCTCGCCCCCGTGCTGCCAGGTGTCGGCGGCCAGCCGGCCCAGGTGGGTGCGCGACTCGGGGGGACGCAGGAGGTCGACGGCCGTGGCCGCGGCCAGCACGGCGAGGGAGAGGACGCCCACGCCCAGGACCAGCTTCCACGTCAGGCGCCGGCCGGCCAGGGCCAGGAACGTGAGCCCGAACACGGGGACGAGGGTGAGGATGCCGCCCACGTCGTCACCCAGGCCAGGAGCCCCGTCCACCACCACGACCAGCACGAACAGGCAGGCCACCGCGGCCAGGCCCTTCCGTCCCCGGCGCTGGACGTGCAGGGCCGCCACCAGGACCGTGCAGGCGGCCAGCACCGCGAAGGTGGTGTTGCCCAGGCCGTAGAACCGTCCCGCGCTCTGGGGCGAGTAGCCCAGCAGCCCGCCCACCTGGAGCCGCCCGCCGGTGGCCACGTCGGCCAGGAGGACGGCGACGGTGGCGGCGAAGACCCACCCCAGGGGAGCGAGCGGCGAGCGGCGGGCCTGCCGGGCGACGAGCACCACGGCGAGGATGGCGAGGGGAAGGAGGGCCACGCCGGCGTCGCCCAGGCCGGGGGCGAAGGGGGTGACGGCGCGGAACAGGAGCGTGCCCAGCGGGAAGGCGGCGATGGCCAGGGCCACGTCGCGCAGGGCGTAGGCCCAGCGGGGGCGGGGCGAGCGGGCCACTGCCAGGGCGATGACGCCGTAGGCGACGGCCTGGAAGGCGATGAAGGCGAGGGTGACGGGGAGGTAGATGCGCTCCCGGAAGGCGATGTCGCGGTCGAGGCGGCCCAGGCGGCCGGGGTCGGCGTCGGCCGTGGGGTGGACCCGCAGGGCGTGGCCGATCATGTCGCCCGGCACGGGGGCGCCCAGGACGGAGAGGATCGTGGGGGCGACGTCGGTGAGGGTGACCAGGCCGAGGCGGCGGGTGGAGGGCGAGTGGACGTAGCCCTCGGCCACTCCGGGGCCGGCCATGACGAGGGGCGTCAGCCGCCACTCGTCGGCCGGGGGGACGGGCGACACGACCATCACCAGCGTTCCGGGCGGGGCCTCGTCGACGAGGCGCCCGAGGAGGTCGTCGGTGAGATCGAGGGCCCGGGCCCGGTAGCGGTCGGCGAACAGCGGCGGGGCGATGCCCTGGAGGTCGGCGGCCCGGTCGAGGTCGCCCGGGTCGACGAGCACCACGTCGGCCTGCTCGAGGGCCTGCGAGGTGCGCAGGGCGATGCGGTCGGGGTCGGCCCGCTCCTGGAAGGCGGCGAAGCGGTCGTGCATGAGCAGGTCGGTGGGCTCGACCGACCCCCCGTCCACCCGGCCGGCGCTGTCCATGAGGCCCACGGCCACCGTGCGGCGGACCGGCTCGATGTCGGTGAGGCCGACGAGGTTGGGCGGGGTGTCGGCCGTCCCGACGACCGCGGTGCGCAGGCCGGCGGCGTGGAGGGCGTCGCCCAGGGCGCCCGGCTCGGAGGGGACGTAGCGGCCCGCCCCGTCCCGCACCTGGGCCGCCCCGGGCACGGTGACCGGCCCGCCCGCCCCCGTGGCCTCCTCTGCCACCGGGCCGGCCCGGACCCGGGCCCCCGCCCCCAGCGTGGCGTAGGCCTCCACCGGCGAGGGCTCCTTGGACAGGGTGCGCACGGTCATGGCCGCCAGCGCGCCCTGGTCCAGCAGCCGGTCGAGGTTGGGCAGCCGGCCGGTGCCCACCTCGTCCCAGTGCAGGCCGGGCATGCCGAACAGCAGCACCTTGGTGGGGCGCTGGCCGAGGGGGACGCTGTCCGCCTCCCACCGTCCCCCCGACCACAGCACCGCCCCCACGACCAGGACCAGGGCCAGCCCGGCCAGGGCCAGGCGGGTGGCGGTGTTGGTGAGGCGGGGCCACAGGGCGGTGGCGATGTCGGCGCCCTGGCGGGCCCGGTGGCGGAAGCCGGCCAGGCTGCGACCGGTGTGGTGGTGGTCCATCTCGACAGGGACCTCGACGACGCGGGCGCCGGCCCGGCGGGCGTCGACGGTGAGGGCCACCTCGAGGCCGAAGCGGGGGGCCAGGTCGAGCGAGCGCAGGAGCTCGCCCCTGACCGCTCGCTGGCCCGACAGCGGGGCCTGGGGGCGCATGCCCGAGGCGAGGCGGACGGCGGCGGCGGCAGTGGACCGCACCAGGCCGAAGCCGCCCCTGCCCCGGGCGGAGGGGAGCGCGCCGACGGCCATGTCGGCCTCGCCAGCCAGGACGGGGCGCAGCAGGGCGTGCACCTCGGCCGCGGTGGCGCCCACGTCGGCGTCGACCAGGAGGTAGGTGCCGGCGTGGGGCGCCAGGTTGACCCCGGCCTCGACGGCCCCGCCTTTGCCCCGGTTCGTGGGGAGCTGCAGCACCCACGCCCCGGCCGCCCTGGCCACCTCGCTGGTGGCGTCGGTGGACCCGTCGTCGACGACCACCACCTCGTCCACCTCGGGCAGGCCGAGGAGGGCGGCGACGGTGGCCCGGACGGTCAGCTCGGCGTCCTTGGCCGGGACCAGGGCGACGACGGGCCTGCCCGGCGGGGCCGCGGTGGCCGCGCTCACGGCCGCCCGCCCCGGAGCCAGGCCAGCTCCGGCGCCCCCAGGGCCCGCTGGAGCAGCAGGTACGTCGCCCCGCCCACCGCGGTGGCGCAGAGGACGGCGGCCACCGCCTCGCCCCGCCCTCCGCCGAACCCCTCGGCCACCGTCCACGCCGCCCCGCCGGCAGCCAGCGCGCACGCCCCGCTGCGGGCCAGGGCCGGGACGAGCGGGGTGTCGCCGGGCCGGCTCGAGGCGGACCGGCCGGGCGTGCGGCGGGCCAGGACCGTCGCCAGGGCGGCCGCCCCGGCCACGTAGGCGACCGAGTGGCCCCAGCCGAGGGCGGCCAGGCGGCCCGGGCCGTCCCCGCCGGCGGCGAACAGGACGACGGTGAGCACCGCGCCGCCGGCGGCCACGGCCGTGCCCACCACGGTGGGCGTGCGGGTGTCGCCCGCCGCGTAGGAGGCCCGCACCAGCAGGTAGAAGGCGGCGTAGCCGGCCAGGCCCACGGCGTAGGCGGCGACCAGCGAGCCGGCCAGCCGGGCGCCCGCCTCGTCGAGGTTGCCGAGGCGCAGGACCCGGAGGGCGGGGCCGGCCACCGCCGCCATCAGGGCGGACGCAGGCAGGACCAGGAACGCCAGCGTGGCGCCGCCGCCCCGGAGGTCGCGGCGGAACTCGGCCCAGCGGCGGCCCGCGGCCGCGGAGGCGAGGCGGGGGTAGAGGGCGGTGCTGACCGGGTGGGCGGCCAGGGCGAAGGGCAGGAGGAAGACCTGGAAGGCGATGTGGAAGGCGACCACCCCGCCCTCCACCCGGTTGGCCAGCACCAGGCTGGCGACCAGCAGCAGCTGGGTGGCGGAGAGCAGGCCGGCGGCCCAGGCGCCGTCGCGGGCGAGCGTGCGCAGCCCGGGATGGCGGGGGTCCCAGGCGGGCCGCAGCCGCAGGCCGGCCCGCCGCAGCGCCACCACCGGCACGACGCTCATGGCCAGCACGCCGGCCGTCGTCCCCAGGGCCAGGACGAGCTTCTCGCTGGTGGCCAGGTCCAGCCCGGGGCGGCCGCCGTGCAGGGCGGCGAAGGCCCCCATGGTGGCGATGACGACGATGTTGTTGGCCACGGGGGCGAAGGCGGCGGCCGCGAACCGCTGGGCGCCGTGGAGCAGGCCGGTGGCCACCGCCCCCACCGCGTACAGCACCAGCTGGGGCAGGAAGAAGAGCAGGAGGAACGAGCCCAGCGCCACCTCCTGGCGGCGGACGACGGGGTCCTCCACCGCCACCGTGAGGGCCCGCATGATGAGCGGCCGCCCCAGCAGGGCGAGCACCAGCACGCCGCCCAGGGCAGCCAGGGTGACGCCCAGCACCGCCCCCGCCAGCCGCTCGGCGTCCCGCGCCCGCCCCTCGTCGAGCAGGCGGACGAAGGGGGGCACCAGCACCGACGACAGCAGGCCCGCAGCCAGCAGCTCGAACAGCACGTTGGAGACGAGGTTGGCGGTCTGGTAGGTGTTGCCCGCGAACGTCGTCCCCAGCGCCAGCCCGACGGCGAGCACCCGCAGGAAGCCGGTGATCCGGGAGGCGAGGTTGCCGGCGGTGACGGCGGCGGTGGAGCCCAGCAGGCCCCGGCCGCCGGCCGCACGGCGCGCCTCGGTCGTGACGGGGCGAGCGCCCACCTCTACGGCTCCAGCGAGGGCAGGAGGCGTTGGGCGCCCGGGCCGCGCCCGTAGTGCCCGGTGCGCCCGTCGTCCACCTCGGCCAGGGCGAGGACGGCGGCGGCCTGGCCGATGGGCGACTCGAGGTTGTCGACGGTGGACAGCCGTGGGCCGACGGTGGCGTCGCTGCGCAGCTGGCCGACGAAGACGGCCCGGCCGCCCGGGGTGTCCCGCCCGCTCTCGGCGGCCACGAACCGGGCCACGGCCAGGCCGCTGGCCGCCGTGGCCGGCGTCTGGGCGAGGAGGGCCTGGGCGAAGGGGAGGCCGACGCGGTCGTCGCCGACCTCGGCGCCCGCCCCCGACACCAGCACCATGCGCAGGTTGGGCACCGGGAACGACGAGAGCCCGAGGGTGGTCGTGGTGGTGGCCGAGGAGGGCGGCTCGTAGCCGATGAACCCGGCCGCGGCCAGGGCCGGGAGCAGGCTGCCGTCGCTGGCGGTGCCGTCGAGCACGGCGGCCACCCGGGTCAGGGCCTGGCGGCGGATGGCGTCGCTGCCCGCACCCGGGTTGGCCCCCACCGCGGTGGCCAGGGCCCGGGCGTCGCCCTCGTTGTCGAGGCGGAGCTTGTTGGTGAACAGGAGGGTGCCGGCGGGAACGGCCTGGGCGGTGGCGAGGGCGTCGCGCACGTCCTCCACCGGCTCGCGGTCGACGCCCTGGACGGCCACCACCAGCACTGGCACGCCCCGCAGGCGGCCCAGCACCAGCTGGTCGCGCGCCTCGGAGGCGAAGCCCTCCATCGTCTCCAGCCGGGTGCGCAGCTCGCTGTTGACCCGGTCGGTGTTGCTGGCCCGGTTGCCGACCGACTCCACCCGGTCGCGCAGCTCGTCGACGATGGCCTTGTCGATGACCGTCGAGCCCATGACGATCCCGAGGGCCAGGGCGAGGAACACGGCCACCAGCGAGACGATGTGGTAGCGGAGGTTGATCACGGAGCGGTTACCCGAAGAGTGAGCGCCAGGTGTCGGTGAGGTACAGCCAGAGGGCGTCGAAGAACACGTGGATGGGCTGGGCCACGATCGCGACGACCAGCATGGCGACGAGGGCGGCGACCACCAGGAAGGCGAGGTCGCCCTTGCGCACCCGGCTCTGGTACAGCCGGCTCACGCCCTTGGCGTCCACCAGGATGGGCCCGACCTTGAGGCGGACGAGGAAGGTGGAGGCCATGCCCGCCCGGCCCTTGTCCAGGAACTCGACCATGGAGGCGTGGGTGCCCACGGCCACGATGAGCTCGGCCCGCTTCTCGTAGGCCAGGAGCATGGCGATGTCCTCGCTCGTGCCCGCCGCCTCGAACACCGTGTAGGGCAGGCCGAGGGCGTCGAGGCGGGCCGCGCCGGGGGCGTCGCCACCCGGGTAGGCGTGGACGATGAGGGGGGCGCCGCGGTGGGTGCCGGCGTGGCGGCAGACGGCGCGGAGCGTCTCGTCCCGGACGGAGTCGAAGTCGCCGATGACGAGGTCGGGCCGGTAGCCGGCCTCCACGATGGCGTCCGCCCCCCCGTCCACCCCGATCATCACCGGGCGGATCTCCCGGATGTAGGCCCGCAGGGCGGCCAGGTCCTCCTTCCACCCCAGCCCGCCCCGGACGACGACCAGCACGTGGCGGCCGGTGAGGTCGATGCCCAGCTTGGGCAGGTCGGGCGAGTCGGTGAGGAGGTGGTGCTCGCGGCGGAGGTACTCGAGGGTGTTCTCGGCGAACCGCTCCAACTCCGCCCCCACCCGCAGCTTGGACGCCTCGATCTGCTCCTCCAGCGACTCGAGGGTGTGGCGGGTGCCGGTGCCCACGACGTGGCCGTCGACCAGCACCCGGTCGCCCGACACCGTCACCACGTCGCCCTCCTTCACCGCCTCCATGACGGCCTGGCCCACGTCGTCGACGAGGGGGATGCCGGCCGCCACCAGCAGGAGCGGGCCCATGTTGGGGTAGCGGCCCGAGATCGAGCGCGAGGCGTTGACCACCGCGGCGGCGCCCGAGGTGAGCAGGCCCTCGGCAGCCAGGCGGTCGAGGTCGAGGTGGTCGATGACGGCCACCTCGGCGGGTTGGAGGCGGGTGAGCAGCGTCTTGGTGCGGCGGTCGACCCGGGCCGGTCCCTCGACCAGGCCGGCCTCGGGCACGTCGCGGACGAGGACGGGCCGGCTGCGGCGGAGCGAGCGCGCCCGGGAGCCGGCCCCGTTGCCGTTGCCGTTGGCGTTGCCGTTCGGACTGGGGCTGGCGTCGGCCATCAGCGAGCCTTCTGCCGGGCGGCGGTGGCGGTGGCCAGCAGCTCCTCGGCGTGGTCACGGGCGGTGGCGCTGGAGGGCTGGCCCGAGAGCATCCTCGACAGCTCGACCACGCGCTCCTCCGCCGTCAACGTGTGGGCGGAGGCCGTCGTGGCGCCCCCCCGCTCCTGCTTCGATACTGCCACCTGGGCGTCGGCGAAGGCGGCCACCTGGGGGAGATGGGTGACGACCAGGACCTGCCGGCGGCGGTCGGCGCCGGTCGGGCCGGTCGCCACCTCGGCCAGGGCCCGTCCCACCGCCAGGGCCGCCTGCCCGCCGATGCCGGCGTCGACCTCGTCGAAGACCACCGTGTCCGCCTGCGGGCCGCCGGCCGCGCCCGGGCCGAGGGCGAGGCGGAGGGCGAGCATGGTACGGGCCAGCTCGCCGCCCGAGGCCACCTTGGCCAGGGGCAGGGGCGGAGACCCGGCGTTGGCGGCCAGCAGGAACGTGACGTCGTCGGCCGGGTCGGGCCCGTCCACGGCGACCTCCAGACGGGCCCCGGCCATGGCCAGGGTCGCCAGGCGCTCGGCCACCGCGGCGGCCAGCCGGGGCGCGGCGGCCCGGCGCGCCGCGGCCACCCCAGCTGCGGCCTCGGCCACTTCAGCCACCACCTCCGCTCGTTGCGCTTCCAGCGCCTGCGCTCGCTCGCCGTGGTGCTCCAGCGCTGCCAGCTGCGCCCTCGCCTGGACCTGGTACTCGAGGACGTCGGACAACCGCTCACCGTACTTGCGCCGCAGGTCGGACAGCAGTCGCCGGCGGCGGCGCACCTCGTCCAGCCGCTCGGGGTCGACCACCACCACCTCGGCCGCGTGGCGGACGTCGGCTGCCATCTCGCCGAGCTCGGCGGCCAGGGCCCGCATGCGGACCTCCAGCTCGGCGAAGGGTCGGTGGCCGGCGAGGGCGGCCACCGCGGCGCCGGCGGCGTCGATGGCCCCGCCGTCGGAGGCGAGGGCGGCGTAGGCCGACTCGGCCGCCTCCCGGTGGGCCTCGGCTCCGGCCAGCAGGTCGTCCTCGGCCTCCAGGCGGTCCTCCTCGTCGGGGCCGTCGACGGCGGCGGCGTCGAGCTCGGCCAGCTGGTAGCGCAGCAGGTCGGCCTCCCGCGCCCGCGACCGCTCGTCCCCGCCGAGGGCGGCCAGGTCGGCGTCGACGCGCGCCAGGCGAGCGGTCGCGGCCCGCAGGGCGGTCGAGTCGACCGCCCCGAAGCGGTCGAGGGCTTCCCGCTGGGCCCGCACCGAGAGCAGCGACTGGTGGGCGTGCTGGCCGTGGAGGTCGACCAGGCGGGCGCCCACCTCGGCCAGCTCGGCCGCGCTGGCCAGCCGGCCGTCGAGGTAGGCCCGCGACCGGCCGGTGCGGGGGACGACCCTCGCCACGACCACCTCGTCGCCGTCGAGCTCGAACCGTCCTTCCACCCGGGCCTCGTCGGCGCCCGCCCGCACCAGCAGGGGCTCGGCCCGCTCCCCCACCAGGAGCTGGATGGCCTCGACGACCAGCGTCTTGCCCGCCCCCGTCTCACCCGTCACCGCCGTCATCCCCGGACCGAACACCAGGGTCAGGTCGGCGATCACGCCGAGGTCGCGGGCGTGCAGCTCGAGCAGCATCAGCGGTCGGCCAGGCCGAACTTCGCCTTCAGCACCCCGTAGAAGTCGCCCTCGCCGAAGGTGACGAACCGGGCGGGCACGGGCGCCACCGTGCCCACCAGCGCCTCGCCCTTGCCCAGGCGGCCCATCTCCTGCCCGTCCACGGAGAGGATGGCGCCCCGGTGGTCGAGCACCTCCACCCGCACCGGCTCGTCGGGGTGCACGACCAGGCTCCGGGTGAACGGCGTGTGGGGCGCCACCGGGGTCACCACCAGGGCGTGGTGGCGAGGGGAGACGATGGGGCCGCCGGCCGAGAACGAGTACGCCGTGGAGCCGGTGGGTGTGGCGACGATGAGGGCGTCGGCCACGTGGCTGGTGAAGGGGCGCCCGCCGATCCCCACCGCCAGGTGGACGGTGTGGCCTGCGCCGCCGTGCTCGAGGACCGCCTCGTTGAGGGCCAGATGTGGCGGCGGCGCGGGTGTGCGCCCCTCGACGCTGACGCACAGCATCGTGCGCTCCTCGATCCCGGAGTCGCCGGCCAGGAAGCGGTCCAGGGCGGTCCAGAGGTTCTCCGCCTCCAGCACGGCCAGGTAGCCCAGGCGGCCCAGGTTGACGCCCAGCACGGGGATGGCGGCGGGGGCGGCCAGGTGGACGGCCCGCAGCATGGTGCCGTCGCCGCCCAGGGCCACGGCCAGGTCGACCCCGTCCACCAGGGCCGGACCGGCCTCCATGCCGTGCTCGTCGAGCCCGGCGGCGTGCGCGTCCGCCTTGGGGAGGCGCACGGCGTGGCCCTCGTCGTCGAGGCGGGCCGCGGCCTGGCGGGCCAGCTCGGCCGCCCGCGGCTTGCTCTCGTTGACGACGAGCAGGACGGTGGTCATGTGGCCGGGGCGGCGGCGGCGACCACGGCCGCGATGTCGACGGCCGGGGCGGCGGGGGCGGCCGGGGCGGCCGGGGCGGGCTCCCGCCGGAGGTGGGCCAGGAACTCGACGTTGCCCTCGGCGCCCAGCAGGGGCGAGACCATGAGCCCCATCATCGCGGCTCCGGCGGCGGCGAAGGCGGTTTGTACGCCCTGGACCGCCGCCGCCCACGTGGCCGGGTCGCGCACGACCCCCCGGCCCCGGGACACCTCCACCCGCCCCGCCTCGAACTGGGGCTTGACCAGCACGACCAGGTCGCCGCCGTCGGGCCCCGCCCGGGCCGCCCCCACCAGGGCGGTGGCCACGGTGCGGAGGGAGATGAACGACAGGTCGGCCACGACCAGGTCGACGGGCTCGTCGAGGCGCAGGTGGCGGACGTTGGTGCGCTCCCGGACGGAGACCCGGGGGTCGGTGCGGAGGCGGTGGTCGAGCTGGCCGTGCCCCACGTCGACGGCGATCACCGACGCCGCCCCCCGCTGGAGGAGGCAGTCGGTGAACCCGCCGGTGGAGGCGCCGGCGTCGAGGGCGGTGCGGCCGGCCACGGCGACGGCGAAGCGGTCGAGGGCGGCGTCGAGCTTCTCCCCACCCCGGCTGACGAACCGGGGCGGCGGTCCGAGGACCTCGAGCGGCTCGCCTGGGTCGACCAGGCGTGCCGGCTTGTCGGCGACCGCCCCGGCCACGAGCACCCGGCCGGCGGCGATGTCGGACTGCGCCCGTTCCCGGCTGGTGGCGAGCCCCCGCCGCACCAGCTCCTGGTCGAGCCGGCGGCGCAGCGGGTCAGCCCCCGGTGGGCGGGTCGGCGGGCGGGCCGGCGGGCGGGCTGGTGGGGGGGCCGGCGGAGCCGGCCGCCTTCTTGCGGGGCGCCCGGGCCTTGGCTGCCTTCTTGGCCCCGGCTGCGGCCCTGGCCCCGGTGAGCTGCGCCTCTCCCCCGGCCGGCTCGCCCGGTGCCTCGGGGGTGGGCGCGGCCGTCCCCGGCACCGCCTCCACCACGGGCGGCACCTCGGTGGCGGGGCCGGTGGCGCCGCCGTCCCCGCCCGCCAGGCGGCGTTCGAGGGCGTCGAGGTCGTCCTTGGTGGCCAGGCCCAGGGCGGAGACCTGCTCGGTGATCTCCCGGCGGATGATCTGGACCAGCTCCTCGGTGCTGCGCCGGCTGCGCTCGACGACCTCGTCGATGAGCTTCGAGGCCTTGCCCTTCTTGACCTCACCCGCCTTGACCAAGTCCTTGACGAGGGCCTCCGCCTTCTCCCGGGTCATGTCGAGGAACGCCGTCCCCGCTTCGAACGAGCGCCGGAACAGGTCGTCGCGAGCCATGGCCCGAGGCTACCAGTGGGCCCCGGTTGGGCCCGGCCGCCCCGGGGGTACGCTCGCCCCCGCGTGATCCCCCTCAAGGACTACAACCCGACGCGGCACTTCCCGTACGTCACCGTGGTCCTGATCGCCCTCAACATCGTGGTCTTCCTGTTCGTGCAGCGGCCCACCGAGAGCGACGACAGCGAGCAGGCCCGCTTCGCCTACCGGTACGCGGCCATCCCCTGCGAGGTGGTCGAGGGCCGCCCACTCTCGGAGGAGGAGATCGGCCGGACGATCGACTCTCGCATCGGCGACGACACCGCCTGCGACCGCACCAGCCCGCTCACCCGCCGGGACGGCTACTTCCCCGACAAGCAGGTGTGGCTGGCGGTCCTGTACTCGATGTTCCTGCACGGGGGGTTCCTGCACCTCGGCGGCAACATGCTGTTCCTGTGGATCTTCGGCGACAACGTCGAGCATCGCATCGGGCATGGGCTGTACCTCGTCTTCTACGTCGTCGCCGGCATCATCGCCAGCTTCGCCCAGATACTGGTTGACACCGGTTCGGTCATCCCCACGCTCGGAGCCTCGGGCGCCATCTCCGGCGTGCTCGGCGCCTACCTCGTCATGTTCCCCACCAACCGGGTCACCGTCTTCCTGTTCCGCGTGCTGCTGCCGGTTCCGGCCATCGTCGCCATCGGCATGTGGGCCGTGCTCCAGTTCATCAACGGCCTCGGCGCGTTCGCGGTGAGCGAGGAGACCGCCGGCGGGGTGGCGTACATGGCCCACATCGGCGGCTTCGTGGCCGGCGTCGTGGCCGGGATCGCGTTCCGCGCGATCTTCAACGAGCCGCGCCATCCGCGGGGAACCCTGGCCGCCTCGTTCCGGTGACCGCACCCCGAACGGAGGCGGACGGGCTGTTCGGTCCCGGCTCCGTCTCGTGGCGCATCGACCGCGAGCTCGTCGTCCTGGCCGGCGGGTCATGCGCGCTGCTGCTTCAGGCCGCGCATCCCAGCGTCGCCGCCGGCGTGGCCCAGCACTCGACCTATGCCACCGATCCGTTCGGGCGGCTGTTCCGCACGCTCGACAGCAGTTTCCGGGTGGTGTTCGGCAGCCGATCCGAGGCGCTGGCAGCCATCCGGCGCGTCAACGCCATCCATCGGTCGGTCCGTGGCCGGCGTGACGACGGCGTCGCCTACTCGGCCCTGGATCCGGAGGCACTGCTCTGGGTGCATGCGACGCTCGTCGATACCGCCCTCCGCGTGTACTCCCGCTTCGTCACGCCACTGCGCCCGGGCGACGAGCAGCGCTACCACGAGGAGAGCGCGCGGGTCGGCCTTGCGCTCGGCATCCCGGAGGGGTCGATGCCGCCGACCATCGGCGCGTTGCGGGAGTGGATGGCGGCCATGGTCGCGGACGGGCGCGTCCGGGTCACCGACGATGCGCGACGCATCGCCCGCACCGTCCTGTACCCCAGCCGATTCCCGCCGCGCGCCGTCTGGGACCTCGCCCACCTCGTCTCGATCGCGACCCTGCCCGACCAGATCCGGCGCCAGTACGGGATCGGCTGGTCCGCGGCTCGCGAGCGAGGCATGGAGCGCCTTGCCGCTGCCAGCCGCCGGCTGCTGCCTCGCATCCCGGAGCCGCTGCGCACGGCACCGGTGGCGCGCTCCGCGGCCCGCCGCGTGGCTCAGGTCGGCGCCGGCACCCGGTAGCGTTGCCGACGGGCTACCGCGCGCATCCCCATCCGCTCGACGTTCCGCGCCGAGCTGCCGCCGGCCTCCGCCGAGGCGCCGACGAGGTCGCAGCCGAGCGATGCGGCGCGCTCGACGCGGGCCGCGATGAGGGCGCGCTGGATGCCGCGCCCGCGGTGGGACGCCAGCACGGTGCCGGCCCGGAGCCATCCGACGTGGTGGTGGGTGTGGAGCAGGCCGGCGCCGACGACGCGCCCGCCTGCCTCGGCCACGAAACGGTGGTCGTGCGGGGCGAGCGCCAGGTGCGGCTCGAGGGCCCGCCAGGCGTCGGCCACCGAGCCTGTCAACCCGGCGGCCTCGACGACGACCTCGGCCCATGGTTCGACCTCGTGCCGGCCGAGCTCGCGAATGACGACGCCGTCCGGCGCCGGCGCAGCGTCGACCTCGGCCGGTCGCGCGGCCGCGTACGTGGCGGTCGCGTCGACGATGGCCGCCGGCCACGGCGGCGCGTCGGCCCACACCCAACCGGTGACGTCGTGGGCGCGGAAGTGCTCGACCGCCCGGGCCACGAGGTTCGGCAGGGAGGCGAAGCCGAGGCCAAGGTTGAAGACCGGGCCGGGCAACGACCGGCCCGCGCAGATTGCCAGCTCCCCGTCGTCGACGATGCCGAGCTCCGCACCGCCCGCCGCCGCGGCGCGCCACAACGCCAGCGTCGACGACCGCTCGGCGCGGTCGAGGCGCGAGGCGAGCAGATGACGCTCGGCGCGGTCGTCGGCCGGCGGCCAGATCCGGATCGGGTCACCCGGGCGCACCATGCCCTCGCGCACGACGCGCGCGTACATCCGGCTGTCGGCGGCATGGGTGGCGATCGCCAGGCGGCCGAAGCGCAGATCCCGGAACGAGTGGCGGATCGTGCGGCACGGGTTCGCCGGGCTGGAGAGCTCCACGACCACCCCGTCGCCGATCTGGAGACGCGTGCCGACCGGCAGGGCGGAGACGTCGAAGCCCTCGGTGGTCAGGTTCTCGCCGGTGGTGCCGGGAGCGATCGGATGGCCCTCGGCCGCCACCCGCCGGATGGCCTCGATGCCGAGGATGGAGACCGCCCGATGCGGCCCGCCGTGGACGGTGGCGTCGGCCTGCCGGTCGCCCTCGACCCCGAGCCGGCCCACGCGCGCCTCGGGGACCGGCCGCTTCGGCACGCCGCCGGGCGAGACGTTGACGTGGAGCAGCCGTCCGTCGCTCATGGGAGGGCCATCGTA
>JBKHXX010000027.1:0-63910 GCA_046565765.1 Acidimicrobiia bacterium | reverse complement strand
GCCTGGCCCGGCTCGACGCCTTCGCCGCCGCCCAGGGGATCAGCTTCGGCGACGCCCTCCAGCGGGCCGAGGAGGCCGGCGTCACCGGCCGCGCCCTCACCGGGCTCCGCCAGCTCCGCACGCTGCTCGACGAGCTCCGCCAGCTGGCCGAGGGTCGCACGACGTTGGCCGGCGAGGCGGTCGACGTCGAGACGGGCGAGCTGGGCCTCGACCTGGGCGACGCCCAGCCCGACCAGGCCCCGCTGCCGCCGGCCCAGCTGCTCGAGGAGGTGCTGAAGCGCAGCGGCTACCTGGCCGAGCTCGAGGCCGAGAAGACGATCGAGGCCGAGAGCCGGGTCGAGAACATCGCCGAGCTGGTGGGCCAGGCCGCCCAGCACCAGCAGCTCGACGCCTTCCTCGAGGCCACCGCCCTGGTCAGCGACCAGGACCAGGTCGACGGCGACGGGTCACAGGTCCTCCTCATGACCATCCACACGGCCAAGGGCCTCGAGTTCGACGTGGTCACCGTCATCGGCCTGGAGGACGGCGTGTTCCCCCACCTCCGAAGCCTCTCCGAGCCCGACGAGCTGGAGGAGGAGCGCCGGCTCGCCTACGTCGCCATCACCCGGGCCCGGCGCCGGCTCCAGCTCACCAACGCCTGGAGCCGCAGCCTGTGGGGCTCGACCCAGTACAACCCCGTCAGCCGGTTCGTGAAGGAGATCCCCTCCAACCTCGTCACCATCGCCCCCGGCAGCCGCGGCGCCGGCAGCGGCCGCCGCGACGACGACCAGGTCCGGGTGTGGGGCGCCGGGAACGGCAGCGGGCTGGGCTCGGCCTCCGGCGCCGGCGGGTTCGGCCAGTCGGTGCGCGACCGTGTGGTCGAGGCCGCGCTGCGCAGCGGCCGGGGCCTCGGGCCGACCCGCGCCGCGGGCGCCGCGCCGCTCGACGTGAAGCCCGGCGACGACGTCGTCCACGGCAAGTGGGGCGAGGGCGTCGTGCTGGAGATCATCGGGGAGGACGAGAAGGCCGAGGCGGTGGTCCGGTTCCCGTCGGTCGGCGAGAAGCGCCTCCTGCTGGCGTGGGCGCCGCTGAAGCGGGCCCGGCCGTGATCGGCCTGGTCGAGCCGGCCGTCTCCGACCTCCAGGTGGCGGGCCGCATCCTCGCCGCGCTCGTCCTGGGCGGCCTGATCGGGTTCGAGCGGGAGACGGCCAACCAGCCCGCCGGCCTCCGCACCCACATCGCCGTCGCCCTCGGCGCCGCCCTGTTCGGCATCATCTCCGTCCACGGGTTCGACGCCTACGTGCAGCCCCGGGCCGACAGCAACTACCAGGTCGACGTCACCCGGGTGGCCTCACAGGTCGTCGTCGCGGTGGGCTTCCTCGGCGGCGGGGCCATCCTCAAGCACGGCGGCAGCGTGAGCGGCCTCACCACCGCGGCCAGCCTCTGGGTCACCTGCGCCGTGGGCCTGGCCGCCGGCGTGGGCAGCCTGGTGGCGGCCGCCATCACGACCATCGCCCTGCTTCTCAGCCTGGCCGGGCTGCGGACGCCTCGTGAGCGGATCCGCCGCAAGCTCTCCCGGGTGCGGAGCACGGTGGTGGTGGAGATGGCGCCCGGCGCCGACCCGGCGGAGATGCTCACCGCCCTCCTGGCACTGGAGGACGTGACGGTGCGAGACCTCTCCGTCAGCCACCGCGGCGACACGGTGCGCGTCCAAGCGGACGTGGCCGGACCCATGGACGGCGAGTTGGCGACCCTGCTCGCGCCCATCGCCGAGCGGGATGACGTGGCCGAGCTCGACATCGACTGACGGGCGCGTACGAAACCCCGATCTGCCAAGCTCTTCCCTCGCAGGCGAACGAGGGGGAGGCGGACATGGCACGAGGGATCTCACTCCACATCGGGCTCAACGAGGTGGACCCCGACCACTACCGGGACGGCAACGGCAACCCGTGGCGGGGCGAGCTGCGGGCGTGTGAGAACGACGCCCGCGACATGGAGCGGCTGGCCGAGGGCCAGGGGTTCGAGGTGCGGGGGCCGCTGCTGACCGCGGCCGCCAAGGCCAACGACGTCATCGGCGAGGTCAAGGCCGTTGCCGGCGAGCTCGAGGCGGGCGACATCTTCTTCCTCACCTATTCCGGTCACGGCGGCCAGGTCCGCAACACCAATCCCGACGACGACCCCGAGAGCGACGCCCTCGACGAGACGTGGTGCCTGTTCGACCGTGAGCTGCTCGACGACGAGCTGTTCGCCCTCTTCTCGGAGTTCAAGCCCGGCGTCCGGATCGTCGTGTTCTCCGACAGCTGCCACAGCGGCACCGTCACCCGGGCCCGGCCGGGCGACGCCCTCGACGAGTTCAGCATCCCCAAGCAGCTCCCGATCGAGGTGGCCGAGGCCACCGAGGAGGCCAACGCCGACCTCTACGGTTCGATCCAGCGGACGATCCCCTCCAAGCGGCTGACCTCGCTGGCGGCCACCGTCGTCCTGTTGTCGGGCTGCCAGGACTCGGAGTTCAGCCGCGACGGCCAGCAGAACGGCGCATTCACCGGCGCCCTGCTCCGGGCCTGGCAGGACCCCGCGGCCCGCAAGTCCCTCCCCGCCCTGCGGGAGGCGACCGCCGCCGGCATCCCCCGCAACTTCAACCAGAACCCGAACTACTCGATCTACTCCTTCGACATCGGCCCGGCCCTCACGGTGTGAGGTCGACGAACACCACGCCGTCCTCGACCTCGGTGGGGTAGGCCGCCAGGCCGGTCCCGTCGGCCGGGAACGTGCGGCCGTCGCACGGGTCGACGAACGTGCGCTCCTGCTGGCGCCACGCCAGCACGCAGCGTCGAGGGGCTCCGGGGGAGTGGGCCTCGAAGGCCCGCCAGTCGTCCCCCCCGATGTGCTGGACGTAGATGTCGCGGGACCGTCCCAGCAGGTCCTGGAACAGCAGCGGCCCGTCGCGTGCGATGGCGGGAGCGAGCCGCTCGGCCGAGCCCACGCGGAAGCGGGCGTCGCGCGACTGGTCGACCGATCGGGTGCGGGTGAGGTTCAGCACGAGCAGGAAGATCAGGACCCCCGCCACCACCCCGCCCACTCCGGTGAGCAGGAGCGTCGACTTGGCGGGCGGCTGGCGGCCGGAAGGAGGCACCCGCTTAGTATGCGTTGATGCAGCGACGGTACCGGGTCGTCGTCGCCAAGCCGGGGCTGGACGGCCATGACCGGGGCGCCAAGGTCGTCGCCCGGGCCCTGCGCGACGCCGGGTTCGAGGTGATCTACACCGGGCTGCACCAGACGCCCGAGCAGATCGCGGCGACCGTCGTCCAGGAGGACGCCGACGCGGTGGGCGTCTCCCTCCTGTCGGGGGCGCACATGACGCTGTTCCCCCGGGTGCTCGACCTGCTGCGCGCCGCGGGGGCGGGGGACGTGCTGGTGTTCGGCGGGGGCATCATCCCCCCGGCCGACGCCGCCGCCTTGGAGGCCATGGGGGTGGCCGCGCTGTTCACGCCCGGCGCCAGCCTGGCCGGCATCACGTCGTGGCTGGAGGAGACGCTCGACGCCCGGGAGCGGGCGCGCGCCTCCTGATGGACCTGTTCGAGTACCAGGGCAAGCAGTTCCTGAGCCACCACGGGGTGGTCGTGCCCCACGGGGCGGTGGCCGACGAGCCCGACCACGCCGTGCTGGCAGCCGAGTCGCTCGGCTACCCGGTGGCGGTGAAGGCCCAGGTGCGGGTGGGGGGACGGGGCAAGGCGGGCGGGATCCGCCTGGCCCGGGACGGCGCCGAGGTGCGGGCCGCGGCGGAGGCGATCCTCGGGCTGGACATCCGGGGCCACGTCGTCCGCCGGCTGTGGCTCGAGAAGGCGGCCGACGTGGCCGAGGAGTACTACGCCTCCTTCACCGTCGACCGGGCCGAGCGCCGGTACCTGGGCATGCTCTCGGCCCGGGGCGGGGTCGACATCGAGGCGGTGGCCGCCACCGAGCCGGAGGCCATCGCCCGCCTGCCCATCAGCCCGGGCGACGGGTTGTCCGCCGAGGCGGCCCGGGGGTGGGCGGCGGACGCCGGCCTCGCCCACGACGTGCACGACCAGGCCGCCACCATGTTGGTCGAGCTGTTCGGCGCCTTCACCGAGGGCGACGCCGAGCTGGTGGAGGTCAACCCCCTGGTCGTGACCGCCGAGCGCCGGCTGGTGGCCCTGGACGCCAAGGTCAGCCTGGACGACAGCGCCCGCTTCCGCCATCCCGAGTGGGAGGCGTGGGCCACCGCCGAGTGGCACGACGAGCGCGAGCGGCGGGCCCGCGAGCGGGGGCTCAACTACGTGGGGCTGACGGGCACCGTCGGCGTCATCGGCAACGGCGCGGGGCTGGTCCTGAGCACGCTCGACGTGGTGAGCCAGGCGGGCGGCACGCCTGCCAACTTCCTCGACGTGGGCGGCGGAGCCAGCGCCGACGTCATCGCCGCCGCCCTCGAGGTGGTGGACAGCGACGAGAAGGTGCGGGCCGTCTTCGTCAACATCTTCGGGGGGATCACCCGCTGCGACGAGGTTGCCCGTGGCATCCTCGACGCCATGGGGCGGGTGGAGCTGCGCAGCCCGATCGTGGTCCGCCTCGACGGCACCAACGCCGAGGACGGGCGGGCCCTGCTGGCCGGGCACCAGTCCGAGCGGCTGGTGTCCCAGCCAACCATGCTCGACGCGGCCCGGGCCGCGGTGGAGCTGGCCGGGCGGTGAGCATCTTCGTCGACGCCTCTACCCGGGTCGTGGTCCAGGGCCTGACCGGCAGCCAGGGCCGGTTCCACGGGCTGCGCAACCGGGCCTACGGCACCCAGGTCGTGGCCGGCGTCACCCCCGGCAAGGGCGGTCAGGACGTCGAGGGCATCCCCGTGTTCGACACGGTCGCCGACGCGGTGGCCGAGACGTCGGCCGACACGTCGGTGATCTTCGTCCCGGCCCGCATGGCGGCGGGCGCGGTGGCGGAGGCGGCCGAGGCGGGGATCCGGCTGGTCGTCTGCATCACCGAGGGCATCCCCGTCCACGACGAGCTGCGCATGGTCGACCGGCTGGCCTCGGAGTTCCCCGGAACCCGGCTGCTCGGGCCCAACTGCCCGGGCGTGATCTCGCCGGGGCGCTGCAACGTGGGCATCACTCCCGGTGAGATCGCCCTCGAAGGCGGGCCCGTGGGCGTGGTCAGCCGGTCCGGCACGCTCACCTACCAGGCCCTCCAGGAGCTGACCCGGCAGGGCCTCGGCCAGACCACGTGCGTCGGCATCGGCGGCGACCCCGTGCCCGGCACGCGCTTCGTCGACTGCCTGCGGGCGTTCCAGGACGACCCCGAGACCGACGCCGTCATCCTCATCGGGGAGATCGGCGGCGACGACGAGGAGCGGGCGGCCCGCTTCATCGCCGAGGAGATGTCCAAGCCGGTGGTGGCCTACGTGGCCGGGATCACCGCCCCGCCGGGACGCCGCATGGGCCACGCCGGCGCCATCATCTCGGGCAGCTCGGGCAGCGCCAGCGCCAAGGTGGAGGCCCTGCGGGCGGCGGGGGCGAGTGTGGTGGCCAACCCGACCGAGCTGGGGTCCCGTATGGCCGAGGTCCTCGGCTAGATATACCCGCCCCCGGCGCCCTCGGGCTCCTTGCTGCGGACGTACCCGCCGTAGGCCAGGCCGAAGGCGGCCAGGGTGCCGAGGATGAGGCTCGGGCGCCGTTCGAGGCCCAGCTCGATACCCGGAAGCGCGGGGGTGCTGTAGCTGTCGCCGATGAGGGCCTGGGCGAGGACCATGACCAGGGCGAACACGCCGAGCACGAGGTGGACCTGCCCCCAGGGCATCTTCGGGGTGGGCAGCTTGGCCGTGCCGAACCGGGTGAGCAGCACCTGCAGGACCATCAGGATGCCGGCGATCACGCCCAGGGCGCTGATGAGGTTGCTCCAGGCGGTGCGCTCGATGAGGGGGACGGCCGTCCCCCCGAAGCGGAACCACGGCATGAACGACAGGATCAGCAGGGTGATCCCGCAGCCGACGATCAGCTTCTCCCCCGGAGACAGCGAGCTGAAGTTCACCCTTCCCCCTGATTGCCGCTGCGGCCGCCGACAGTGAACCACGCTGGCCGGGGCTTGGGAAAGGGAAGGGCCGGTCCCGGCCCCGCTGGTACGGTCGGGCGGCAGCGTGCGCATCGGGGTACTGGCATCGGGCAGCGGGACGAACCTGGAGGCGATCCTCGCCGCCCGGCTACCGGTGGTCGCGGTGGTCGTCGACCGCCGGTGCCGGGCCACCGACGTGGCCACCGCCCACGGCATCCCCTCCCAGGTCGTCGAGCGGGGCAGCTTCGGGCCCGACTTCGAGCGTGAGGCCTACACCGAGCGGGTGGTCGACGCCCTCCAGGCCCATGACGTGGAGCTGGTGGTGATGGCCGGGTTCGGCACGATCCTGTCCAAGCAGATCCACGACGCCTACCCGGGCCTGATCCTGAACACCCACCCCGCCCTCCTGCCTGCCTTTCCGGGCTGGCACGCGGTGGAGGAGGCGCTCGCCGCCGGCGTCAAGATCACCGGCGTGACCGTCCACGTGGCCACCCTCGACGTCGACGCCGGGCCGATCCTGGCCCAGGAGGCGGTCCCCGTGCAGCCCGGCGACACGCCGGCCACCCTGCACGAGCGCATCAAGGCGGTCGAGCACCGGCTGTACCCCGAGACCATCCGCCGCTTCATCGAGAACGGAGCCCGCCCGTGAGAGCCCTGCTGTCGGTCTGGGACAAGACCGGTCTGGTGGAGCTGGCCGGCGGCCTCCACGAGCTGGGGTGGGCGCTCATCGCGAGCGGGGGCACCTACGCGGCGCTGGCCGAGGCGGGCCTTCCGGTCACGGCGGTGGAGGACGTCACCGGCAGCCCGGAGATGCTGGGGGGCCGGGTGAAGACGCTCCACCCCGCCATCCACGGGGGGATCCTGGCCGACCGGTCCAAGCCCGAGCATGTGGCCGACCTGGACGCCCAGGGGATCGGGGCCATCGACCTGGTCGTGTGCAACCTCTACCCCTTCCCGTCGCAGCCGTCGATCGAGATGATCGACGTGGGGGGGCCGACCATGGTGCGGGCGGCGGCCAAGAACCACGCCCACGTCGGGGTGGTGGTCGACCCGGCCGACTACGGGCCCGTCCTCGACGAGCTGCGGGCCGGGGGGGCGCTGTCGGACCGGACCCGCCGCCGCCTGGCCCGGGCCGCCTTCGCGCACACCGCCGCCTACGACGCCGCCGTCGTCGGCTGGTTCGACTCGGTCGGCGACGGCGCCGGGCTCCCGCCCACCGTCCACCTGGCCCTGGAGCGGGCCGGCGAGCTGCGCTACGGGGAGAACCCCCACCAGGACGCGGCGCGCTACCGCGTGACCGGCGCCCCCGGCTTCTGGGACGAGGTCGTCCAGCACGGCGGGATGGCGCTCTCCTACCTCAACCTGGCCGACGCCGACGCGGCGTGGCACCTCGTCCACGACCTGGGCTCGGCCGCGCCCGCGGCGGTCATCGTCAAGCACGCCAACCCGTGCGGGGTGGCGGTGGCGGAGGACATCGCCACCGCCTACGAGCGGGCCTTCGAGTGCGACGCCATGTCGGCGTTCGGCGGGATCGTGGCCCTCAACCGCCCGGTGGACGAGGACCTGGCGGCGGAGATGGTCGCCAACCCGAAGGCCGACGTGGTGATCGCCCCGTCGTGGTCGGAGGGGGCGCTGGCCCTGTTCGGGGCCAAGCGGAAGAACACCCGGCTGCTCTCGGCACCGCCCCGGCCCGCCGATCGCCTCCACCTGCGTCCCCTGGCCGACGGGTGGCTGGTGCAGCAGCCCTACCGGTTCGGGGCGGAGCGTGCGGCGTGGCAGGTCGTGTCCCGGGCTCGGCCCACCGACGAGCAGTGGGCCGACCTGGAGCTGGCGTGGCGGGTGTGCGCCCACGTGAAGTCCAACGCCATCGTGCTGGCCGCGGGCGGGATGGCGGTGGGCATCGGGGCGGGCCAGCAGAACCGGGTGGACCCGGGCGAGCTGGCCGTGCGCAAGGCCGCGGGCCGGGCCAAGGGCGGGGCCTGCGCCAGCGACGCCTTCTTCCCCTTCCGCGACGGGCTGGACATGGTGGCCGCCGCCGGCGTGGCCGCCGTCGTGGAACCGGGCGGGAGCATGCGCGACGACGAGGTCGTGGCCGCCGCCGACGAGCACGGCATCGCCCTGGTCTTCACCGGCGAGCGCCAGTTCCGCCACTGATGGGAGCGGCGATCCTCGACGGGGCGGCCGTGGCGGCGCAGATCCGGGCCGAGCTGACCGAGCGGGTGCAGGAGCTTGCGGCGGCCGGGGTGCGGCCCGGCCTGGGCACGATCCTGGTGGGCGACAACCAGGCGTCGGCGGCCTACGTCCGGCTCAAGCACCAGGACTGCGCCGAGGTCGGCATCGCCTCCTTCGGCGAGCACCTTCCCGCCGACACGCCCCCCGACGTCCTGCATGGGCTCATCGACGACTACAACGCCAACCCGGATGTGGACGGGTTCCTGGTGCAGACGCCCCTCCCCGGCCAGCTGGACGAGGAGGCGGCCCTGTTCGCCGTCGACCCGGCCAAGGACGTGGACGGGCTGCACCCCGTCAACCTGGGCAAGCTCGTGCAGGGCGCGGCCGGGCCCATCCCGTGCACCCCGGCCGGCATCCAGGAGCTGCTGGTGCGCCACGGCGTGCCCATCGAGGGGCGTCACGTGGTCATCATCGGGCGGGGGCTCACCATCGGCCGGCCCCTGGCCAACCTGCTGGCCCTCAAGCGGCCGAATGCCAACGCGGCGGTGACCGTCGTCCACACCGGCGTGGCCGACCTGGCCCACCACGTCCGCCAGGCCGACATCGTGGTGGCCGCGGCCGGGTCCCCGGGGCTGGTGAAGCCCGACTGGATCAAGCCCGGGGCGGCGGTGGTGGGCGCGGGTGTGACCATGGACGGGCGGCGGGTGATCAGCGACCTCGACGAGGGCGTGGCCGAGGTGGCCGGCTGGGTCACGCCCCGCATCGGCGGCGTGGGGCCCATGACCCGGGCCATGCTGTTGCGCAACGCAGTGGACGCGGCGCAGCGCCGGGCCCGGCGCACGGAAGGAGCCTGATGGCCAAGGTCGCCGATCTGTTGATGCAGGGCCCCACCTATTCCTTCGAGTTCTTCCCTCCGAAGAACGACGAGGAGCAGGCGGTGCTCGTCCGCACCCTGCGGGAGCTCGAGCCGTTGGAGCCCTCGTTCGTGTCGGTCACGTACCGGGGTGGGCGGGCGTCGCGCCAGCGCACCCACGACCTGGTGGCGGGCATGCTGCGCACGACGTCGCTCAACCCCATGGCCCACCTGACGTGCGTGGTGCACAGCCGGCTGGAGCTGGCCGAGATCCTCATCGACTTCCGCAAGGCCGGCGTCGAGAACCTCCTGGCCCTGGGCGGTGACCCGCCGCCCGAGGAGGAGGCGGGGCTGGGCGAACTCAAGCACGCCATCGAGCTGGTCGAGCTGGCCCGGGCCATCGGCGGCTTCTCCATCGGCGTGGCCGCCCATCCCGAGCTGCACCCCAACTCCCACGGGGACCGGACCTTCGACCGCGACCAGGTGGCGGCCAAGCTGGAGGTGGCCGACTTCGCCATCACCCAGTTCTTCTTCCGCCTGGAGGACTACCTGGGCCTCGTCGAGGACCTGGTGAGCCGGGGGGTGGACAAGCCCGTGGTGCCCGGGCTCATGCCCATCACCAACCTGTCCCGGGTGCGGCGGATGGCCCAGCTGTCGGGGACGGACGTGCCGCCCGAGGTGGTCGAGCGGCTGGCCGCCGCCGGCGACGACGAGTCCCAGCGGCGGGCCGGCATCGAGATGGCCACCGAGCTCTGCCAGCAACTGCTCCAGGCCGGGGCTCCCGGCCTGCACTTCTACACGTTGAACCGGTCGACCGCGACCCGGGAGATCTACGCCAATCTCGGGCTCGCCCCGGCTCAGTAGCCTCCCGTCATGCCCGAGAAGATCACCGTCGGCGGCGACGGCCGCCTGAACGTCCCCGACGAGCCGATCATCCCGTTCATCCGGGGCGACGGCATCGGCGTCGACATCTGGCCCGCGGCCCAGGCGGTGATCGACGCGGCGGTGGCCAGGCACGGCAAGCGCATCGAGTGGAAGCCGGTGCTGGCCGGCCAGCAGGCGTTCGACGAGACGGGGGAGTGGCTGCCCGATGAGACGGTCACCGCCTTCCGGGAGCACGTGGTCGGCATCAAGGGCCCGCTCACCACGCCCGTGGGCGGGGGCATCCGCAGCCTCAACGTGGCCCTCCGCCAGATCCTCGACCTGTACGTGTGCCTGCGGCCGGTGCGGTGGTTCCGGGGGGTGCCCTCGCCCGTGAAGCACCCCGAGAAGGTCGACATGGTCATCTTCCGGGAGAACACCGAGGACGTCTACGCGGGCAAGGAGCTCCAGGAGGGCACGCCCGAGGCCAAGCGGCTGATCGAGTTCGTGCGGGACGAGTACGGCTGGGACGTGCGCCCCGACTCGGGCGTCGGGCTGAAGCCGGTCTCCATCACCGGGTCGAAGCGGCTGGTGCGGGCCGCCCTCGACTACGCCGTCAAGCGGGGCCGGAAGTCGGTCACCCTCGTCCACAAGGGCAACATCCAGAAGTTCACCGAGGGCGCGTTCCGGGCCTGGGGCTACGAGGTGGCCAGGGAGGAGTTCGCCGACACGGCCGTGTCGTGGGACGACTGCGGCGGCCGGCCCGGCGACCGCATCCTGGTCAAGGACACGATCGCCGACATCTTCCTCCAGCAGGTCCTCACCCGCCCCGACGACTTCGACGTGATCGCCACCACCAACCTCAACGGCGACTACGCGTCCGACGCCCTGGCCGCCCAGGTGGGGGGCATCGGCATCGCCCCGGGCGGGAACATCAACTACGTGACCGGCCACGGGGTGTTCGAGGCGACCCACGGCACCGCTCCCAAGTACGCCGGCCAGGACAAGGTCAACCCTGGATCGCTCCTGCTCTCGGGCGTGCTCATGCTCGAGCACCTGGGCTGGCAGGAGGCGGCCGACGACGTCGTCCGGGCCCTCGAAGCGACCATCGGGGAGGGCATCGTCACCTACGACTTCGCCCGGCTCACCGAGGGCGCCACCGAGGTCAAGACGTCCGAGTTCGCCTCGGCCATCGTCGACCGCCTGTGACCCCCTCGCATTTGGGGCGTTCGAACCACGCCCAGCGTGGTTGCGGCGCCCCGAAACGGTGGGGCCGGTGAAGGTCACCGTCGTGGGGGCCGGGTTCTACGGGTCGACGCTGGCCCAGCGCATCGCCGAGGGTGCGTACGCCACCGAGGTCGTCCTCACCGACGTGATCGAGGGCAAGCCGCAGGGGTTGGCCCTCGACCTCATGCAGAGCCGGCCCATCGTGGGCTTCCGCACCCGCGTCACGGGCACCAACGGCTACGCCGAGGCGGCCGGGTCGGCGGTGGCGGTGATCACCGCCGGGGTGGCGCGCAAGCCGGGCATGAGCCGGATGGACCTGCTCGAGGTCAACGCCCGCATCGTGGCCGACGTGACCCGTCGCCTGCTGGACGTCGCCCCCGACGCCGTCCTCATCGTGGTCACCAACCCCCTCGACGAGATGACCGCCCTCGCCGCCGAGGTTTCCGGGCTGCCGCGCCACCGGGTGATGGGCCAGGCCGGCGTGCTGGACTCCGCCCGCTTCGCCCACTTCCTGGCCGAGAGGGCGGGCGTGGACCCGTCACAGGTCAAGGCTCTCACCCTGGGATCCCACGGCGAGACGATGGTGCCGGTGCCTTCGGCCACGTGGATCGGGGGCCGTCCCCTGTCGGCCGTGCTGAGCGAGGAGGCGATCGGCGAGATCGTGGCCCGGACGCGCGACGGGGGGGCCGAGATCGTGGGGCTGCTCAAGACCGGTTCGGCCTACTTCGCCCCTGCCGCGGCGGCCGAGGCCATGGTCAAGGCGGTGCTCACTCCGGGGACGGACGTGCTGCCGGTCAGCGCGTGGCTGGAGGGCGAGTACGGGATCGCCGGCGTCTACCTGGGAGTCCCGGTGCGGCTCGGACGGGGAGGCGTCGAGGAGGTCGTCCAGCTCCCCCTGACCGAGGCCGAGCTGGAGGCGCTGCACGTCGCGGCCGAGGCGGTACGGGCAAAGCAAGCTGAAGCGGTGGCACTGGCCGGGCCCTGAGCGGTCATCCGGCCCGAATGAGGTAGGGCGAGCCGAGGATGTGCCTTCCCTGGTACGTCACCTTCACCACGTAGGCGCCCGCAGCCGGAAGGGTGAACCGCACGGTGTAGGTGCCGTCTTCGTTGTCGGTGGTCTGCGTGGGGACTCGGCCGCCCGGGCCGTGGATGTCCACGGAGAACGAGTCGCCGCCGTCGGCCCTGGGGTTGCCCGCCTCGTCGATGGCGTGAATGGTGAACGAGGTCTCTTCCCCCGCCACGGACACCCCCAGACCCGGGCCTTCGGCGAACGACCGGCTGGCGCTCGGAGCGGGCTTCACCGGTACGGTGAACGGCGCGTCCCTGATGGGCGACCCTCCTAGGGTGACCTCGACGACGTAGGTCCCGGGAAGGGCCGGCGTGTAGGCGACCGAGTAGGTGCCGTCGTGGTTGTCCTTGACCTTGGTCGCGGTCGGCTCGGGCTGGGCGATGGTGACCATGAACCGGTGGCCGCCCGTGGTCAGGAAGGTGCCGTCGACCGAGACGGCATGGATGGTGAACGTGCTCTCGACGTGCTGCTGGCCGCCCAGCAGGCCCGGACCCTCGGCGATCGAGCGGCTGGCATCCGCTTCCGCGATCGGCCGGGCAGAGGCTCCGCCGATCGGGCCGATGGCGGCCAGCCCGATCACTGTGGCCACCAGAGCGACCGCGCGCCGTCGCGGCGTGCGGACCTGCGTGCGGTCCATTGAGCCCATCCCCTTCCCCTGCGCCCCTTGGTTGGGCGGCTGACGGGCGCAGTGTAGGCGGGCGCCCCCACCCCGGCCCGGTGCTCGTGGTTGGATATCGCACACCGTCCGTGGGGACGGAGGGGTGCCCCCGCAGGAGGCCGATGAGCGCGCGATCCGAAAGGCAGGTGGACCGGTGGCCGGCCGAGGAGCCATGGGTCTTCCGGGCCTATCCGGTGTCGACGCACGAGGACCTCGCTCCCCGCCCCTCGTCGCGACGGCGGGCGTGGATGGAGGCCACGTCGAACGGCTTCGCCCGGCGATGCCTGCCGCTCGTCATGGCCAACCAGGCCGGATGGGTGGTGCGGCTGCCCTTCGGGCTGCACGTGACGTGGAGCGGGTCCGCCGCCCCCGGCAGCATGGACATTCGGCAGCTCGGGCCCGAGCATCCGGCCCGGTCGATCGTGTCGGACCACTTCGGGTGGGGCGTGCTCACGTTCAACATCCCCTTCGTGTTCCGCACCCGCGCCGGCACCGGCCTCCTCGTGCGCGGCGCGCCGAACTTCTGGGTCAAGGGGGCCCATCCACTGGAAGGCCTGGTCGAGACCGACTGGGCCACGGTGACGTTCACCATGAACTGGAAGGTGTTGGACCCCGGTCGGCTCGTGGAGTTCCGGGAGGGGGACCCGATCTGTTTCCTCCAGCCGATCGACGTGGGGGTGATCGAGGCCGCACGGCCGGAGATCGTGGACCTGGAGGTCGATCCCGACGTCTCGGCCGGCTACCAGGCCTGGGCGCAGTCACGCGCCGCGTTCCTGGCCGACGAGCGGCGCCGGGACGCCGACTGGCAGAAGCACTACTTCGTAGGGGACAGCTTCGCGGGGAGGGCGGCGTCGTCGCATCGCACCACGCTGGCCGTCTCACCCTTCGACGGCGCCCGAGCGGCGCGGGCGCCGGCGGTCGCCGAACGGCGGCCCGTCAAAGGCGCCGTTCAGCTGGTCAGAGAGGAAGGCGAAGAGTTCGTCATCGGCGACACCGCCGGAGGCGAGCACCGCCTCAACGCGACCGCGCTCTTCGTGCTGGAGTGCTGCACGGGTATCAACACGCCCTCGGACATCGCCGAGATGACGCGGATCGCCTTCGGGCTCGACACCGCACCGGCCGACGCCGTCGACCGGTGCCTGTCCGAGCTTCTCCGCTCAGGCTTGGTGGAAGCCGGGGGTAGCCAGCCCGGGCGGGGCCAAGGGGGGGGCTAACCGCCGGCCGGGTTTCGCTGCCGGCTGGCGACGAAGCTGACGCAGTCGCCCTGGTTCTTGAACGGCCTGCCCTGGTCGTCGCTGAGCGCGCGCCATCCTCCAAACAGGCACGCCTCCATGTCCTGCGGCGAGGTGGGCGGCGGCGAGGTGGGCGGCGGCGAGGTGGTCTCCTCGGCGGCGGCCCCGCCCATCGACCGCACGAGCGGGACGGTGAAGGCGGCGCCCGCTACCAGCCGGCGGACGAACTGCCGGCGTGCCATGGGGATACGCCTGAGGGCATCGTCCTCGAACGAGTCGTCGTTGCCCACGCTTGCCGTCCCTCCCCCCGGCTGCCGGGGCGGCAGCGGGCGGACGGTATCACGCACATTGAAATGAGCCCGCCTGCTACCTGCGGTCGCGATTGCGCAGCATCGAGAACAGCGGTGCGGCCACGAACCCGCCGGCAGTGACGGGGGCCATCAGGATCGAGGCGGTGCGCATCCCCTCGTTGGCGAACAGGGCGCTGAAGGCGAAGGTGCCGATGGCGATGAGCAGCAGGAACACGGGGATGGCCACCAGCAGGTCGGACGGACGCTGGGGGCGGGAGGGGGCCCGGGGGTCGTCGTGCAGGTGGGCGAGCGGGTCGTCGTCGTCGTCGGGGTCGGGCTGGAACTGGATGGGCGGCCGGGGACGGGGCGTCACCCCGATGGCCAGGTCGTAGACCCGGCGGCGCTCGGCGTCGCCCAGCACCTCCCATGCCTCGTTGATCTCGACCATCAGCGCCCGGGCCTCCTCGGGCGCCCCCGGGTTGGCGTCGGGGTGGTGGCGCTGGGCGAGGCGGCGGTAGGCCCGGCGGATCTCGTCGTGGGTGGCGTGGGGCGCCACCCCCAGCCGCTGGTAGTGGGTGCGGGCCATCAGTAGGTCGTGCCGGACCGCACCCCCTCGAACACGTCACCCAGGCGGCCGAGGGTGTCGCGATGCTCGGCCAGCAGGCCGGGGCGCCCTCCGATCCGCATCCGCCCCGCGCCGAAGGCGGCCGCCGGCGTGAGCCGCCCGGCGCTGACCGCAGCGGCCGTCTCGTAGTCCTGGTGGACCTCCACGTCGGCCTCGCCCGGCCCCGGGTCCACCTCCACCCGCCCGTCGGCGAAGCGCACCCGGTACTCGACGTCGCCGTCCGGGCCGCCGGTGACGACGTGGCGCACGGTCAGCCGCACGCCCGCGGCGGCGGCTCGCAGAGGACCGCTGGCCGCCGCGGCCGCCCCCAGCTCCGCCAGCCACGCCGGCGAGAGAAACTGGCTCACATCACCATGATGGCCGATCCCCACCTGCGCGACGCCGACGAGCGGGCCCACCCTCCGGGCGACGACCCGATGTGGGAGGAGGCGTGGCACTTCGAGTTCGCGGCCGCCGACGGGCGGCTGGGCGGCTACGCCCGCCTCACCCTGCGGCCGGGCGAAGGCCGGGCGTGGTGGTGGACGGCGATCGTGGGCGCCGACGTCCCGTTCGTGCTGGTCCGGGAGCACGACGTGGCCCCGCCCAAGCCCGGTTCGCTGGAGATCCGGGCGCCCGGGCTCTGGGCCGAGCCCTACTGCGAGGACCCCTTCGACCACTGGAGCGTGGGCCTGGAGGCGGTGGCCGTCTCCCTCGACGACCCCCTCGAGGCGTACGGGAAGGAGCGGGGCGAGCCCGTCCCCCTCGGCCTCGACCTGGGCTGGGAGGCGGAGGCGGGAGCCGGCGTGGACGGCATGGCCCGGCCCGCCGGGTACGCCCAGGCCTGCTCCGTGCACGGCGACGTGCTGGTCGGCGCCCGCCGGCTGGCGGTGGACGGGTCCGGGCGGCGCTGGCACACCTGGGGCGGGCGGGACTGGTGGGCCGGGCCTGCGACCGGGGAGCCGGCCGGTGTGGAGCTGGACGGGCGGGGCCTGGTGGCGGCCGCCGGTGACCTGCGGCCCGTGTTCCACGCCCCCGTGCAGGTGCCCCCGCCCCGAGCCGGCCCCGCGGCCCGCCTGGCCCGGGCCCTGTGCCGAGGCGACGGCCCCGACGGTCCGGGCGGCGCCCGGTGGGCCTGGGCCGAGCGGCTTCAGCCCGCTTCGAGCACGATGGGCTGAACCGCCAGCACGGCGGGAGCGTCCCCGCCGGGGACCGTGGCCTTGAACTCCGCCGCGTCCCGGATGGCGTCCCAGGCCTGCTGGTTGGCCGCCTGCCAGGACCAGAACGACACCCCCTGGGCCCCCTCGGCCTGAGCCGTCTGCATGAACGAGTGCAGCTCCTCACGGGGCGGAACGCCCCGGCGGCCCCCTTCTGGGGCGCCGTCGTAGGCCTGCCCGACCGGGAAGATGGGCTTGCCCAGGCCCCGGAGGTCGTTGATGGCGCCCTGGACGTCGGGCCCGGGCTGGCGGTTGAGCCAGTAGACCATGGGCGCCACCGCGTCGAAGCGCGTCACGATCTCGGCGTAGGGGAAGAACGACTTCGTCCACGGCGACGGCCGGGGCACGCAGGCGATGAGGGGGTAGCCCTCGCCGGCGCCGGCCCGCAGGGCGTCCCCGTAGGCGGTGGCCGCCTCGGCCGAGATGCGGGTGCCCTCCGACTGGGTCTCGATGTCGGCCGCGAAGCCGTCGAGACGGTGCCCCGCCGGGGTCCGGTAGCGGATGGCGGCCAGGCCCCGCTCCACGTCGGCCGACGGGTCGATGAGGCGGGGGAAGTCCCACCCGTAGACGCGGATGCCGGCGGCGTGGGCTTTGGGCAGCAGCTTGTCGAGCCATTCGGCAGCGTAGAACCCGTCCCAGCTCGAGCCCGTGCGCACGTAGATGTGGGTGAGGCCGACGTCCTTGGCCCGCTTCACGATGGTGTCGACGTCACCGCCGTCCGACTTGTCGGGCTGCCACATCCACATGCCCTTCCCGTACGGGAGCTGCCACGGCAGGTTGGTGACCTCCGCCTGCTGGGGTGGGCCCTGCAGCAGGCCCAGCCCGAGCGAGAACCCGAGGACCTTCACGCGGGACACCGCCAGCCCGGAGGCCACCAGGGCCAGGACCGACACCAGCACCCACATCGCCACCGGCCGGGCCCCCACCGTGACCAGGCTCTGCGGTTGCCGCGGCTGGCGCGGCTGAGGGATCGCGACCGGTTCGCAGCCGCGTTCCTTGTCGATTGTCGTCAGCACGTTGCTCTGCGGGCCGGAGCCGCCGAGCCTCTGCTAGCCGGCGGTCAGCCCCCCTCCCCGCCGGAAACGTTCGCCGCCCGCGGCCAGGTTCCCTTTTTCAACGGCCGTCGCGATGCCGCCTACCCCGGGCCGGCGATGGCCCGCTTGACCTCTTCGATGGCCTGGGTGACCTTGATGCCCCTGGGGCACGCGTCGGTGCAGTTGAAGGCGGTACGGCAGCCCCACACCCGGTTGCGGCTGTCGAGGTCCTTGAGCCGCTCGGCGGTGGCCTCGTCCCGGGAGTCGAAGATGAACCGGTGGGCGTTGACGATGGCGGCCGGTCCGACGAAGTCGGGGTTGGCCCACGACACCGGGCACGACGTGGTGCACGCCGCGCACAGGATGCACTTGGTGGTGTCGTCGTAGGCGTGGCGCTCCTCCGGGCTCTGGACCCGCTCCCGCTCGCCCGGCTCCCCCTCGCCCGCCTGAAGCCAGGGCTTGACCGACTTCAGGTGCTCCCAGAAGCCCCGCATGTCGACCACCAGGTCCTTGCGGACGTCATAGCCCCGGAGCGGCTCGACGGTGATCTCGTGGCCCACGTCCTGGATGAGCAGCACGCACGCCAGCCGGTTGCGACCGTTGATCACCATGGCGTCGGACCCGCAGACGCCGTGGGCGCACGACCGCCGGAAGGCCAGCGTGCCGTCGTGGTGCCAGCGCACCTCGTGGAGGGCGTCGAGCACCCGATCGGTCTCCTCCACCTGGACCTGGTAGGTCTCCCAGTGCGGCTTGCGGTCCCGCTCCGGGTCGAACCGCTTGATCTTCAGTGTCACGTCAACAGGCATGTCGTGGTGCAGTCCTTCAGCTGTAGTCGGGTTTCCAGGCCGGCGGGGCTGGGGACCCCGCCGGCAGCGGCGGGCGTGGTGCGCAGCACCCGGGTGCCCGCCGCACAAGCACAGGCATCTCAGTACTTCCGTTCCTTGGGCTCGTACTTCCCGAGGACCACGGGCTTGTAGTCCAGCTCGAGGCGACCATCGGCCTCGGCCCGGCGCACCAGGCTGTGCTTCAGCCAGTTGGCGTCGTCCCGCTCGGTGAAGTCGTCGCGGGTGTGGCCGCCACGGCTCTCGGTGCGGGCCCGGGCCGCCACCACCAGGGCCTCGGCCAGGTCGAGCAGGAAGCCCATCTCCAGGGCCTCGGTCAGGTCGTAGTTGTAGGTGCCGCCCTTGTCGTCGATGGCCACGTCGGCGTAGCGGTCCCTCAGGTCGGCGATGGCGGAAAGGGCCGTCGCGAGGCTCTCCTCGGTGCGGAAGACCGCCGCCTTGTCCGTCATCTCGTCCTGGAGCGCAGCCCGCACGTCGGCCACCTTCTCTCCGCCGGTGGAGGACGTCAGCCGGTCGATGGCGGCGACGGTGCCGGCCTCGATGCCCTCCGTCGAGGCCGCCGAGCCGCCTGCGCCCCCGGCGGCGACGTAGTCGGCCATGCGGGCCCCTCCCCGCCGCCCGAACACCACGATGTCGAGCAGGGAGTTGGTGCCTAGCCGGTTGGCGCCGTGGACCGACACGCAGGCGCACTCGCCGGCCGCGTAGAGGCCGGGCACGACGGTGCCGGCCGCGTCCCGCACCACCTCGGCCTCCACGTTGGTGGGGATGCCGCCCATGGCGTAGTGGGCGGTGGGCTGCACCGGGATCAGCGACGTCTTGGGCTCGATGCCCAGGTACGTCCGCACGAAGTCGGTGATGTCGGGAAGCTTCTCGTCGATCTGCTCGGGGGGCAGGTGGGTCAGGTCGAGGTGCAGGAAGTCCTTGTTGGGCCCGCACCCCCGGTCGGCCCGGATCTCGGTCACCATGGCCCGGCTGATCATGTCGCGGGGCGCCAGGTCCTTCACCGTGGGGGCGTAGCGCTCCATGAAGCGCTCGCCTTTGCCGTTGCGCAGGATGCCGCCCTCGCCCCGGGCCGCCTCGGAGAGGAGGATCCCGAGCTTGTAGATGCCGGTGGGGTGGAACTGGAAGAACTCCATGTCCTGCAAGGGCAGCCCGCGCCGCAGCAGCAGGGCGGGCCCGTCGCCGGTGAGGGTGTGGGCGTTGGAGGACACCCTGAAGATCCGCCCGAACCCGCCGGTGGCGAACAGGGCGGCCTTGCACGAGTAGACGTGGACGTCCCCCGTGGCCTGCTCGTAGGCGACCAGCCCAGTGACCTCACCAGCGCCGCCGAAGGCGATGTCGAGCACCTGGAACTCGTCGTGGAAGTCGACGCCCCGGGCCAGGCACTGCTGGTAAAGGGTCTGGAGGATCATCAGCCCGGTGCGGTCGGCGGCGTAGCACGCTCGCTTGACCGGGGCCTCGCCGTGGTTGCGGGTGTGGCCGCCGAACCGGCGCTGGTCGATGCGGCCCTCAGGCGTGCGGTTGAAGGGGAGCCCGAACCTCTCCAGCTCGATCACCGCGTCCACCGCCTCCCGGCACATGATCTCGGCCGCCGGCTGGTCGACGAGGTAGTCGCCCCCCTTCACCGTGTCGAAGGCGTGCCACTCCCAGGAGTCCTCCTCCACGTTGGCCAGGGCCGCGCACATGCCGCCCTGGGCCGCCCCGGTGTGGGACCGGGTGGGGTAGAGCTTGGAGATCACCACCGTGCGGCACTTGCCGGCCACCTCGATGGCGGCCCGCAGGCCCGCCCCGCCCGCACCGACGATCACCGCGTCGTAGGCGTGGTGGTGGACGACCGGGGACCGGGGCACGCTCCGATCCTGGCACGGCCCGGCCGCTACCTGGTCTGCACGTCCCCCTGGAGCACCGCCTCGACGCGCAGCCCACGCGACGCCGGTTCGACGGTCACCTCGAACGGCCCCTCCCCGAAGTTGACCGACTTGGCCTCCCGGGTGCGCTCGGGGTACTGCACCTCGAGGTCGCCGCTCATCCCCAGCTTGCCCGGTCCGCTGAGCTGCAACCGCTGCGGCGCCAGCTTCACCACCACGTTGCCCTGGGACACGAGCACGGTGCGGCTGTCGGCGGTGAAGCGCACCCCCTCCCGGGGCGTGGCCAGTCCCCCGGTCCCCACGGCCACCGCCGTCCCCAGGGAGTAGGTGCCGGCGAGGAACTGGCGGGCGGCGCCGTCGACGCTGTACGCGGGCCCGCTGGCGTCGACCTCCACATGGGTCGCGCCCAGGTCGAGCCCGCCCTCGCCCGAGATGGGCAGGGGCGTGCCGCCGTCCCAGGAGATCGTGACCCGCTGGCCGTTGACCATGGCGTTCTCGATGACGGCCCGCCCCGCACCCCGCTCCACGGGCGTGAGCGTGAACGGCACGTTGAGCCGCACCTGCGCACCGTCGGCGGAGAGGCGCTCGACCGTGCCCCGCACGAAGGCCTGGCCCGGGCGCGGCACGACGGTGGGCTCGGCCGGGGCGCCTTCCCCCGGGCGCCCTGCGACTAGCGAGGTGTTGGCGTCGAGGAAGTGCACGCCCAGCACCGCCAGGTCGCAGACCAACACCAGGATGATGCCGAACGCCGTCCCGACCGCGAAGCCCCGTTGCACGGGCGCAAGAGTACGTTGGGCCGGAATGGCCCTCACGGCAAGTAGGCCGGCCACCATCGGCCAGCTGCGCGACTCGGGCTGGAAGTCGGTCCCCGTCAAGGAGGAGGTGCGGCGCAACGCGGCGGCCCGCATCGCCGCCGGCCAGCCCTTGGTCCGGGGCGTGCTGGGCTTCGACGAGACGGTCCTGCCCCAGCTGGAGAACGCGGTGCTGGCCGGCCACGACGTGATCTTCCTGGGGGAGCGGGGCCAGGCCAAGACCCGGATCATCCGCTCCCTCGTCGAGCTCCTCGACGAGGACACCCCCATCGTGGCCGGCTCGGAGATCAACGACGACCCCTACCACCCGGTCTCCCGGGCCGCCCGCGACCTGGTGGCCGAGCGCGGTGACGACACGCCCATCGAGTGGGTGGGCCGGCACCAGCGGTTCGGCGAGAAGCTGGCCACGCCGGACACGTCCATCGCCGACCTGATCGGCGAGGTCGACCCCATCCGGGTCGCCGAGGGCCGCTACCTGTCCGACGAGCTCACCCTCCACTACGGCCTCGTGCCCCGCACCAACCGGGGGATCTTCGCCATCAACGAGCTGCCCGACCTGGCCGAGCGCATCCAGGTCGGCCTGCTGAACGTGCTGGAGGAGCGGGACGTCCAGGTTCGGGGGTACAAGGTCCGGCTCCCCCTCGACGTCCTGCTCGTGGCTTCGGCCAACCCCGAGGACTACACCAACCGGGGGCGCATCATCACGCCCCTGAAGGACCGGTTCGGGGCCCAGATCCGCACCCATTACCCCCTAGACGTGGCCACCGAGCTGGAGGTCGTCCGCCAGGAATGGCAGCCGCCCGTACTCGACGGCGTCCGGGTGGACGTCCCCGACCACATGGCCGAGATCGTGGGCCTGATCAGCCACGAGGCCCGCCGCCACGCCAACGTGAACCAGCGCTCGGGCGTGTCGGTGCGGTTGTCGGTGGCCAACTACGAGACGCTGGTGGCCAACGCCGTTCGCCGGGCCCTGCGGCTCGGCGAGCCCGACGCCGTCCCCCGCGTGAGCGACCTGGAGTCGCTGGTCTCGTCCACCGCCGGCAAGGTGGAGATCGAGACGCTCGACGACGGCGAGGGCGAGGCGATCATCGGGCGCATCGTGAAGACGGCCGTGCTGTCGGTGTTCCGTTCGCGCTGCCGCATCGACGACTACCGCACCGTGCTCGCCGGCTTCGACGAGGGCGGCTTCGTCAACGTGGGCGACGACGTGCCCTCGGCCGAGTACCTGCCCGTCCTCACCCGCTTCCCGGCCCTGCGCAAGCCGGTGGCGTCGCTGGCCGACGGTGAGACGCCGGCCGCTGTCGCCTCCGCCCTCGAGCTGGTGCTGGAGGGCCTCCACCTGTCCCGCCGCCTCAACAAGGACGCGGTCGGGGGACGGGCCACCTACCGGTCACGGGGTTAGCGGGGCCGCGAGGTGCCTGCCGGCTTCCGCTACTCCCGCTGGGACGGCACCCAGGCCGGCTTCGAGCTGGGCAGCGACGACGTCCTGGACGAGGTGGCCGACGACGTCCTGTACCACGGCGACCTCGACGCCGCCCTGCGCCGCCTGCTCCAGAACGGGTTCGAGCGCGACGGCCGCTCCGTCGCCGGCCTCCGTGAGATGCTCGAACAACTGCGTCGGCGGCGCCAGGAGACCCTGGACCGCTACGACCCGAGCGGCGCCTACCAGGACATCGCCCGCGAGCTGCGGGAGATCGTCGACCAGGAGCGGGCGGCGGCCTCGGCGGCGGGCGACGCCGACCGCCAGCTCCAGCTCGACCTCCTGCCCCCCGACCTGGCCGGCCAGATCGCCGCCCTCCAGCGCTACGACTTCGCCTCGCCCGAGGCGGCCCGGCGGTTCGAGGAGCTGGTCGAGTCGCTGCGCTCACAGATCCTGGCCAGCCGGTTCAACCGCATGGCCGACGCCCTCCAGAACATGTCCCCGGAGGACGTCCAGCGGTTCAAGGACATGCTGTCCGCCCTCAACGCCATGCTCGACCAGCGAGCTCGGGGGGAGGACACCGACGAGGCCTTCCAGCAGTTCATGCAGCAGTACGGGGACTTCTTCCCGGGCGACCCGCAGTCGCTCGACGAGCTGCTCGAGCAGATGGCCCGGCAGATGGCGGCCATGCAGTCCCTGCTCAACTCCATGACCCCCGAGCAGCGGGCCGACCTCCGGGCCCTGTCCGACGCCCTCCTCGACGACATCGACCTCCGCTGGCAGCTCGACCAGCTCGGCCGCAACCTGGCCCAGGCCTTCCCCCAGATGGGCTGGCACCGGGGCTACCCCATGGAGGGGACCGACCCGCTCGGGCTGGTCGAGGGCGCCCGGCTCATGGACGAGCTGGGGCAGCTCGACCAGCTCGAGCACCTGCTGCGGTCGGCCACCTCGCCGTCCCAGCTGGCCGAGGTGGACCTGGACGCGGCCCGGGCCCTGCTGGGCGACGACTCCGCCCGGGACCTGGAACGGCTGGCCGAGCTGGCCCGGCTGCTCGAGGAGGCCGGCCTGATCGCCACCAAGGAGGGCCGCTACGAGCTGACGCCGAGGGGCCTGCGCCGGATCGGCCAGCGGGCACTGGCGGACGTGTTCGGGCGGCTGGAGAAGGACCGGGTGGGCGGCCATCCCGTGGACCGGGCCGGGGCGGGCCATGAGCGGTCCCACGAATCCAAGCCGTACGAGTACGGCGACCCGTTCAACCTCGACATCGAGCGCACCATTCGCAACGCCCTGAGCCGTTGTGGCCAAGGCGTGCCGGTGCGCCTCGACCCCTCCGACTTCGAGGTGGCCCGCACCGAGGCCCTCACCCGCACCAGCACCGTCCTCCTCCTCGACCTGTCGCTGTCGATGCCCATCCGGGACAACTTCCTGGCCGCCAAGAAGGTGGCCATTGCCCTCCACGCCCTGATCTCGGCCAGGTTCCCCCAGGACTACCTGGGCATCGTCGGGTTCAGCGAGGTGGCCCGGGTCCTCCGGCCGTCCGAGCTGCCCGAGGTCTCCTGGGACTACGTGTACGGCACCAACATGCAGCACGCCCTCCTCCTGGCCCGCCGGCTGCTGGCGCGCCAGTCGGGCACCCGCCAGGTGTTGATGGTCACCGACGGGGAGCCCACCGCCCACGTGGTGGCGGGGGGGCACGTGTCGTTCCACTACCCGCCGACCCGGGAGACGCTCGACGCCACCCTGGCAGAGGTGCTGCGCTGCACGGCCGAGGGCATCCGCATCAACACCTTCCTGCTGGACGCCACCGAGCGCCTCCAGGCCTTCGTGGAGCGCATGGCGGCCATCAACAAGGGGCGGGTGTTCGTCACCACCCCCGACACCCTGGGCAGCTACGTGCTGGTGGACTTCCTCGAGCAGAAGCGGGCCCGCCGCTACAGCAGCTCCTCGTAGAGGCGCAGGGTGGCCTCGTCGAAGGCCACCAGCCGGACCAGCTCCACGAGGGTGGCGGCGTTGAGCAGCATCTCGACCGCGATCTCGGCCGCCTCCGCCTTGGGGTAGCCGTAGACGCCGGTGGAGATGGCGGGGAAGGCGACCGAGCGGGCCCCCACCTCGTCGGCCACCTCAAGGCAACGGCGGTAGCAGGAGGCCAGCAGGTCGGCTTCGCCCGACCGCCCGCCCCGGTACACGGGCCCGACGGTGTGGATGACCCAGCGGGCGGGGAGGGCGAACCCGGGGGTCGCCTTGGCGTCTCCCGTCTCGCAGCCGCCGAGGGCGCGGCACGCCTCCAGCAGCTCGGGGCCGGCGGCCCGGTGGATCGCCCCGTCGACGCCGCTACCGCCCAGCAGCGAACGGTTGGCGGCGTTGACGATGGCGTCGACCGTCTCCTTGGTGAGGTCCCTCTGGACCGCTTCGATGCGCATTTCCTTGACTTTTCCCGCCCTCCGGGTTGCGCGCACCCCTTACCACACGCAATGATCACAGCGTTGTAATTACATCGGTGCCAATCAGGCGAGTGCGAGCGTCCAGCGAGATCACGGGAGGAGCCACCGATGGAACTAGCGGCGAGCGGGCGTCGGGGCCACAGGTTCGACATCGGAGATCGGAGCTGGCAGGTCCAGGCCAACTGCCTGGGTGTCGACCCCGACCTGTTCTTCCCCGAGCGAGGGGCCTCGACGCGAGAGGCGAAAGCTGTCTGCCGGGCGTGCGTGGTGCAGGAGAACTGCCTGGAGTACGCCCTGGTCAACGGCGAGAAGTTCGGCATCTGGGGCGGGCTCAGCGAGCGGGAGCGCCGCCGCCTCCGCCGGGCTCGCGCACTGGCCCGCCGGCCCGGGAACGCAGCCTCGGCTTGATCTCGAGCCGGGCCTCAATGGAGCGGCCCGGCTCGAGATCCAACTCGGCCCACCGCCCGGGAGGCACCGCCTCCAGCACGGCGGCCGGCACCAGCCCCACCAGCTCGGCCCGCTCCACGGGTGCCTGCGCCACCACCGCGTCGTAGACGGCGGCGGGCCCCACGGCCGCCGGGTCGACCAGGTTGCACGACACCTGCGCCCGGCCTCCCACGTCCAGACCGAGGGCCCGCACCGCCGGGCCCCGGAGGCTGGCGGCGATGCGGCGGGCCTCCTCCACGGCCACCCCCTGCGCCAGCCACACGTTGTAGGCGACCAGCACAGGACGGGCCCCGACCGCCATGGCCCCGGCCGTCGGGTGCGGTTCGGCGGGGCCGGTGTCGGGAAGACGGGACCGGAAGGCGGTCCGGCGGACCTCCGGTAGCACCACCTCGGGCCCGTAGCGGAAGCACGGCACGCCCAGCTCCGAACCCGCCCACGCCGCGAAGCGGTCGCGGGCGGCCACCGCATCGGTGATGGTGGAGCCGGCCAGGGGCACGAACGGCACCACGTCCACCGCCCCGAACCGGGGGTGGACGCCCTGATGGCGGCGCAGGTCGATGCGGGCGACGGCCACCGTGGCCAGCTGCCGGACGGCGCGCCCCAGCCTGCCGGCGGGCTCGGCGGCCAGCGTGAACACGCTGCGGTGGTGGTGGCGGTCGGTGTGGACGTCGAGCAGGGCGGAGCCGGCGGCCGCCGCCAGCTCGCCGAGCACCGCCCCGTCCCGCCCCTCGCTGACGTTCACCACGCACTCGAGCACGGGCTCAACGCTCGCGCGCGATGGTGTCGCCATGCGTGTGGGGTTCGCCCTCCCCCAGTTCGACTTCTCCGTGCCGGGGGAGCGGCCGCTGCGCTGGGATTCGGTGGCGGCGTGGGCCCGGCGGGCGGAGGCGGCCGGGTTCGGCTCCCTCTGGCTGGCCGACCACCTGTTCTGGGACCCGGGCCTCTACGGCGGGCCGCCCGAGCCGGCGGCCAGCTTCGAGCCCCTCGCCTCGCTGGGCGCCCTGGCCCGCGTCACCACCCGCGCCCGGCTGGGCACCCTCGTCCTGTGCGCGCCGCTGCGGCCCCCCACGGTCCTGGCCAAGGCCCTGGCCACCCTGGACGTCGTCTCGGCTGGACGGCTCACGGTGGGGATCGGCGCGGGGTGGTACGAGCCCGAGTTCGCCGCCTCAGGGGTGCCGTTCCTGGCCCCCGGCCAGCGCCTCGGCCAGCTGGAGGAGGCGATCGCTGTCCTGCGGGGCATGTTTGCGGGCGGCCCGTTCACCTTCACCGGCCGCCATTGGACAGCGGACGGCGCCGTGTGCCTCCCGCGGCCCGTGCAGCGGCCCGCCCCGCCGATCGTCGTCGGGGGCAGGGGCGACCGCCTGCTCGGCCTGGTGGCCAGGGCCGCCGACGGATGGAACACGGTGTGGGCGTGGACCCCCGAGCGCTACCACGAGCGGCTGCGTGTCCTCCATGCCGCCTGCGAGCGGGTGGGGCGGGACCCCTCGAGCGTCTCCCTGTCGCTGGGCCTCACCACCCTCGTCGCCGAGTCGGAGGCCGACCTCCGCCGCCGCTTCGAGAGGCTGAGGGCGGTGGCGCCGCCCGGTGTGCTGGAGCGGGTCTCGCTCGACGAGTGGCGCCGGGGGCGGCTGGTCGGCACCGTCGAGCAGGTGCGCGAGCAGGTGGCGGGCTGGGCCGACCTCGGGGTGGACGAGCTCGTCGTGTGCACCGGGCCCGTCCCGTTCAGCGTGGTCGACCCCGGGGACGTGGAGGCCATTGCCACAGCCACTACTCTGGAGGCACCATGGGAAGCATCGGAGCACCAGAACTGATCATCGTCCTCTTGGTCGTCCTGCTCCTGTTCGGCTCGACCAAGCTCCCCAAGCTGGCCCGGTCCATCGGCGAGGCATCCAAGGAGTTCAAGAAGGGCGTCGACGACGGTGCCAGGGAGGCCGCGCCGGCTCCCCAGCCCGCCGACCGGCCCGCCGACGAGAGCATCACCCTGAGCCGGGCCGAGCTCGACGCCATGCTGGCTCGCGAGCGGGAGGCCAACGCCCGCAAGGACAACCCCCCGTCCGTTTGACGACGTCGGGAACCTGACGGCCGCGGCCGTCGTTCCCATGGCGGAGGAAGTCGTTCCCACGTGGGAGGAGATCGCCCGTACCTACGGGCGGTTCCTCTACACCGTGGCGTACCGACTCACTGGCAACAATGACGACGCGCAGGATCTCGTGCAGGACGTGCTGCTGCGGGTCCGAAAGGGCCTGGCCGGCTACCGGCCGGGGTCCATGGAGGGGTGGTTGAGCCGGATCGCGACCAACGCGTTTCTCGACGATGTGCGGCGACGCCGTCGCCGGCCGCTCGAGCTGCTCCCGGACGAGCCCGATCGGGTGACTCCGCCGGCACGGGCCGCCGACGTCGACCTCGAGGCACAGGTCCTCCCCGATGACGTCCAGGCCGCGCTGCGGCGACTTCCGCCGGAATACCGCAGCGCCGTGGTCCTGTCCGACGTGGTGGGCCTGTCCTACCAGGAGATCAGCGAGGCGCTCGACGTGCCGGTGGGAACGGTCCGCAGCCGGCTCCACCGCGGCCGGGCCATGCTCAAGAAGGCCCTGCGATGATCGGCGACCACCTCGGCGACCTGCTGTCCGCCCTCGTCGACGACGAGCTGGGGCCCGCCCAGGCGGCGGCCGCCCAGGCCCACGTGGCCCGGTGCCCGTCGTGCGCCGCCGAGTTGGACGACGTCACCACCGCCCGGGCCCTCGTTCGCGCCCTGCCCGCCCTGGACCCGCCCTTCGGGCTCTACGAGCGGCTGCTGCGCACGGACGAAGCCGTGAGCCCCACCGCCGCCCGCACCGGTGGCGGCGCCGGGTGGAGCCCTCGCCGGGTGGCCGCCGCCGCCTTCGGGTCGGCCGCCGCCGCGGTCATGCTGCTCGGGCTGGCCCCACCGCGCGACACGCCCGTCACCCCGCCCGTGAACTCCCTCGTCGAGGCCCACGCCACCGGGGCGTCGTTCGGCAGCGACCCCCTCAGCCGCCTCGCCCCCATCGGCGTGCCCGTGACGTTCCGGCGGTGAAACCGCTGGTCAGACGGGGTCTGGCGCTGGGCGTGCTGGCGGCCTCGGCCGCGGTGGCGGCGCCCGCGCCCGTGGCCAGCCAGGAGACCGGGGCGGCGGGCCGGGCGACCGCCGCCGACACGCCCCTCGAGTCCGCGGGCCGGGCCGCCCAGAGCCTGTCGTTCGTAGGGGTGCTCCAGGTGCGGTGGTCGGAGGACGGCCGGGACCGGGCCGAGAGCTTGGTCGTGCACGGGGCCAACGGCTCGCTGGTGGTCAAGGGCGGCACGTCGGTGATGGCCTCCTCCGAGAGGCGGCTGGTGGAGCACGCCGGCGGCGACTGGAACCTGCTCTGGCCCGCCGGCCGGGGCGGCGCCGACCGCCCCCCGCCCAGCCTGAAGTACAGGCTGGTCGGCCAGCCCGGCCCGCTCGTGGCCAACCGCACCAGCCAGGTGGTCGAGGTGCGCTCCCGCAACGACGACCTGGTCGAGCGCCTCTACCTCGACCAGCAGACCGACCTCCTGTTGCGGCGGGAGCAGTTCGAAGCCGGCCGAGGCCCGTTCCGCACGGTGGGGTTCGAGACGGTGACCATCGGCGCCGGCGTCGCCCCCGCGCCGCCGCCCGACGACTTCAAGAACGCCGCCCCCCAGGTGCTGTCGACCAACCGCCTCCCGGCCGGGGTGTCGGCGCCCGCGGCGTTGGCCGACGGCTACCAGCGGGTGGGCCTTTACCGCAGGTCAGGCGTGGTGCAGGCCCTCTACAGCGACGGCCTGTACGACCTGTCGGTGTTCGAGCAGCAGGGCACGCTCGACCGCCGGGGCCTGCCCGCGACCCGGGTGGAGGTGGGCGACGACCGGGGATGGCACTACTCGTGGCCGGGCGGCCACGTGCTGCTGTGGGAGGACGAGGGGGTCGTCTACACCGCGGTCAGCGACGCGCCCCTCGACCAGGTGCTCACTGCGGTGCGGTCGCTCCCGCCGGCCGGGGTGTCGCCATCGTTGGTGCGGCGGCTGCGGCAGGTGGCGCGGGCGCTGGTCCAGCCCCTGGCGGCGTAGGCTCCTCTAGGACCGGGCGGCGGCCCGCTCCAGGCGGCGGCGGCGGGCGATGCGGCGGCGCTCCCGCTCCGACGCCCCGCCCCACACCCCGTGGTCGATGCTGTTGGCCAGGGCGTATTCGAGGCACGGCAGCTTCACCGGGCAGTCCGCGCAGATCCGGCGGGCCACCTCGACCCCGACACCATCGCTGGGAAAGAACAACGAGGGCGCCTCGCTGCGGCAGTTGCCCTCCGCCATCCACTCCGTGCCCAATCTGGACCTCCTCGCTGGCCCCCCGAAGTACCAACGGTTGAGGGCCGCTCCAGGTTCCTGTGTTTTTTCGGCGGGCGGCCGGCTGGCGCCCCCCTGGTGGATCGTCGGGGTAGCCTCGGCGGCTCATGGCCCAGTCACCCGAGGAGTTCGAGCAGCAGGCCCCGCGGGGCCACGTCCGGATCGTGTACCTGGGCCCGGTCGCGCCCCACTGGGACGTGGTGTCGTCCTTCGGGGACCGCAACGTGATCGACGAGTTCCGGCAGCGGGCCCTGGCCCGGCTCCTCCTCCTGCCGCCGCACGACCCCCAGTTCCGGCGGAACCGGGAGCGGGTGGTCCGGGACGCCGAGCGGGAGAGCCTCATCCTGGACTGGGATCTCGGCGTTCCCGACGAAGACCTCGACGATTAGGGGCCGCGTCGCGCTGCTCGTGGTGGTGGCCCTCCTGGCCGGCGGCTGCGGCGGCGACACCCGCGTTGCGGCCCCCTCCCGTCCCATCGCCCCGGCCGGGGCCGGCGACACGGCGGTGCTCGAGGGAATCGGCTCGACGTTCGTCGAGCCCCTGGTGCGGGAGTGGATCCGCCGGTACCAGGCCCTCGCCCCCGGGGTGACGATCAACTACGAGGCCACGGGGTCGATCACCGCCCTGACCCGGCTCAAGTCGGGGCTGCGGGGCACGTCCGGCGCCGGTGGCGACTTCTTCGCCAGTGACGTGCCGCTGACCGACGTGGAGGCGGTCACCCTGGGAGGGTCCCAGGCCTATGTGCAGGTCCCGTGGGCGGCGGGTGCGATCGCCGCCGTCTACAACCTTCCCGACGTCCCCGACCTGCGCCTGTCGCCGGACACCTTGGCGGCCATGTTCTCGGGACGGATCACCCGGTGGGACGACCCGGCCGTGCGCGCCGACAACCCCGGCGTGCGCATGCCCGCTCTGGCCGTGTCCGTCGTCTACCGGGTCGACGGCTCGGGGACGACCTCGGTCTTCACGTCCTACCTCGACGCCGCCGGGTCGGGCGGCTGGGGCCTGGGCCGGGGCGACGACGTGGTGTTCCCGCGTGGCACTGGGGTGCGGGGCTCGGAGGCGGTGGTGGCGGCGGTGCGGCGGACGGCGGGCGCAGTCGGTTACGTGCAGCTGGCCCATGCCCATCAGGCGGGCCTCCCGGTGGCCCGCCTCGGCAACCGGGCGGGGAACTTCCTGGCCCCGACCAGCGACGCGGTCAACGCCACCCTGGCGGGCGCCACCCTGCGCTCGGCCTCCACCACCGCCGACCTCCTTTTCACGCCCGACGCGCCCGGCGCCTACCCCCTCGCCACCGTGACGTACCTGCTGTTCCGGCGGGACGGCCTGGAGCCCGACAAGGTCACTGCCCTCCGTCACTTCGCGGCATGGGCGGTGGGAGAGGGTCAGCGCTTCGCCGAGCCCCTCGGCTACGCCCGCCTCCCCCGGCAGTTCCAGGGGCCGGCCCTGACCGAGCTCAACGAGTGGTGAACCGGCCCTAACCGGGGACGGTCACGGCGGCGAGGGGACGTATCGTCCTTCGTACCGGCGCCAACGGCTCCCAGTGGCCGCTCGCTCCGGTCTGCCAGATGCGATCGGCAACCAGGCCGCTCCGTCGCGAGGCCCGTCTCGCCACCCACAGCACGTGGAGGCCGGCCGGGAGGACGGGGGGAGCGGGAGGCGAGTCGGCCTCCATCGCCGCCCGAACCTCGAGATCGGTGTGATCCAGCCAGACGAAGAGATGCCTCTCACCCGGTTCGACGGGATCGGCCCGACGTGCGTCGGCGTCGGCCCAGGCCTCGTCCTCGACGGCGTCGTTGACGAGGTGGCCCGGACTGTGGCCAGGGGCGGGCCAGTGTGGCGTGGGGGCGAAGGCGATCCGGGCCTCGCCCGGGTCCTCCTCGAGGCTGAGGGCCCGGGAGACTCCATGGTGGGCCAGCGACCGCAGGGCGCCGCGCGGGACGTGAGGCGAGCCCGGCGTCCCGATCGAGACGATCCCGGCCGCCTCCAGGTCGGCGAGGATGTCCACCACCGTGCGCAGCCGGGCCAGGATCTCGGCCGACGGCGGGTGGTAGAGGAGCCACGACCGGGTGAGCCCGGGCACCACCAGCGAGGGGCCGGCCGGCTGCCTCGCTGACGCGGCGACCAGCACGCCCAGGTGGCCCACGGACCGGCCACGGTCGAACAGTCGGAAGTCCTCCCCATCGACCGTCGGCTCTGCCGTCAGTCCCAGCACCCACTCGACGATCGCCTTGGCCTCGAGGTCCTGTGCGCACCAGTCGTCCACAGGGGCAGCATGGCGAGCCTCGCCTGGCGATGCGAGGTGTGACGCCCGATGTTCACCCGGCAACGCCGAACCTTCGCCCGGGCGTCACCGGCAGTACCCGGTCGGGGCGTTCAGCCGGCCTGAGCTCCGCCGCCGTCGGTTCCCGCGCCGTGCGAGCGAATGCCGGCGCAGTCACCGGATCTCCGCCTCCAGGGCACTGGGGTCACCGGTCAGGAGGTAGCCAACCCGCTCGCCGATCATCACCGCGTGGTCGGCGATCCGCTCCAGGTTGCGGCCGGCGGCGTGCGCATGCAGGACGAGCCCGCTGGCGAACGGTCCCGTCTGGACCAGGAGATGGGCGATCAACGACCGGTAGCACGCGTCGAGTGCCGCGTCCCGCCCGCCCAGGGTGGTGGCCAAGGCGAGGTCCTGCTCCAGCCAGGCCCGGCGCGCGTCGACGAGAAGTCCGAGGGCGAGGTCGCCCATGCGACCGAGCAGGCGGATGGTCTCGCTCTCGCGCTGCCATTCCTGCTGGCAGGTCTTGGCCACGGCCACCGCCCGATCGCCCATCTTCTCGAAGTCGGCCATGACCCGTAGTGCCGCCATCAGGAACCGAAGGTCCCTCGCCACCGGCGCCTGCTGGGCGATCACGGAGTAGGCGCGCTCCTCCAACGCAACGAACAGGGCGTCGAGGCGGTCGTCGCCGTCGATCACCGCGGCAGCCCGGCTCCGGTCGTCGACCAGGGCCGCAACCGCGGCGGAGACGGCCTGCTGGGCCATCCCGCCGAGAACGTCCACGTCCACCCGCAAGGCTTCCATGGCCTCACCGAAGTGGACGCGCCCCTGCACTAGCCGAACCGCCCGCTCACATAGTTCTCGGTCCGAGGGTCGGACGGGTGGGTGAAGATCACATCGGTGCCGTCGACCTCGACCAGAACCCCGGTTCGCCGATCGGCCGTTGCGTCGACCTCGGCGGTGAAGAACGCGGTGCGGTCGCTGACCCGCGCCGCCTGCTGCATGTTGTGGGTGACGATCACGATCGTGTAGTCGGCCTTCAACTCCTGCATGAGGTCCTCGATCCGCATGGTGGCGACAGGGTCCAGGGCGGAGCAGGGCTCGTCCATGAGGATGACATCGGGCTGAGCCGCCACCGTGCGGGCGATGCACAGGCGCTGCTGCTGGCCGCCGGACAGCTGTGTGGCCGACGTCTTGAGCCGGTCCTTCACCTCGTCCCACAGGGCGGCCCGGCGCAAGGCCTGCTCGACGCACTCGTCGAGGTCGACGTCGAGCTTGGCGATCCGGGGGCCGTAGGCGACGTTGTCGTAGATCGACTTGGGGAACGGGTTCGGGCGCTGGAAGACCATCCCGATCCGCCGCCGGACCTCGACGGGGTCGACGTCGGGCCCGTACAAGTCGACGCCGTGGTAGGACACCTTGCCCTCCACCCGGGCCCCGGGAACCAGGTCGTGCATCCGGTTGAGGCTCCGCAACACCGTGGTCTTGCCGCATCCCGACGGGCCGATGAGGGCCGTTATCTCCCCCTTGCGGACCTGGAGGGTGACGCCGCGCACCGCCCGGAACGAACCGTAGAGGACGCTGAGGTCGGCCAGGTCCAGGACCAGCGTGTCCGACTCCGGCCTCGGGGCCCGCTCGGGGATGTCGGGGCGGGGTGCGGACAGGGCGTCGGCCTCCTGCCTTCCGTCTGTCAAGACGTCCCCCGGTGGTGGGCTGAGATCGGCCATGTCCTCATGGGCACCGTAGCCAGCCAGGGTGTCTTCCGGTCATCCCGGAAGTGAACTTCGAATGAACGGCCGGGCCCGGCGGCGCCGGTCCGTCCCGTCGATTCACCTTCAGTTCACTCGGGGGCCACCTTCGAGCCACTGGTCGTCAACGCGGGCTCCCTACGCTCGTTGGCGACACGATCTTCGCAAGGAGCCCACATGCGACGACAGTTTGCCCGCCTCGCATCGCCGGTCGCCGTGGCGTTGGCGTTCGCCCTGGTGGCGACGGGCTGTGGCACCGACGAGACCGACACTGCGACGTCCGAGGGCGCCTCGGGCCAGCAGAACACGGTCACCACCACCAAGGAGGACCCCATCTCGGCGACGCTCGATGCGTCGGGCGCCACCTTCCCGAAGGCCTTCTACGACGAGGCCATCGGCCGGTACAAGACGGTGCAGCCCGGGGTGACCGTCAACTACGCCGGCGGAGGCTCGGGCCAGGGCCGCAACCAGCTTCGGGACAACCTGGTGGCGTTCGCCGGCTCGGACGGCCTGGTGCGGGAGGAGGACAAGCCCAGCTACAGGGGTGGTGAGTTCCTCTACGTCCCCACCGTGGCCGCCCCGATCACCGTGTCCTACAACCTTCCCGACGTCCGAGACCTCCAGCTGGACGCCGAGACGATCGCCCGGATCTTCCAGCGCCAGATCACCAAGTGGGACGACCCCGCCATCGCCGCTCTCAACCCAGGCGTCCGGCTCCCGTCCACCGACATCACCGTCGCCCACCGCTCCGACGGCTCCGGCACCACCGAGCAGTTCACCAAGTACCTCGACGCGGCCGCCCCCGGCGTGTGGACGCTGCGGTCCGGGTCGACCGTCGAGTGGCCGTCGGGCACGCAGGCCGGCAACGGCAACCAGGGCGTCGCCCAGATCGTGAAGAGCACGCCCGGTGCCGTCGGTTACGTCGACCTGTCCGACGCGAAGGCGACCCAGCTCCAGTTCGCCCGGGTGAAGAACAAGGCCGGCCGCGTGGTGGCCCCCACCCTGGAGGCGGCCTCCGCCGCCCTGGCCGGCGCCCAGGTCAACGCCGACCTGACCTACAACCCCCTCAATGCCGAAGGTGCCGACGCTTACCCCATCACGGCCCCCACCTGGATCCTCGTCTACAAGAACCAGACCGATCGCAACAAGGGCATGGCCGTCAAGTCGTTCCTCCGGTTCCTCCTGACCGAAGGCCAGAACCTCGCCAGGACCGTCGACTTCGCCGCCCTGCCCCGCACGCTCCAGGAGCGGTCCCTGGCCCAGATCGAGTCGATCGTGGTCCCCGGACCGTGAGCGTGACCCCCTCGCGCACTTGACGACGCTCACCACCGAGCCGCCTCCGCCCCTGGCGCCGCCCCCGGCGCTGGGGCGGAGGTCGGCCTGGAGCGACCGGGCGTTTCGGACGCTCACCCTGGCGTGCGGGGCCGCGGTCCTCGTCATCCTGGGCCTCATCGCCGCCTCCACCACCCGGGAGGCATGGCCTGCGTTCAGGGAGGCGGGCCTCAGCTTCCTGACCTCCAGCCGGTGGGCGCCCAACGTCGACGTGTTCGGGTCGCTGGCGTTCGTCTACGGCACCATCGTCACCGCCCTGATCGGGCTCACGCTGGCCGTCCCCGTCAGCGTCGGGATCGCCTTGTTCCTCTCCGATGTGGCCCCCAGGCGCCTGCGGCGTCCGGTGGGGGCGCTCGTCGACCTGCTCGCCGCCGTTCCGTCGGTGGTCTACGGCTTCTGGGGCGTGACCGTCCTGGCGCCCGCCATCCTCCCGGTGTACGACTTCGTGGACGATGTGAGCAGCCCGATCCCAGTGCTCTCGACGCTCTTCGAGGGCCCGTCGACGGGTCGGGGACTGTTCACGGCCGGGATCATCCTCGCCTTGATGATCACGCCGATCATCACGTCGATCACTCGAGAGGTGTTCGACACGGTCCCGGACGCACAGAAGGAGGCGGCCTACGCGCTGGGGGCGACGCGCTGGGAGATGATCCGCGCCGCCATCTTCCCCCACAGCCGGGCCGGCATCGTCGGCGCCGTGATGCTCGGTCTGGGTCGCGCCATGGGTGAGACGATCGCCGCCGCGCTGGTGATCGGTTCGAGCCCACAGATCACCGCCCACCTCTTCAGTTCCGGTGACTCCATGGCGGCGGTCATCGCCAACCAGTTCGGGGAAGCCGGAGGCCTCCAGCGAGCCGCGCTCATCGGGCTCGGTGTGGAGCTCTTCGTCCTGACCATCATCGTCAACATCGTGGCGCGGGCCATCGTCGCCCGCAGTGGACGGATGAAGTGAGCGCCTCCGCGCCCGCCCTCGGGTCCCGGATCAGCCGCTCGCGGCGAGTCCGCAACCGCCTCGCCATGGTGCTCGTGTACCTGGCGGTAGCGGCGGCGGCCATCCCTCTCGGCTTCGTCATGGCCTACCTGATCGAAAAGGGCGGCAAGGTCCTGACGGTCAACTTCCTGACCAAGGACATCCCCATCAGCGCCCGCACCCGCGGCCCGGGGATGGGCCCGGCGGTGCTGGGCACGCTCATGATCACCGGGGTGGCGACGCTCCTCGCCGTGCCCTTGGGTGTCCTGGCTGCCGTGTACGTGAACGAATACGGCAAGAGGAACCGCCTGGCCGGCGTGATCCGATTCCTCGCCGACGTCATGGCCGGCGTGCCGTCGATCGTCATGGGGCTGTTCGTCTACACGGTCTGGGTGCTGCGCTTCGGCTTCTCGGCGTTCGCGGGCGCCCTGGCGCTCGGCTGCCTCATGCTGCCCATCGTCATCCGCTCGTCGGAGACGGCGCTCCAGCTGGTTCCCAACGACCTTCGGGAGGCGAGCACCGCGCTCGGGGCCCGCACGTCTCGCACGATCCTGACCGTGGTCATCCCTGCCGCCCTTCCGGGGATCGTCAGCGGGGCCCTGCTGGCGGTGGCCCGGGCCGCAGGCGAGACCGCGCCGCTGCTGTTCACCATCGGCGTGGTGAGCTCGGCCAATCTCAACCTGTTCGACGGCAGCAACACAGCGCTTTCCACTCAGATCTTCGGCAACGCCAAGCAACCGTTCCCCGGAGGCATCAGCCGCGCCTGGGGCGCCGCCCTGACGCTGGTGCTGCTCGTGTTCGTCCTCACCGCAGTGGCTCGTGCCGTGGCCCGTCGGTTCACGGTGCGCTAGTCGCCTCCGCGCTTCGGGTCACCGATTAGTCGGGCCCGCACCTTTATCGTTGACCACATGGAACTTGGCCCGGCCGAGATCGCCGCAGCCGTGGCCGTGCTGCTCCTCCTCGTCGTCCTGTTCTGGACGCGCCGCACCCGCAGGGCGACGGTGCGCCGGGTGGTGGCCCTCAGCGCCCGCATGGGGGAGGAGGGCCTGGAGCTGGAGGGCAGGGGCGGTCTGGAGCGCACCCTGTCCCGGCTGGAGCGGGGTGTAGGCGTGGCCATGGCCAAGGTGGAGGACTCCGGGCAGGCCCAGGACCGCATGCGCCTCGCCCTGTCCATCGTCCCCGAGGGCGTGGTCGTGTGCGACGAGCAGGCCGAGATCGTCTACCAGAATCGCACCGCCGAACGGTTCCTCGATCCCGACGAGCACGACGTGCTCGTGCAGGAGGCCGTCGCCCGCCTGCTCAAGCAGGCCGCCGACGGGACCGAGGGCAGCGAGACGCTCGAGCTGTTCGGTCCGCCCCGGCGCACGGTGAGCATCCGAGCCGTGCCCCTGGAGACCGACTGGCGAGGGGTCGGCGCGGTGGCGGTCATCGAGGACGTGTCGGAGAAGCGCCGGCTGGAGGCGGTTCGGCGGGACTTCGTCGCCAACATCAGCCACGAGCTCAAGACGCCGGTGGGCGCCCTCGGGCTGCTGGCCGAGACGCTGGCCGGCGAGGAGGACCCCGAGGTCGTCAACCGCCTGGCGTGGCGCATCCAGTCGGAGTCGCAGCGGGTGGCCCGCATCATGGACGACCTGCTCGACCTGAGCCGCATCGAGTCGGAGGAGACCCCCACCCGCGAGCCGGTGCCCGTCCACCTGGTGGTGGCCCAGGCCGCCGAGCGGGTGCGGTCGGCGGCCGAGCAGCGGGGCATCCGCATCCGCATCGGCGAGCCGCCCAAGTCGCTGGCCGTGCTGGGCGACCGCCGCCAGCTGGTGTCGGCCCTGTACAACCTCATGGAGAACGCGGTGAAGTACTCCGACCAGGGCTCGACCGTCGAGGTGGGGGGGCGCACGGACGGCCACTGGATCGAGCTGCGGGTGCGGGACCACGGCATCGGCATCCCCGCCCAGGACCTCGAGCGGATCTTCGAGCGCTTCTACCGCGTCGACCGCGGCCGCAGCCGCGACACCGGCGGCACCGGCCTCGGGCTGTCGATCGTCCGCCACGTGGCCGGCAACCACGGGGGCGAGATCACCGTGGAGTCCCGGGAAGGCGAGGGGTCCACGTTCACCCTCCGCCTGCCGACCGGCCCCGCCGCCCTCCTGTCGGCCCCGTCGTCGGGCCCCGCCACCGGGTCCCAGCCGGTGGCCAAGGCTGAGGCCGGCTCGTGAGCGAACCGACCACCACGGTGCTGGTGGTGGAGGACGAGGAGTCGTTCGTGGACGCCCTCACCATCGGGCTCAAGCGGGAGGGGTTCCGCGTGCGGGTGGCTCGCGACGGCTCCGAGGCGCTGGAGGTGTTCGACTCGGTGCGCCCCGACCTGGTCCTGCTCGACGTGATGCTGCCCCGGGTGTCGGGGCTGGACGTGTGCCGGGAGATCCGGTCCCGGTCGAAGGTGCCGATCATCATGGTCTCGGCCAAGACGTCGGAGATCGACACCGTGGTGGGCCTGGAGATGGGCGCCGACGACTACGTGCCCAAGCCCTACCGGCTCCGGGAGCTGGTGGCCCGCATCCGGGCCACCCTGCGGAGGGTGCCCCGGGAGGAGGACCCGAGGCCGGCCGACCCGTCCGTGCTCGAGGTAGGCGACGTGCGCCTCGACCCCGAGCGCCACGAGGTCTTCGTGCAGGGCCGGGCCGTCGCCCTGCCGCTCAAGGAGTTCGAGCTGCTGGAGCTGCTGCTGGCCAACGCCGGCCGGGTCCTCACCCGGGAGACGCTCATCGACCGGATCTGGGGCCACGACTACGTGGGCGACACCAAGACCCTCGACGTCCACGTCAAACGGCTGCGGGCCAAGGTGGAGCCCGACCCGTCGGCCCCCACCCGCATCGTCACCATCCGCGGCCTGGGCTACAAGTTCGAGTCGCCGGGCCGTTCCTAGGACGAGCGGGCGGTCGTGCCCGCGGCGGGGGCGACGCCGTAGCGGGACAGGAACGTGGCCACCAACGGCTGGGCCTCGGCCATGCCCTCGGCCCACGTGCGGAGCCGCTCCGCTCCCTTGTCGGTCACGTGGTAGGTGCGCCGCGCCGGGCCGAACTCGGAGCTGGTCCAGCAGGACAGGACCAGCCCGCTCTTCTCCATCCCCCGCAGGGTCCGGTAGAGCTGGCTCCAGTCCTTCTGCTCGACGCCGAAGTCGCGAAGCTGGTCGCGGAGCGTGTATCCGTACGTCGGTCGCCCGTCGATCAGCAGGAGCAGGCACGCCTGGAGGTAGTGGCGGGGAAGGTCGGGGGGTGACGTGGTGGACCGGAACATGGCTGCACCGTAGGGGCCCCGGATTACGCCGAAGCATCCCCCCGGAGAACCGTGGGCTACCGGCGGATGACCGGTAGCTGACCCGGCCGTCGAGGAGGAAGGGCCGCACTACCCTGGCCCCCGATGGCAGGCACGAGCCTCGATCGAGACGTGGTCGAGGAGACCAGCGAGGGCACCGCCAAGGGCGAGGCGAGTGGGGGCGGCGAGCGTCCGGCCACGCCCGCCACGGAAGCCCCGTCCCGCTTCATCAACCGGGAGCTGTCCTTCCTCGACTACGGCTCCCGGGTGCTGGCCGTGGCCGAGGACGGGAAGCAGCCGGTGCTGGAGCGGGCCAAGTTCCTCGCCATCTTCAGCGAGCACCTCGACGAGTTCTTCCAGGTGCGGGTGGCCGCCCTGAAGGACCAGATGGACGCCGGCCTCTCCGCCCAGTCGCCCGAGGGCCTGACCGCTCCCGACCAGCTGCGGGAGATCCGATCCCGGGTGGAGGAGCTGGTCAAGCGCCTGTCCAAGACGTTCCTCGACGACGTGGTGCCCGAGATGGCCTCGGTCGGCATCGTGCTCTCCGACTGGACCACCCTCGACGACGACGACCGCGAGTACCTCGTCCAGGTCTTCGAGGAGCGGATCTACCCCGTCCTCACGCCCCTGGCGGTCGACCCGGGCCACCCCTTCCCCTACATCTCCAACCTCTCGCTCAACCTGGCCGTGAGCGTGCTGGACCCCGAGACCGGCGAGCGCCGCTTCGCCCGCCTCAAGGTGCCGCCCCTGCTGCCCCGGTTCGTGGTCATGCCCGACGGCGAGCGGTTCGTGGCCCTGGAGCAGGTCATCGCCGCCCACCTGGACGCCCTGTTCCCGGGCATGGAGATCGAGAGCCACTTCCCGTTCCGGGTCACCCGCAAGGCCGACCTCACCGTCGACGAGGAGGAGGCCGACGACCTCCTGGCCGCCATCGAGCTGGAGCTGCGGCGCCGGCGGTTCGGCCAGGCGGTGCGGCTCGAGGTCGACAGCCGGATGACGGCCCAGGTGCGGGAGCTGCTCATGCGGGAGCTCGACCTGGGCGCCGACGACGTCTACGTGGTGGACGGCCCGCTGGAGCTGAGCGGCCTGTGGGCGGTGTACGACCTCGACCGGCCCGAGCTCAAGGACGACCTGTGGGTGGGCGTCACCCAGCCCCGGCTGGTCGACCCCGAGGGCGGCCCGGTGGACATGTTCGGCGTGCTGCGGGACCAGGAGATCCTCGTCCAGCACCCCTACGACTCCTTCGCCACGTCGGTGGAGGCCTTCATCGAGCAGGCCGCCGCCGATCCCCAGGTGCTGGCCATCAAGCAGACCCTGTACCGCACGTCGGGCGACAGCCCCATCGTCAAGGCACTGATCCGGGCGGCCGAGCTCGGCAAGCAGGTGGCGGTGCTGGTCGAGCTCAAGGCCCGCTTCGACGAGCAGGCCAACATCGCCTGGGCCAAGGCCCTGGAGGATGCCGGCGTCCACGTCGTCTACGGCCTCGTCGGCCTGAAGACCCACACCAAGACGGCCCTGGTCGTGCGGGACGAACCCGAGGGCATCCGCCGGTACTGCCACGTCGGCACCGGCAACTACAACCCCAAGACGGCCCGCATCTACGAGGACGTGGGCCTGCTGTCGGCCGACGACGACCTCGGCGCCGACCTCACCGAGCTGTTCAACCACCTCACCGGCTACAGCCGCCAGACCGGCTACCGCAAGCTGCTGGTGGCGCCCGTGACCCTGCGCCAGGACATCGTGAAGCTCATCGACGCCGAGGCGCAAGCGGGCGCCGACGGCCGCATCGTCCTGAAGATGAACAACCTGGTCGACGCGACCGTGATCGACGCGCTCTACCGGGCTTCGGAGGCGGGGGTGAGCATCGACCTCATCGTGCGCAGCATCTGCTGCCTGCGCCCGGGGATGTCCGGGCTCTCCGACAACATCCGGGTCCGCTCGATCGTCGGGCGGTTCCTCGAGCACTCGCGCATCTTCGCCTTCGGGCAGCGGGAGCGGCGCCGCTACCTCATCGGCTCGGCCGACCTCATGCCCCGCAACCTCGACCGCCGGGTCGAGGCGGTGGTGCCGGTCGAGCGCCCCGAGCTGCAAGCGCGCCTGCAGGAGATCCTCGACGTGTGCCTGGCCGACAACACGCTGGCCTGGCAGCTCCAGCCCTCCGGCGGGTGGGAGCGGGTGCGCCGGGAGGACGGCGAGGAGGCGGTCAACACCCACCTCCACCTCCAGAACGTGGCCTACGAGCGGGCCCGCCGCCGCCGCCCCACAGACTCACGGCGTGGCTAGCCCCAAAGGGTTCCGGGAGCGGGAGGTCAAGCTCTCGGCCCACTGGACGTTCACCGTCCCCGACCTCGGCGGCCTGGCCGACGGGGTGGACGCCGAGCCCCTCCCCGAGCGCATCCTCGACGCCACCTACTACGACACGGCGGACTTCCGCCTGGCCCGCTGGGGCGCCAGCCTCCGCCACCGCACGGGCGACGGCTCCGGGTGGACCGTCAAGCTGCCCGAGGGCCAGGACGGGCCCGTCCTCGTCCGCCGGGAGCTGCCCTTCGCGGGCGGGCCGGGCGAGCCGCCGGGGGAGGCGGTCGACCTCGTCCGGGCCTACGTGCGCACGGGAGCGCTCCTCCCCGTGGCCCGCCTGCAGACCGTGCGGCGGGGTGTCGAGTTGCGGGACGGCGAGGGCCAGCGGCTGCTGGAGGTGGTCGACGACGACGTGACCGTCCTCGACGGCGACCGGCTGGTGGCCCGCTTCCGGGAGGTCGAGGTCGAGGCCGGTGACCGCGCCCCCGCCGACCTGTTCAGGGCCGTGCTCGACTGCCTGCGGGACGCGGGGGCGGGCGACCTCGACGCCTCGCCGAAGATCGTGCGGGCCCTGGGGAGCCGGGCCGCGGCGGGCCCCGAGGTGGTCGTCCCCGACATGGGCGACGACCCCACGGGGGCCGAGGTGGTGCGCGCCGCCATCGCCTCGTCGGTGCGGCGGGTGCTGGAGCACGACGCCGGCGTGCGCCTGGGCGACGACCCCGAGGACGTCCACCAGGCCCGGGTGGGCACCCGCCGGCTGCGCTCCGATCTCCGCACGTTCCGGCCCCTCCTGGCCCTCGACTGGGCCGAGGACCTGCGGGCCGAGCTGCGCTGGGCGGCGGCCGCCCTGGGCGCGGTGCGCGACGCCGACGTCCTCACCGAGCGGCTGCGGGCCCAGGCCGCAGGCCTGCCCGAGGTCGACGCCGCGGGGTTCGCGCCCGTGCTGCGCCGGCTGGCCGACGAGCGGGAGGCGGCGCGCCTCGCCCTGGCCGAGGCCATGGGGTCGGACCGCTACGTCGCCCTCCTCGACCGCCTGGTCGACGCAGCCAACGCGCCGCAGACGACCGCCGCAGCCGAAGCCAGAGCGGCCAAGTCCCTCCCCCCGCTGGTGGCCCGTCAGTGGCGGAAGCTGCGCAGGGCGGTCGACGACCTCCCTGCGTCGCCGCCCGACGACGACCTGCACGCGGTGCGCATCCTGGCCAAGCGGGCGCGCTACGCGGCCGAGGCGGTCGCCCCCGCCGCGGGCAAGCCGGCCCGGCGGCTGGCGGCCGCCATCGCCGAGGTCCAGGGTGTGCTGGGCGACCATCACGACGCCATCGTGGCCGAGGGCTGGCTGCGCGCCGCCGTCGAGGAAGCGGACGTGGCCCAGGCCCTGGCCCTGGGCGAGCTGATCGGCCTGCAGCGGTCGGCGGCGGCCCACTGCCGCAAGGAGTGGCGGGGGGCGTGGAAGGGGGCCGACCGCAAGAAGCTGCGGAAGTGGCTGCGATGACCGCTCCGACGGTTCTCGCCGCCGGCGGGGTGGTGTGGCGCCGAGCCGAGGGGGGCGGGATGGAGGTTCTCCTCGTCCACCGCCCCAGGTACGACGACTGGTCGCTTCCCAAGGGCAAGCTCGACGCCGGCGAGACCGCGCCGGAGGCCGCCCTGCGAGAGGTGGCGGAGGAGACCGGCCTGCGCTGCGTGCTCGGCGACGAGCTGCCGTCGAGCCGCTACGTCGACCGCCGCGGCCGGCCCAAGCTCGTGCGCTACTGGGCCATGCAGGCGGTGGAGGGCCGGTTCCGGCCGAACGCCGAGGTCGACATGGTCCGGTGGCTCCCGGTCGAGGAGGCGCTCCGGACCCTCAGCTATGCCGACGACCGCGCGCTGGTCGCGGGGCTTCCCGCCGGGGTCGCCTGAGTGGGTGCGGTGCTGCTCGTCCGCCATGCCAAGGCGGGTGACCGGGATGCATGGGAGGGCCCCGACCACCTCCGCCCTCTGAGCAGGAAGGGCGCGGCGCAGGCCGCCCGGCTGGCCGAGGACCTGGGCGGCCAGGGTGTCACCCGGGTCGTGTCCAGCCCGTACCTGCGGTGCGTGCAGACGGTGGAGCCCCTCGCCGAGCGGCTCGGCTTGGGCGTCGAGGAGAGCGACGCCCTGGCCGAGGGGGCGTCGGTGGACCAGATCGCGGGGTTGCTCCAGGCCCTCCGCCACGAGACGGCCGTGCTCTGCACCCACGGCGACGTCATCCCCACCCTGCTCCACCTCCTGGTCCGCCGGGACGGGTTGCGGCTGCCGCCCGGCTTCCCGTGCGCCAAGGGCTCGACGTGGGTCCTGCGCCCCGACGGCGACGGGCGCCTGGTGGAGGCCGAGTACCTGCCCGCCCCCTGAGGTTCACCGGCCAGCGGAGCGGGAACGCCTAGCTTCGACGCCAGATGCGAATCGCCGCCATCGACCTCGGGACCAACTCCTTCCACCTCGTCGTGGTCGACGCCAACCCGGACGGCACCTTCCGGCCCCTGGCCAAGGAGAAGGAGATGCTGCGCCTGGGCGACGCCGTGGCCCGCGAGGGGGCGGTGCCCGAGGCCGACGTCCGCCGGGCGGTCAGCACCATGAGCCGGTTCCGGTCGCTGGCCGAGGCGGCCGGCAGCGAGGAGATCGTCGCCTGCGCCACCAGCGCCATCCGGGAGGCGGACAACGGCGGGGAGGTCGTCGACCGCATCCGGGCCGAGGCCGGAGTCGACGTGCGGGTCATCACCGGGTCGGAGGAGGCCCGGCTGATCTTCGAGGCCATCCGGGCCAGCGTGGTGCTCGACCCCCCGCCCGCCCTGGCCTTCGACCTCGGGGGCGGCAGCCTGGAGGTGATGGTGGGCGACCGCCAGGGCCTGCGGTGGTCGCGCAGCGTCAAGCTGGGCGTCGCCCGGGTGTCGGCCGAGCTCGTGCGCCACGACCCCCTCTCCAGCGGGGACCTGCGGCGGCTGCGGGAGCGGTTCACCGCCGGGCTGGCCCCGCTGGCCGGCGAGGTGGCGGCTCTCGGGCCCCGCATGGCGGTGGGAACGAGCGGAACCCTGGCCACCCTGGCCCGCATGGCCGCGGCCCGGCGCTCGGCATCGGTGCCGCTGTCGGTCAACCAGCTGCGGTTCAGCCGTGAGGAGCTGGTCGCCATTCACGACGAGCTGATCGAGCTCCCGGCATCGGCCCGGGCCAAGCTGCCGGGGCTGGACGCGGGCCGGGCCGACATCATCCCCGCGGGGTCGATGTTCCTGCTCACGGCCATGGAGCTGTTCGGCTTCGAGGAGCTGACGGTGGGAGAGTGGGCCCTGCGCGAGGGGATCGTCCTCGACGCCATCGGCCACCACGACGCGGCCGACTGGAGCGAGGACCCGAGGGCCATCCGCCGGGCGTCGGTGCTGGAGCTGTGCCGCCGGTGCAACTGGGACGAGGTCCACAGCCGCCAGGTCGCCCGGCTGGCGCTGGAGCTGTTCGACAGCACCCTGCCCCTGCACGGGCTGGAGCCGGGCGACCGGGACCTGCTCGAGCACGCCAGCCTCCTGCACGACATCGGAGCCCACGTGGCCACCGAGTCCCACCACAAGCACACCGAGTACCTGATCCGACACGGGCGGCTGCGGGGGTTCTCGCCCGAGGAGGTGGACGTGCTGGCCGCCCTGGGCCGCTACCACCGGGGGAGCGACCCGCGGGCCTCCCGGGAGCCGCTCGCCTCCCTCGACGCGCCGTGGCACGAGCGGGTGCCCAAGCTGGCGGCCCTCCTGCGGGTGGCCGACGGCCTCGACCGGAGCCGGTCGGGGGCGGTGAGCGACGTGCGGGCCACCCTCAACGGCAGCCGGGTGCGGCTCGAGGTGGTCTCGTCCGGGGACGTCGACGTCGACCTGTGGGGGGCACGCCGCAAGCGGGAGCTGTTCGAGAAGCTGTTCGACCGGCGGCTGGAGGTTGTGCCCGGCTGACGGTGGGCAGAAACGCGCCCATGGCGAGCCCCACCCACGAAGAGCTCCGGGCGCCCCGCACGCGCACCGGCACGGCCTGGGGCCTGGCCGTGGCCGGCACGGTCGGGCTGCTGCTCATGCTCATCTTCATCTTCCAGAACAGCCAGGAGACCGCCCTCAAATTCCTGTGGCTGGAGGGGTCGGTGCCGCTCGGCGCAGCCATGCTGCTGGCGGCGGTCATCGGGGCGGGCATCGTGGCCTGCCTCGGAGCGGGCCGGCTGCTCCAGCACCGCCTGGCCGAGCGCCGGCACCGCCGCACCACCGACACCACCACCGACACCACCGCCGTCTGACCCTCCAGGGGAGGCGAGCCCGGCCCGTAGGATGGCCGGGTGGCGAGGCGCAGCAGCCCGCAGCAGCCCGCAGGCCCGCCTCCGGCGGCGTCGGGTCCCGGCGCGATGCCGGGGTGGGCGCCGCTGCGAAAGCCACCGCGCGGCCCGGCCCTGGGTACGTCCCCCTTCTCCCGCCTGGCCACCACCCAATGCCTGGCGGTAGCCGGGGACACCCTCGTCACGATGGCCCTGGCCGGGTCGTTGTTCTTCTCCATCTCGCCCTCGGCGGCGCGGGGTCGGGTGGCCGCCTACCTGGCTCTGACCATGGCCCCGTTCGCGGTGGTGGCCCCCCTCCTGGGGCCGGCCCTCGACCGCAGCCGGGGCGGGCGGCGGTCGATGATGATCCTGATCTCCGCCAGCCGGGGCCTGGTCTGCCTGTCCATGGCGAGCCACCTCCAGAGCGCGTGGATCTTCCCCGAGGCGTTCGTCCTGCTCGTGCTGAGCAAAGCCCACATGATCACCAAGAGCGCCCTCGTGCCGAGCACGGTCACCAGCGACACCGAGCTGGTGGAGGCCAACTCCAGGCTGGCCGTGCTTTCGGTGGTGGCCGGCTTCGTGGCCGCCCTGCCGGGACTGGCGGTGCTGAAGATCCCCTTCCTGGGCAGTCCCTGGGTGCTCCGCCTGGCCGCGGTGGCCTTCGCCGCCACCGCCCTGGCCGCGGTGCGGATCAGCCGGCCGCCCCGGTCCAAGGAGCCGATCCCCGACTCGGCCGTGGAGAGGGAGGAGCTGCACAGCGCCAGCATCCTCCTCTCGGCCACCGCCATGGCCGTGTTGCGGGCGGTCGTCGGCTTCATGACGTTCCTCGTCGCCTTCGCCTTCCGGCGGGACGGGTCACCGGCGTGGGCCTACGGCGTGGTGCTGGCGACGAGCATGGTGGGGAACTTCGTGGGGGCGGCCGCGGCCCCCTGGCTGCGGACGTTCCTCCGGGAGGAGCGCATCCTGCTCGGCGCCCTGGCCGGCGTGACGGTGGTGGGGTTCGTCGCGGGCCGGTCGGGCGAGCTGGCCGCCATCGCGGTGCTGGCCGGGGTGGTGGGCCTGGCCGCCGGCGCCGGGAAGCTCGCCTTCGACAGCATCGTCCAGCGGGACGCTCCAGACGCGGTCCGGGGCCGCACGTTCGCCCGCTTCGAGACCCGCTTCCAGCTCGTGTGGGTGCTGGGGGCCGCCATCCCCGTCGTCCTCGAGATCGGGGCGAGGACGGGCATGGACCTGATCGCGGCCGCCGCTGCGGTCGCCTTCGCCAGCTACGTGGGGGCCCTGGCGGCAAGCCACAAGCGGTAGCCCCCCTCGTTTCGGGGCGCCGCGACCACGCCCCACGTGGTTCGGACGCCCCAAAACGGTTGGTGGCTGCTACTCCTGCGGCTCCAGATCGATCCTGGCCAGCCAGAGGCCGGGGGCGTCCAGCTCGGCGGCCGTCGGTAGCTCCCACTCGGAGTGCCACAGGCGGCGCAGGCCGTCGTCCCCCGCCCGTTCGAGCACGCCCCGCACGAAGGCGGCGCCCCGCTCGTACTGGCGGCGGCCCAGCTCGAGACCGAGCAGGCGGGCGGCGAAACGCTCGCCCTCGGTGGCTTCGGCCTGGCGGCGCCGAGCGGCCTCCATGACCCGGTCGTAGGAACCGGTGAGCCGGCGCCCGACCGTCTCGACGACGTGGTCGGTGTAGCCGACGACGGCGGTGAGCAGCACCTCGATGCGGGCCGCGACCTGCTGCTGCTCGGGCGTCTGCACCGCCCCCAGCAGCGTCTCGGGGTTGCCCAGCATGCCCTGGAGGGCGCCCGGGTCGCTCAGGTCGAGCTCGCCGAAGCTGGCCTCGACCGCATCGGGGTCGACGTGGAACCGGCTCACGTAGTCCTCGAGGAGGGCGGTGAGACGGGCCCGCACGTGGGGTCGCCCGAGCACCGCGTGCTGGGTGATCTCGCCGAGGCAGACGATCATGCGCAGGTCGTCGGCCTCCAGGCCCCACTCGGCGGAGAAGGCGTCTATGTTGGCCGGCACGACCAGCAGCTGGTCGGCCGGCCGCCGGGGCAGGGGGAGGTCGTACTGGCCGAAGCTGTGGCGGGCCAGGTGCCCGAGCATCACACCGGCCTGGAGGCCGAGCAGCACGGGGCCGAGGAGCTTGCCCAGGTCGCCCAGGAACTGGGCGCTGGCGTCGGGGCCTTCCACCGGGCCCTGTCGGTCGAGGGCGGTGGCCAGCTTCTCCAGCAGGGGGCGGTACGACTCCAGGCTGTGCAGCGCCCAGTCACCCCGGCTCACCGGCAGCACCGACAGGATGCCGCCCGAGATGGAGGTGCTCAGGCCGGTGGCGTCGCTGACCTGGAGGTCGGCCACCCGGGCCAGCTCCTCCAGGCGGATGCGCTCGATCGGCTCGACGTTCCCCTGTGGCTTGCCGTCGGTGGCCACCCACATCGCCATCTGCCGGGCCACGTCCCAGTTGACGGGGCCCTGGCTGGCGAACATGCGGGCCAGGTCACCGAACAGCGGGAAGCCCTCGAAGGGGTTGCCGCCGCCCGGGGGGCCGAAACCGCTCATGGGTGCATGGTAGGCGGGCTGGCCCGGCTACGAGCCCCGCCCCCCTCAGCCCGGGGGCCGCTCGACGAGGATGACGGTCTTGGTCAGCCGCTGGCGGTCGCGCATGATCTCGACGTTCACCGTCGCACCCGGCCGTTGGGTGCGCAGGGCCACCACCAGGGCGCCCATGGACGACACCGGCCTCCCGGCCAAGCTCAGCACGATGTCGCGGCCTTCGATCCCGGCCGCCTCTGCGGGGCTCTCGGGCCTCACCGACAGCACCCGGGCGCCACCGTCGAGGTTGAGGTCGTGAGCGCTGGCCCCGTCGAGGTCGCTGCCGTCGATCCCGAGCCACGTGTGGGTGGCCTTGCCGGTGGCGATCAGCTCGTCGGCCACCGACGACGCCACGTCGATGGGGGTGGCGAAGCCCAGCCCTTCCAGGCCCACGTCGCTGACGGCGATGGCGGTGGTGATCCCGATCACCCGCCCGTTGCCGTCCAGCAGGGCGCCGCCCGACGACCCGGGGGCGATGGGGGCGTCGGTCTGGATCATGTCGTAGAGCGACGTGGTGCTGTCCCGGGTGCGCACCGAGCGGTGGAGGGCGCTGATCACACCCACCGTCACGGAGGGCCCACCGGCCAGGGCCAGTGGCGACCCCATGGCCACGGCCGTCTGCCCCACCTTCAGGTGGGCGGCGCTGCCCATGTCGGCCACCGGGAGGGCGCCGCCGTCGACCTTGACCACCGCCACGTCGGTCACCGGGTCGGCCCCGACCACCCTCCCCGGCAGCTCGCGGCCGTTGGCGAGGACCACCGCGACGGAAGTGGCGTCACGGGTGACGTGGGCGTTGGTGAGCACGTAGCCGTCGGGCCGGAACAGCACGCCGGAGCCGCTCCCCCGGGTCGTCCCCCGCTGCACCTTGACCTGGGTGATGGCGGGCTTGACCCGTTCGGCGATGGACACCACCGGCTCCGCTGCGGTGGCGGGAGGGCCGGGGGTGGTGGCGACCGCGGGCTGGGCCTCGGTGTCGCGGGTCTCGACCACCAGCCCGGTGACGGCCAGCACCAGAGCGCTCGACAGCACGCTCGCACCGAGGGCGGCCACCAGCGCGGCCGTCCACACCGTCCGCCGGGGAACGAGGTCTCGCGGGCCCGTCAAGCTGGCGCCCACCTCGGACGGGTGCCGCCACAGACGGTCGTCGAGCGCCGGCGGCCGACGGAACGGCGATCCGTCGTCCGACTCGACGAACTCCATGGGGCGAGCATACCGGCGAGGTGCCTCGGAACCGGCGCGGGCCCGCGCGTCCGAGAGGGCACACCGACAAGGGTGCGCAGGCCGTACCATACGGCTGTGGGGCGGCTGCCTGACGCGTCCGCGCAGGATTGGCTTGGGCTCACCGACGCCGCCCTTCCGGTGGCGGAAGCCCTTCAATGGGCGGTGATGCCCCACTGTGGCGCGGCCGTGCTCTTCTGCGGCGTGGTCCGCGACCATGCCGAGGGAAGGCCCGGCGTCAGCAGCCTCCACTACGAGGCGTTCGAGGAGGAGGTCGAGCCGCGCCTGGCCTCGATCGCGGCCGAGACCCGTCGCCGGTGGCCCGACGTGGCCCGCCTGGCCATCCTGCACCGGACGGGCACGCTCGGCGTGGGGGAGGTGTCGGTCGCCATCGTGGCGTCGGCGCCCCACCGGGCCGAGGCCTTCGACGCAGCCCGTTTCGCCATCGACACGGTGAAGACGTCGGTACCGATCTGGAAACGGGAGACGTGGGCCGGCGGCGAGGACTGGTCGGCGTGCGACCACCCTCTCGAGGAGGTGTCGGGGCCGTGAACAGCATCCTCTTCCTGGTCGCCTTCCTGGTCCTCACCCTGATCGGCGGCCTGGTCCTGTGGCTGCGGGAGCGGGGGCCGCGGTCGATGGAGGCCCACATCCGGGAGTTCGAACGGGAGCTCGAGGCCCTCTCGCCCGAGACCCCCATCGACCCGGGCCCCCCGCCGCGCCGCCGGCCCGGCCCCACCCAGCGAGGGCGATATCGCTAGAGACCTCGCCATCGACCTCGGCACGGCCAACACGCTCGTGTACGCGAAGGGTCGCGGCATCGTCCTCAACGAGCCCACCGTCATCGCGCTGAACGTCCAGACCCACGACGTGCTCGCCATGGGTCATCAGGCATGGCAGATGATCGGGCGCACGCCGGGCTACATCCAGGCCGTCCGCCCGCTGCGCAAGGGCGCCATCACCGACTTCGACATCACCCAGCGGATGATCCGGCTGCTGCTGCAGCGGGCCGGGCTGGCCCGTTTCCAGCGCCCCCGGGTGCTGCTGTGCGTGCCGTCCGCCATCACCGAGGTCGAGCGGCGGGCGGTGAAGGAGGCGGCCCGCCAGGCGGGCGCGGCCGACGCCCAGCTGGTGGCCCAGCCCATGGCCGCTGCCATCGGGGCCGGGCTGCCGATCCACGAGCCGCTCGGGAACATGGTCGTGGACATCGGTGGAGGCACCACCGAGACGGCCATGATCTCGCTGGGCGGCATCGTCGCCCTGCGGGCCATCCGCATCGGGTCGTTCGACATCGACGCGTCCATCCAGAGCTACGTCCGCCGGGAGTACGGCATGGCCATCGGAGAGCGGACGGCGGAGGAGATCAAGCTCGCCATCGGCTCGGCCTACGCCTTCGACGACGAGGTCAAGGCCGAGGTGCGAGGCCGTGACCTGATGAGCGGCCTGCCCAAGACCGCCATCCTGTCCCCCGAGGAGATCCGCGAGGCCATCGACGAGCAGGTGCGCGCCATCGTCGACTCGGTGGTGGACTGCCTCGGCATGGCGCCCCCCGAGCTGGCCCAGGACCTGATCGCCCAGGGCATCCACCTGGTGGGGGGCGGCGGCATGCTCCGCGGCCTCGACCAGCGGCTGGCGGAGGAGACCGCCCTGCCCGTCCACTTGGTCGACGCCCCCCTCGAGTGCGTCGTCCTGGGCGCGGGCAAGTGCCTGGAGGCGTTCGAGTCGCTCAAGTCCCTGTTCATGGGGGCGGAGGGGCGCTAGCAGCCAGCCCGGTCCTCAGCTGAGGTCCTCGGCCGCCTGGCGCACCTGCCAGTCGCGGTCGCCGCGGGCCCGGTGCAGGGCGGCGTCCACCTCCGGCCCTTCGAAGGCGGCCAGGGCGATCACCGCCCGCCGGCGCACGGCGGGACGGTCGGACGTGGCGGCCAGCACGGCCGCCAGCCCGGCCGGGTCGCCGATGGCGCCCAGGGCGGCCACCGCCGCCTCGCGGCAGAGGGCGTCGGCGTGACCGGTGGCCACGGCGGCCAGGGCCTCGACCACCACCGCCTCCCGGCCACCGCCCCGCTCGCCCAGGGCCCACGCCGCCACCTCGGCCACGCCCGGGTCCTCGTCGGCCAGCCGGGCGACGAGGTCCTCGTCGCCCACGGGCACCGCCGCGGCGGCCACCTCACACGCCCGGCGCCGGACCGCCGGCTCGGGGTCGGCCAGGGCGGTGTGGACGTCGTCCGGCTGGGCCGCACCCAGGCGGGCCAGGGCGCCGAGGGCGGCGGCCCGCACCTCCCCATCGCCGTCGGTCAGCAGGGCCCTCACCGTCTCCTCGTCCCCGGCGTGCCCGGCCAGGACGGCGCGCCGGCGGCGCCGGGCCGGCGATCCCTGCCCCTCCGCGATCACCCCGGCCACGCTACCGGCCGACCTTCACGGCTCGGGGAGGCTGTGCCAGCATGGCCCGATGGCCGGGAACAGGCTCGTGCGGGCGGCGGTGGCCTCGCTCGCCACCGTCGCGCTCGCCGCCTGCGGCACGGCCGCCGACGACCGGTCCGTCCCCGCGCCGGCGGCGCCCTCCGGGGGTCCGGCGCCGTCGCTGCCGCTGCCGGGGGCGCCCAAGCCGGCCCCCTACGTACCGCTCCCCGTCCCCGTCGTCATCCCCCTCGACGGCTACGCCGCCGAGCCCGTCGTCGAGTACGGCTCGATCCAGATCCCCCGCATCGGCCTCGACCACAAGCTCTACCAGGGGGTCACCCTCCACAACATCGACCTCGGTCCCAGCCACTGGACGGGCACGGCCCGGCCGGGCGAGCGCGGCAACGCCGTCGTGGCCGGGCACCGCGTCACCCACTCCCAGCCCTTCCTGCGGGTCGACGAGCTGGTGGCCGGCGACCTGGTGATCTTCCGCGTCGACGGCGTGCGGAGCACCTACCGGGTCACCAACAGCATGGTCGTGGCCCCCGCCGACACGTGGATCGCCGACCAGACCCACACGCCGACGGCCACCCTCTACGCCTGCCACCCGCCCGGCTCGGAGGCCCAGCGCTACGTGGTGCAGATGGTGCTGGACTCGACCGGCCCCGCGTAAGGCGGTCGGTCAGCCGACGGCCGAGCGCACCGCCAGGGCGACCAGCACGATGAAGCCGGCCACGGCCGCGGCGACGAGGGCTCCCAGGATGGCGAGCAGGACGGTGAGGACGAAACCGGAGCGCACCCGCAGCCACGGGCTCACCCGTCTCGCCGGCGCCCACCCGTCGCCCATGCCGGTGATCTCGACGGTGGCGGGGACGGCCGTCGCCACCGCCGCCCGAGGCGCGCCGGCCGGGGCGGTGGCGGCCGCCACGGGCCGATGGCGCGGGTGGCGGTCGCGAGGCGGCGGCTCGCGCCGTTTACGAGAGCGCAGCGTGGCAGGCTGGTCCGGGTCGTTGAGCGCCAGCGTCACGGCGGCGGCGATCGACATGACCACTACCAAGACGGTCACGAGGAACGTGGACACGACCGACGCGATGCTACCGGGCGACTCGACGCCACCGCTCACCGGGGGTGAGGACGAGGGGGACTGGGTCCGGCCGCCGCGCCGCCACCGGGTGCTGGTGGCGGTGTCGTCGGTCCTCGGTGTCTTGCTGCTGGCGTCGGGGATCGTCGCCGGCGTGGTGCGCATCCCCTACGACACGGTGGCGCCGGGCACGACCCGCGTCGTCAACGAGGTCATCAGCGTGTCGGGCCACGAGACGTTCCCGCCCGAGGGCGAGGTGCTCTACGCCACCGTGTCGGTGCGGGAGCGGGTCAGCGTCCTCCAGGCCCTGATCGGCTGGCTCGACCCCACCGTCGACGTGATCCCCGAGGAGAACATCAGGGGCAACATCCCGCCCGACCAGTACCGCCAGCTCAACGTCGAGGCGATGAGCGACTCGAAGACCACCGCCCAGGTGCTGGCCCTGAACCGCATCGGCTACACCGACCTGGGCGTGGGCGCCGAGATCGAGTCGGTGGCGGACGGGTCGCCGGCGTCGGCCTCGCTCCGGGCCGACGACGTGATCGTGGAGATCGACGGCAAGCCCGTCGCCACGTCGGACGACGCGGTGAGTGCGATCCGGGCCCGTCAGCCGGGCGACACCCTGCGCCTGCGGGTGCGGCGGGACGGCGGCCCGCCTCTCGACGTCACCGCCGATCTGGCCCGGGCCGAGGACGGGCGGGCCCTGCTGGGTGTGCGGCTGTCGACCAAGGTGGAGCTTCCCTTCCACATCACCATCGACTCCGGCCAGGTGGTCGGGCCGTCGGCCGGCCTGGCCTACGCCCTCCAGCTGCTCGACCTCCTCACCGCAGGCGAGCTGACAGGTGGGTTGAAGGTGGCCGCCACCGGCGAGCTGGCCCCCAGCGGCGCCATCGGACCGGTGGGCGGCGTGGGCCAGAAGGTGGTCGCGGTCAAGCGGGCCGGGGCCGAGGTGTTCATCGTCCCCAAGCAGAACGAGGCGGAGGCCAGGGAGAAGGCGGGCGACGGCCTGCGCATCCTGCCCGTGTCCACCTTCGACGAGGCCCTCACCGCCCTCGGCTCGGTGCAGGGCAGCAACGCCCTGGCCCTGGCGCGACCCTCCCCCGGGGCCTGAGGCTCCTCGCGCTAAAGGTTCGCGGCGCGCGTGCCGATACAAGTCAAGTTGTGGACCGGGGGGAGAACTACGATGGCCGAATCCAGGAACCGGGGCTTTCCGGGACGAGGCCGCCGATGACAGCAAACCTGCTCGTCGCCCCCCCGCTCGAGCCCTCCTAGGCCGTGCTCGACTCCCCCACCCAGCTCAGGTTCGCGGTCGAGTTCGCCACCTTTCTGGCCGCCGTCGCCGGCGCCGCGGTGGTCCTGTTGCGACCGGCCCTCATCGGCGCGCGGGGCCGGGCCCGGCTCATCCTGGCCGTCGGCTTCGTGTTGCTGGCGGTGGCGGCATTCCTGCACGGCACGCTACTGGCCGCCGCCGACGACAGCCTGCTCGTCGTCGTTCGGGGCCTCGGCATCGTGCTCCTCGCCATCGGCAACCTCGGGCTCACCGAGGACCGCGTCACCCGGCGGGTGCTCTGGGGCGCGGTGGTCCTGCTGGCCGTGGCCGAGGGCGCCACCGCCCTGGGCACCGACGTGGCCGCCAACTGGGCCCGGTCTGCAGGCGCCCTGGGACTGGGCGCGGTGCTGGTGGTCTCCGCCCGCCGGTCGATCCCGGCCCGCATCGCGGTCGGCACCGCGGCCACCCTGCTCATCGTCGTGCTGGCCGTGTCGCTCGCCCTCTCGGTGGTCATCGGTCGCAACGTCGAACGGGAGGCGGTGCGGCGGATCGCGGTGCGGGCCCGGGCCGAGGCGATCAACGTCCAGGACGCGGCCCTGCGCGACGCGGTGACCAGCGCCAAGCTCGTCGCCCTGAGCCTCCCCGGCCTGCGCGGCAGTCCCCAGGAGACCGAGCTGCGCAACGTCGCCGCCCAGCCTGCGCCCAGCGAGTCCGTCGACGAAGCCCTCGGGGCGTTCGTGGCCAACGACCTCATCGTCGTCGACGGCCCCCTCGTGTACCTGTCCCTCGACCGCCGGGTCATCGCCGAAGAGCGCACGGAGCAGGTCGGCTCGGTCGCCCTGGCCGGCTCCCGGGCCGTGTCGGCCCTGCTCGAGGGCAGGGGCCTCGTCGCCGCCGACATCGAGATCATCGGCACCGAGGCCATGGCCGTGGCCGCCTTCGCCGTGACCGTCCCGTCTGTGCCCGAGGGCCGGACGGCGGTCGGCATGATCGTCGCCGCCGAGACGCTCGACGTCGAGTACGCCGACGCCCGCACCGCCGCCGATCTGAACGTCCCGCTGGCCTTCGTCGACCGCGACCGGGTGCTGGCCCGGAGCACTCCCATGATCGTCCCCGAGAGCGACCTGCGGCGGGTGGGCCGGCTCGCCCTGGAGAGCGACAGCGGCTCGGCCGACCTGCTGACCGACTCGCACTTCCTCGCCGCTTCGGCGGTGCGGGCCAAGAGCGACTCCAAGGTGTTCGCGGTGGTCGGGGCGACGCCCAGGACGGTCGTCGACGACACCCGCAACTCGCTGTTCCGCACCCTGTTCGTGGTGGCCCTGGTCACCGCTCTGGGCGCCTTCGTCGTCGCCGTGTTCGTGGGTGAGCGGATCGGGAAGAAGCTGCGCCACCTCACCGCCGCGGCCGAGGAGATCCAGAAGGGGGACCTCAGCGTGCGGGCCAGCGTGGCCAGCGAGGACGAGCTGGGCGTCCTGAGCAACGCTTTCGACTCGATGGCCGGGTCGATCGAGTCGATGGCCACCGAACTGCGGCAGGCGGCCGAGGAGGAGGCCCGCCTGCGCGGTCGGCTGGAGGCCGTGGTCAGCGGCATGGGGGAGGCCCTGGTCGCAGTGGACCAGCGAGGTCAGGTGACCCTGTTCAACGACGCCGCCGAGGAGCTGCTCAACGTGGCCGCCGGCCAGGTGGTCGGGCGCCCCCTGGGCGATGTCGTCTCGGTGATCACCGAGCGGGGCGCCGACCTCACCGCCCGCATGTCACATCCCGTCCCCGGTTCCTGGGGGGAGGCGGCCGTCGTCGTGCGCCGGGACGGCGTGCAGGTGCCGGTGGCCCTGTCGGCGGGCGGCCTGCGGTCCCCTCGGGGCGACGTGGTCGGCGGCGTCTACGTGATGCGCGACATGCGCCGCGAGCGCGAGGTCGAGCGCATGAAGACCGAGTTCCTCTCGAACATCAGCCACGAGCTGCGCACCCCGCTCGTCCCCATCAAGGGGTTCGCCGAGCTGCTGCGCAGCCGGTCGCTGTCCAAGGCCCAGTCGCGCGAGTTCCTCGACCGCATCCTCGACGCCTCGGCCGACCTCGAGCGCACCGTCGACCTGCTCGTCATGGTGGCCGCCGACGAGGCCGCCCGCCTGACCATCCGCAAGGAGCCGGTCGAGGTGCGCGACCTTCTGGAGAACGTGGTCGAACGATGGAAGGGCAAGGTGGACGGGCGCCACGAGATCAGCCGCCGCGTCGGCCGCCAGCTGCCGACCATCGTGGGCGACCGCCGGCTGCTCGAACGGAGCCTCGACGAGCTGGTCGACAACGCGGTGAAGTACTCGCCCGACGGCGGCCGGGTGACGGTGTCGGCCGCCCCGGTCGGCAACGGGCACGGCCCGGCGGTGGCCATCACGATCCGCGACGAGGGCGTGGGGATCCCGGCCGAGCGGCTCGAAGGGATCTTCGAGGACTTCGCCCAGGCCGACAGCTCGGCCACCCGCGAGTTCGGCGGGCTGGGCCTGGGCCTCGCCTTCGTCCGCCGCATCGTCCGGGCCCACCACGGCCACCTCACCGCCGAGTCGGCGCCGGGCAAGGGCTCGACGTTCTCCATCGTGCTGCCCGTCACCGGGGAACGGGAGCGGGTGCGATGACCCGTCTGGGCCGCGTCACCCTGCTCGTGCTGCTGGCCACCGGCCTGGCCCTGACCGGTTGCCGCGACCGCTCGTCCCCCGAGGCGGGGCGGTTCGACCTCGACGGCCGGGCCGAGATCACCGAGGCGGATGGTGGCACCCGAGAGGTCACCCGGGGCGGCGCCCTGCGCGACGGCGAGCAGGTCCGGATCCTCGACGGCACGGCGGTGCTGAGCCTGGGCAACGGCCGCGAGCTGGAGCTGCGCAAGGACACCACCGTGCGCCTCGTCCTCGAGGAGGTGGCCGGAGGTGGGTCCAGCCCGCGCGCCCAGCTTCTGGCGGGCGACCTCCTGGTCGTCGCGGCCGAGCAGCCAGCCCGGGTCGACGCGGGCGAGACGGAGATCCTCGTCACGTCGGGCGCGGCCCGGGTGTCGACCGGCCTCAACGTGACCGTCGCCACCTACCAGGGTGCGGCCGGCGTGGAGACGGGCGGACGCCCTGCCAGCGTGCCCGCCCTCCGCCAGGTCTCGGTGCCGGCGCCGGGCCTGCCGTCACGGGCCACGCCCCTGATCGTCGATCCCGGCGATCCCTGGGACCAGCGGTACCTCGGGGACGCCATCGACCTCGGCAACCAGCTCGGCGCCCGCAGTCTCGGCTTCACCGCCCAGTTGCGGCCCGGGCAGGCCACCGCCGCCTTCTTCCGCCAGATCCTCCCGCAGCTGGCGGCCCAGCCGTTCGACGACTCGCTGTTCGATCCGGCCATGGCGCCGGGCGAGACGCTGGTCGGCGCGGCCATCGCCCTCGAGAGCGACCGGGGGTCGTTCGCGCAGCGCTGGGAGGACGTGTTCGGCTTCCACCAGGAAGGGGCCTCCTGGGGGCTGGTCGTGCTCAACCAGGGCGCCGACCGGGCGGCGGTGCTGGCGACGGTCGACGCCGCCATCGCCCGTGCCCCGGGCCTGACCCCGTCACCGTCGCCGCCGCCGACGGGCACGGGCGGCGGCACCGGAGCCGGCACGGGCGGCGGCCAGGCAGCCGCTCCCGGCACGGGCACGACGGCCACCACCGCCTCCCCGGGAGGGGGGACGGGCTCGACCGGCGGCTCGGGCACGGGGACCACCACGCCGGGCGCCGGCACGGGAGGAACGGGCACGGGAACGGGCACGGGGAGCGGCGCCGGCCAACCCGCCCCGCTGCCCCACCGGGGACCGATCGACCTGGGCCTGCCGGTGGTCGACGACACCCTCAACGCGGTGATCGACGCCCTCAGCGGGCTGGTGCGGGCCATCGGCTCTCCCTGAGCGCGACCCTCCACCGCCGGCGGCAACCGCGGGCGTAGGCTCGCGCCGATGGCGACGGGACCTGCGGCCGGCGCTGACGACGAACGGATCGTCACCTCGGGATTCGCCGTGACGCCCGACACCGTGGCGTCGCGAACCTTCGCCACCGCCTTCCGAGGCTTCGACCAGGGCGAGGTCCGGACCTTCCTCAAGCGGGTGAGCGAGGAGCTGACGGCGGCGGCCGAGCGGGAGGCCCAGCTCAGGCGGCTGCTCCAAGACGCCCAGAACCGCGCCGCCCACCCCGAAGTGGACGAGGCGGCGCTCACGTCCGCCCTCGGCGAGCACGCGGCCCGGCTCCTCGGGTCGGCTCGAGAGCAGGCGGCGGCCATCGTGAACGACGCCCAGGAGCGGGCGACCCGCATCAAGCGGGAGGCCGAGTCCCAGATCGCCCGGATCCGCACCGAGGCCGACGGCCTGCTGGCCCGGCGCGTGGAGGAGGTCGACGGCGTCACCACCAACCTCCGCAACGCCGCCGAAGTCGACGCCCGCCAGCTCCGTGAGCAGGCCAAGGCGGACGCCGACCAGGAGCTGCAGGCGGCCCGCACCCAGGGTCGGGAGATGGTCGCCGAGGCCCGGGCGGTGCGGGAGCGCGTGCTGGCCGACCTGGCCCGTCGCCGCCACATCGCCGAGGTCCAGCTCGACCAGCTGCGGGCCGCACGCGAACGGCTGCTGAGCGCGTACGGGCTCGTCCGCCGGACGCTCGACGAGGCCACCCAGGAGCTGAAGATGGCCGAGGTCGAGGCCCGGTTGGCCGCCGAGGAGGTCGGCCGGCGAGCGCCGGAGCCGCCCCCTCCGCCTCCCCCGCCCCCTCCGTCGGCCGTCGATGCGGCCGCGTCCGCCGCGGCCGCCCTCCGGCCGCCCCCGCACGTGGCCCGACCCGAGCCCTCTTCGCGCGATGAGCCCCGCTCCGGTCCTCCCGGCCGGCCCGACCCCACCCGGCCGGCGCCGCCGTCGATGCGGCCGGCGGAGCCGTCCTCACCGCCGCCCTCTGCCGCACCAGCCCATCCCGAGCCCGTGAGCGCCGCCGCCGGGGCGCCCGCTCGGGGCTCGGCCATCGCCGCCCGCCGCTTCGACCCCGGCCCTCCGCCCCCACCGCCGGCCGCCCGCCGTCCCGCGTCGCCGGGCGAGGTCTCGCCCCTGGCCTCGGCCGGTGGGCCGATGGCGAGCCCCATCGTCGTGCGGGGCACGCCCGCGCCCCCGCCGGCGGGGCCGCCCGAGCCCCCGTCGATCCTGCCCCGGGCCGTCCCGGCGCCTCCGGGCCGCGCCGCCGCCCCCCCTCCTCCGCCCCCTCCGCCTCCTCCGCCCCCGCCGCCGCCCGCCCCCGCCGCCCCGCCGCCCGCTCGCCCGGAGGCCGATCGGGTTGACGCCCTGTTCGCCCGAATCAAGGCCGACCGGGCCGCCGCCGTGGTGCTCCCGCCCCCGCCGCCCGCGGCCGAACCTTCGGAGCCGCCCGAGCCGGCTGGGCCCACAGCCGCTTCTCGCGACCCGGCCGACCAGGCCGCCAATGCGGTCGCGTCCCAGGCGCCTCCCGAAGGAGCCGCCTCCGTGGTGGACGAGGCGGCGCTCGCGCGGCGCGACGAGCTGCTCGACCCGATCGAGGAGGCTCTCGCCCGCCAGCTCAAGCGGGTCCTCCAGGACGAGCAGAACGAGGTGCTCGACCGTCTGCGCCGCCGCCGCCGGCGGAAGGGCGACGGTCCGCTGCCCGATCAGGACGAGCACGTGGGGCGGTTCCGGGAGGCGGCCGAGTCGCTGCTCGAGGACGCGGTCCGGGCCGGCGTCCGCTTCGCCGACCCGAAGGCGAGTGAGGCCCACGCCGACGAGTCGGCCGCCCGGGAGGTGGCCACCGCCCTGGCCCGGGAGGTGGTCGAGCCCCTCCGTCACCGGCTGGAGCGGATCCTCGGCGATGACGAGGACGAGCGCGAGGGAGCCGAGGCCTCCGAGCTGGTGAGCGCCGTCTACCGCCAGTGGCGGGCCCAGGAGCTGGAACCCGCCGCCCGCCACCATGCCGCCGCCGCCTTCGCCCGCGGCGCCTACGCCGGGTACGGGGAGGGGACGGCCCTGCGGTGGGTCGTCGACGACGACGGGCCCTGCCCCGACTGCGACGACAACGCCCTGGCCGCCACCATGGCCAAGGGGGAGACGTTCCCCACCGGGCAGCTCCATCCTCCGGCCCACCCGGGGTGCCGCTGCCTGCTCGTTCCCGCCGTCTGAGCCACGACGGGGCCTACGAGCAGCGCCGATCTAGTCTCGCGGGCGATGGTCCTTTGCCTGCCGCGCCCCTCGGCGTAGATGCGCGCTCCGGCAGATCTGGCTCCCCGGCGTCGACCGTCGTCGACGCGCATCGTCTTCGTCTTCGCCGTCCTGGCCCTGGTCTTCGCGCTGTTCTCGCTGCGCGGCATCGCCGGCTTCTACACCGACTACCTGTGGTTCGACGAGCTGGGCGTCACCGGTGTCTGGAGGCAGGTGCTCGGGGCCAAGATCATCCTGGGGGCGGTCTTCACCGTCGTCTTCTTCGTGGTCATGTGGGCGAACCTGGCCATCGCCGACCTCCTGGCGCCGAAGTTCCGCTCGTCGGGGCCCGAGGAGGAGCTGGTCGAGCGGTACCACCAGGCGGTCGGCACCCGGGCCGGGCTGGTGCGGGGGGCGCTGGCCGGTGTCTTCGCCCTGATCGCCGGCCCCGGCGCAGCCCGCCAGTGGAACAGCTGGATCTTGTTCCGCAACCACGTCGCCTTCTCCGCCGAGGACCCGCAGTTCGGCAAGGACATCGGGTTCTACGTCTTCGACCTCCCCTTCCTCACCTTCGTGGTGGATTGGCTCTTCGCCACGTTCGTGATCGTCCTCGTGGTGACCGGCGTGGCCCACTACCTCAATGGCGGGATCCGCTTCCAGGCCCCCGCCCAGAACGTGACGCCCCAGGTCAAGGCCCACCTCTCGGTGCTGATGGCGGTGCTGGCCCTGCTCAAGGCGGTGAGCTACTACCTCGAGCGCTATGAGCTCGTGTACTCCACCAGGGGGGTGGTGCAGGGGGCGGGTTACACCGACGTCAAGGCCGAGCTGCCGGCCCTGCAGCTGCTGTTCTGGATCTCGCTGTTCGCCTGCGGGTTGTTCCTCGTCAACATCCTGCGCCGGGGCTGGATCCTGCCCATCATCTCGGTGGGGGTGTGGGCGCTGGTCTCGGTGGTGGTCGGCGCCGCCATCCCCGCCTTCGTCCAGCAGTTCCGGGTGCAGCCCACCGAGTCCACCAAGGAACGGCCCTACATCGACCGCAACATCAAGGCGACCAAGGCGGCGTTCAACCTCGCCGACGTGGACGTCCGCGACTTCGCGGCCGACGACGATCTCACCGGGAGCGACCTGGCCGCCGACGCGGAGACCATTCGCAACATCCGCCTGTGGGACCCGCTCGTCCTGACCCGCACCTACAAGCGGCTGCAGGAGCTGCGGAACTTCTACCAGTTCAACGACGTCGACGTGGACCGCTACGGAGACGTCGCCTTCCCCAACCAGAACGTCCAGGTGCTCCTCTCGGCCCGGGAGCTGCGCATCGACGGCATCCCGTCGCAGTCATGGGTGAACCAGCACCTCGTGTACACCCACGGCTACGGCCTGGCCATGTCCGCCAGCAACGGCGTGGAGCCCGACGGCAACCCGCTGTTCACGGTAAAGGACGTGCCCCCCACCGGCGAGCCCACCATCGAGCGGCCCGAGATCTACTACGGGCAGAACCTCAGCGGCTACGCCATCGTCAAGACCGACCAGCGTGAGGTCGACTACACCAACGACGACGGCAGCCTCCACACCAGTGTCTACGAGGGCCGCGGCGGGGTGGAGATGAGCTCGTGGCTGCGGCGGGCCGCCCTGGCGCTGCGGTTCGGCGAGCTCAACCCGCTCATCTCCGACTTCATCAAGCCGGAGTCCCGGGCCATCTACATGCGGGACATCGATGAGCGGGTGCGCAAGGCGGCACCCTTCCTGCGCTTCGACAGCGACCCCTACCCGATCGTGTACCGCGAGGGGATCCACTGGGTCTACGACGCCTACACGACCACCAGCCGCTACCCCTACTCCCAGCGGGCCGACACGGGGCGGTTGTCGGTGGACTCGGGGCTGACCGGCAACTTCAACTACGTGCGCAACTCGGTCAAGGTGGTCATCGACGCCTACAACGGCTCGATGACGTTCTACATTACCGACCCGAGCGACCCCATCGTGCAGGCGTACCGCAAGGCGTTCCCCCGGCTCTTCACCGACGGGAGCCGCATGGACGCCGTCCTGCGGGCCCACCTGCGCTACCCCGAGGACCTGTTCCGGGTGCAGACCAACATGTACGGGATGTACCACATCGACGACGCCGCGGCCTTCTACAACCGCACCGACGCGTGGGACATCGCCCAGGAGCCGGGCGAGCTCGGGGGCTCGTCGGCCGCGGCCCGGCTGGCGCCCGGGGACCAGACCCCGGCGACCGTCGGGCCGGCACGCGAGAACCGCATGGACCCGTACTACCTGCAGATGCGGCCCCCCGGTTCGTCGTCCACCGACTTCGTGATGCTCCAGCCCTTCGTGCCGTCATCCCGCGACGACAGCCGCAAGAACCTCAGCGCCTTCATGGTGGCGAGGGGGGACCCGGCCAACTACGGCCAGCTCGAGGCCTACGTGATGCCCCGCCAGCGGCCGGTGGACGGCCCCGCCATCATCGACTCACGGATCCAGGCGGACGCCGAGGTGTCGCGGGAGATCACCTTCCTGGGCCAGCAGGGGTCCAAGGTGACGTTCGGGAACATGCTGCTGGTGCCCATCGAGCAGTCGTTGCTGTGGGTGCGGCCGCTGTACGTGGAGGCAGCCGGCGCCACGCCGCTGCCCCAGCTGAAGCGGGTGATCCTCGTCTACGCCGACCGGGTGGTGATGGCCGACACCCTGCGGCAGGGCCTGCTCATGATCTTCGGCGAGTCCCCGCCCACGCTCGAGCAGGCGGCCTCGGCCAGCAACCAGCCCGTCTCCAGCGGCGGTGGGGCCGGTGCAGGCGGGGCGCCGACGACCGCCCAGCCCACGTTGCAGGAGCTGCTCGGCCAGGCCGAGGCCCGCTTCACCGCCGCCGAGGACGCCCTCCGTCGCGGAGACCTGGCCGGCTACCAGCGGGAGACGCTCGCGGCCCGCGACGCCATCCGCCGGGCCCAGGAGCTGGCCGGAGGGGCCACCACCCCCACCACCCGGGTAGGCACGTGAGCAGGGGTGGTAAAGTAGGGGTACCGCCGCGGGGTGGAGCAGTCTGGTAGCTCGTCGGGCTCATAACCCGAAGGTCGTCGGTTCAAATCCGGCTCCCGCAACCACATAGGAAAGCCACTCTCAGGAGTGGCTTTTTTTTGCCTCGAAATCACCCTCGCCTCGCCTCTCGCACAGGCCAATCGCGCGACTCAATGCAGTCCGATTAGCGACCACTAAATCGAACGACTTAGTTCCAAAAGCCGATTGCGTTTTTTCGCGCCTAGCTCGACGCCGCGTTTAATAATTCGCAGGCTTTTAGGCGCCAGCCCGACAAATCAAACACTTAAGCCAGCACCACCCCAAAACCTCAAAAAAAATTACCAACGGATATTGACGACCGTCATGTTCTGATTGATAACTGTGTCACACGAAATTACGAGACAGGATGTTTCACCGCCGCCCGACCTGCCTAGGCAGAGGTGCCGCTGCGGAGGTTAGTTGCAGGGAAAGGCAGTCTCTACAGCGTCCTGGCTGTGCCGTCCTGATTCCGACACGTTGCAAGATCCTCGAATACTCAGCGAGTG
>JBKHXX010000026.1:0-76606 GCA_046565765.1 Acidimicrobiia bacterium | reverse complement strand
CGTCGCGGCGGCCGGAGCCTTGCGGGCCTGGCGGACGAAGGCGATGAAGCCAGCGCCGAACAGGGCCAGACCAAGGGCGCCGAGGCCGACGGTCAGGGCGATGATGCCGGACGAGGAGCTCTCGGTGGCGACGGTGCCGGCGGGCGAGCTCGCAGGCTGCACGACCGACTGCCCGTTGGGACCGAGGATCTGGTAGCTGGCCCGAGCGGGCGTGCCGTAGCCGTCCTGGCCGGCAGCGTTGCGCTGGGTGGCCACGAGGACGTAGTAGCCGGGCTGGCCGTCGGGGACGGTGAACGTGGCCGAGATGTTGCCGGCACGGTCGGGCTTGACCTCAGCCAGGGTGGCGCCGTCGACGCCGTTCCAGTGCAGGACGACGGTGTCGCTGTTGGCCACGTTCTGGCTGTTGACCCGGAACGACGAGCCGGTGACGGTGACCGTGTCGCCCGCCTTGCCGGCGGAGCTGGACAGGTTGAGCGTCGCCAGGTTGGTGCAGGCGAACGCGGCCGCCCCGGCGATGACGGTCGCCGTGGCCGCCGAACCGAAGGCCACCGCTACCTTTCTCCGAAGATTCATTCCCACCTTCTTCCCTCTGTTGAGTGGTTGATCCCGCCAATTCGGCAGGGGTTGCAGTGTCGCATTTGCGGGAACACCGTCGCAATAGGCGCTTATACGGTAGACCGTATTCGCATCTACATGCGGGTCCGCTGTACCCGCACGACACCGTTGACCAGGACTTTTGCGGAAGCGAGGCCCGCACGGCGGGGAACCAATAGGGTCAAATAGACGGGCACCATACGCGCCAAAAGCGCCAGCGGGACGTGGCGTGGAAATAGACTCCCAAAGTCGTACGACGATCCACCGGCGAAATGTTTACGATTCGATGACACTTTCCTCGCCGGCGAAGTCGACGACGAGAGCGAGGTGATCGGAGAGGGCGAGGCGGTGGGTGGCGGTGGACCTCACCGGGGGCAGGGGGCCCCACCCCAGGGCGTGGTCGAGCTGGAGAGAGGGGCGGTCGGCGGGGAAGGTGCGGGCCTTGGCGAGCGCCCGCCAGCCCGACGCCAGTGCCGGGAAGGGCCCGGGCGCGTTGAGGTCGCCGAGGAGCACGCACCCCAGTGCCGGCTGGAGGGAGGCCAGCCAGCGCGCCGACCGGCGCACCTGGGCCAGGTTGTAGCCGGGGACGAACGACAGATGGGTGGTGGCCACCCGGACGCCAGACAGGTCGGCGGCAAGCACGACCCGGGGCTCGTCGGGCAGGAGGATGAACCGGCCCTTGCCGCCCGGCACGAAGACCGGGGCCCGCACCCGCGCCGCGGCCAGGAAGCGCACGTGCCAGCGCTCGACGGGCAGGCGCGAGACGATGCCCACCCCGTAGCCGGGCTCGCCCGATCCACAGTCGCCGTCCGACTCGCTGGCGGCCCGCCAGCGCCCCCCCGGCTCGCCGACCAGGGCGGGCTGGAACCGCCACGCCACCGCCCCGAGGCCTTCGGCCACGGCCGCGGTCTGGTCCACCCCTGCCGAGCGGGGCTGGCCCCGGTCGATCTCCTGGAGGCAGAGGACGTCGGCGTCGAGGGAGGCGCACGCCTCCACCAGGCGGTCGACCCCCGCCCGCCCGTCGGCCAGGGACCGGCCGTGGAGGACGTTGAAGGTGGCGAGCCGGACCGGCTCAGCCGCCGTAGTTCATCCTCGTGTCCTCCATGCGGAGGACGGGGGTGTCCTCCGGCTTCTGGAAGGCGGCGTCGACCACCTCGCCCAGGAACAGGGCGTGGCCGGCCACGGCGTTCGGGTCACGCCCGGCGACCTCGACCCGCTGGCGGACCTCGCACTCCACGTAGGCCACCGCCTGGTCGAGGATGGGAGCGCCCGTCCGGCCGTCGTGGAAGGGGAAGCCGTTGAGGGTGCGGGCCACGAGGTCGACCTCGACAGGCTTGGTGAACTTGCGGACGATGGCCCGGTCCTCCCGGTCGACCACGTTCACGCTGAACACGCCGCCGTCCACGATCAGTTCGTGGGTGTAGGCGGTCGTCTCCACCGACACAGCCAGCAGCTTGGGGTCGAAGCTGACCTGGCTGACCCAGTTGATCGTCATGCCGTTGCGCCGGTCGCCGGCCCGGCTGCCGAGCACGTAGAGGCCCGAGGGGAACGTCCACAGGACCCGGCGGCGGAGCTTGTCGTACTCCTCGGGATCCGAGCCGCCGGGGACGGGCCCGACGATGCCGGCGGACAACGGCACGGGCCGGTCAGCTCCCGAGAGAGAGGGCGGCGATGGCGTGGGCCAGGTCGAGGTCCTTGGCCGTGATGCCGCCCTCGCTGTGGGTGGACAGGGCGACGTGGACCTTGTTGTAGCGGATGTCGAGGTCGGGATGGTGGTCGACCGCCTCAGCCTCGAACCCCACCAGCACGACGAAGGCCACCGCCTGGCGGAAGTCGTCGAACCGGAGGTCACGGCAGAGGGCTCCGCCGGCGTGCTCCCACCCGGGCAGGCTGCCGAGAGCCTCCTGCACCTCGTCGTCGCTGAGGACCGCCACGACCGGCAGCGTAATGGGCCGCGCAACCGTGCCTAGGTAGTTAGTATGGCGAACGAAATGAGTGCCACCGTCGCCACCCAGGCCGAGCTGGCCAGCCGCCTCCGGTTGACCGTCATGCGGCTGGGCCGGCGGCTGCGGCGGCAGGCCGAGGGCGACCTCACGCCCAGCCAGGCGTCGGCCCTCTCCAGCGTGGAGCGGCTCGGGCCTCTGACGCTGGGCGAGCTGTCGGCGGTCGAGGGGGTGCGCCCCCCCACCCTGACCAAGGTGGTGGCCGCCCTCGAGGAGCAGGGGCTGGTGGCCCGCCACACCGATCCTGCCGACCGGCGCGTGTCGCGGGTGGAGGCGACGGCCGCCGGGTCGGAGCTGCTGGCTCGCAGCCGGTCCCGGCTGGACGCGTACCTGGCGTCCCGCCTGGGGTCTCTGGCGCCTGACGACCGCGACGCGCTGGCCCGGGCGGTGGCCGTCCTCGAGGGGCTGCTGGAGCCCGACGAGTGAGCTGGAGCCCGGCACGGACGCGGCGGACGATGTTCCGCTCGCTCGAGAACCGCAACTTCAGGCTCTACACCGGCGGCCAGCTGGTATCCGTGGTGGGGACGGCCATGCAGCAGGTCGCCCAGGCCTGGCTGGTGCTGACGCTCACCGACAGCGGTATCGCCCTCGGCATCACGGTGGCCCTCCAGTTCGCCCCCATGCTCCTGTTCGGGATCTGGGGCGGGCTCATGGCCGACCGGCTGGACAAGCGGCGGCTGCTGATCCTCACCCAGGCCGCCCAGGGCGTGCTGGCGGTGGCGCTGTTCGCCCTGGTGGCGAGCGACGTGGTCACGCTGTGGATGGTCTACGGCATGGCCTTCTCGTTGGGGCTGGTCACCTGCCTGGACATGCCCACGCGCCAGTCCTTCACCATCGAGATGGTCGGGCCCGAGCACCTCACCAACGCGGTGGCCCTCAACAGCGCCGTGTTCAACAGCGGGCGGCTGGTCGGACCGGCGGTGGCCGGGGTGCTGATCGCCTGGGTGGGCGTGGACGTCTGCTTCCTGGTCAACGGCCTGTCCTACGTGGCCACGGTGCTGGCCCTGCGGGCCATGCGGCCGGAGGAGCTCGACGCCCAGCCCCGCGCATCCCGGGAGCCGGGCCAGGTGCGGGCCGGCGTCCGCTACGTCCTCCGGACGCCCGAGCTGCGGCGGCCGCTCCTGCTGCTGACGGTGGTGGGGACGCTGGGCTTCAACTTCATCGTCGTGCTGCCGCTGCTGGCCACCGAGGACTTCGGGGGCGGGGCCCGCCTGCTCGGGGTGCTCAACTCGCTCATGGGCCTGGGGTCGCTGCTGGGTGCGCTGGTGGCGGCCAACCGGGCCCGGCCCACCCGCACCGTGCAGGTGGGCGGGGCGGCCGCCTTCGGCGTGTCGGCCATGGCCATGGCGGTGGCGCCCAACCCGGTGGTGGCCGGGATCCTCGCGGTGGCCATGGGGATGGCCATGATGATCTTCCTGGCCACCACCAACTCCACCCTCCAGCTGGCGGCCGACTCGGCCATGCGCGGGCGGGTGATGGCCCTCTACGGCCTGCTGTTCCTGGGGAGCACGCCCGTGGGCGGGCCCATCGTCGGCTGGGTGTCGGAGACGTGGGGCGCCCGGGCCGGCATCGCCCTGGGCGGCGTCGCCAGCCTGCTGGCGGCGGCCGCGTCGGCCGGTCCCGAGCTGCGCCGGCGGTGGGTGGACGGCCGCAGCCTGCTCGGACGGCCGCCGGCGGTGGCGGTCGAGGGCGGGACCCTTCCCCTGGCGCCCGCACCGGGCGCCGGCGACCCCGTCGAGGCAGCCTGACCACGCCTGCGGGCGCCGAACGCCGTGGCCGCCTCGGGGCGGCGGCCGCCGTCGTGGCCGTGGCGGGCATCGCCGCCACCGGCTTGGGCCTGGTCGAGCGGCCGGGCGGCATGGCGGCGGGGGCGACCGAGTTCGTCCACGAGCCGTCGGGACGGCAGGCGCACAACTCGCCGTCGGTGGCGGCCGATCCCCGCTCCCCGTCCACGCTGGTGGTGGCCAACCGGGTGGACGCACCGGCCCTGGGCTGCGCGGCGGCCGTCTCGACCAACGGCGGTGCGGCCTGGGACGCCCTCGAGCTGTCCCCCGGCCTGGCCGCCGAGAACTGCTTCTGGCCCCGGGTGGCCTTCCTCCCCGACAGCACCCTGCTCGTCCTGTACACCGAGCTGGGCGGGCCCCTCCTCCTGCCCGTCAACGTGTGGCTCCAGCGCTACGAGGGCCTGAGGCCGGCGGGGGCGCCCCTGCGGGTGGCCGGCGACCTGGCCTACTGGGCCCGCATGGCCACCACCGGCAACCGGGTGTGGCTGACCTGGGTGCAGGCCGGCCCGGCCAGCGCCGAAAACCAACTGGGCCTCGAGCCGGGCGACAACCCGGTGATGGTCAGCCGATCGGAGGACTTCGGGCGGACGTTCGCTGCGCCCATGCCGGTCGGCGAGCCCACCCGGCGGGTCATCCAGCCGTCCGTCGTGGTGGGCGACGCCGGTCTGGTGGTCGTGGGCGGGCTCGACCTGGGCGACGACGTGGCCAACTACTCGGCCGGCCACGACGGCCAGACGCCGCCCGACCCGTCCCTGCGGTGGCGGGTGGTGACGTGGGTGTCGACCGACGACGGACGCACGTTCGGCCCCACGTCGGTCGTGTCGGCCGACCTGGTCGTCCCCCAGCTGATCCTGGCCGACCTGGGCCCGACGCCCGGCTTCGCCGTCGAGGCCGCCACCGGCCGCATCTACGCCACGTGGGACGCGGGACGGGGCGACGGCCGCGACGTCTTCCTGGCGTCGTCGGAGGACGCCGGCCGGTCGTGGACCGAGCCCGTCCGCATCGGTCCGACCGCCCGCTCCCAGCTGCTCCCGGCGGTGGCCGTGGGCCCGCGCGGCAGGGTGGACGTGGTCTTCTACGACCGCAGCCGCGACCCTCAGGACGTGTTGCAGGCGGTGGCGGTGGCCACCTCGTCCGACGGGGGGCGGACGTTCCGCACCGCGCCCGTGTCCGACGCCGCCACCGACAGCCGGGTGGGTTTGGGCGCCCAGCAGGGCGTGCCCGTGCAGGGGGACCACCTCGCCCTCCTCTCCCGGGAGGACGACGTGGTGGCGTTCTGGGCCGACACCGGGCGAGGCAGCCCCATCGAGCCCGTCCAGGACCTGGGCGTGGGCGTCCTCGACCTCGACGCCGGCGGCGGCCGCCGGTGGGCGTTGGTGGCGGTCGGGATCGGGCTGCTCTGCTCGGGCGCCGCCCTGGCCGGCGTGGCCCGCACCTCGCGCCAGTTGCGGTAGCGGGCCCTCAGTCGAGCGGGCAGCCGAACAGGTTCAGGCCGGCCGGGCCCGATGCGCTCCGCCCGCCGCCCGCGGCCCGGGAGCGGCCGTGGTCGGCCCCCAGCCCCATGCCCGCGGCCAGGCCGGCCGGCCCCCGGGGAACGCCGAGGGCGGATCCCGAGGGTGCGCCACCACCGCCGCCGCCACGGGTAGGCGGCCAGAAGGCCGCACCTCCGCCGGCGCCGTCGGGCGGCGAAGGCGGACGGAACCAGCGGCCGCCGCCAGGCCCGTTGCCGGGCCCGCCGGGCCACAGCCGCGGTCCACCGGGGCCCAGGGCGCCGGAGCCGAAGGCCAGCGTGCCGTTCCAGCGCCACGTGGCGCCCACCATGAGCGCACCGGCGACGACCAGGGCCGCAGCCAACCGGGCCGGGGCGCCCACGTCGCCACCCGTGCGGGGCAGCGGCTCCTTGGGCGGCGGCGGCGGGACGACCGGGATGATCTTCACCGTGGCGTCGTCCTGGGCGAGGGCCTGGGAGCCCTCGTTGTCGACGGCCACGACCGTGACCACGTCGGTCTGGCTACCGCCGTCGCCGGTGAACTTGCCCGGGAACATGCAGGTGTAGCTCTGGTTGGGCTGGAGCACGGCCCCGACCACGCAGCTGCCCTGGCCGTGGAGGTTGCCGTAGACGTCGTCGGCCAGCGACGTGATGCGCACCGGCTCGTTGCTGGTGTTGGTGACGGTCACGGTGAAGGTGAAGACGCCGCCCGGCGCCGGCAGCGACTCGGGGTCGGCCTTCTTGACCACGTTGATCGTGGGCGGGACGTTGGTGATGGTGACAGTGGCGACGTCGGTGTCGGTGGCCTGGGAGCCCTCGTTGTCGACGGCCACGACGGTGACCGTGTCGGTCTGGCTCTGGCCCGCGTCACCGATGAAGGACCCGTTGAAGCTGCAGGTGTAGGACGACCCCGGGGCCAGCACGGCGCCGACCGCGCACGTGCCCCGGCCGTTGAGGTTGCCGTAGACGTCGTCGAACAGCGAGGTGATCGTCACCGGCTCGTTGCTGGTGTTGGTGACCACGACGGTGAAGGTGAACGTGCCGCCCGGCTCCGGCCGGCTGAGCGGGTTGGCCGTCTTCTGGACGTCGATCGTGGGCGGCACGTCGGTGATCGTCACCGTGGCGGTGTCGACCGCGGTGGCCTGGTTGCCCTCGTTGTCGACGGCCACCGCGGTGACCACGTCGGTCTGGGTGGCGCCCGCGTCACCGGTGAAGTTGCCGGTGAACGAGCAGCTGTAGCTCTGGCCGGGCTGGAGCGTGGCGCCGATGGCGCACGTGCCGCGGCCGTTGAGGTTGCCGTAGATGTCGTCGGTCAGCGACGTGATCCGCACCGGCTCGTTCGACGTGTTGGTGACGACGACCGAGAACGTGAAGCTGCCGCCCGGCTCGGGCCGGCTCAGGGGGCTCGCCGTCTTGTCGACCCGGATGACGGGCAGCACGTCGGTGATGGTGACGGTGGCGTCGTCGTCGTCGGTGGCGGTCTGGCCGTCGTCGTCGACGGCCGTGGCCGTGACCACGTCGGTGAGCGAGCGGCCGCCCTCACCGGTGAAGGGGGCGGTGAACGTGCAGGTGTAGCTCTGGCCCGGCTGGAGCACGGTGCCGATAGCGGTGTTGCAGGTGGAGTTGGGCCGGGTGGTCAGGTTTCCGTACACGTTGTCGTTGAGGCTGGTGATCGTCACCGCCTCGTTGGCGCTGGTGTTGGTGACCACCACCGTGTAGGTGAAGTCGCCGCCCGGCTCGGGCCGGCTCAGCGGGTTGGCCGTCTTGTCGACCCGGATGACCGGCGGCACACCCGTGATCGTCACGGTGGCGTCGTCGCTGTCGGTGACGGTGCCACCGTCGTCGTCGACCGCGGTGGCCGTGACCACGTCGGTCTGGGACGCCCCGGCGTTGCCGGTGAACGGTCCGGTGAACGAGCAGGTGTAGCTCTGGCCCGGCTGGAGGGTGGCTCCGGTGGCGCACGTGCCCCGGCCGTTGAGGTTGCCGTAGATGTCGTCGGTCAGCGACGTGATCGTGACCGCCTCGTTGCCCGTGTTGGTGACCCGGACGTTGAAGGTGAAGTCGCCGCCGGGCTCGGGCCGGCTGGCCGGGGTGGCGTCCTTCTCCACGTTGATGGCGGGGACGACGTTGGTGATGGAGACCGTGGCGTCGTCGTTGGCGGTGGCGGTGTCACCGTCGTCGTCGATGGCGGTGGCCGTGACCACGTCGGTCTGGGACGCGCCCGCGTTGCCGTTGAACGGGCCCACGAACGAGCAGGTGTAGCTCTGGCCCGGCTGGAGCACGGTGCCGATGGCGGTGTTGCAGGTGGAGTTGGGCCGGGTGGTCACGTCGCCGTAGACGTCGTCGTTCAGCGACGTGATCGTCACCGGCTCGATGCTGTTGTTGGTGACGACGACGGTGAAGGTGAAGTCGCCGCCCGGCTCGGGCCGGGTGAGGGGGTCGGCCGTCTTGACCACCGAGATCACCGGCAGCACGTCGGTGATGGTGACGGTGGCGTCATCGGTGTCGGTCGCCGTCTGGCCGTCGTCGTCGACGCCGGTGGCGGTGACGATGTCGGTCAGGGAGTCGCCGGCGTTGCCGGTGAAGGGGGCGGTGAACGTGCACGGCGCCGACGACGCCCCCGGTGCGAGGGTCGTGCCGATCAGGGCGCCGCACGTCGAGCCGGGCCGGGTGGCCAGGTCGCCGTAGACGTTGTCGTTGAGCGACGTGATCGTGACGCTTTCGTTGGCCGAGGTGTTGGTGACGACCACCGTGTAGGTGAAGTCGCCGCCCGGCTCGGGCCGGCTCAGCGGGTTGGCCGTCTTCTCCACCTGGATGGTCGGAGCCACGGGCGTGAGGGTCACGACCGCGTCGTCGTCGTCGGTGACGTTGACCCCGGCCGGGTTCTGGGCCACGACGGTGGCGATGTCGGTGAGGGAGTCGCCCGCGTTGCCGGTGAAGGGGGCGGTGAACTCGCAGGTGTAGGTGCCCCCGGGCGCCAGCACGGTGCCTACGGCGGTGGTGCAGGTGCCCCTGTTGGCCAGGTTGCCGTAGACGTTGTCGTTGAGCGACGTGATCGTCAGGTTCTCGTTGCTGGTGTTTGTGACCACGAGCGTGTACGTGAAGTCGCCGCCGGGCTCGGGCCGGCTGGCCGGGTTGGGCGTCTTGGTGATGTTGATGGTGGGCACCGCCGTGATCGTCGACGTCTCGTTGGGAGCGCCGCACGGGCTGACGGCCGGGGCGTTGTTGGCGTCACCGCTGTAGGTGGCCACCCAGTTGTAGGTGCCGACAGCCGTGGGCGTGAACGGCCCCGAGTTGTAGGTGCCGTTGCCGTTCACGGGCACGGTGGACGTGAAGACGGGCGCCCCTGCGCAGGTGGGGTCGTTGGGCCCGAAGAGGGTGAAGGTGATCGTCCCGGTGGGGCCGGCGGCGGGCGGCGTGGGCACGCCACCCGACAGCGTGGCGGTGTCGGAGATGGGCTGGCCGAGGGTGGCCGTGTCTTGGGCGTCGGTGACGATGTCGGGCGAGGCGGCGGCCACGACCGAGGTCTCACCGGGAGCGCCGCACGGGCTGGTGACCGACGGGTAGTTGGCGTCGCCGCTGTAGACCGCCACCCAGTTGTACGACCCGGGCGTGGTGGGGGTGAACGGCTCGGACGTGGCCGTAGGCGGCGGGCCGCCGGTGAGCGGGCGGTCGGCGCTGGTGAAGATCGGGGCGCCGGTGCAGGTGGCGTTGTTGAACAGGGTGAAGGTGACGGTGCCGGTGGGGGCGGGGGCCGGCGCCGGGGAGCCCGTGACCGTGGCCGTGTCGGTAATGGGCTGGCCCACCTCGGCAGTGGGCGTGGCCTGGGTGACGATGGTGGCCGTGCCCTGGTTGACGACCGACAGCTCGTTGGGCGCGTTGCACGGGCTGGTGACCGGGTTGTAGACGGGGTCGCCGCTGTACACGGCCACCCACCGGTACTCACCGGGGGCGGTGGGCGTGAACGGGTCGGACGTGGCCGTGGGCGGCGGGCCGCCGGTGAGCGGGCGGTCGGCGCTGGTGAAGATCGGCGGGCCGGCGCAGGTGGGGTCGTTGGGGCCGAAGACCGTGAACGTCACCGTGCCGGTGGGCTGAGGGGCGGGGGCGCCGGGACCGCTGACGGTGGCCGTGTCGGTGATGGGGCTGCCGATGGTGGCGGTGGGAGTGGCCTGGGTGACGATGGTGGCGGCCGGACGGCCGAGCACCGAGAGCTCGTTGGGCGCGTTGCACGGGCTGGTGACGGGGGCGTACACGGGGTCACCGCTGTAGGCGGCGACCCAGCGGTACTCACCCGGCAGGGTGGGCGTGAACGGCTCGGAGGTGGCCGTGGGCGGCGGGCCGCCCGCCAGGGGGCGGTTGGCGCTGGTGAAGACCGGGGGGCCGGCGCAGGTGGGGTCGTTGGGGCCGAAGACCGTGAACGTCACCGTGCCGGTGGGCTGAGGGGCGGGGGCGCCGGGACCGCTGACGGTGGCGGTGTCGGTGATGGGCTGGCCCACGGTGGCGTTGGGCGTGGCCTGGGTGACGATGGTGGCGGTCGGGGCGTTGACGACCGACGTCTCGTTGGGCGCGCCGCACGGGCTGGTGGCCGGGGCGTTGTTGGCGTCGCCGCTGTAGACGGCGACCCAGTTGTAGCTACCGGGGAGGGTGGGGGTGAACGGGTCCGACGTGTAGTTGCCGTTCCCGTTGACCGGCACCGTGTCGGTGAAGATGGGGGCGCCGGTGCAGGTGGCGTTGTTGGGACCGAAGAGGGTGAAGGTGATGGTGCCGGTGGGGTTGACGCCGCCGCTGAGCGTGGCCGTGTCGGTGATGGGCTGGCCGACGGTCACCGGCGTCTGGGCCTGGGTGACGATCTGGGGCTGGGCCTGGGCGACGGTGATGGTCTCGGCCGGCTCGCCGCAGGCGTTGGCGTCGCCTAGGTAGTTGGCGTCACCGCTGTAGGTGGCGACCCACGTGTAGGTGCCCACCTGGGTGATGGGGACGGGCGTGGGCGTGGTGTAGTTGCCGAACCCGTTGACCGGGACGGTCTGGGTGTTGAAGGGCGCGCCGGTGCACGTGGAGTTGTTGGGCCCGTAGAGGTTGAAGGTGATGGTGCCGGTGGGGGGGACGCCCGCTCCGGTGTTGGGCGGGACCGGGTTGAGGGTTGCGGTGTCGGTGGTGCTCGCCAGGGTCTGGCCGGGCGTGCCCGCTACCTGGGCCGCCTGGGTGACGACCTCCGTCGGGCCCTGGCCCACGGTGCTGAACTCGGCCTGGCCGGTGCGGGAGAAGGTGACGAGCGGCTGCGGCGCCACCGAGAAGGGGGTCACGCCGGTGGTGTGGTAGGTCTGCACGCCGGGGATGGCGGGCTGCACGTCGAACGTCGGAACCCGCCTGGTGGTGCCCGTGAAGTTGATGACGCACGTCTCTCCCGTGGCCAGCCTGAGGCTGCCCTCGCCTCCTGGAGGGATGAACTGGTAGCTGGTGGCGGTGTTGGGGTCACCGGTGTTGGGCACGATCTGCCACGTGCCCTCACACGTGGGGTTGCCGGGCGGGATGGACTGCCCGACACCGGTGGCGCTCAGGGCGTACACCCCCGCTTCGGCCGTGCCTCCGGCGCAATCGGTGGTCGGGGTGGTGCACGACGGGTAGAGGTCGATGTCGCCGATGTTGAGGACGGGGAACTGGATCGACTCCGGCGGGGTCGAGAAGTTGGCGATGCCGAGGGAGGCGGGGAACGTCTGGCCCACCACGGTGTCGGGGAAGCTGGGCGACGCCTGGACGAGGATGAAGCCCCACGCGTTGGGCGCCAGGTAGGTCGAGAGCCCGAGGAGGATGGTGACGGCGGCGGCGAGGTAGCGGCTCTTCAGCACCCGGCGGCGCGGGCGCGCCGAAGCCGATCGCCGTAGTCCCAGCCCTGCCAACCCAGCCATCCGCCTCCGCCCGTTGGTGCCAGACCTCCAGCCGAGTCTGAGCTTGTGGCAGATTAGCCGCTTCCCATGCCTCCTGCCAGCACCTTCTTCCCTAATCGCGCGCTCCGCGTCGGCTCCAACACAGGTACAACGGCGACTCGGCGAGGCGGGCGATGAGGCCGACCAGCGTGTTGGAGCAAGCGGCCTTTTCCTGTCCAACAGGGTTCCAACACGAGGAATATTCGTATCAGGAGGCGCGACGACCGGTCGGGCGGCGCCAGGTGATCCCTAGCAACACGGTCCCCACCAGCACCAGTGCCGCCGCGGCCCGCAGCGGAACGTCCACCGCCGGGCCGGTGAAGGCGACCAGCGCCCGCTGGGTGGCCGGTTGAGCCGGCAGCAGCTGGGGCATCTGGGGCACGACGATGCCGAGCGGAAGGGCCAGGACCGTCGCAGTGGCGCCGCTGCGGGCCCGTGACCCGTCGTCGTCGATCACCGTGGCGGTGACGACGTCGGTGTGGAGGCCGGCCACCGGGGCGCTGAACGAGCACCGGTAGGTCTCGCCCGGGCCCAGCGTGCCGCCGGTGCGGCAGGTGCCTCGCCCGGAGAGGTCACCGAAGACGCTGTCGACCAGGGACTCGAGCACCACCGGCTCGAAGCTGGTGTTGGTCACGGTGATGGAGAACACGACGGACGGGTCGAGCGGGGCGGCCCCCGCGGCCGACTTGGTGACGACCACGGAGGGCGGCACGTCGGTGACGACCACCGTGGCGCCGGCCAGCTCGCTGGTCGCGGTGGCAGGCGTGCCTTCGTTGTCCACGACGGTGACCGTCACCCTCGTGGGCAGGGCTGCCCCCGCGTTGGCGGAGACGGTGGCCGTCAAGGAGCAGATGAAGGTGTCGCCGGGATCGAGCACCACTCCCGTGCGGCACGTGCCCCGGCCGGCCAGGTCGCCGTGGGGGTCGCTGCGCAGGGAGGTGATGGTCACGGTCTCGGGGTTGCTGGTGTTGGTCACGATGACCGTGTACGTGACGGAGCCACCCGGTTCGGGCACCTGCGGGGGGCTCACCGTGACGTCGACGTCGACCTTGGGCGGCACGTCGGTGAGGCGCACGCTGGTGGTGGCCTGGGCGGTGGCCTGCCTGCCCTGGGCGTCGACGACGGTGACGCGGACGGTGTTGGTCGCCGCCACGCCCGCCTCTCCGGTCACGGTGGCGGTGAACGAGCAGCGGTAGGTCTCGCCCGGGTCGAGGACCGTGTTCGGCGCGCTCGAGCAGGTTGAGCCGGGGCGGGTGGTGAGGTCGCCGTAGACGCTGTCGAGGAGGGAGACGATGCGGACCGGCTCGGTGCCGGTGTTGGTCACCGCCACCCCGTAGGTGAACGTGCCGCCCTCCTCGGGCAGCGACGGCGGGTCGGGGGTGGTGTCCAGCGCCACGCGGGGGCCGACGGCGACGGTGCTCGACGTGGTCGTGGTGGACGAGGTGGTGGTGATCGCCGGCGGCGCGGTGGTGGGGGGCCGCGTGGTCGACGTGGTCGTCGTCGGCGCGCTGGTGGGGGGCGTGGTCGTGGACGGCGTGGTGGTGGGCGGCGTGGTGGTGGTGGGTCCGGTGGTCGGCGGCGAGGTGGTGGGCGGCGCCGGGCCGGTGGTCGGCGGGACGCTGCTGGTCGCCCCCGTGGTGGGGGGCGTGGTGGTGGGCGACGACGTGGACGGGCCGCTGGTGGGCGGCGAGGTGGTGGGGGTCGTGGGCACGGTGGTGGGCGGCACGGTGGTGGGCGGCACGGTGGTCGGGGGCGCGGTGGTCGGCGTGGATGTCGTGGGCGGTGTCGTGGTGGTGCTCGTCACGGTGACGCTCTGGCCCGGGGCGCCGCAGGGGGTGCTCACCGCCTGGTGGGCGACGTCGCCGCTGTAGGTGGCGCGCCAGCGGTAGGTGCCGGGGGCGGTGGGGGTGAACGGCTCGGAGGTGTAGGTCCCGTTGCCGGCCACCGCCCGAGTGCTGGTGAACACGGGCGGGCCGGCGCAGGTCGTGTCGCCCGGCCCGTACAGGTCGAAGCGGATCGTGCCCGAGCCGGCCACGGTGCCACTCAGGGTGGCGGTGTCGGTGACCTGGCCGCCCAGCGGCACGCTCGGTGAGGCGGTGGCGGTGAGGGTGGGGACGACCAGGCCGGGCGGCACGACCACCGCCGCCGCCGGGTCGGCGCAGATCGTGCCCGTGGCGACGTTGTTGGCGTCGCCGCTGTAGGTGGCGACCCACTGGTAGGTGCCGGGAGCCGGCGGGATGAACGGCGGCGAGGTGTAGGGCCCGTTGCCGGACACGGGCACCGTGGCGGTGAAGACCGGCGGGTCGGCGCAGACCAGGTTGTTGGGGCCGAACAACTCGAAGGTGATGGTGCCGGTGGGCCCGTTGGGCCCGGCGCCGCCCGACAGGGTGGCGGTGGAGCGCACCTCGCCGCCGATGGCCACCGGGGAGGCCTGGATGCTCATGGTGGGGACCGCCTTGGCCACGGCCGTGGCTTGGGCGGGGTCGGAGCAGGCGGTGGCCACGGGCGTGTTGTTGGCGTCACCGCTGTAGCGAGCGATCCAGCGGTAGGTGCCCGCCTGCTGGGTGGTGAAGGAATCCGACTGGTAGTTGCCGTTGCCGGAGACGGGCTTGGTCGACGTGAAGATGGGCGCGCCCGAGCAGGTGGCGTTGTCGGGGCCGTAGAGCTCGTAGGTGATGGTGCCGGTGGGGTTCTCGCCCCCGCTCAGGGTGGCGAAGTCGAAGATGGCGACGCCCACTGGGAATCCCGACGGCGAAGCCTGGGCGGTGAGGGTCGGGCTGGCGGCCCGTGCCTGCCAGGGGGCGGCCGCCCACGCCAGCATGGCGAGCACGGCGACGATGACCGCCGCCCGCTCCGGTCGCCGGCCCGCCTCAGGGGTCAACGGTGCGCGACCCGCCTTGCCGATCCACCGATTGCCGCCTCCAGCCCGGGAACGGCGGGGAGCCTACTCGTCGTGCGCAGGGGGCGCAGTGCTGGCGGTCGGCGACCGGTCCCGTGGTCTATAGGCTGCCCGTCATCGGCATCCGGCCCCAGTGGCACCCCGCCCGGCGCCGTCTCCTGCTGGTGGCGTCGGCGCTCGGGGGGACGGCGTGCAGCAGCCGGTTCGGCGCGCCCGACGCGGCCACCGCCCAGGGGGAGGCGGTCCTCGACCTGTGGCGCATCCTGTTCTGGGCGGCGGTGGCCGTGGGCACCCTGGTCGTCGTCCTCATCGGCTGGGCGCTGGTGCGCTACCGCGTGCGGGAGGGGCGTGACCCCGCCACCTTCTTCGAGCACGTCCGCCTCGAGCTGTTCTACACGGCCGTGCCGCTGGTGATCGTGGCCGTGCTGTTCGCCGCCACCATGCTGACCCAACGCGAGGTCAACCGCCTGGCCCCCGAGCCGGACCTCCGTATCGAGGTCACCGGTTTCCAGTGGGGCTGGCGCTTCCGCTACCTGACCGAGGGCATCACCGTCGTGGGGACGTCGCTCGACCCCCCCACCATGGTCCTCCCCGTCGACGCCGCCGCCCGCCTGACCCTCCACTCTCCCGACGTCATCCACGCCTTCTGGGTGCCGGGGTTCCTCATCAAGCGGGACGTCATCCCCAACCACGTCAACCGCCTCGACGTCACGCCCACCCGCACCGGCACGTTCGGGGGGGTGTGCGCCGAGTTCTGCGGGCTCGACCACAGCGACATGACGTTCACCGTGGAGGTGGTGGAGCCGGAGCAGTTCCAGGCCTTCGTGGCCCAGCAGCAGCAGGAGGAACAGGAGCAGGGCCCCACGCCCCCGGGCACCCGGGGCGGCGGCAACGACCCGGGAGGCCAGGCGCTGCCCGTCCCCGCGGCGAGACCCGAGGGGGTGACGGTGGGATGACGATCCTCGAGGAGATCGTCGAGCCGCCCGCGCCCGAACCGTCCGAACGCCCGCACCCCACGGGGATCATGGCGTGGATCACCACCGTCGACCACAAGAAGATCGGCATCCTCTACATGTGGACCGCCTTCGCCTTCTTCCTGGTGGGCGGGATGCTGGCCCTGCTGATCCGCACCGAGCTGGCCCGCCCGGGCCAGCAGCTCGTGGGGGAGGCCACCTACAACCAGCTGTTCACCATGCACGGCAGCGTGATGATGTTCCTGTTCGCGGTGCCCATGGCGGCGGGGTTGGCCAACTACCTGGTGCCCCTGCACGTGGGCGCCCCGGACATGGCCTTCCCCCGGCTGAACGCCCTCTCCTACTGGCTCTACCTGGGCGGGGGCCTGACCATGCTGGCCGGGTTCCTGACCTCCCGGGGGGCGGCCGCCTTCGGGTGGACGGCCTACACCCCGCTCTCCGACGCGGTGCACTCCCCCGGCGCGGGGGCCGACCTGTGGATCGCCTCGGTGGCCGTCACCGGCGTGGCCAGCGTGCTCACCGCGGTGAACGTCATCACCACCGTCATCTCCCTACGCGCCCCCGGCATGACCATGTTCCGGATGCCGATCTTCACCTGGAACATGCTGGTGGTCAGCTTCATGATCCTGCTGGCGTTCCCGGTGCTGACGTCGGCGCTGGCCCTGCTCTACGCCGACCGCCACTTCGACGCCCACTTCTTCGACGCCCGCGACGGTGGTGTGCCCATCGTGTGGCAGCACCTGTTCTGGTTCTTCGGGCACCCCGAGGTCTACATCGTCGCCCTGCCCTTCTTCGGGGTGGTCACGGAGATCATCCCCGTGTTCTCCCGCAAGCGGGTGTTCGGCTACCGGGGGTTCGTGCTGGCCACGCTGGCCATCGCCGCCCTGTCGACGGCGGTGTGGGCCCACCACATGTTCACCACCGGGGCGGTGAGCCTGCCGTTCTTCTCGGCCATGACCTACCTGGTCGCGGTGCCCACGGGCGTGAAGTTCTTCAACTGGATCGCCACCATGTGGCGGGGCAGCGTGAGCTTCGAGTCGCCCATGCTGTTCTGCATCGGCTTCCTGCTGGTGTTCCTCATCGGCGGGCTCACCGGACCGATGCTGGCCTCTCCCCCGTTCGACTTCCACGTGCACGACAGCTACTTCGTGGTGGCCCACATGCACTACGTGCTGTTCGGGTCGGCGGTGTTCGGGCTGTTCGCCGGCCTCTACTTCTGGTGGCCGAAGTTCTTCGGGTGGAGGCTGGGCGAAGGGTTGGCCAAGGTCCACTTCTGGCTGCTCTTCCTCGGTTTCAACGTGGCCTTCTGGCCCCAGCACCTCATGGGCCTGCGGGGCATGCCCCGGCGGGTGGCCGACTATGGCCGGGGCGAGGGCCTCCCCTTCCTGAACCTGGTGTCGACGGTCGGGGCGTTCGTGGCCGCCCTGGCCGTGCTCGTCTTCCTGCTGAACCTGTGGGTGTCGTCCCGCAGGCGCCGGCCCGCGGGCGACGACCCGTGGGGCGGGTACTCGCTGGAGTGGGCCACGTCGTCGCCGCCGCCCGAGCACAACTTCGAGCGGATGCCGCCCATCCGCTCGGAGCGTCCGACCTTCGACGCCCGCTCCGAACGCTCGGGCGACACCGAGCGGGCCGCCGGACGGGGGCCGCGCTGACATGAAGGTCGAGTGGCGACTGTTCGCGGGGGCGGGCGGGTTCTTCGCCCTGACCGGCGGGATCTACTGGTTCGTGAGCTACGAGCACGCCGGGTCCACCATGCTGGTGCTGGCGGTGGCGGCGGTGCTGATGGTGGCGGGGTGGCTGTGGTTCCAGTCCCGCCGGCTGGCCGGGCCCCGCCCCGAGGACCGGGTCGACGCCGAACCCGCCGACGGCGCCGGCGACCTCGGCTACTTCCCCGGCGCGAGCATCTGGCCGTTCGTCATCGGCTGGGCCGGCGTGGTCATCGGCAACGCCTTGGTCTTCGGGCCCTGGCTGGGCCTGGCCGGCGGGCTGCTCCTCCTGGTCGGCGTGGTGGGCTACGCGGTGGAGTCGTCCCGGAAGGGCTGACGGTCCCCGCCGAAAATAGGTTGACGAACCGCGACGATCGTCGGTAGAACGGTTGCAGGTCAGCGGCGGACGGCGGATCCCCCAACCAATACGTGCACGCGTCGCGCGTCGGTGACCCGTTTGTGCCCTGAACGGCGGCAAGGACACATGGACGGTGAACCATGACTTCAGCAGTAGCAGACCCGATCGACGAGGCACCTGAAGCGCCCAGGGTGCTCCTCGAGGACAACCAGGCGCTGATCGAAGAGCTGGCGGCCCTCCGCCAACGGCTGCTCGAGGCGGGCCTCGAGCCACCGAGGATCCTCGAGGGCGGCGAGCTCACCCCGAACTTCTCGGTGTGGGAGTTCGCGTGCAACGATGGCACCCCGGTACCCGATGCCGCCCTGCCCGGGCTCCGTCGGCTGTGCCAGGACGTGCTCCAGCCCCTGCGGGACCGGTTCGGCACGTGCCACGTGACGTCGGGGTTCCGGACGGAGGCGTACAACGCCGCGGTGGGCGGAGCGACGGCGTCGTTCCACATCTACACCCTCCACCTGCACGAGCAGGCGGCGGCGGCCGACGTCTACTTCGAGTCGGGGTCGCTCTCGCAATGGGCGGGCTACGCCGACCAGCTGCTGGGTGGCGGGGGCGGCGTGGGCGCCTACCCCGCGCAGGGCTTCCTGCACGTGGACAACGGTCCACGCGTCTGGCGCCAGTAGCCCCGGCACCCCTCTCCTGAAACCCCTCGGGCCCGCGCCCGCACCTGCTCGTGGTGCGGCGCGCCCCGAGGACCCTTCGCAACCCGAAACCCAAAGAAAGGAACCACGACAATGTCCAACCAGGCAGAGGCGAAGAAGCGACCGCTCTTCGCCAACCTGAGGGTCACTCCGGACGACGCCAAGGCCTTCGCCACCGCGCTGGCCGAGGACGACGACTTCCGGGCGCAGCTCAAGCAGAACCCGGAGGAGGCCCTCGCCCGCTACGGGATCACCATCCCGCCCGGGCAGGTCAAGCCCCCGGTCGAGCTGCCGTCCAAGGAGCAGCTCCGCAAGGTGCTGGACTCCCAGGAGGAGGCGTTCTGGGTCTTCATCGCCTTCGGCGCCTTCTTGGCCTTCTTCGTCGAATGAGCCACGGCACCGTCGGCTCCCTCCGGCCCACCACCCCGGCGGCGGCCACGTGCCCCCCCGGTGGCGGTTACCGGAGGACCTCGCACGTCTTCTTCTACCTCGCCGACTGGGAGTTCCTGGACCTCGACGCCCTGATGGAGGGGACGCTCTCCCTCGTCCCCCTGCACCAGGTGCTGGCCGTCTCCCTGCTCACCGAGAAGGAAGTCGTCGTCGACGCCGAGGAGCTGCGGGCCCTGGCGGCGGTGCCCAGCGACCGGTGGATCTCGGCGGACGACGCCGTGCGCGAGCACGGCACGTCCGCCGGGCTCCTCGGCTCCCTGGCCGAGCGGGGGCTGCTCGTCACCGACTCGGACGACCCCCGGCTGGCCGCCCTTCGGGAGCGGGACGTCATCCTCACATCCGTCCCGTGGAACCGCTACTCGCTGCTGGCCCACGTCCGCACCAAGTGGAGGGACGTCCACACCGCCTCTCCCCTGGCGCACACGGACGGGCCCCCCACCGACCAGGCGGTTCTCGACCGCTTCGGCACCCCCCCGCCGCACTTCCACCACGTCGAGTCGCCGCTGGCGCGCCACGAGCTGCCGGTGGTGCCGCGGACGGGCGGCCTGTTCGACGTGCTGGCCCGGCGCAAGACGACCCGGTCGTTCGCGGCCGACGTCCCCATGACCGAGGAGCAGCTCTCGGTGCTGCTCTACTGGGTGTGGGGCTGCCACGGCTACAAGGAGTTCCACCGGGGCATCGTCGGGCTCAAGAAGACCAGCCCGTCCGGTGGCGGGCTCCACCCGGTCGAGGCGTACCCCATCGTCCGCAACGTGGAGGGGGTCGGACCGGGCCTCTACCACTACAACGTCGAACACCACCGCCTCGACCTGATCGAGCGGCTGGAGGCCGACGGGGCCCGCACGCTCACCGAGGAGCTCACCACCGGGCAGTCCTGGTTCGCGGGCGCCCACGTGGCGGTGATCATGGGCGCTCGCTTCGCCCGCAACTACTGGAAGTACCGCAACCACGCCCGGGCCTACTCGGTGGTCACGATGGACGCCGCCCATCTGAGCCAGACCTTCTACCTCGTCGCCACCGAGCTGGGATTGGGTGCGTTCGTCACCGGCGCCATCAACGGGGGGAACGCCGAGGACCGCCTCGGGCTGGACGGGGCCCGGGAAGGCGTTCTCGCCATGTGCGGTGCGGGCGTGATGGCCGACGACCGCCAGGGACTCGAGCCGCGCTACCGCCCTTACGTCCCCCGCACCACCCGGATCGCTGAGCAGGCCCATGGCTGAGACCGACGAGGTGGCGGTGGCCCGGCGGCGGCTGCGGCGCCGGCTGGGTGCGGCGCTGGCGGCCAAGGCGAGCGCGCCGTTCTGCCTGGCCCTGGAGCGGGCCGGTCCGGACGCGGTGCGCGGCGCCGGGGCCGGGGCCGGGGCCGGGTACGCCATCCTCGAATGCCGGCCATCGTCGGGGGCAGCCGGCCTTCGGGCTGCGCCCGACGCCGGCGCATGGGCCCAGGTCCGCGAGTCCTTGTCCGCCCTCGGCCCCGGCCGGTCGCAGCTGGGCCTCGCCGCCGGGCAGGTGGTGCGGCACTCGGCGGTGCGGGCCGGGCGTGAGGAGTTCCTGCGGGCCGTCGGCCCCGTCGTCGACGCCCTCGACCGGGCGGGCGCCGCCTCAGGCCCGGAGGGGGGGCTGCGAGCGGCCCCGCCCGCCGGCACGCAGCCGTGCTGGCTCAACCGCACCATACGGTCGCCCGCCCACCCGGCCGCGCTGGCGGAGGTGGCGGGCGACGAAGCCGTGGAGCGCATCGACGTGCCCCGGCCGCTGGAGCCGGAGGTCACCACCAGCACCGCGGTGGTGGGGGCGCCCGCGCTACGAGCGGCGCGGGGGCTGACCGGCCGGGGCGTGCTGGTGGCCGTGATCGACGGCGAGGTGGCACTGCGCCATCCCGCCTTCTCCGACCGGGTGGTGCACCGGGCCAACTTCACCGCCGAGCCGTGGGGCGACCCGAGCGCCCACGCCACCGCCGTCGCCGGCATCGTGGCGGGGGGAGGCGGCGGGGTCGAGGGCGTGGCCCCCGAGGCGGTCGTCTACAACTACAAGGTCATCGCCACCGGGCGGTTCACGGGCGCCGACGACTTCGACGGGGCACTCGCCATCCAGCACGCGCTGGAGGACGGCGTGCAGGTGGCCAACTGCTCCTGGGGAGCGGGGCCGCTCAGGGCGGCGGTGTCGAGGGAGGCCCGGGCCTGCGACACCGCCTGGGCGCTGGGGCTGACGATCGTCAAGAGCGCCGGCAACCGGGGCCCGGAGCCGGCCACGCTGACCACGCCGGCCGACGCCGAGGGTGTTCTGGTGGTGGGGGCCACCGACCACGGCGGCACGGCGGTGCAGGAGTACAGCAGCCGCGGGCCGACGCCCGACGGTCGCGCCCGTCCCCACCTGGTGGCGCCCGGCGGCAGCACCGCCGACAGCATCGTGAGCTGCCTGGTCGACGGCGGGAGCGGTCCCTGCGGGCCGGGGACCAGCTTCGCCGCCCCCCACGTGACCGGGCTGCTGGCCCTGCTGCTGGAGGACGACCCCGACCTGTCGCCCGACGACCAGCGGGCGCGCCTGCTGGGCATGTGCCGCCCGCTGGCCGGGGCGGCCGAGGGCAGCCAGGGCGCGGGCCTGGTCGACGTGCGGCTCGGCGACGTCAGCCGTCGTCGGGCGCCAGCGGGCGCGGCGGGCCGAGGCTGACGACCCCGTCGAGGGCGGCCAGGGTCTCCAGCGCGGCGGCCGGCACCCGGGCCCGCACCGTCCCGTTCACCCAGGCCCGCCCCGTCACCACCCCGCCCGCCGCCTCGACGGCCCGCTCCACCGGACCGGCGGCGCGGGCGAAGGCGTCCCCTAGGGCCGCGGCCCGGGCCGAGCGCGAGGGCCCCGGGGCGGTGTGCTCAGGGCTTGGGCCGGCGACCTCGATGACCACGTCCACCAGCTCGTCGGCACCGCCGTGAGCCATGGCACTCATTGTGCCGGAAGGGCCGGGCCCCCCGGCACCCGCCTCACCGGAACCCTCGAAAAAATCCCGCCCGGAGCCGTATCCCGCCTCGCCGGTGCGGCGATGACGGGGGCGAGAGACTCCTCCGGCCCCGGAGGGCTCCACCGAAAAGGCGACCTGCCGGCGACGGCAGCGAGCAACGTCCCCGGGCCTGTCACGCGCAGGCAGCCGGACTACCGAAGTGGAGGACAACCACCATGATCACTGCGCTCCTCGGCGGTCTCGCCAGCAAGCTGGCCGCCATGGGTGCGGCCGCCAAGGCCGGTGTCGGGCTCGGCATCGCCGCGACCGCAACCGCCGGTGTGGCAGCCGTGCTCCCGCCCGCGGCCGACAACGCCGTCAACGCCGACACCGGCGCGGACGTCACGGCCTCGGTCGAGCTGCCGTCCCTGCCGTCCCTGCCGTCCCTGCCCGTCGACGTCACCCTTCCCGACCAGGCCGGCTTCGGCCTCCAGGTGGCCACCGACGCCGCCAACGGCGGGGCCTCGGCCGGCGCCCAGTTCGGCCTGGACATCGCCAACCGCACCCCCGCCGCCGGCAACGTGCCCACCTCGGTGCCCGCCGGGCCGCCCGCCAGCACCCCCCCGGCCCACGCCAACGGCTCCGGCCAGCCTGAGGCCACGGGCCTCGACCGGGCTCGCCAGACCCCGGCCGGCCAGCACATCCCCGAGTTCGTCCCCGGGCCGCCGGCGGGCACGCCCGCCGGTCCTCCGGCCGGCACGCCCGCCGGTGGTGCGACCGCCGGCGCCGACGTCGGCCTGGGCATCGCCGGGCAGACGCCCGCCGCGGGCCGGATCCCGTCCTCCGTCAGGTAGCACCCGTACCGCTGCTGCGAGCCTCGCCTCCGGGCGAGGCTCCGGCGCGTGCGGGGGTATTGGTTCCGTACGAACGTGCCGATAACTACCTCGATGACCCCAGCCCCGTCGAGAGCCCCTCGGCTCGGACCGGACTTTCCCGCCGTCCTCGCCCGCGCCCGGGCCGGCGAGCCCACCGCCTTCGAGCGGCTGTACCGGGCGTTCGCCGGTTCGGTCGCCGGCTACCTGCGCCTCCAGGGCGCCGAGGACCCCGACGGCCTGACCAACGACGTCTTCCTCGCCGTCTTCTCCCAGGTCGGGACGTTCGCGGGCGACGAGGACGGCTTCCGGTCGTGGCTGTTCACCATCGCCCACCGCCGGGCCGTGGACGACCGCCGTCGCCGTTCCCGCCGCCCGCAGGTCGCCGACGGGGTGGAGGCCGACGGCGCCGGTCCCCTCGGCGACGGCGAAGCGGACGCCCTCCGGCGCCTCGGCACCGACTGGGTGTGCGACCTGGCCGCCGGCCTGGCCCCCGACCAGCGTGACGTGGTGCTGCTGCGGATGGTCGCGGGCATGACCATCGACGAGGTGGCCGAGGCCCTGGGCAAGGCACCGACCGCCGTCAAGGCCCTCCAGCGGCGCGGGGTGGAAGCCCTTCGCCGCCGGTTCGCGCGCGAGGGGGTATCGCGATGACCGCCGCCGGCGATGACGGGAACGAGATGGGCACCACCGACATCCTCAGCGACGAGGCCATCGAGGCCTTCCTGGTAGGCGAGCCGCATCCCGGCTGGCAGGAGGACGAAGCCCTCGCCGCCATCGACACGGGGTTGGCCGAGCTGGCCGCCCTGCCCGCCCCCCCGGTCGGCTCCGCCCTCGCCCGCCTGATGCGGCCCGCCCCGGCGGCTTCGATCCGATCGTTCTCCGGCGTCGAACGGACCCCGCAGGTACGTTCGACGCCGCAAAACGGCTGGCACACGCCCCCCGCCCGGCCGTACCGCCCGCGGGCCCGGCGGGTCATGGCCGGCGTGGGCGCCGGCCTGGCCCTGGCCGGCGTCGCCCTGCCAGTGGCCGCCGCCACCCACGTGCTCCCCGCCCCTGCCCGGGAGGCCGTCGTGCAGGTCCTGGAAGCGGTGACGCCCTTCGAGTTCGACTCCCGGCCGGCCTCCCCCAAGAGCGGGCCCCCCACCACGACGCCGGCCCTGCCAGCCGATCCCTCGGCCGGTCCCGCGGCCGGGACGCCGGCCGTACCGGCGCCACCTGCCTCTGTGCCCACCACCGCCGGGCCGCCCGCCTCCACCCCCGCCGGCGTCGTTCCCGGACCTCCGGCCGGCGTCACGCCCGGCAACCTCCCGGTCGTCCCGGGTGGACCGCCCGCGGGCGTCGATCCCGGCCCGCCGGGGGGAACCACCCCCGGCCCGCCGTCGGAGGCCCTTCCGGTCGGGCCCACGGGGCCCGGCACACCGGAAGCTCCCGGGCGCCCGGTGGCCGGATCGACGCCGACGGGAGCGCGGGCGGGGGCCGCCCCCGGGGCCGCCGGGGCCGCCGGTGCCCCAAGCCCCCCCTCCCCCGCCGCCCCCGCCCCTCCGACCGCCCCCGGAGCGGGACCGCCCGCAGCCCGATAGCTCCCCGGCGCGCCGCGCGCCGGTCCACATCCGAACCACACACCGCACTTCGTGGAGAGCTCCATGCGCACTCTCGACTGCCCCGAGCGCGAGCGCGGGGCGATCATGGTCCTGGCTTGCGTGGGCGTGGTCGTCGCCACCATCGCCGCCGGCCTCTCCATCGACATCGGCCGCTTGGCGCTGACCCGCCGGGACAACCAACGGGTGGCCGACCTCGCCGCCCTCGACGCGGTGCGGGTGCTGGGCTCCGGCGCCGAGCTCCAGGCCGCCCGGGAGAGCGCCCACCGCAACGCCTTTCCATGGGACGCGGCCGGCCACGACCTCTCCGTGGAGCTGGGGACCGTCTCGGGCGGCGGGTTCGTGGCCGGGACGGCCGCCACCGCCACCGCCCTCCGGGTGCGGGTGACGTCGCCCGTGGCCAACCAGTTCGTCAGCGGGCGCACGTCGGTGACGGCCCGGGCGGTGGCCTCCATGACGGGGCCGATGGGGACCGTCGCGGTGGGCTCGACGCTCGCCGGGGTGAGCGGCACGGTCGGGAGCACGGACGTGCGGATCCTGAACCGCCTCCTCTCCCACGTCGTCAGCCCCGGGACGGTCAACGTGGACGCGGTGGGCTGGAAGGGCATCGCCGACGGCACCGTCACCTTCGACCGCCTCCGCGCCGCCCTCGGGCTCACCGCCGGGTCCGTCGACGGGGCCCTCGACACATCGATCACCTTCCGCCGGCTCCTCAACGCCACCGTCGACGCCCTCAACGCCGACGGCTCCCCCACCGCCGCGGCGGCGGCCACCCCGCTGGCCACCATCGCCGCCCAGGTCGCCACCACCATGGGGGCCAGCTTCACGCTGCGCGAGCTGTTCGGGGTGACCGGGACCGTCAGCGACGGCACCGACCTGGCCCAGGCGTCCCTCCGAGTGCTCGACATCGTCCGGGGCGGCGCCATCCTGGCCGACGGCGACCACTTCGCCTCCTTCGACCTGGCCGCGTCCGAACTGGGACCCATCCCCGGCCTCAACTTCGCTCGAGTGAAGGTGGGGTTGATCGAGGCGCCACAGGTCCGATCGGGCCCCCCGGGCACGGACGGCGCGGGGACGTACCTCACCACCGCCTCGACCGCCCAGATCCGGGTGCTGATCGAAGTGCACCTTCGCGTCCTGCTCAGCGGCCTGGGCCTCACCGACGTGCGGGCGCCCTACTACCTCGAGGCAGGAAGCGCCCGGGCCCACCTGGACACGATGGTCTGCACCGCGCCGGGTGAGCCCGCCCGTGTCGACATCCGGGCCGAGACCGACCTGGCCCGGGCCCGCCTGGGGTCGGTGGCCGACAGCCAGCTCGCCACCGCCGCATCACCGGTCCTGTCCACCACCCGCCTGGTCAGCGTGGCCGGCCTGGTCACCGTGGACACCGACACCGTCCTCACCGCCACCGCGCCGGGCAACCCGGGCACGACGCTCTCGTTCTACCCGCCCTACACGGCCGACGCTCCGCCCCAGTCGGTCAGCGCCGCGACCGTGACACTCCCCGCCGTGTCGGTCTCCAGCGTGACGGCCAACGTGCTGGTGCTGGGCCTGAATGCCGGGCTCATCGAGCTCGACACCGTCAACGGCATCACCGCCGCCGTGCCGGGGGTGCGGGCCGAGATCGTCGAGCCGCTCTACCGGGCCCTCGGGCTGTCCCACGCCAAGGCCGACGTGTGGGCGCCGCCCCCCCAGGACTGCGCTTCCACGCTGGTCAACGCGGGCGGACCAGGGGCGTTCTCCATCCCGGCGCTGGTGGGCTGACCGGCGCAACCCACGCTCGTGCGGCGCCCCGGCCCCGTCGCGTGCCCGCGCCCCTAGCTCCGGAGGATCCGCCTCCCCTCGGCCGTCGCCTTCAGGCTGCCGCCGGGCCCGACCATCGATCTCACCAGTGCGAGGGCGGTCGGGCCGAGCGGTACACCCGAGCAGCAAACCAGGTGCCAGGGCCGGTCGATGGGGGTGCCACGGCAGGGCCACACGGTGACGGCCCCCTCGGATATGCGTTCGGTGGCGGCGTCGAGGGAGATCAATCCCACCCCCAGCCCCAGCTCCACGCCCCGCTCGATGGCGGCGTTGGACCCGAGGATCATCGTGGGCGGGTCGATATCGAGCTCGGCCAGCAGGGCGTCGGCCGCCGCACGCGTCCCTGATCCCGGTTCCCGCAACAGCCAGGTCTCACGGGCCGGGTCCTGCACCCCGTCGGCACCGTGGTTCCGTGGCGCCGCCGGCGCGGGGCCGATGACGACGAGCCGGTTCGCGCCACGGGCCAGCGTCTCCGCCGGTACGGTGGCCGGCGGTCGCCCGGCTACGACGAGGTCGGCCTCGTGGTGGCGCAGCGTCTCCCACACCGTCATCCGGTTCCCCACCTGGATGGTGACGCCGGCCTCGGGGTACTGCTCACGGAAGCGGGCGACGACGGGCAGCAGCACCCGCTCGGCGGCAGTGGCCACCGCGACGAGCCGAACCGTGCCCCTGGCCGGGTCCTCCACGCTGCGGGCCCGGCGGGAGCCCTGGTCGAGCAGGCCCAGGCTGCTGCGCACGTCTTCGGCAAAGGCGGCTCCGGCCGCGGTGAGGCGGAGGCTGCGGCCATGGCGGGCGACGAGCTCCACCCCCAGCTCACGCTCCAGGCTGGCGATGGCGGCCGAGACGGCCGGCTGGGAGACGAGGAGCGAGTCGGCGGCGACCCGGACGGACCCCGCGTCGGCCACCGCGAGGAACGTGCGGAGCTGGCTCAATGTCATAGCCATGCGGTGATGAAGGTTAGGTGTTCCTTTATGGGTTTGGCGAGTGGAAGTACACCGCCCTGCGTGTGCCACCGCAAGGTTCAGCTGTTGCGGCGCAGAGCCAGGGCGTGGACACTGTCGCCGAGTCCGCCGGGAGAAAGTCGCCCATAACTAAAAACTGATTACATATAACTGACTTTTAACTTTACTCCGCGGTCAGGTCGGCGTAGGGTCGGATGAAGTCATTCACGACAAGTGTCAGACCCCGCAGTGGGCGTACGAACCGGGCCCAGATCGGGGCTTCAGCCGAGGAGAACCGCGTGGCACAGAGCAACGGCCAGAGCAACGGCAAGGGCGGCTACCAGGCCGGCGTCAAGAATTACGCCGACACCTACTGGACCCCGGATTACGTGCCGCTGGACACCGACCTCCTGGCCGTGTTCAAGGTGGTCCCCCAGCAGGGCGTGCCGAAGGAAGAAGCGGCCGCGGCCGTGGCAGCCGAGTCGTCCACCGGCACCTGGACCACGGTGTGGACCGACTTCCTCACCGACCTCGAGTACTACAAGGGTCGGGCCTACCGGATCGACCCGATCAAGGAAAGCTCCGAGAACGCCTTCTTCGCCTTTGTCGCCTACCCGATCGACCTGTTCGAGGAAGGCTCGGTCGTCAACGTCCTGACCTCCCTCGTGGGCAACGTCTTCGGCTTCAAGGCCATCCGCAGCCTGCGCCTCGAGGACATCCGCTTCCCGATCGCCTACGTGAAGACCTGCGGCGGGCCCCCCAACGGCATCCAGATGGAGCGCGACCGCCTCAACAAGTACGGGCGCGCCCTGCTGGGCTGCACCATCAAGCCCAAGCTCGGCCTTTCGGCCAAAAACTACGGCCGGGCCGTCTACGAGTGCCTGCGCGGTGGGCTCGACTTCACCAAGGACGACGAGAACATCAACAGCCAGCCCTTCATGCGCTGGAACCACCGCTTCGAGTTCGTGATGGAAGCGGTCAACAAGGCCACCGCCGAGACGGGCGAGAAGAAGGGCCACTACCTCAACTGCACGGCGCCCACGCCCGAGGAGATGTACAAGCGGGCCGAGTTCGCCAAGTCGCTCGGGGCCCCGATCATCATGCACGACTTCCTCACGGCCGGCTTCACCGCCAACACGGGCCTGGCCAACTGGTGCCGGGAGAACGGCATGCTGCTCCACATCCACCGCGCCATGCACGCGGTGATCGACCGCCACCCCATGCACGGCATCCACTTCCGGGTGCTGGCCAAGTGCCTGCGCCTGTCCGGCGGCGACCACCTCCACGCCGGCACCGTCGTCGGCAAGCTGGAAGGCGACCGCGAGGCCACCATGGGCTGGATCGACACGCTGCGGGAGTCCTACATCCCCGAGAACCGCAAGCGGGGCATCTTCTTCGACCAGGACTGGGGCTCGATGCCCGGCGTCATCCCCGTCGCCTCGGGAGGCATCCACGTCTGGCACATGCCCGCCCTGGTGGCCATCTTCGGCGACGACGCCTGCCTGCAGTTCGGCGGCGGCACGCTCGGCCACCCCTGGGGCAACGCCCCCGGGGCCCACGCCAACCGGGTGGCGCTGGAGGCGTGCGTGGAGGCCCGCAACCAGGGCCGTCAGGTCGAGAAGGAAGGTCGGGAGATCCTGACCGAGGCGGCCCGCCACAGCCCCGAGCTGGCCATCGCCATGGAGACCTGGAAGGAAATCAAGTTCGAGTTCGACACCGTGGACAAGATCACCGCCTGATCGCGGGCTGGTCGCCGGTTCCACACTTCCCGCGCCTCACCCTCCCGGCCCCCGGGAGGAGAGGGCCCGAAAGGAGCTATTGATGACGCACATTGAACCCTACGGGCCCACCCCGCGCCACGTGGAGACCTTCTCCTACCTGACTCCGCTGACGCCCGAGCGGCTCCGCTACCAGATCGCGTACCTCGTCGAGCAGGGCTGGTCCCCGGCCATCGAGCACACCGAGCCGGAGAAGTCCATGTCCAACTTCTGGTACCTGTGGGAGCTCCCGCTCTTCGGCGAGCGGTCGGTGGACAGGGTCTTGGCCGAGCTGGACGCGTGCCACCGGGCCAATCCCGGTCACCACGTCCGCCTCCTCGGCTACGACAACTACATGCAGTCCCAGGGCACGGCGTTCATCGTCCACCGCGCCGGGGCCCGCTGAACATGGCCCGCCGGAGCCCGCTGCGAGCGGGGATCCACGCGGTGAAGACCGCCGACAGCGGCGATCTCGCCCGGGGCGGCCGCGTCGCGGCGATGCAGCGACGCCGCCAGCTGTCCCAGGGCAAGCAGGCGCTCACCGGCGGCGGTGGCCGCACCGCGGCCGCGGCTGCGCCTGGTGCGGCCGCGCCGACCCTCACCGTCCACCCGGGTGGAGGCGGCTGAGATGGGCATGTACGCGGTCGACACCGCCGACGCTTCCGCCCTGGGCGAGTTCAGCTCTTCCGCCCGCGAGGGTCGCGCCGCCGCGGCTACCCGCCGCCGCCAGCTGTCCCAGGGCAAGCAGGCCCTGAACGGCGCCGGCGCGCCGCCCGCAGACGTCAACGGCGCGGGCTCGGCGCCCGCCCCCGAGCGCATGCAGAGCAACGGAGCGGGAGCGCCCCCCGTCGCCTCCAACGGTTCGAGCGCGTCCGACGGCGCCCAGCAGGCGCCGGCGCGCGCCGCCGCGCCGAGCGACGGCGTGGCCGCCGCCCACTTCGGCCGCAGCGTTTCCATGGAGCGCCGCCGCCAGCTGTCCCAGGGCAAGCAGGCGCTGAACGGCAACGGGGCCCAGACGGCCGCACCGCGGGCCGCCGCTCCCGACGGTCAAGCGGCGCCCGACGGCGCCCAGGAGGCTCCGGCGCGCACGCCCGTCCCGGCCGACGGCGTGGCCGCCGCCCACTTCGGCCGCACCGTTTCCATGCAGCGCCGCCGCCAGCTGTCCCAGGGCAAGCAGGCCCTTACCGGCGCAGGGTCCGCTCCGGCCCCTTCCCGTCAACGGCCGCCCAAGGCCACCCAAGCTGCCGCCCCGGCGCCGGCGCCGGCGCCGGCTCCGGCTCCGGCCCAGGCAGCCGCCCCGGCCGACGGCGTGGCCGCCGCCCACTTCGGACGCGCCGTCTCCAAGGAGCGCCGCCGCCAGCTGTCCCAGGGCAAGCAGGCGCTGAGCGCAGGCACCGACCGCACGGCGGCCGCCGCCGGCGCCGGTACCGGCGCCCCGGCGCCCGCCCCCGAGAACCTGAACGTCCCTCAGGACGAGCACGTCGTGGCTGCCGGCTCCGGCCGCGACCAGGCCATGGCTCGCCGCGCCCAGGCGAGCCGCCGGGGCGCCGCAGGGCTCAGCCGGCCCCAGCCCGAGGGACGGGTCGACTACCCGGCCAAGGTCGTCGCGTCCCCGACGCACCGCGACCAGCGGGTGACCGGCCTGCGCATCGGCCCGGGCGTGCGGGTCACGGGCGACGAGCCGGGCGCCGCGCTCCCGGTGACGGGCACGCAGTACGTCGGCGCCGACGGGTCCGCCCCCGCCATGGCCTCGGGGCCGAAGGTCGGGCACGTGCGGACTCCGCAGGGCCTGGTCGTGTCCGGCACCACGGTCCGCAACCGGGTGCCCATCACCGGCGACGAGTTCGGCGAGCACCTCCGCATCACCGGCGAGGCCGACCAGAAGTTCCACGACGACCTGACGCCGCGTCCCGATGGGACCTACCGCCCGACGCAGTTCCCGCGCCGGGCCGACCCGCACGGGGCCACCGCGGTCGGCACCAGGCTGGGTACCCAGAGTGGAGCGGTGCTCCCGAGCGAAGACGCGGCCTGGCACCCACTGGAAGCCACCGACAAGGGATGGGCCGTCACCGGCACCCCCGTCGGTCGCAGCGGGCGTGTCACCGGCAACGAGGCCGGCTCCTGCCGCCCCATCACCGGCGACCAGTACCAGAACCTCTCCACGAGTGAGTGCGCCGGCATGGGTGGCGGCACCGCGCCGGCCGCCCACATCAACCGGTCCCGTCTGGACCCGGCCACCGGCGGCAAGGTGACGGTCGCGCAGACGTGGGGGGGCCAGCGCGTCACCGGTCCCAGCGTGGAGCACCGGCCCAACGTCACCGGCGACGAGCCCGGTTCCTGCCGCCCGCTGACCGGCACGCCCTACCAGGGCCCCTCCACCGCCTTCGGGTGGTGCGAGCCCGACCAGGGGAGCTCCGCCGCCCGGCGGCTCGACCCCCGGCCCGAGGGTGTGGCCGTGACCGGCGACCTTCCGCTGCACGCCGACAACGTCACCGGCACCGAGCGCGGCTACCGCAACGACATCACCGGGTCCTCCTACTACGGCGAGATGCGGCCCGCCGAGCCGGCGTCCGACGAGGAGGCCAACTGGCAGGGCTTCTCGGTGCCCGTGGCCCAGGCCCGGCGCCTGGCCGGCAGGGAGAACGAGGCCAGGCAGGAGGCCGACAACGGGGCGCCCGCGTCCAACGTGCCGGGCCGCATCACCGGGTCCTTCGCCGTCGGCGAAGGCATGGTGACCGGCAACAACGAGTTCCTGTTCCGGCCTCGTTCGAACCGTGAGGCCAGGCAGCCGGCGGCCGTCACCGGCGAAGGCGAGATCGAAGGCCGTCCCATCACCGGCTCCCCCGCCGCCTGGAAGCCCCACGACAAGGTCACGGGCACCGAGGGCTACATCGCGGCCGGGCGCAACCCCAGCGAGCGCGGCAGCGGGTCCCACGTCTGGGCCGGCGCCCGGAAGTTCAAGAACCTGGCCACGCCCGGCTGGCCGGGTGAGGGCGCCAAGGTCACCGGCCGCGTCGGCGGCAGCCCGAAGGACGCCGCCCGGGTCACCGTCTCCGGCGGAGCGCAAGGATGAAGTCCTCCCTGCTCCAGCCGGACGGGCGCTGGCTCGCTCCCTGGGACGCAACGGCGGCCCGGCTGCGCCCCGGCGCGGTGGCGACGGTTCCGTCCCCGCCGGGACAGGCGGCCCGCAACGGGGGGTTCCGGCTCAGCGCGCCCGCGGGTGGGCATCCGCTGGCCGAGCCGGCGCTCAGCGCCGCCCTGAAGCAGCGGGCGGAGGAGATCGCCGCCGCCTTCGAGCGGATCGAACCGGTCCTGCGCCGGCTGGCACCCCGGCAGTTCGACGACGGCTTCGCCGAGCAGGCGCATCGCGAGCTGGTTGACACCCTCGGGGTCGACATCCCGGAGGCGGAGCTCGAGTCGTCCTGGAGCACCCCGCTCGACCTCGGCCGCGTCCACGCCTGCTGCGTGCTGGGGACCTTCCGCAACCTGGTCGAGCGCGAGTTCGACCGGAGCCTGGCCGTGCTGCTCGACGAGGGCGAGAGCAACGAGGTCTTGATCCGGCGTTTCGGCTTCCACGCCGTCGACATCACCGCCTGCGCCGACGGGCGCCTCGCCGGCGCGGTGGATTTCATCCTCCGGGTGCCGCCCGCCGTCGTGGTCTGGCGCGACGCGTACGCCGGCGCCATGTTCGACGTCGAGGACGCGCTGCACCGTTGGGAGGCGGTGGAGCTGCGACGGTGGCGCGAGGGCCGGCCCAACGACGCCAGCGAGCCGACGCGCTACCTGAAGATCGGGCTCTACCACTTCAGCAGCGTCGACCCCCGCCGCCAGGGCTGTGCCGCGTTCGGCAGCGACGAGGAGCGCGCTGCCAACGGCCTGCTGGCCCGGCTCCAGGAGTTCGCCGGTGCCGTCGAGTCCACCCAGTGCTGCGAGGCGAAAGTGGACACGCTGCTCGTGGGGGTGGACACCGACACCGACGCCATCCGCGTCCACGTTCCCGACGCCGCCGGTGCGACGCACGTGGACCGCTTCGTGTCCAGCGCCACGCTCTACGAGCAGACGGCGAGCCTGGAGCGCGAGGCGGCCAAGGAGCTCATCCGCCACGCGGTCGCCGAGTGCATGGGCGTGGACCCCGCCGACGCCGCCACCGAGGGCATGCGCTGGCTCTGCGGCTACCTGCTGAAGAACAACATCGGCCAGGTCGACGCGGTCGTCGGCTGGAACGGCGGCAGGTACGCCGATTCCGGCCACGCCGAGAAGCTGGTCGTGGCCGGTGACGCGATCGACGACGTGCAGCTGCGCAACCTCACCTTCCAGGCGCAGATGGGCACGGTCGAAGAAGGCGCCGTCGACCTCGACATCGGCATCAAGGTCCTGGCCAAGATCAATGCGCCGCAGGGCGTTGCGGTCCCGGTGCTGGTGCACGTCGCCTACGACGAGCGCATCCCCGGCGCCCGCGCCAGGGCGCAGGAACGCGCTCGCCGCCTCGCCGCCGCCATCGAGGCCCGCTACGCGGGTGCGGCCGGCCCTGGTGGCCTCGTCACCCAAGCAGTCGTGCGGGCCCGGGGCGGGTCCCGCCTCGACGTGGTCGAGGCCGAGGAGGCACGGCGATGAAGATCTTCCAGGTCGAAGGCACGCTGGTCGCCACCGCCCGCATCCCCGGTCTCGAGCTCCACCGCCTGCTGGTCGTCAAAGATCGCAAGGGAAGCAAGCAGGTGGCGGTCGACCCCGTCGGCTGCAAGCCCGGCGACTTCGTGATCGCCTGTGGCAGCTCGGCGGCACGCGAAGCGGCCGGGCACAAGGACTACCCGAGCGACCTCACCATCGTCGGCATCATCGACTTCTGGGAAGAGGAGAAGGTCGAGGAAGAGGGGGCCGACGAACCGGAACAGGAGCTGGTGGTCGTGGAGTCGGTCTCCACGCCTGCGGACGGAAAGGGGCGACGATGAACATCCAGCGCGTCGTCCGGGACCTGGTCGCCACCAGTCGGACCCCCACGCTCCAGAACAAGTCGCTGCGGGTGGTCGAAGACGAGAGCGGCGACCTCGAAGTGGCGCTCGACCCGGTCGGCTGCCGGCCGGGCGACTTCGTCATCACCATCAGCACCTCGGCAGCCCGCCATGCCGCCGGCGACTACAGCATCACCACCGACCTCACCATCGGCGGGATCATCGACCACTGGAGCGAGGAGCGATGGCGAGACTGACTTCGGTCCGACCCCTCCTGTAACACCCGAATCTCAACTCACAAGGAAGGAAGCAGAGAAGATGGCAAACGTCAATGGAAGTGCCGACATTCCGGGCATCGCCCTGGGCATGATCGAGACCCGGGGCCTCGTCCCGGCGATCGAGGCGGCCGACGCCATGACCAAGGCGTCCGAGGTGCGGCTGATCGGCCGTCAGTTCGTCGGTGGCGGCTACGTCACCGTGCTGGTCCGGGGCGAGACGGGCGCCGTCAACGCCGCCGTCCGCGCCGGTGCCGACGCCTGCGAGCGCGTGGGCGACGGCCTGGCTGCCGCGCACATCATCGCTCGGCCCCACAGCGAGGTCGAGGCCATCCTGCCCGACAGCCCGCGCGAAACCCAGGTGGCACCGGCCTAGGCCACTCGCGATGGGATCCGAGGCGGCGAGCTGGGCGCAAGGGCCCAGCTCCGGGCGGCGGATCCGCCACTCACCTACGAGGAGAACGAGATGACCACGGAACGATGGCTCGAGGGCTGGACTGAGGTCGCGAGACCACCGTCGCTGTACCGCCGCTTCGAGTTCGCCGCCTACTCCGAGACCCGAGCTTTCCTCGATCGGCTCGCGGCGCTGTCGAAGGAGACCGGGCTCTATCCGGACCTGAGCTTCGCCCAGACGTACGTCAACGTCACGGTGTACGACTCGGGCGGAGCGGCTGTCGGCGCCGAGGCACGCGGGTTCGCGGCCCGAGCCGGGGCGATGGCCACCATGGCGGCAGCTTGACATGACCCCGGCCAAACGCCGCCCGACCACCCCTGCGAGCCAGGGCCCGACAAGGACCGCCCCGGACGTGCCCATCGTGGCCGACCCGCGGCCCGGGCGCCGTGGGAAGACGGACGGCGGCACCGAACTTCTCGGCCCCGAGGGCGAACCTGTGGCCGACTCGGCCCCGGCGACCGAGACCGGGCAGAAGGACAACGAGGAGAAGGCGGCGACGCCCTCGCGTGGGCGATCTGGGACGTTCTACCCGCTCCCCGTCTGGCCGGACTGATGCTGCCGACCCGCCGTCTCCCTCTCGTCGGTCGTCCCGTCGTCGACGTGGCGGTGGGCGTGCTGCGCGCGCCCGACGGGCGCGTGCTGCTGGCCGAGCGCAAGCCCGGCAAGGACGCCGCCGGCTTCTGGGAGCTGCCCGGGGGCCAGGTCGACCCGGGCGAGAGCCCGGCCCAGGCCGCCGTGCGTGAGCTGCTCGAGGAGGTCGGCGTCCACGCCCTCCAAGTGGCGCCCTGGCGGGTCTACGAGCACGATTTCCCGTCCAAGCGGGTGCGGTTGCACTGGTTCCACGTGCGCCGGTGGTCGGGCGAGCCCACCGGCAGGGAAGGCCAGCGGCTGGCATGGGTCGATCCCGCCCGTCCGACGGTCGGGCCACTGTTGCCGAGCAACGAGCTCGCCCTGGCCACGCTGGCGCTGCCCGACCTGGTGGCGGTGGCCCGGGTGACTCGCAGGCCCGGCGGGGCCGAGCAGTTGCTGGCCAGCATCCCGATGTTGGCGGTGGGCGGTGTACGGCTCCTGATCGTGCGGGCGCCGGAGCTCCCGCCCGCGCAGCGCGTCCAGCTCACCCGCCGGGTGCGCCAGCTGCGGCGGGGGACGGGGCTGCGCCTCCTCCTCTCGGGGACGGCGCTGGAGGCCCGCCAGGCCGGCGCCTGCGGCCTGCACACGACCGGCGCCGCCCTGGCCGGTGTGATCGAGCGGCCGCCGACCCGGCTGTGGGCGGTGTCCGCCCACAACGCACGGGACATCCAGCATGCCGCCGCCGTGGGTGCCGACGTCGTGCTCGTCTCGCCGGTTCTGCCCTCCCCTTCGCACCCCGCCGACGAGCCGCTGGGTTGGCAGGGCCTGAAGGAGCTGGTGGCGGCGAGCCCGTTGCCCGTCTACGCGCAAGGGGGACTGGGGCCTGGTGACATCGACGCAGCGCGCTCCACAGGAGCGCTGGGTGTGGCGGTCGACATCTCTCGCCTCTTGGGGTCGTCCGCCACCGGGGACAGCAGCTGACGATCGAATGACAGTCCCGCGTTTCGCTGTCTAGAGCGCCTCGGTCCAGATGACTCTCTCGGAGACCTTCCTGATCGTCGTCCCGGCGCTGCCGGCCCTGGCCGCCGCCGCCATCGCCGTGGCGCGCCCGACGGGAGAGCAGGCCTCCCGCTGGGCGGTACGGGCGGCGTGCGCCGCGTTCGTCGTGGCGGTCGTGGTGGCGGTCGTCGTGGCCGTGGACGAACCGCTCTCAGCGGTGGTCGAGGGGGGGGATGGTGATGCGCTTGTCGGGTTGCATGCATCCCGGGTCACCGCCTTGTTGGGCTTGCTCACCACCGGCGTCGGTGTGGTCGTGCAGTCCTTCGCCGGCCGCAACCTGCAGGGGGACCTCTTCGGGCGCCGCTTCTTCGTACTCGCCTCGCTGCTGACCGCAGCGACGACCTCGGTGGCCTTCGCCGCCACCCTCGGGCTGCTGTGTGCCGCCTGGATCGTGGCCGGTCTGGCCCTGGCTGCGCTGGTGACCCACCGGGCCACGTGGCAACCGGCGCGACGCTCGTCCCGGCGAACCCTGCGCAGCCTCTGGGTGGGAGACATCGCCCTCCTCCTGGCCACACTGCTCTCCGTCGCCGCCGTCGGCCAGATCGACCTCCGCTCGCCGGCGCGGGCGGCCGAGCAACTGGCCAACGCCTCCATCCCGGTGTTCGGTGACCACGTGCTGGCGGTGGTGGCCGTGCTCCTGACCATCGCCGGGATCTCCCGGTCCGCGCTCGTACCCGTGCACCAGTGGCTGCCGTCCACCATCGCGGCGCCCACGCCGGTGTCGGCCCTGCTCCACGCGGGCGTGGTGAACGGCGCCGGCATGCTGTTGGTGCGACTCGCTCCGGTGTTCGGGTCGTCGACCCTGGCGACGCACCTGGCCTTCGCCGCCGGCGCCGTCACCACCTGTTACGCCACGACCGTCATGCTGGTGCGCAGCGACGTGAAGGGCAACCTGGCCTGGTCCACGGCCGGGCAGATGGGGTTCATGACGGTGCAGGTGGCGATCGGGGCGTTCGCGGCGGCGTTGCTCCACATCCTCGGCCACGGCATGTACAAGGCTGCGCTGTTCCTCGGGGCCGGCGGCTCGGTCACGGCCCACCACCGCCACCACCAACGCCCCGCCCCGCATGCCGTCCCCCAGGGCCTCCGCCTCGGCGTCGCGGTGCTCGTGCCGGCCGCGGCACTCTGGGTCGCGTACCAGGTGGTCCACCCGCACCTGTCGACGGCCGCCTCCGTGCTGGTGACGGTGTTCGCGTGGGGGACGGCAGCCCGGGCCGTCGACGGATGGCTCCGCTCGGCGCCGTTCCGGCCGGGAGCGGCCGTCGCCAGTGCATCGTTCGGTGCCGTCGCCGGGGTGTTCGCCTACATCGGCGGGCTCACCGCGGTGGAGAGCTTCATCGAACCGGCGCTCGCCACCGAAGTCCCCGAGGCGGTGAGCGGCTCGCTCCTGGTTGCGACGCTCGCGGCGATCACGCTGGTGGTCGCCGTCGTCTGGGTCACTCCAGGGGAGCGGATGGGCAAGGTGCGGGCCCGGGTGTACGCCTTCGCCCTCACGTCGGCGCCCGTCGCCTCGGAGTTGACCACCCGAGGCAGTTCGACTGGGGTCGCGCCCGTCCCCGAGACCCGCCACCTTCCGCCTCGCGTGGAGCTGGCCCGAGCGACACGATCGAGATGAGCATCGCGACCGACGGCCACCGGGGACCATCCCGCCGCGACACCGAGCTCCTCGCCGATGTCTCCAAGGCGGCCGAGATCATCGCTCCGCTCTGGCCGCTGAGCAGCTTCGTGGCCGTCAATCCCCTCCTCGGCCTGCAGCACCTGCCCTTCGACGAGGCCACCGCCGTCGCCCGACGGTGGTTGCGGGCCCGCACCCATCTGACCTTCGCCGCGTTCCGCGACACGCACGCGCGCGGCGTCACCACCGATGCCGACCTCCGGCGAGCCATTCTCCAAGTCGAACCCAAGCTCGCCACCGAGCCCGGCTTCGAGGTCGGGGGGCGAACGGTCGACGCGGTGGAGGTCGTCCGGACGGACCTCCTCGCCGGACCGGACGACAAGCCCCGCGAGACCGCCGGCGACCGGGTGGGCCGGACGGACGTCGCCACCGTCCGGGCCGCGACCCAGCTCGTGGCCGCGTGGTGCGCGGTCTTCGTGGACGAGGCCGGCGTCCCGTGGCCCATGCCCGGCCGCGAGCGCGGGTTCTTCTCCGCGTGGCGAGAGCTGGCGCCCCACGATCGGCGGCTTCAGCGCCTCGCCGGCCCGAGCGGCATACAGTGGCTGGCCCGGCTACCCGAGAGCCCGCTCGAGGCACTCGCCGCCTCCCTCGATTCCCTCGCTGTCGACCGTGACCGCCGCGTCGACGCCCTTCGCGAGCACCTCGGCCGCCTCCCGGGGTGGGCCGGGTACGCGCGCTGGCACGACGAGTGGGCCGGGCCCGACCACGATCGCCCGTCGTTGCACCTCCTGGACCTGCTCGCCGCCCAAGTGGCCGCATCGGCGGCGGCCGCCCATGGCACCGCCCCGCCGCCGCCGCAGCCTCAGGATCAGGATGACGGCGAGCTCCTCGAGCAACGGGTGGCGGCGGTGCTCGAAGCGCTGGGCAGCACGTCCGACGATCCCTTCGTCGCCTCCACCGTGCGTCGCGTCCTGGAGCAGGTGCCGCCGCCGGTGCGGAAGTCGATGTGGCTGGAGGCGAAGGAGGGCAACTTCCGCGATCGCCTCCTGGGACTGCTGAGCCGCCCCGACCCCGGACCGGCCGCGGCGCGGCCGGACGTGCAGGCGACGTTCTGCATCGACGCCCGCTCGGAGGGCCTGGTGCGGCACCTGCAGGCACTGGGCCCCTACGAGACCTTTGGCTTCGCCGGGTTCTTCGGCATCCCCGTGCGCTGGCGGCCGCTGGGTGCGACGGAGAGCTCGCCGCGCTGCCCGCCGCTGTTGACGGCCGAGCACGAGGTCGCCGAGCAGCCGGTCGACCCCCAGGACGCTCTGGGCTACCTCAGCACGCAGCGAGCCGCGGGCGCCGGGCACGAAGCCTTCCACTCCTCCAAGGGGAGCCTGATCGGTCCCTTCGCGCTGGCCGAGGCGGCGGGATACGTCATGGGTCCTGCAGCCGCGGTCCGGACGCTGGCACCGGGGTTGGTGCGTCGCCTGAGGGGCCTGGGGACGGGTCGACCGCCGCGGACCCGGCCGGCTGTCGAGGCCGAACGCGACGGCGGCACGGGCTTCGCGGTCGAGGAGCGGACCACGTTCGCCAGGAACGTCGTCCGGACGATGGGCTTGACCCGCTTCGCCCGCCTCGTCGTGCTCTGCGGGCACGGCAGCTTCAACATCAACAACCCGCACGCCTCGTCCTACGACTGCGGCGCGTGCGGTGGCAACCCCGGTGGTCCGAGCGCCCGGGTGGTCGTGGCCATCCTCAACGACCCGGCGGTGCGTGCCGGCCTCGAGGAGCACGACATCCGGGTGCCTGAGGACACCCTCTTCGTCGCCGCCCAGCACGACACCGTCTCCGATGTGGTGACCGTGCTCGACCGGGCGGCCGTGCCGGAAACCCACGAAGCGCTGGTCGCCGCCTTCGAGCGGGACATCGCCATTGCCGGTGAACGGCTCGCACGCGAGCGGGCCGGGCGGCTCCCGGGGAACCCGGCCAAGGTGCGCGTCCGTGGGCACGACTGGGCGCAGGTGCGTCCCGAGTGGGGGCTGGCCAGCAATGCTGCGTTCGTGGTCGGGCCCCGCTCGATCACCGCCGGCCTGGACTTGGCCTGCCGCGTGTTCCTGCACTCCTACGACGCCGAGAGCGACGGTGACGGCAGCGCCCTCGAGACGATCATGACCGCGCCGCTCGTGGTCGGCCAGTGGATCTCGGCCCAGTACTACTTCTCGGCGGTCGACCCCGACCAGTTCGGCGCGGGCGACAAGACGCTGCACAACCCGGTGGGCGGCATCGGCGTCGTCCTCGGCGAGGGCGGCGACCTGCAGGTCGGTCTCCCCGCGCAGGCTGTGGGCGTCGGAGACCGTCGCATGCATCAGTCGCTGCGCCTGCTGGCGGTCATCCAGGCGCCCCTCGAGCGCATCGATGCCATCATCCAACGCAACCAGGTGCTCCAGGAGCTGATCGGCGGGAAGTGGATCACCGTGGCCGGCCGTTCGCGAGGGGACGATCCGTGGTCGATCCGCAGCCCGGGCGGCACGTGGGCGAGGTGGTCCCCCGCCGACCCCTCCCTGGATCTCGCACACGCCTCGCTGGAGGTGCGGTAGGCAGGACGGGCCGCACGGGGGCGCTCAGCAGCCGAGAGCCGGGACCAGCCGCTCGGCCAGGTCGGCGATGGGGTCGGCCGGGCCCGGCTCCACCCCCCTACCGATGCCCAAGGTCCGGAGAGACACGTGCACACCGCCGCAACGCAGCTCGACCGGGTTGGCCCATGGCTGCTCGCTGATCCGAACGTCCACCCCGCTCACGGTGCGGATGCGGGCCAGCCCGTGGGGCGGCCACGGCGTGTAGGGATCCTTGTCGACCATGACGAACCCCTCGATGCGCTCGCCGGTGGGCAGGGTGAGGTTGACCTCGATCGGTCGGGGCGGCGGGTGGACGCACGGCCCCCCACCGGCGCAGACCAGGCCCAGCCCACCGTCGACCGTGCGGTCGGCCTCGTCGGCCAGCACCTCCCGGGCGCCGGCGGCCACGAGGGCGTCGCGGACCCAGTCCACCGAGAAGCGCTCGCGGAGGTCGACGGCCAGACCGGGCGGCCGCCACGTCCGGTCGTCGAGGGCGGGGACGGTGGCCGCCATCCGGCGCAGGCCGTCCTCGTCGATGCGAGCCGGCACGTCGAGAACGATCCGGCCGACCGGTGACCCGGCGGTGAGCAGGCGCCGGTCGCCGATGTGGGCCACGGTGGTCGTTCGGTCGGCCTCGAAGTCGGGCAGGGACCGCAGCGTGCCTTCGGGCGAGGTCGGCGCGCCCACCCGGACGGTGATGACGCTGCCGTCGGGGTGGCACAAGGTGGTCACCCGCCCCTGCATGGGGTCGAAGCTGGCCTCCACCGGGCCCGCACAGCGCACGAACCCCTCGGGGACCAGCCGGGGGACCGGTACAGCCAGGCGGTAGTCCGGTGGCCGCATCTCCGACACCCCGAACCAGCCCGCGATCCAACGACCGGCCCACGGCCAGCGAGGATCCCTGGGGGGGCCGTGGTAGGGAAAGTCGGTGACGAACAGCCGCTCGTCCCTCGGGTCGAGGGCCAGGCGGCCGCCGATGCGGGTGCTGGTGGTGAGCCCGTTCAGGTGCTGGCCAGAGGCGATGACGTCTTGGAAGATGTCGCCCTCCACCCCTCCCCACGGGTCGGCGGCCAGGGCCGAGGAAGAGGTGGCGCCTCGGGCCACCGCCACCCCGGCCGAGTCCTGCAGCTCCCAGGCCAGCGCGTCCGCCTTGCGCAGCGCCACCGAGCAGGCCACCGGCGGGGGGCGGAGGAGGATGGGGGTTTCCCGTACGACCGTTCCCAGCGGGACCGGGACCGCCGGCTCGGCGGGCAGCGACGGCAGCCGCTCGCCTGCCCAGGCGCGCAGGCCACCGTCGTCGCGGCACGCCGGGAGGTCGAGCAGCGACTGGATCCACGGCGTCACACCGTCGGGCTGGGCCATGGCGTCGTAGTCGACCAGGCGCAACGGCGGTTCGGGCGGGCGTGGACCCGGGGGGCCGTCTGGCTGCGCCCCCTCGCCTCCCGTGCAGGCCGCCGCCGTCACCAGCGCCACCGCCAGCACTGCCGCCCTCCGCACGGGGGGATTCTCGCTCAGCCGGGCACGGAGTGGTAGCCGCCGTCGGGGGTGCGTTCGATGCGGCCGACGACGGCGTCCTCGGTCGGGTGCATGGCGGAGCGGGACAGGCTGCGGCAGATGGCGCGGGTGAGGAAGAACACCCCCAGGGGAACCACGATCACCCCGACCCGGAAGATGTTGGTGATGGTCTCGGGGGCGATCTGCACTAGGGCGGCCAGGACGTCGTTGCCCCCGGCGATGAACAGGATGGCGTAGAAGGCGAGGGCGGCGGCCCCGATGGCGGTCCGCACCGGCCTGTCGCGGGGACGGTCGAGGAGGTTGTGGGCCTCGTCGTCCTTGGTGAAGCGGCGTTCGAGGAACGGCCACAGGTACAGGCCCAGGAACGTGAGGCTGGGCAGGAGCACCCCCGGGAAGAACGGGTTGGCGACGGTGCGGTCGAAGGCGCGGATCTCCCAACCGGGCATGAGGCGCAGGGCCCCGTCCAGCCAGCCCACGTACCAGTCGGGCTGGGAGCCGGCGGTGGCGGCCGCCGCCTTGGCCGGGTCGTAGGGCCCGTACAGCCACACCGGGTTGATCTGGGCCAGGCCGGCCAGGCCGGCCAGCACGGCCGAGACGAGGAAGAACAGGGCCACCGACTTGAGCATGTAGGACGGCCACAGGCGGGAGCCGGTGATCGTGGTCTCGCTGCGGCCCTCGCCTGCGAACTGGGTGTGCTTCTGGCGCCACAGGATGGCCAGGTGGGCGACCAGCAAGCCCACGATGAGCGCCGGCAGCAGCAGCACGTGGAGGACGAAGAAGCGGGTGATGAACTCGGTGGCGGGGAACTCCCCGCCGAAGAAGAGGAACGCCAACCAGGTGCCGAACACGGGGATGGACAGGGCGATGGAGTACCCGACCCGCACGCCGGTGCCAGACAGCAGGTCGTCGAGCAGCGAGTAGCCGAAGAAGCCGTTGGCGATGGACAGCACGAGCAGGGTCACGCCCACGATCCAGTTGATCTCCCGGGGCCGGCGGAAGGCCCCCGTGAAGAACACCCGGCACAGGTGCAGCACCATGGCGGCGATGAACACCAGGGCGGCCCAGTGGTGCATCTGGCGCATGACCAGCCCGGCCCGCACGTTGAAGGAGATGTCCAGCGTGGACGCGTAGGCGGCCGACATCTCCACGCCCTGCAGCGGCTCGTACGGCCCCCGGTACACGACCTCGTCGGAGGCGGGGATGAAGAAGAACGTCAGGTAGACGCCGGTGAGGATGAGGATGACCAGGCAGTACAGCGCCACCTCGCCCAGCATGAACGACCAGTGGTCGGGAAAGACCTTGTTGAGCGCGGTGCGGGTGAACTGCGAGGCCCCCAAGCGGCGGTCGACCCAGCGGATGAGGGAACGGACCACGGCCGCCCTACGCCCGGTCCCAGTAACCCGGGCCCACGGGCTCCTCGAAGTCGTGGTCGGCCCGCAGGAAGCCCTCGGCGTCGATGCTCAGCGGCAGCTGAGGCAGCGAGCGGGTGGCGGGGCCGAACAGGGGCCGGGCCCCGTCGAGCACGTCGAAGGTGGACTGGTGGCAGGGGCACAGCAGCTCGTGGGTGGACTGCTGGTAGAGCCCGACCGGGCAGCCCACGTGGGTGCAGATCTTGGAGTAGGCCACGTGCCCCTCGGGCGACCACGTCTCCCGGGCCGGGCGGGGGCGCAGCAGGCCCTCCTCCACCCGGATGAGCACCGCCTGGGAATCGCCCGCCTGCTCCCTGCCCTCGGGGAAGACGGTGAGGATGCCGCCCACCGACAGCGTGTCGACCCGCACCGGCCGTCCCTCCTCGTCGACCAGGCGGTCGCCGGGCCGCCACGCGGTGGTCGCCAGCGAGCGGCCCGGGCTGGGGCCCAGGGAGCGGATGGGGAACAGGGCGGCCAGGCCCAGCGCCCCGCCCGCCGCGGTGAGCAGGCCCAGCAGCAGCCGGCGCTCGGTGAAGAAGACCTCCTCGTGGCCGATCGTCTCGTCGACGGCCTCCACGTCGGCCTCCTCCGACGGCAGCGAACCGCGCTCGTCGGTGACCTCCCGCTCCGGTAGCAGCCGCTTGGCCCACAAGGCGAGGGCCACGCCGATCGAGCCGAGGGACACGAACAGCAACGCCCCCTCGGCCTGGGCCTGACCACCGGCGATGTACACCCCCGCCAGCCCCAGGGCGGCCACGGTGGCCAGCACCAGGAAGTAGGCGACGGCGCGCTCGTCGGCGGGACTGCTGGCGGCCCGCTCGTCGGCGTCGCCGTGAGCGCCGTCGGGGCCGTCGGGGGTGTCGGGGGTGAAGGTGGCCATCAGTCCCTCGTCCCGATCCAGCGGCAGGCGACGAGCAGCAGGCCGAGGCCGACCACCCAGGCCACGAACCCCTCGGGGATGGGGCCGAGCCGGCCGAGGGGGTGCCCGCCGGGGTCGGCGGGGTCCTTCAGGTACTGGACGTAGCGCACGATGGCGGCCAGCTGCTCCTCGTCGAACGTCTCGGGACCGAAGCGGGGCATGGCCCCCGGCCCGATGCGGATGGCCTCCGCCACCTGGGTGGGCGTGGCCGGGCCGAGGGCGGGGGCGTAGGTGGAGTGCCCGAGCGCACCCCCCGCCCCCGCCGAGCTGTGGCACGGCGCGCAGTTGTTGGCGTAGAGCAGGTTGCCCTCGGCCAGATCGGCGTGCTCCCAGTCGACGTCGGGCACAGGGGGCCCCGACCCCAGGGAAGCCACGTAGGCCACCAGCTGGCGGATCTGGAGCGGCGTGAACGCCGGCTTCTTGCGCTGGGCCTGCTCGCCCGGGTTGTCGAGGGGCATGCGGCCGGTGGAGAGGTAGAAGTCGGCCGAGGCGGCGCCCACCCCGATGAGGGACGGGCCGAGGGGCGACCCCTGGCCCTCGAGCCCGTGACAGGTCGAGCACGCCACCTGGTACAGGTCCCGCCCGTTGCGGACGTCGCTGGCGGGGGGCAGGGTGGCGGGAGGGGTGGGCTGGGCCAGCACCGCGGCCACCGCCGCGGCCTGCGCCCCGAGCAGGACGGTCACCACCGCGGCCACCCGCGCTCCCGCCCTCACTTGAGCAGGAACAGGGTGGCGAACATGGCGATCCACACCACGTCGACGAAGTGCCAGTAGTAGGACACGACCTCGGCGGCGGGCACGTCGGCCTTGCCGAAGCGGGGGCTGGAGGCCCGCCCCAGCAGGAGCAGCATCGCCACCACCCCGCCGGTGACGTGGAGGCCGTGGAAGCCGGTCATCACGAAGAACGAGGACCCGAAGGCGTGGTCGTCCACGCTGAAGGTGGCCTCGCTCCACTCCCGCCCCTGGTTGGCCAGGAAGGCCACGGCGAGCACGACGGTGGCGAGGACCCAGCGCCGGAAGGCGGCGCGGTCGTCGCGCTCCAGGGCCCGCACCGCCAGCTGCATGGTGCCGCTGGACAGCACGAGCAGGCCGGTGAACAGGGCGGCCGCCCCGACCTCGAGGTGGACGTCCTCGGGCGGCCAGGGCTCACGGGTGGCGGCCCGGAGGGTGAAGAAGGCGGCGAACAGGCCGCTGAAGAACATGAGCTCCGACGCCAGCCACACGACCGTGCCCACGGTGAGGAGGGGCGGACGCGGCGGTCCCCCGGACTTGGCGCCCGGGGGAGCCGCACGAATCGACGTGGAACCCACCAGGGGCTCCGTTCTAGCGCACCGGCGACCGAGGTCGCGACGGTGCGGTTACCGCAAGGTGATCCGGCCCGACATGCCCTGGCTCTGGTGGTAGCGGCAGTAGAACGTGAGGAACCCGTCCCGGGGCCGCTCCCGCACCGTGAAGCGGACCTCGGTGCTCGAGTCGGGCTCCACGTCGACGTTGACGAAGTTGTCGAGGTCGACGAAGACGTGGCTGAGAGTGAAGTTGTGGCGCTCGTTGTCCTCGTTGGTGAACGTGAACGACACTTCCTGTTCGAAGGGCACCTCGAACTCGTCCGGGTCGAACCGGAGCATGTCCGTGGCGGTCAGCTCGCCGATCCGCCCTGCCCCGCCGCCGTTGTCGCCGCCGCCGCCACATGCTCCCAGGCCGACGATGGCCACCATCCCGGCCACCGCCGTCACCAACCGGTGGCGCTTCCTGCGTGCTCCTTCCATGCGACTCCCCCCTAACGAAAATGGAGGCGTCAGCGTACGCGGAAGTCGGTGTCCCCTGCCGGTTCCATCTCGGTGACGGCCACATGGATGACCACGGCGTGGGGCGGGCCCGTGCGGCACCACTTGACCAGCTCCTCTACGACCGGGCGGGGGCCCTCCAGCTCGGCGTCGAGGCCGTCTCGGGTGTTGCGGGCCCAGCCGGCCACACCCTTCTCCTTGGCCAGCCGCCGCAGGGTCTCCCGGTAGAACACGCCCTGCACCCGCCCGCTCACCACCAGGTGGCGGCGGACGACCTCCTCGTCGCCCGTCTGCTCGCTCACCGCGCTCCCTGCCAGTCGGGGTCGAGCTGGCGGAGGAACATGGCGCAGCGCTGTTCTTCGTCCGACTCGCCGATGGCGCCGGCCGCCTCCCGCAGCCCGTCCAGGGCCCTCAGGAAGCCCTGGTTGGTCTGGTTGCGCCAGCGGACGTAGCCGCTTCCCCGCCACCCGTTCTGGCGCAGGGTGTCGAGGCCACGGTGGTAGCCCACCCGGAAGTAGGCGTAGGCCTCCACCTCGTCGCGAGCCAGCTGGCCCAGCCGGGCCCAGCCGTCGAGGAACCGGGGCCAGCGCTCCACCACCGCCGCCACCGCCTCCCGGCGGCGTTCGGCAGGGGCGGCCAGGGCCTCCTCCAGGGCGGCCAGGGCCTCGGCCGGCTCGGGGGGCAGCACCGTCTCGGGCAGCCCTCGGGACAGCGACACGTCGGCCATGCCGTCCAACCTACCCGAACCGTTTTGGGGCGCCTGGACCACGCTCCACGTGGCTGCGGCGCCCCAAAAGGATCTGTCAGCGAGCCCCGTTCACCGGCCAGGGGAAGAGGGAGAGGGCGGACCACTGCTCCTCGCCCATGAGGTGCCACACCCACAACGACGCCCCCAGCGCCCCGCCGCGGCGGGAGACGTCGAGGAAGCGGTTGGTCTCGTGGATGCTGGGGGCGGCCGTGCGGCCGCCCTCGGAGGTGGCGTCCCAGCCGGTGCCGATGGCATGGACGGGGCGCAGCGTCTTCAGCCGCTCCACCGACTGCTGGGCCACCGAGCCGGGCTCCACGCAGCCCCAGTAGGCCATGGGGGCGAAGGCGTCGACGTAGGGGGCGATGGCCTTGTAGGGGTAGCGGTCGGGCCAGCGGGTGGCGTTGGGCCAGTAGACGGTGGCCACGAGGAGACGGTCGGCGGCGGCCTGGCGGACGAGCCCCAGGTAGACCCGCACCCGGGTCTCGGAGATGGCCACCCCTTCGCTGGCCAGCTCGATGTCGGGGCTGAAGCCGTCGAGGGCATGGCCGTCGGGGCTGCGCCAGGCCAGGGCCTCGGCCGACCAGCCGGCGTCGAACACGGGGTCGTGGAGGTAGGGGAAGCCCCAGCCGATGACGGCGATGCCGGCCTTGTGGGCCCGGGGGACGAGGGCGTCGAGCACGTCCTTGGCGTAGAACCGGTCACGCGAGTCCCCCACCCGCACCCACAGCTGGCGCAGCCCGGCGGCGGCCGCCTTGGCCACGATGGCGTCGGCGTCGCCCCCCTCGGACTGGAAGTACTTCCACAGCCACATCCCCTTGCCCTCGAGAGGGGCCAGGCTGGCCGTCCACACGCCTGGGTCCAGCGCGGCCGGCAGCTCCGACTCGGGGACGAGCCGGGGCGGCACGTACGGGGGCCGGGGAGGCGCCTGGCCGGGAGGGCGGGGCGGGGGCGGGCAACCCTGGAGCGGCAGGGCGGGAGCCTCCACCGGGGCGCCCTGGGGCACCGTCACGTTGACCGGGAGGGTGGGAGCGGGCGGCGGCGGCTCGGCCGCGGCTCGGGCCGCGCCGCCGGAGAGGGCGGCCTCGTCCCCGCCGCCGCCCGGCGCGCAGGCGGCGGCGACCAGGAGGAAGGCGAGGGCCGCGGCAGCGGCAGCAGGGAAGCGGACCCGCACAGCGTTCAGTGTCGCACCCACCGCACCGGATTTGGGGGCAGGACGCGACGAGGCTCGCCGACCGCGCGTGCGGCCGGCGAGCGCTCGTGAACTTCCTTGGGGCTAGCCCCGGACCTTGGCCCGCCGGTCGGAGCCGGCGACGACCATCAGCCCGCCGAGGACGATGGCCAGGGCGGCCACCGCGGCCATCGGGGTGGACCAGTCGCCGGTGAGGGCGAGCCGGCCGGCAGTGGCGGCGGGACGGGCGGTGGTGCCGCCGCCGCCCCCGCCGGTGACCGGACGGGTGGTGGCCGTGGTGCGGCGGCAGGTGCCGTCGCCCGAAGCCGTGGACTCGTTGTCTGCGGTGGAGCACCCCGACGCAGTGGAGCCGTCGGTGGCGGTGGACTCCCCCGATGCGGTGGACTCACGCGCCGCGTGCGCCGAGCCGCTGGCCACCGAACCGTCGACTGCGACCGCTCCGCCGCTGGTCTGGGCGCCCGCCGGACCCGCCAGCAGGGTCAACATGGCGACCACGCTGCTCAGCGCCAGCAGACATGCTCCCGCTCGTCTTGTATCCCTGATCATCGCCCTTCCTTCTTCTGGGTTCGGTTCAACCTAGTTGGGACTGTTTCCTGCGTCAACCAATGATGTTGGTGTTGTTGGTGTTACAGATCACCCCGCCAGCGGCTTGCGCTTCCTGCGGCTCAGGCCGAGTAGACCGGCACCGAGGAGCGTGGCCGCCGCGGCCGCCTCGGCCATGGCGTCGACGTCCATACCGGTGCGGGCCAGGGCCCCTCCGCCGGCCGCGGTGCGGGCGCCGGTGGTGGTGGTGACGCCGCCGCCGCCCACGGGCGGGGTGGTGGTCACCGTCCTCCCACCGGGACCGCAGTCGCCGGAGGCGGTGGAGTGGTTGATCGCCGTGGAGCAGCCCGAGGCCACCGATCCGTTGTCGGCGATGGCGTCGCCCGAAGCGGTGGAGTTGTTCGTAGCCCGGGACGTCCCCGACGCCGTGGAGTTGTTGAGAGCAGTCGCATCCCCCGACGCCACCGACGTCTCGTCGGCGTGGGCGCCGCCGGAGGCGGTGGGCGACTGGGCGCCGCCCGAGCCGCCGCCGAGGGTGGAGCCGCCCCGGGCGGTGCCGCCGCCCGAGCCGCCCGAGCCGCTGCCGCCGCCCGAGCCGCCCGAGCCGGAGCCCGAGCCACCCGAGCCGGAACCGGCCGTGGCCGCCCCGCCCACCGCGCCGGCGCTCGAGCCACCGGTGGTGGCGGCGAGGGCGTCGGCGACGAGGGACGTGGCCAGGACGGCGTCGGCGTTGCCCGTGACCGGCGTGGTGCCCGACTCGCCGGACGTGCTGGCGGTGCCGGAGCTCCCGGTGCCGGGGGTGGTGCCGGTGGCGGTGGTGGGGCTGGACTCCGAACCCGACGTGGCGTGGCCCGTGTCGCCCGAGTTGGACGACGAGGTCTGCGCCGTGGCGTCGCCCGAGCCGCCGGAACCGGCGTCAGTGTCGACGGTGAGCTCGCCGTCGGCCCCGCTGCCCCCGGTGGTCTCGCTGGTGGCGATGGCCGAGCCGCCGGCGGCGGTGTTGACGCCGGCCACGACCACGTTGATGGCCGGGGCACCGGCGCCGGCGAGAGGCAGGGAGACCCCTGCCGCCCCGCCGTCCCCGCCGAGGGTGAAGGCGTCGGCGTCGTTCTCGGCGATGCCGCTCGGGCCGGACTCCGCCTCGCCGTCGGCCTGGGCGCCGGTGTTGGCCAGCGAGTCGGCGACGCCGGCCGCCGAAGCGCCGCCGGAGTCGCCGGAGTCGCCGGAGTCACCGGACGTGATCGTGCCGCCCACCACGATGGTGGTGCCCAGCAGGGCCGGGTTGACCACCGTGAGGTCCTGGGAGACGGACGGGGTGTCGCCGGTGGTGCCGGACGCACCCGTGGCCGCCGCCGGGTTGGCCCGGGCCGACGACGTGGCGTTGCCGGTGTCACCGGTGTTGGTGGCCGACGACTGGACGTCGACATCGCCCGTGGCGCCCGACTCGGCGCCCAGGTCGAGGTCCTGGTCGGAGCCACCCCCCGAACCGCCGTTGGCTGCGCCGACCGCCACCGACGAGCCGCCGGCGGCCGTGGCCGAGACCACGGGGCCGAGGCTCACGTTGAGGGCGGCGCCACCGGTGGCGGCGAGAGGCAGGACCAGGCCGCCGTCGGCGCCCGTACCGCCGAGGCCGAGCACGTCGACCTCGTTGGTGGCGGGACCGCTGGCGCCCGACACGCCCTCGCCCACCGAGTGGGCGCCGGACGTGGCCAAGCTGTCGGCGGTGGAGGCGGCGTCGGCGTCGCCGGTGTCACCGGAGTCGCCGGTGTCACCGGTGGTGGTGTTGCCGCCGGCGGCCGCCGCCGTGCCCAGGATGGCGGTGTTGTGGGCGACGGGCAGGGCCGAAGCCGAACCCGAAGCACCCGTGTCGCCCGAGTCGCCGGAGACGGCGGTGGGGCTGGCCTCGGCGGCCGACGTGGCGTTGCCGGTGTCGCCCGTGTTGGTGGACGACGACTGGACGGTCACGTTGCCGGTGTTGCCGGAGGTGGCCCGCAGGGTGGCGTCGCTGGTGACGGCGCCGCCGGCGCCGCCGTTGGCCTGGCCCACGGCCACCGCCGAACCGCCGGCGGCCGTGAGGGCGCCACCGCCACCGAGGGTGGCGTTGATGGCCGGACCGCCGGCCACTGCCAGCGGGATGGCCACGCCGCCGGCGCCGCCGTTGCCGGCCAGCCCGAGGATCACGGCGTCGTTGTCGGCCCCGCCCGAGTTGCCGGAGGCGCCCAGGGCGATGCTGGCGGCACCGCTGTTGGCCTCCGACGTGGCGGTGGCGGCCACCGAGGCGTCCCCGGTGTCGCCCGAGTCGCCGGTGTCGCCCGAGGTGGCGTTGCCGCCGACCACGACGGCCGTCCCGAGGATGGCGTCGTTGAGGGCGATGGGCTCGGCCGTGGCGTCGCCCGACTCGCCGGTGTCGCCGGAGTTGCCGGAGACGGCGGCCGGGTTGGCCGTGGCCGACGACGTGGCGTCGCCGGTGTCGCCCGAGTTGGTCGACGAGGCCTGGGTGCGGACGCCGCCGGTGTCGCCCGACGTGGCCGTCGGGGTGGCCGTGGTGCTGACCGCGCCGCCGGCGCCGCCGTTGGCCTGGCCGGTGGCGACGGCCGAGCCGCCCAGCGCCGACTGGTTGCCGGTGGAGGCGACGGTGACGGCCACGTTGGCGGCGGGGCCGCCGGTGGCGGCCAGCGGCAGTGTCGCGCCGCCTGCGCCCCCGTCCCCGGCCACGCCGAGGGCCAGGATGTCGTTGTCGGCCTCGCCGGTGTCGCCCGACAGGCCGTCGGACACGGCCACCGCGCCGCTGTTGGCGCTGGCCGACGCCTCGGCGGTGGCGTCGGCGTCGCCGGTGTCACCCGAGTCGCCGGTGTCACCGGAGGTGGCGTTGCCGCCCACGGCCAGGACGGTGCCCAGGATGGCGCCGTTGACCGCCGCCGGGCTGGCGGTGGCGTCGCCGGTGCCGCCGGTGTCGCCCGAGTCGCCGGAGACGGCGATCGGGTTGGCCACCGCCGCGGCGGTGGCGTTGCCGGTGTCGCCGGTGTTGGTGGCCGACGCCTGGGTGTCGACGTCGCCGCTGTCGCCCGACTCGGCCTTGGGCGTGACGGTGCTGCTCACCGCACCGCCGGCGCCGCCGTTGGCCGCACCGGTCGCCACCGTGGAACCGCCGCCGGCGGTCTGGTTGCCGGTGGAGACCACGGCGGCCAGCACGTTGACGGCCGGGCCACCGGGGCCGGCGATGCCCAGAACGGCACCACCGTCCCCGCCGTCGCCGGCCAGGCCGACGAGGCCGACCTCGTTCTCGGCGTCGCCGGTGTCGCCCGAGGTGCCGATGGCGTCGGACAACGCCCCGGAGGAGGCGATGACCTCGGCCACGCCCACGGCGGTGGCGTCGCCGGTGTCGCCGGAGTCGCCCGAGTCGCCGCTGGTGGCGTTGCCGCCCACGGCCGCCGACGCACCAAGGATGGCGCTGTTGTCGACGGTGCCGTTGGCGGTGGCGTTGCCCGTCTCCCCCGTGCCGCCCGAGTCGCCCGTGCGGGCGATGGGGCTGGCCACGCCGATGGCGGTGGCGTTGCCGGTGTCGCCGGTGTTGGTCGACGACGACTGGCTCGTCACGTCGCCGCTGTCACCCGAGGTGGCCTCGGGCTCGGTGGTGACGTCGGAGTCGCCGCCCGCCCCGCCGTTGCCCTCGCCGGTGGCGACGGCGCTGCCGCCGGCCGCCGTCTGGGCCCCCGTCGAGACCACGCTGGCATTGATGTTGGCGGCGGCACCGCCGCCGGCGGCGATGGGCACGGCCACGCCGCCGTTGCCCCCGAGACCACCGACGGCGAGCAGGGCGGCCAGGTTGGTGGCGTCGCCCGTCTCCCCGCTGAGGGAGTCGGAGGAGGCCACGGCACCGGTGTTGGCGCCGGCGAAGACGAAGCCGGCCGCCGCCGCGTCGCCGGTGTCGCCGGAGTCGCCCGAGTCGCCCGAGGTGGCGTTGCCACCCACTGCGATGGCGGTGCCGAGGATGTCGCCGTTGGTGGCCACCGGGCTGGTCTCGGTGTCGCCGGTGCGCCCGGTGGGGCCGGAGTTGCCCGACGTCGCCGACGGGCTGGCCGTGGCCGTGGCCCGGGCGTTGCCCGTGTCGCCGGTGTTGGTGGCGCTGGACTGGGCCGTGGACGCCCCCGAGTTGCCGGAGGTGGCCGACGGGCTGGACGTGATGGTGGCGGAGCCGCCGGCTGCCCCGTTGACCTGGGCGGTGGCCACGCTGCTGCCCCCGCGGGCGGTCTGGGCGCCGGTGTTGAGCACGGTCACCGCCACGTTGGCGGCGTCACCGCCCTCGCCGGTGATGGGGATGGCCACACCGCCGTCGCCACCGTCGCCCGGCAGGGAGACGGCGAGGACGAGGTTCTCGGCCACGCCGGTGTCGCCGGACTGGGACGTGGCCGGAGCCAGGGCGCCCGTGTTGGCGATGGCCACGGCCTCCCCGACGGCGGCGGCATTGCCGGTGTCGCCGGAGTCGCCCGAGTCGCCGCTGGTGGCGTTGCCACCGGCCGAGGCGGCGTTGCCCAGGATGGCGTCGTTGACCGCGTCGGCGTTGGACGTGGCCGTGCCCGTGTCGCCGGTGGGGCCGGAGTCACCGGTACGGGCCGACGGGCTGGAGTGGGCGGTGGCCGTGGCGTGGCCCGTGTCGCCCGTGTTGGTGGCCGAGCCCTGGGCCGTGGCCTCGCCCGAGTCGCCGCTGGTGGCGGTGGGGTCGGACTCGATGGTGCTGTCCGCCCCGGCCCCGCCGTTGGCCTGGCCGGTGGCGACGGCGCTGCCGCCGGTGGCCGTGACAGGCCCGGCGACGGCCCCGGCCACGATCACGTTGGCGGCGAGGCCGCCCTCGGCCGCGATGGGGATGGCCGCACCGCCGTCGCCGCCCTCGCCGCCGGTGGAGATCAGCAGCAGGCCGTTGTCGGCGTCGCCCGTGTCGCCGCTGGTGGCGTCGACGGGGGCGTCGGCGCCGGTGTTGGCGGAGGCGAAGGCGGCCGACTCGGCGGTGGCGTCGCCGGTGTCGCCCGAGTCGCCCGAGTCGCCGCTGGTGGCGTTGCCGCCCACGGCGACGGACAGGCCGAGGACGTCGGCGATGTTGGTGGCGGCGGGGCTGGCGCCGGCGTCGCCGGTGTTGCCCGTGGCGCCGGAGTTCCCCGAGACGGCCGAGCCGCCGCCCACGGCCGTGGCCGTGGCGTCGCCGGTGTCGCCGTCGTTGGTGCTGCTGCCCCGGGCCGTGGCCGGGCCGGAGTTGCCCGACGTGGCGGTGGGGCTGGACGTGAGGCTGGAGGCGCCGCCGGCACCGCCGTTGGCCTGCCCGGTGGCGACCGAGGAGCCGCCGGTGGCGGTGGCCCCGGCGACCGCGCCGGCCACGATGATGTTGGCGGCGTCGCCGCCGGCACCGGCCACGGTCACGACCGCACCGCCGCCGCCACCGGCGCCACCCGCCCCGAGGGCGAGGACGTCGTTGGCGGCGTCGCCGGTGTCGCCCGACTCCGACACGCTGGAGGCGGTGGCCCCGGAGTTGGCCAGTGCCACCACGGGCGGGCCCGTGATGACGGCGTCGCCGGTGTCGCCGGAGTCCCCGGAGTCGCCGGAGGTGGCGTTGCCGCCGGTGGCCAGGGCGTTGCCCAGGATGGCGGCGTTGACCGCGACCGGCTCGGCGAGGGCGTCGCCGGTGTCGCCGGTGTCGCCCGAGTCGCCGGAGGTGGCGTTGCCGCCGGGCCCGGCGATGGCGTCGCCGGTGTCGCCCGAGTCGCCCGAGTTGCCGGACGTGGCGTTGCCGTTGACGGCGGTCGCGGTGCCGAGGATGGCGGCGTTGGCGGCGCTGGCGTTGGCGTCGGCCATGCCCGTGTCGCCGGTGTCGCCGGAGTCGCCGGAGCGGGCGGTGGGGCTGCCCACCGAGATCGCCCGGGCGTCGCCGGTGTCGCCGTCGTTGGTGGCGGAGGACTGGGACAGGGCCGCACCCGAGTCGCCGGAGGTGGCGGTGGGCGTGACCTCGACGGTGGACTCGCCGCCGTCGCCGCCGTCGGCCTGGCCCACGGCGACCGCGCTGCCGCCGGTGGCGGTGGCGTTGACGATGGCGTTGGCGGGAGCCAGGACGGCGTTGACGGCGTCGCCGCCGTCACCGGCCACGGCCACGACCAGGCCGCCGTCGCCACCCTCGCCGCCGAGGGCCAGCGCGGTCACGACGTTGTCGGCGTCGCCCGAGTCGCCCGAGGCGGCGACGCTGTCGGCCACCGCACCCGAGCTGGCGGCGCTGGCCGCCTCGCCCAGGGCGGCGGCGTCGCCGGTGTCGCCGGAGTCGCCGGAGTCGCCGGAGCGGGCGTTGCCGCCCGTGGCGACGGCCCGGCCCAGGATGTTGGTGTTGACGGCGGTGGCGTCGGCCACGGCGTCGCCGGTGTCGCCGCTGTCGCCCGAGTCGCCCGACGTGGCCGAGCCGCTCGAAACCGACGTGGCCAGGGCGTTGCCGGTGTCGCCGTTGTTGGTGGCCGAGGCCTGGGCGGTGGAGTCGCCGGTGTCGCCGGAGGTGGCGGTGGGGGTCGACGTGATGTCGGCCTCGCCACCGTCGCCGCCGTTGGCGGAGCCTGCGGCGACCGAGTTGCCGCCCCGGGCGGTGACGGTGATGGCCGCCCCGCCGCCGCCGATGGTGACGTTCAGGGCGTCACCGGGGGCGCCCGCCACGGGGAGGGCGACGCCGGCGTCGCCGCCGTCGCCGGCGATGGCGATCAGCGTGCTGTCGTTGAAGGCGTCGCCCGTGTCGCCCGAGAGCGACGAGGCCTGGGCCACGGCGCCCGAGTTGGCCGCCGAGTTGGCCACACCCACCGACAGGGCGTCGCCCGTGTCGCCGGTGTCGCCCGAGTCGCCGCTGGTGGCGTTGCCGCTGGTGGCGACGGCCGACCCGAGGATGCCGTTGTTGACGGCCGACGGCGAGCTGTCGGCGTCGCCGGTGTCACCCGAGTCGCCGGAGTCGCCGGACGTGGCCGAGGGGCTGGCCGTGGCCTGAGCCGTGGCGTCGCCCGTGTCGCCCGTGTTGGTGGCGCTGGCCTGCGCCGTCGAGGCGCCGGAGTTGCCCGAGCGGGCGGTAGGCGTGGAGGTGATGCTGGCGTTGGCGCCCGCGCCACCCGTGGCCTCGCCGACCGCAACCGAGCTGCCGGGGGTCACCGTGGCCGAAGCCAGGCCGAGGCCGCCCAGGCCGGGTGCGCCGCCGGCACCGGTCGTGCCCGTGCCCGTGCCGCCGCCCGCGCCGCCGGCACCGCCGAGGCCCGCACCTGCGCCGCCGGCACCACCCGCGCCGCCGGCACCGCCGGGGACGCCGCCGGCACCGCCGGCGCCGCCCGCACCGCCGCCGCCGCCCGCACCGCCGAAGCCGGCCGCACCGGCGCCGCCGGCCCCGCCCGCGCCGCCGGCGGCGGGACCACCCGCGCCGCCGGCACCGCCGCCGGCCGGGAGGATGATGGTGACCGGGGACGGGCCCGGGGTGATGGTCGTGCTGGAGAGGCCGGCGTCGCCACCGTCGGCGCCCACCGCCAGCAGGAAGCTGACGTTGGCCGCGTCGCCGGTGTCGCCCGACTCGGCGTCGGCCGCCACGAAGGCACCGGAGTTGGCGTTGGCGGTGGCCTCACCGAGGGCCACGGAGTCGCCCGTGTTCCCGGTGTCGCCCGAGTCGCCGGAGGTGGCGGCCCCGCCGGTGGCGGTGGCCGTACCGAGGATGGAGTTGTTGGTGGCGGTGGGCGACGCGGTGGCGTTGCCCGTGGTGCCCGAGTCGCCGGAGTCGCCGGAGGTGGACTCGGGGTTGGCGGTGGCCACCGCGATGGCGTTGCCCGTGTCGCCCGTGTTGGTGGCCGAGCCCTGGGCCCGGGCCTCGCCCGAGTCGCCGCTCACGGCCTCGGGGTCGGACGTGATGGTGGCGCCACCGGCGGTGCCCGGCGTGGAGGAGCCCACGGCGATGCCCGAGCCGGCCGTCACGACGGGGCTGCCCGAAGCGGCCCCGCCGGCGCCACCGGCACCACCGGCACCGCCCGTAGCTGCACCACCGGTGCCTCCGGGGCCGCCGAAGCCGCCGAAGCCGGCACCGCCGGCCCCGCCTGCGCCACCGGCACCACCGGCACCGCCGAAGGAGTTGCCCACGCCGAAGGGGTTGAGGACGATGGCGGCCGCGCCGCCTCCGGCCCCGCCTGCGCCACCGGCACCGCCGAAGCCGCCGAAGCCGGCACCGCCGGCCCCGCCTGCGCCACCGGCACCACCGGCAGCCGCACCACCGGCGCCGCCGGCGCCGCCGGTGGCACCTGCGATGACGGTGAGGACGGCGCCGCCCGCACCGGCGACGGGGAGGACCGCACCGGTGTCGCCACCGTCGGCGCCGATGGCCACGACGATGTCGACGTTGGTGGCGTCGCCCGTGTCACCCGACTCGGCGTCGGTCACGACCGCTGCGCCCGAGTTGGCGTTGGCCTCGGCCTCGGCCGCGCTGGCCGCGTCGCCGGTGTCGCCGGTGTCGCCCGAGTCGCCCGAGGTGGCGCCCCGGCCGCTGGCCGTGCCCGTGTTGCCGGAACGGCCCGAGTCGCCCGAGGTGGACGACGGGTTGGCCGTGGCCGATGCACCGGCGTTCCCGGTGTTGCCCGTGTTGGTGGCGCTGGACTGGGCGGTCGAGGCGCCCGAGTTGCCCGAGCGGGCGACCGGGGTCACGTCGGCGCTGGCGTCCGCACCGGCGCCGCCGTCGGCCGTGCCCACCGCCACCGACGAACCGGCGGTCGAGACGGGGTTGCCGCTGGCCGCGCCGCCGGCGCCGCCCGTACCGCCCCTGCCACCCGTGGAGGCCCCACCGGTGCCGCCGGCACCGCCGAAGCCACCGAAGCCGGCGCCGCCGGCGCCGCCCGCACCGCCGGCACCGCCGAAGCCACCGAAGGCGTTGCCCACGCCGAAGGCGGCGGCAGGCCCGATCACCACGGCCGCGTCCCCGCCGGCGCCGCCGACACCACCGGCACCGCCGAAGCCACCGAAGCCGGCGCCGCCGGCCCCGCCGGCCCCACCGGCACCGCCGGTGGACGCACCGCCCGTGGCGCCGGCACCGCCGGTGCCGCCCAGGAGGACGTTGACTGCCGCACCGCCGTCGCCGGCGACGGGGATGGCCACGCCGCCGTCCCCACCGTCACCCGGCAGGGCGAGGGCGAAGACCACGTTGGCCGCGTCGCCGGTGTCGCCCGAGTCGCTCTCGGCCTCCGTGTAGGCGCCCGAGTTGGCGTTGGCCTCGGCCTCGCCCACCGACACCGAGTTGCCGGTGTCGCCGGTGTCGCCCGAGTCGCCGCTGAAGGCGGGAGCCGCCTGCGCCGTGGCGCCGGTGGCGTTGCCGGTGCGGCCGGAGTCGCCCGAGTCGCCCGAGGTGGCGTCGCCACTGGAGACGGCGGCCGCTCCGGCGTTGCCGGTGTCGCCCGTGTTGGTGGCGCTGGACTGGGCCGTGGAGGCGCCCGAGTCGCCCGAGGTGGCCTCGGGGTCGGCGCTCACCGTGGAGCTGGCCCCGTCGCCGCCGTCGGCCGAGGCCACGGAGACGGAGGAGCCGCCGCGGGCCGTGGGGTTGCCGGTGACCGCGCCACCGGCACCGCCCGTGCCGCCGGCACCGCCGGTGGAGGCGCCGCCCGTGCCGCCGGCGCCGCCGAAGCCGCCGAAGCCGGCACCGCCGGCACCGCCGGGGCCGCCGGGGCCGCCGAAGCCGCCGAAGGCGTTGGCCACACCGAAGGGAGCGGCGATGGCGGCAGCCGCCGCACCGCCGACGCCACCGGCGCCGCCGGGGCCGCCGAAGCCACCGAAGGCCGCACCGCCGAGACCGCCGGCGCCGCCGGCACCGCCGGTGGAGGCGCCGCCCGTGCCGCCGGCACCGCCGGTGCCGCCCACCATCAGGTTGGCGGCCAGGCCGCCGTCGCCGGCGATGGGGATGGCCACGCCGCCGTCGCCACCCTCGCCGCCGAGGGCCAGGAGGACCTGGAGGTTGTCGGCGTCGCCGGTGTCGCCCGAGTCGGCGTCGGCCGAGCTGGCCGCGCCGGAGTTGGCGAAGGCGGCGGCCGAACCGGCCACCAGGGCGTCGCCCGTGTCGCCGGTGTCGCCCGAGTTGCCCGACCTGGCGGCCGCACGGGGTGCGGTGGCCGTGCCGGTCGCACCCGAGTCGCCGGAGTCGCCCGACGTGGCCGTCGGGTTGGCGGTGGCGCTGGCGCCGGCGTTGCCGGTGTCGCCCGTGTTGGTGGCGCTGGACTGGGCCCATGCCTCGCCGGTGTCACCGGACGTGGCCTCGGGGGTGGCCTCGATGTCGGCCTCGGCCCCGGCGCCGCCGTTGGCGGTGCCGGTGGCGACCGACGATCCGCCGAGCGCCGTGGGGTTGCCGCTGACCGCACCGCCGGCACCACCGGCGCCGCCGGCACCGCCGGTCGAGGCGCCGCCCGTGCCGCCGCCGCCGCCGAAGCCGCCGAAGGCCGCACCGCCGGCGGCGCCGGCCCCACCCGGGCCGCCGAAGCCGCCGAAGGCGTTGCCCACGCCGAAGGCGGCGGCAGGCCCGACGACAGCAGCCGCGGCACCACCGGCACCGCCGACACCACCGGCGGCGCCGAAGCCGCCGAAGGCCGCACCACCGAGACCGCCGGCACCGCCGGCGCCGCCCGTGGAGGCACCGCCCGTGGCGCCCGTGCCGCCCGTGCCGCCGATCACGACGTTGGCCGCCAGGCCGCCGTCGCCGGCGACGGGGATGGCGACGCCGCCGTCCCCACCGGTGCCGCCCGCGACCAGCAGCAGGTCGTCGTTCACCGCGTCGCCGCTGTCGCCCGAGTCGGACTCGGCCTCGGACAGGGCGCCGGAGTTGGCCAGGCTGGTGGCGTCGCCCACGGCGGCGGCGTCGCCGGTGTCACCGGTGTCGCCCGAGTCGCCGGACGTGGCCGCGCCACGCGTGGAGTTGGCCAGGCCGCTGTTGCCGGAGTCGCCGCTGTTGCCCGAGCGGGCCGACGGGTTGGCCGTGGCCGTGGACGAGGCGTTGCCCGTGTCCCCCGTGTTGGTGGCGCTGGACTGGGCCCGCGCCGCCCCCGTGGCGCCGGAGACGGCGGTGGGGGTGGAGGTGAGGCTGGCGATGGCACCGGCGCCGCCGTTGGCCTCGCCGGTGGCCACCGAGGAGCCGCCGGTGGCGGTGGGGCTGGTGTTCACGGCGCCGCCGACGCCACCGGCGCCGCCGGTGCCGCCCGTGCTGGCGCCACCCGTGCCGCCGGGGCCGCCGAAGCCGCCGAAGCCGGCCGCGCCGGCGCCGCCGACGCCGCCGGGGCCGCCGAAGCCGCCGAAGGCGTTGGCCGTGCCGAAGGGAGCGAAGGCCACGGCCAGGCCGACGCCGCCGGCCCCGCCTGCACCTCCGGGGCCGCCGAAGCCGCCGAAGCCTGCGCCGCCTGCGCCGCCGGGACCGCCGACGCCGCCGGTGGAGGCGCCGCCCACGCCGCCGGTGGCACCCGTGCCGCCCACGACGACGTTGATCGCACCCCCGCCGGGCCCGGCCACGGGGGCCACGAGGCCGCCGTCGCCGCCGGTGCCGCCGATCAGGGTGAGGGAGGTGAGGTTGACGGCGTCGCCGCTGTCGCCGGATTCGGCGTCGGCCGAGCTCGTCGCGCCGCTGAGGGCGGTGCTGTCGGCGGTGCCGGCGGCCGCCGCGTCACCGGTGTCACCGGTGTCGCCCGAGTCGCCCGAGTTGGCGGGGCCGCCCGTGATGTTCGAGCTGCCACCGACCCCGGGGATGGTGGTCGAGACGCCCGGCACGGTGATCGAGAGGCCGGTGTTGCTGGACGTGGTGCGGGCCCGGGCCGGGCCGCTGTCGCCCGAGTCGCCCGAGTCGCCCGACGTGGAGGTGGGGTTGGCCGTGGCCGACGACGTGGCGTTGCCGGTGTCGCCGGTGTTGGTGGCGCTGGACTGGGCGATGGCCGCGCCCGAGTCGCCGCTCTCGGCCCACGGGGTGCCCGTGAAGTCCACGGTGGCGCCCGCGCCGCCGTTGGCCTGGCCGGTGGCGACCGAGGAGCCGCCGCGCGCGGTGGCCGAGCCGGTCACGGCGCCGCCGGCACCGCCGGCGCCGCCCGTGCCGCCGGCCGAGGCACCACCGGTGCCGCCCGCGCCGCCGAATCCGCCGAAGCCCAGGCCGCCGAGGCCGCCTGCGCCGCCGGGGCCGCCGAAGCCGCCGAAGGCGTTGCCCACGCCGAAGGCGGCGGTGGGCGCGAGGATGGCAGCCGCATCGCCGCCGGCACCGCCGACGCCGCCGGCACCGCCGAAGCCGCCGAACGCGGCGCCGCCGGCGCCGCCCGCACCACCGGCACCGCCGGTGGAGGCGCCGCCCGCGCCGCCGGTCGCCCCGGCGCCGCCCACGATGACGTTGACGGCCGGGCCGCCGGCGCCCGAGGTGGGCAGGACGACGCCGCCGGCGCCGCCGATGCCGCCCACCAGCACGACGTCGAGAAGGTTGAGGGCGCCGCCCGTGTCGCCCGAGTCGGACGTGGCGACCGAGGTGGCGCCGGAGTCGGCGAAGCTGGATGCGACGCCGAGCGACGTGGCGTCGCCGGTGTCGCCGGTGTCGCCGGAGTCGCCCGAGTTGGCCGCCGCGCCGACCGCGGTGGCCTCGCCGAGGATGCCGGTGTTGGTGGCAGTGGCGCCCGAGACGGCCTCGCCGGAGTCGCCGGAGTCGCCCGAGTCGCCGGTGGTGGCCGACGGGTTGGCGACCGCGGTGGACGTGGCGTTCCCGGTGTCGCCCGTGTTGGTGGCGCTGGACTGGGCCCTGGAGAGCCCCGTGTCGCCGGAGATGGTGGTGGGCGAGCCGATCTCGAGCTCGACCTCCGCACCCGCCCCGCCGTTGGCCTGGCCGGTGGCGACCGAGGAGCCGCCGACCGCGGTGGGGCTGACGTTGACCGCGCCGCCGGCGCCGCCGATCCCACCGGTGCCGCCCGTGCCCGTGCCGCCGGTGCCGCCCGGGCCGCCGAAGCCGCCGAAGCCGGCGCCGCCCGCGCCGCCCGTGCCGCCCGCGCCGCCGAAGCCGCCGAAGGCGTTGGCGGTGGAGAAGGGTCCTGCTGCGACGGCCGCGGCGTCGCCGCCCTCGCCGCCCGCGCCGCCGGCGCCACCGAAGCCGCCGAAGGCGCCGCCGCCGACCCCGCCGGCCCCGCCGGCACCGCCGGTACCCGTGCCGCCCGTGCCGCCGGTGGCACCCGTGCCGCCGACGATCACGTTGACCGCCGCACCGCCGGGACCGGCGGTCGGGATGACGACGCCGCCGGCGCCGCCCGCGGCGCCCAGGACGACGGGCGTGAAGACGTTCAGGGCGTCGCCGCTGTCGCCGGAGTCGGAGTCGGCGATGCTGTTGGCGCCCGAGGAGGCGAAGCTGTTGGCCACGCCGACGGCCGACGCGTCGCCGGTGTCGCCGGTGTCGCCGGAGCCGCCCGAGTTGGCCGGGCCGGCGGTGGCGGTGGCGTCGCCGAGGATGGCCGAGTTGGTGGCCGTGGCCTCCGAGAGGGCCCGGCCGCTGTCGCCGGTGTCGCCCGAGTCGCCCGAGGTGGCCGACGGGTTGGCGACCGCGGTGGACGTGGCGTTGCCCGTGTCACCGGTGTTGGTGGAGCTGGACTGGGCCGTGGACACGCCCGTGGCGCCCGACGTGGCCGTGGGGCTGGCGCTGATCCGGGAGGCGCCGCCGGCGCCGCCGTTGGCCTCGCCCACCGCGACGGAGGAGCCGCCGGTTGCGGTCGGGCTGCCGGTGACCGCGCCGCCGGCGCCGCCCGCGCCGCCGGTGCCGCCCACGCCTGCGCCGCCCGTGCCGCCCGGACCGCCGAAGCCGCCGAAGCCTGCGCCGCCGGCGCCGCCGGCGCCGCCGGGACCGCCGAAGCCGCCGAAGGCGTTGGCCGTGGCGAAGGGCGCGACCGCGGCAGCCAGGGCCGCGCCGCCGGCGCCGCCTGCGCCGCCGGTGCCCCCGATACCGCCGAAGCCGGCGCCGCCGGCGCCGCCCGTGCCACCGGTGCCGCCCACGCCTGCGCCGCCCGTGCCGCCGGCACCACCGGTGCCGCCGATCATGACGTTGGCCGCAGGGCCGCCCGCGTCCGAGGTCGGGACGACGACGCCGCCGGCGCCGCCGGTGCCGCCCAGCACCACGGTGAGGGTGTCGTTGGCGGCGTCGCCCGAGTCGCCCGACCTGGAGTCGGCCGCGCTGATGGCGCCGCTGTTGGCCGTGGAGGTGGCGAGGCCGACCACGGCCACGTCGCCGGTGTCGCCCGAGCCGCCCGTGTTCCCCGACGTGGCTGCGCCGCCGGTGGCCTCGGCCGTGCCCAGGATGCCGCTGTTGGTGGCCTTGGGCGTGGAGGTGGCGTCGCCGGAGTCGCCGGTGTCGCCCGAGTCGCCCGAGGTGCCGCGGGGGCTGGCCACCGCGGTGGACGTGGCGTTGCCCGTGTCGCCGTTGTTGGTGGCGCTGGACTGAGAGGTGGAGGCGCCGCTGCCGCCGGTGATGGCCGTGGGGCTGCCGAAGTCGACCTCGGCCGAGCCGCCCGCGCCGCCGTTGGCCGCGCCGACCGCGACCGAGGACCCGCCGGTGGCCGTGGGGCTGCCCGACACCGCGCCGCCGACGCCGCCCGCACCACCGGTGCCGCCGGTGCCCGTGCCGCCGGTGCCGCCCGCGCCGCCGAAGCCGCCGAAGCCTGCGCCGCCCGTGCCGCCTGCACCGCCGGCACCGCCGGCGCCGCCGGCCACGCCGCCGCCGCCCGCACCACCGGTGCCGCCTGCGCCGCCTGCCGCGCCCGTGCCGGCGCCGCCCGTGCCGCCGGTGCCGCCGGTGCCGCCGGTGCCCGTGCCGCCTGCGCCGCCGGCACCCCCGGTGCCGCCGAGCTGGACGTTGAGGGCCGCGCCGCCGTTGCCGGACGTGGCCAGGACGACGCCGCCGTCACCACCCACGCCGCCCAGGGCGAGGACGTCGGTGTCGTTGTCGGCGTCGCCGGTGTCGCCCGAGACGGACGAGCCCGAGGCGTGGGCGCCGGAGTTGGCGAAGCTGTCGGCGATGCCGACGACGGTGACGTCGCCGGTGTCGCCCGAGGCGCCCGTGTTCCCCGACGTGGCTGCGCCGCCGGTGGCGGTGGCCGTGCCGAGGATGGCGTCGTTGGTGGCCGTGGGGGTGGACGTGGCGTCGCCCGTGTCGCCCGAGTCGCCGGAGTCGCCCGAGGTGCCCTCGGGGCTGGCGGTGGCCGAGGAGGTGGCGTTGCCCGTGTCGCCGTCGTTGGTGGCGCTGGACTGGTTCAGCGAGGCGCCCGAGGCGCCCGAGGTGGCCGTGGGGGAAGCGGTGACCGAGGAGGCGCCGCCCGCGCCGCCGTGGGCCACGCCCGTGGCGACCGAGGAGCCGCCGACCGCGGTGGGGCTGCCCGAGGCCGCCACCCCCGCGCCGCCGGCGCCGCCGGCGCCGCCCAGGCCGTTGCCGCCGTTGCCGCCCGCACCACCGAAGCCGCCGAAGCCGGCGCCGCCGGCACCGCCGGCACCGCCCGCACCCCCGGCCCCGCCGCCGCCGCCACCCGCGCCGCCGGCACCGCCGGCGCCGCCGGGCAGGCCGACCGCCGCCCCGCCCCCGCCGCCGCCCGCGCCGCCGGCGCCGGGCACACCCGCGCCGCCGGCGCCGCCGGCCGCGCTGGTGCCGGCCGCGATCACGTTGAGGGCCGCGCCGCCGTTGCCGGCGTTGGCGACGACCACGCCGCCGGCGCCGCCCGTGCCGCCCACGCTGACGACGTCGGTGTCGTTGCGGGCGTTGCCGCTGTCACCCGAGAGGGCGTTGGACGCCGACTGGGCGCCGGTGTTGGCCGAGCTGGCCGCGATGCCGGTGGAGTTGACGTTGCCCGTCGCGCCGGTGGCGCCGGTCGAGCCGGAGGTGGCCGACCCGCCCGAGGCGTTGGCGTTGCCCAGGATGCCGCCTGCACCGCCGGAGGCGACGCCCGAGCCGCCGAGCGGGTTGCCGCCCGACGTCTGGCCGCCGCTGGAGGTGCCGCCCTGCTGGTTGCCGACCGGGGTGATGGAAAGGAGGCCGGTGTTGAGGGCGAACGGGTTGGATGTGGCGTTGCCGGTCGAGCCCGAGTTGCCCGAGGTGCCCGAGGTGGAGCTCGGGTTGGCCGTGGCCGACGAGGTGGCGTTGCCGGTGTTCCCGCTGTTGGAAGAGGAGGACTGGGCCGTGGCCGCGCCGGTGGCGCCCGACGTGGCCGCCGGGGCCAGGTTGACGGTGGAGCCGCCGCCCGCGCCGCCGTTGGCCGCGCCGGTGGCGACCGAGGACCCGCCGCGGGCCGTGGCCGTGTTGGAACCGGGGCCGGTGCTGGCGACGATGTTGGCCGCCCCGCCGCCGTTGCCGGCCGTGGGGGCGCTCACGCCACCCGCGCCACCGTCGCCGCCGACCGCGGCGACGTTGGTGTTGTTGACGGCGTTGCCGCTGCCGCCCGAGACCGCGTTGGCGCTGGAGGCGGCGCCCGTGTTGGCCCGGCTGGTGGCGTTGCCCGTCGACGTGCCGTCGCCGGTGTCGCCCGCGATCCCCGTGCCGCCCGAGTTGGGCGGCAGGATGGCGCCCTGGACGGGCTCGGCGGCGGCCGGGGCCGGCTCGCTGACCACACCGGCGCTGCCCAGCACCGGGGCCGGGGCCGGGGCCGTGGTGGGGGCCGGGGCCGCGGTGGCGGGCGGCGCGGTGGTGGCCGGCGCGGTGGTGGCCGGCGCGGTGGTGCTCGACTGGCCCACGGCCGGGCCTGCGCCCAGGAACAGCAGGATGGTCGCCAGGGGGACGCCGAGGACGGCGGCCTTCCTGTCGTTCGTCATGCCCCGACCCGTACGTCCGCTCATGTTGTTCTTGTCCTTGTCGTTAGAACGCGTCATTTCGCTTCGCTCCCCCGCCCTACGCCTGCGTGCCATTGGTGGTGTGCCGTGCGCCTCTGGCCGGGCCGTCGAGGCCCAGCAGAACGAGGAGCAATCCGATGAAGAGGGCGACCCCCGCCCCCTGGACGAGCCGGTTCGGTTCCGACCCGGTCCTGGCCAGCTGCCCGCCGGTGGTCACCGCCGTCGTGGCGGCGGTGGTGCTGGTGGTGCCGACGACGGAGGTCGTCGACGTGGTGCCGATGGTGGTGACGGTCTCGGCGCACTCGCCCCCCGAGGCCGTGGAGTTGTTGATCGCCGTCGAGCAGCCGGAGGCCACCGAGCCGTTCGAGGCGTTGGCGTCGCCGGAGGCCACCGAGCCGTTCGAGGCGTTGGCGTCGCCCGAGGCGGTGGAGCCGCCGGTGGCGTTGGCGTCGCCCGAGGAGACCGACCCCTCGGTGGCGGTGCTGTTGCCACTGGTTTGGGCGCCGGCCGAACCGGAGAAGAGCGCGAGCAGGCCCAGCAGCGCGGCGAACGCCAACACCAGGACCCCTCCCCTCCTCGCTGAACCCCTGCTAGCTGCCAGTCTCATCGCCCTCGCTCCTCGAACTCGATTCCTTCGGGTCTGTCCCGCCGTGAGATTCCGCGCCGGATGGTGCAGGTCGTCGTCGTCGTCGTCTTCCGCCTCGACCCCCGGCAGCGAGGGCTGATCCGAGGAGACTACTTGCTGCCGCGGCAGTAGCAAGTGATCCCCCCTCGATGCCCGTCACGGCCAGGGACCCCCGGGTCGCGGAGGCACCTGTTGGACCCCCCGTTGGTGCGCTGACCTGGGGTGTTGGAGTGGTTGATGGGGTGGATGAAGTGCTGGTCGAGGGTTGCGCGACGGGCTCGCAGTAGCCTCCCGAGGCGGTCGACGCAGCCGTCGCGACGGCGCATCCGGAGGCCACCGAGCCGTCCGTGGCGACCGCGTCGCCCGACGCCACCGACCTGTTGGACGCCCTGCTGGAACCGGACCCGGCCGACGTGTTGGAAGCGGTCGCGTCGCCCGACGCGACCGAGGTCGAATCGGCCTCGGCCCCACCCGACGCGGTGGGCGAGGCCGACCCGCCCGAGCCGCCGCCGAGCGTGCTCCCGCCTCCTGCGGCAGCCGTCGCGGCGCGCGAGCCGCCGCCCGAGCCGCCGCCCGAGGCGCCGCCCGAGGCGCCATCCGCCGCCGCCGGCGAGGCGGTGGGGAGGGTGGTGGGAAGCGGGTCGGCGGCGCCCGCGACCGGCAGCTCGGACGTGGCGCCCGACGTGGTGCGGGGGCTCGCCTCGGCGGTCGAGGTGGCGTCGCCGGTGTCGCCCGAGTTGGTCGAGGAGGAGGAAGCCCCGGCGGCGCCCGAGCCGCCCGAGGCGGCGTCGGCGTCGGCAGTGAGGTCGCCGCCGCCGCCGGTGCCGCCGGTGGCCGCTCCGGTGGCGAGGGCGGCCCCGCCGGTGGCGATCGTGGCACCTCCACCGATCAGCACGTTGACGGCAGGCCCGCCGGCCGCGGCGACGGGGGTGGCGGCCCCGGCCGCCCCGCCGGGGCCGCCGAGGGCGGCGGCCAGCACGTCGTTGGCGGCGAGGCCCGAGGGGCCCGACCCGGCGTCGGCGTCGCCCGAGCTGCCGCTGTTGGCGTCGGCGTCGGCGGTGGCGTCGGCGGCGGACGCCCCGGTGGAGCCGGTGTCGCCGGTGGAGCCGGAGGTGACGTTCCCGCCCACCACGACCGTGCCGGTGGTGGCGGGGACCGCTTGGGAGACCGGAGGCGTGTCGCCGGTGGCGCCCGAGGCGCCCGAGGCGGAGGCGGGGTTGGCCCGGGCCGTGGCCGAGGCGTCCCCCGTGTCGCCCGAGTTGGTCGAGGAGGCTTGCGCGTCGGCGGCGCCGGTGCCGCCCGAGGTGGCGTCCGAGGTGACCCCGGAGGTGGCCGCCCCGCCGGCCCCGCCGCCGGCCGAGCCGGTCGCGACAGCCGGTCCGCCGGTGGCGATGGCCACGCCCGCGCCGATGAGGGTGTTGACGGCCGGGCCGCCCAGGCCGGCGACGGGCACGGCCGCTCCCCCGGCGCCCCCGGCGCCGCCCGCTCCGGCGAGGACGGCGGCGTTGGCGGCGTCGCCGGTGGCGCCCGAGGTGGCGTCGCCGCCGGCCGTCGAGCCCGAGTTGGCCCGGGCCCGGCCCGTGCCCGAGGCGGTGGCGTCGCCGGTGTGGCCCGAGTCGCCGGTGTCGCCCGAGGTGACGTCGCCGCCGACGGCCGCCGCTGCGGCCAGGCCGAGGAGGGCGGCGTTGGCCGCGGTGGGGGCCGAGGCGGCGCCGCCCGAGCGGCCGCTGGCGCCGGAGCCGGCGGAGCGGGCCAGGGGGTTGGATTCGGCTGCGGCCGCCGCCGACCCGGTGTCGCCCGAGTTGGTGGAGGAGGTGGCGGCGGTGACCGAGCCCGAGCCGCCCGAGGTGGCGCCCAGGGCCGCCGTCGTGGACGAGGCCCCGCCCGCCCCGCCGTTGGCCGAGCCGGTGGCCACCACCGGCCCGCCGGTGGCGACGACCCCGCCCGCCCCGATGAAGACGTTGACGGCCGGGCCGCCTCCGCCGGCGATGGGGACGGCCGCGCCGCCCGGGCCGCCCGGGCCGCCGAAGGTGGCCAGCAGGGCTTCGTTGGCGGCCGTGCCGGAGTCGCCCGAGCGGCCGGTGGACAGGGCCGTCGAGCCGCTGTCGGCGGCCGCCGAGGCGGCGCCGGTGGCCTCGGCCGAGCCGGTGTGGCCGGATGCGCCGGTGTCGCCCGAGGTGGCGTCGCCGCCCACGGCCAGGGCCGTCCCCAGCAGGCCGGCGTTGGCGGCGGTGGTGTTGGCCGTGGCCTCGCCCGAGCGGCCCGTCGGGCCCGAGGCCCCCGAGACGGCGGTGGGGTTGGCGGCGGCCCCGGCGGCGGCGTCGCCGGTGTCGCCCGAGTTGGTGGACGAGGACTGGGTCAGCACGTCGCCCGTGTCGCCGGTGGTGGCGTCGAGGGTCGCCTCGACGGTGGCGCCGCCGCCGGCGCCGCCGCCGGCCCCGCCGGTGGCGGCGGCCGGTCCGCCGGTGGCCACCACCGCCCCGAGCGCGACCCCCACGACGGTGTTGACGGCGCCGCCGCCCTGGGCCACCAGCGGGAGGGCCAGGCCGCCCCCGCCTCCCGCCCCGCCGGCGGCGACCACGTCGGCCGTGTTGAGGGCCGGGCCGGAGTCGCCCGACGCGGCGTCGGACACCGCCATCGAGCCCGACCCGGCCATGGCGTCGGCCTCGCCGGTGGCAGTGGCGTCGCCCGTGTCGCCCGAGCGGCCGGTGGCGCCCGAGGTGGCGTTGCCGCCGAAGGCGGCCGACGTGCCGAGGGTGCCGGTGCCGGTGGCGGTGGTGCCGGCGGCGGCCGGGCCCGAGGCCCCGGTGGCGCCCGAGCTCCCGGAGCGGGCCGAGGGGCCGGCCGAGGAGGTGGCGGCGGCGTTGCCGGTGTCGCCCGAGTTCGTCGAGGAGGACTGGGCGGTGGAGGCCCCGGTGGCGCCCGAGCGGGCGGCCGAGTCGACGGTGGCGGCGGACGTGCCGCCCACTCCGCCGTTGGCCGAGCCGGTGGCCACGGCCGGCCCGCCGGTGGCGGTGGTGGCGCCGACGGTGACGGCCGCGATGACCGCGTTGGCCGCCTCGCCGCCCGGCCCGGCCACGGGGACGGCCGCCCCGCCCGCTCCTCCCGCCCCGCCGGCCGAGGCCACGAGGAGGTCGTTGGCGGCGGCCCCGGTGTCGCCCGAGCCCGAGGTGGAGACCGCCGCGCTGCCCGAGCCGGCGGTGGCGCCGGCCTCACCGGTGGCGGTGGCGTCGCCGGTGTCGCCCGAGCGGCCGGTGGCGCCGGACGTGGCCCCGCCGCCCACCGCCAGCGTGGTGCCGAGGATGGCGGAGTTGGTGGCGGTCGTGTCGGACGTGGCCGGGCCGGTGCCGCCCGTCGTGCCCGAGTCGCCGGAGCGGGCCGACGGGCTGGCCGAGGCGGTGGCCCGGGCCGAGCCGGTGTCGCCGGAGTTCGTCGAGGAGGACTGGGCCGTGCTGGCACCCGACGGCCCCGAGGTGGCGCTGGGGCGGGCGGTCGTGGACGCCGCCCCGCCCGTCCCCCCGTCGGCCGAGCCGGTGGCCACCGAACCGCCGCCGGTGGCCGTGGCCGAGCCCGCAGGCCCGGCGGTGATGACGACGTTGCTGGCGGCCCCGCCCCCGGCCGAGAGCGGGAGGGCGGCGCCACCCGCGCCTCCGGGGCCGCCAGCGGCCACCGCCGCCAGGTCGTTGGTCGCGCCGCCGGTGTCGCCGGAGCCGGCGTCGGACAGGGCCATGGAGCCCGACGCGGCCGTGGCCCGGGCCGTGGCCGACGCCGAGGCCGCGCCGGTCGCCCCCGAACCGCCCGAGTTGCCGGAGGTGGCCCCGCCGCCCACGGCCGCAGCCGTGCCCAGGACCGCCGAGTTGGTGGCGGTGGGGCCGGCCTCGGCCGCCCCCGTGTCGCCGGTGGCGCCCGAGTTGCCCGAGCGGGCGGTGGGGTCGGCGGTGGCCGACGCGGTGGCGGCGCCCGTGTCGCCGGTGTTGGTGGACGACGACTGCGAGGTGGCGTTGCCGGTGGCGCCGGTGGAGGCCACCGGTGCGGCGGTGACCTTGGCCGCGCCGCCCGCTCCCCCGTCGGCCCGGGCGGTCGACACCGAGGCCCCGCCCCGGGCCACGGTGGGGCCGGTGGCGGGCGACACGCCCACGATCACCACGTTGGCGGCGTCGCCGCCCCCGCCCGCGGCGGCCACCGAGGCCCCCGCCTCGCCGCCCGCGCCGCCGGCCGCGACGACGTCGAGGTCGTTGGCGGCGTCGCCCGAGTCGCCCGTTCCGGCGGTGGACGTGGCTCCTGCGCCCGACGTGGCGGTAGCCTCCGCCTCCGTCTCGACCGAGGCCGCTCCGGTGGCACCCGACGCCCCCGAGCTCCCCGAACGGGCGTCGCCGCCGACGCTGACGGCGCCGCCCAGGGCGGCCGGGGTGTTCACCGCGCTGGGGAAGGAGGTGGCGTCGCCGGTGTCGCCGCTGGCGCCCGAGTCGCCGGAGGACGCCGAGCCGTGCACGGCGGCGGCGGCGGCGGCGTCACCGGTGTCGCCCGAGTTGGTCGACGACGACTGGGAGGTGGCGTTGCCGGTGGCGCCGGTGGTGGCCACCGGGCTGGCCTCGAGGGTGGACGACCCGCCCGCGCCGGCGGCGCCGGTGGAGGAGGCGACCGACGGCCCGCCCGCGGCGGTGGCGGCCACCGAGCTGGCGGTGCCCGCGAGCACCACGTTGGCGGCCAGGCCCCCGCCGCCCGAGCCGGCCACGCCGCCCGCCGCCACGCTGGAGCCGCCGGTGGCGGTGGCCCGCACGGTCGACGAGTCGCCGGCCACGATCACGTTGGCGGCCAGGCCGCCGTCGCCAGAGAGGGGGGCGGACGTGCCGCCGTCGGCCCCCGCGCCGCCGGCCGCGGCCAGGCCGAGGCCGTTGGTGGCGTCGCCGGTGTCGCCCGAGGTGGCGTCGGAGGAGGAGGCCGAGCCCGAACCGGCCCGGGCCACCGACGAGCCGCCGTTGGCGAGGGCGTTGCCGGTGGCGCCCGACCCGCCCGAGCTGCCGCTGGTGGCGCTGCCGCCGACGGCCGCCGCGGCTCCCGCCGGGGCGGTGTTGACGGATGCCGGCGAGGCGGTGGCGTTGCCGCTGGCGCCGGTGGCACCGGAGTTGCCGGAGGCGGCCGAGCCCCCGGTGGCGCTGGCGTTGCCGGTGCCGCCCGAGCTGCCGGTGGCGCCCGAGGCGGCGCTGCCCAGGGCGGCCAGGGTGGTGCCCAGCACGGCCACGTTGGTGGCCGCGGCGTTGGCCTCGGCGTCGCCCGAGTCGCCGGTGCGGCCGGAGTCGCCCGAGCGGGCCGCGCCCCCGCTGGAGGCCGCGCTGGCGGCGTTGCCGGTGTCGCCCGAGTTGGTGGACGAGGACTGGGACGTGGCGGTGCCGGTGGCGCCGGTGGTGGCCACCGGAGCGGCGCTCAGGGCGGCGATGCCGGCGGCGGCCCCGTCGGCCGTGCCGTCGGCCAGCGAGCTCCCGCCGGTGGCGGTGGCGGCGACGGTGGCCGCGTTGCCGGCCACGACCACGTTGGCGGCGTCGCCGCCGTCACCGGCGACGGGGACGGCCGTGCCTCCCGCGCCGCCGTTGCCGCCCACGGCGGCGGCGTCGATCAGGTTGAGGGCGTCGCCCGAGTCGCCGGTGTCGGCATCGGCGCCGGCCATCGAGCCTGAGGCGGCGGCCGAGTCGGCCCCGCCCTCGACCGAGGCGGCGCCGGTGGCGCCCGAGTTGCCGGTGCGGCCCGAGGCGGCCGTGCCGCCGACGGCGGCCGACGCGCCCAGGGGGGCGACGTTGACGGCCGAGCCGTCGGTGAGGGCCCCGCCCGAGTCGCCGGTGCGGCCCGAGTCGCCGCTGGTGGCGGTGGGGGCGGAGGTGGCGGTGGAGGTGGCGTCGCCGGTGGCGCCCGACCCGCCTGCGTGGCCGAACGCCCCATTGGTGGAGGAGGCCGCGGCGTCGGCCGCCCCGGTGGCGCCGGTGGTGGCGCGGGGCGCAGTGAGGGCGCCGCCCACGCCGCCGGCCCCGCCGTCGGCCGAGCCGGTGGCAATCGAGGAACCGCCGGTGGCGGAGGCGGTGATGGTGGCGCCCGCGCCCCCGATGGCCACGGTGGCGGCGTCGCCGCCGTCGCCGGCCACCGGGATGGCGGTGCCGCCGGCGCCGCCGTTGCCGCCCGCCGAGGCGGCGGTGGTGGCGTTGGCGGCGATGCCCGTGTCGCCCGACGTGGCGTCGCCGTCGGCCACCGAGCCGGAGCCGGCCACGCTGTCGGCCCGGCCCTCGGCCGAGGCGCGCCCGGTGGCGCCCGAACCGCCGGTGTCGCCCGACGCGGCGTCGAGGGAGGCGGCCAGCACCACGCCCACGTCGCCGGTGTTGACCGCCGCGGCCGAGGCTTCGGCGTCGCCCGAGTCGCCCGAGTCGCCCGAGTCGCCGCTGGTGGCCGCGGGGGTGGAGACGGCGGCGGACGTGGCGTCGCCGGTGTCGCCGGTATTGGTGGAGCTGGCCCGGCCGCTGGCCGCCCCCGAGTTGCCGGTGGTGGCGGTGGGGTGGGACTGGACGGTGGCCCCGCCGCCCGCGCCCCCGTTGGCCGAGCCGGTGGCCACGCTCGAGCCGCCGGCGGCGGTGACCGTGCCGGTGGCGCCCGTGCCCGTGCCCGAGCCGGCTCCACCCGTGCCGATGGCGCCGCCCGTGCCCGTGCCGCTGCCGCCGCCTGCGCCCGCGGCGCCGCCCGAGGCGGGAGCGCCGGTGGCGCCTGCCGCACCGGTGGTGCCCGGGGTGCCTCCTGCGGCGGCGGTGCCGCCGGGGCCGCCCGCCCCGCCGGTGCCGCCGAAGGCGAAGGTCCCGGCGCCGCCGGCTGCGCCAGTGCCGCCCGTGCCGGTGCCGCCGGCACCGCCCGCGCCCGCGCCGGCCGCGCCGGCCGCCCCGCCGCCGATCACCGGGGCCAGGGCCGAGCCGCCCGCGCCGCCGACGGCCACGGCGTTGCCGCCGGCCCCGCCGGTGCCGCCTGCGGCCAGGAGCGTGTCGAGGTTGAAGGCGTCGCCGGTGTCGCCGGACCGGCCCTCCGCGTTGGCCATGGCGCCCGAACCGGCGGCGCTCGAGGCGTCGCCCGTGGCCGAGGCCGGGCCGGTGGCGCCGGTGGCCCCCGAGTTGCCCGAGGTGGCGCCGCCGGAGACGGCGGCCGACGCCCCCAGCACGCCGTTCTCGACGGCGGAAGGGGAGGTCGTGGCCGCGCCCGTGCCGCCCGAACCGCCGGAGTGGCCCGAGGTGGCGACCGGGTTCGACACGGCGCGCCCGGCAGCGTTGCCGGTCGCTCCCGAGTTCGTGGCGCTGGACTGGGCGGTCGCCGCACCGGTGTTGCCGGAGGTGGCGACCGGCTGGGCGGCCACGCCGCCCACGCCGCCCGCCCCGCCGTCGGCCGAGGTGGCCACCACCGAGGCGCCCGGGGTCACGGTGGCACCGCCGGCCGTGCCCCCCGTGCCGCCGCCGGCGGAGGCGTTGCCGCCCGCCCCGCCGTTGCCCCCCGTGCCCGTGCCGCCCGCTCCCCCTGCGCCGCCCGGCCCGGCCGTGGCCGCGCCCCCGGCGCCGCCCGCCCCGCCCGCACCGCCGGTGCCGCCCACCGCGATGGCGTTGGCCGGGACGGCCAGGACGTCGCCGGTGGCGCCGCCGGCCCCGCCCGCACCGCCGGGACCGCCCAGGGCGAGGGCACCGGCCCCGCCCGGACCACCGTCGCCGCCCACGCCCGCACCCCCGGCCCCGCCCGTGCCGCCCACGCCGGAGATCAGCGCGCCGAAGGCCGCGCCACCGTCGCCGCCCAGGGCGATGGCGTTGCCGCCCGCCCCGCCGTCGCCGCCGGCGGCCACGCCGTCGACCAGGTTGAGGGCGGTGCCGGAGTCGCCCGAGGTGGCGAGGGAGTCGCCGGCCGCGCCCGATCCGGCCACGGCGCGGGCCCCGCCGTCGGCGGTGGCGGCGCCGGTCGCCCCGGTGGCCCCCGACTGGCCCGAGGTGGCGTCGCCGGCGGCGGCCACGGTGTTGCCGAGGATCCCCCGGTTCACGGCCGACGGCGCGCTGTCGGCGTCGCCGGTGCCGCCGGAACGGCCACTGTCGCCCGAGGCGGCCACCGGGGCGGAAGCTGCGCTGGCCCCCGCGTGGCCCGTCGCCCCGGTGTTGGTCGCGCTGGACTGGGCCGTCGCCGCACCGGTGTTGCCCGAGATCGCCACCGGGGCGGCGCCGAAGGCGGCCAGGCCGCCCGTGCCGCCGCCGGCCGTCCCGGTCGCCACCGACGAACCGGCCGCGGTGGTCGGGCTCCCGCCGGCCGTGCCGCCGCTGCCGCCCGCGCCGCCCCGTCCCCCCAGGCCCATGCCCGCCAGCCCGCCCGCACCGCCGTTGCCCGACTGGGCGTTGCCACCGGTGCCCCCCGCGCCGCCGGCCCCGCCCGTGCCGCCGATGGCCACCACGATCCCGAAGGCGTCGCCCGCGGCGGTGACCGCGCCGGCCGCTCCGCCCGTGCCGCCCGCCCCGCCCGGCCCGGCCAGCCCCATGCCGGCCGCCCCGCCCGCTCCCCCGGCGCCGCCCGCGGCCCGCCCGCCCGCGCCGCCGGCCCCGCCCGTGCCCGCCACCGAGACGTTGGCGGCTGCGCCGCCGTCGCCGGCGAGCACCGCAGCCGTGCCGCCGGCGCCGCCCGCCCCGCCCGCGGCCGCACCGCCGACCCGGTTGGCGGCGTTGCCCGAGTTGCCCGAGAAGGCGTCGCCGACCGAGCCCGCGCCCGACGCCGACGTGGCCGTGCTGCGGCCCTCGGAGGTGGCGGGACCGGTGGCGCCCGTGTTGCCCGACCGGCCCGAGGTGGCGTCGCCGCCGAGGGCGGCGGCCGCCCCCAGCAGGCCGCTGTTGGTGGCCGAGGGCCCGGTCGAGGCGTCGCCGGTGGCGCCCGAGCCGCCGGAGCGCCCGGAGACGGCGGTGGGGGCCGACGTGGCCGCGGCGGTGGCCGTGCCCGTCGCCCCGGTGTTGGTCGACGAGGACTGGGCGGTGGCGTTGCCGGTGCCGCCCGACGTGGCCAGCGGGGTGACGGCCAGGGAGCCGGTGCCGCCTGCACCGCCGCCGGCCGCACCGGTCGCCACCGAATCCCCGCCCCGGGCCGTGGGGTTGCCCGACGCGTGGCCGCCCGCCCCGCCCGCGCCGGCAGCGCCGCCCTGGGCCGTGCCGCCGGCGCCGCCCGCCCCGCCTGCGCCGGTGGAGGCCGCTCCCCCGCCGCCGCCCGGGCCGCCCGCCCCGCCCGTGCCGCCGATGGCGGCCAGGCCCGTGCCGGCCACGCCCGCCGCGGTGACCGGGCCCGAGGCGCCGCCCAGGCCGCCGTCGCCGCCGGGACCGCCGACCGAAAGGCCACCCTCGCCGCCCGTGCCGCCCGGGCCCGCGGCGGCCGCGCCGCCCGCGCCGCCGGTGGCCCCGGTGCCCGCCACGGCGACGTTGGCGGCCGCCCCACCCTCGCCCGAAGCGCCTACGGCCGTTCCGCCTGCACCCCCCGCACCGCCGGCCGCCAGCAGGGCGTCGGCCTCGTTGGCGGCGTCGCCGCTGTCGCCCGAGCGGGCGGTGGAGACGGCCTCGGCGCCCGAACCGGCCGAGGCGGTGGCGTCGCCCGAGGCGTCGGCCGAGCCGGTGGCCCCGGTGGCGCCCGAGCCGCCCGAGGCGGCGCCCGCACCGGTCGTGCCGCCCGCCCCGCCCGAGATCGCAGCCGCCCCGCCCAGCACGCCGGAGTTGGCGGCCGAGGGGACGGAGGAGGCGTCGCCGGTGCCGCCGCTGGCGCCCGACCCGCCGCTGGCGGCGGCCGGGCGGGAGTCGGCGGTGGCGGCGGCGACGCCCGTGTTCCCCCGGTTGGTGGTGGAGGACTGGGCGGTGGCCGAGCCGGTCGTGCCCGAGGTGGCGGTCAGCTGCGGCTCGGCCGAGGCGTCGCCGCCCGCCCCGCCGCCGGCGTCGGCGGTGCCGACCGAGGCGCCGCCGGTGGCCCGGGAGTTGCCGGTGGCGGAGCCGCCCGCGCCGGCCGCCCCGCCGGCGCCGCCCGTAGCCGCGCCACCGGTGCCGCCCGTGCCGCCCGCCCCGGCCGTGCTCGTCCCGCCCGTGCCGCCGGCGCCGCCCGCGCCGCCGATGCCGCCGATGGCGGCCACGTCCTGCACGCCGGCGGCGACGGCGACGGTGTCGCCCGTGGCCCCGCCCCCGCCGCCGGCCCCGGCCGGCCCGCCGATGGAGAGCCCGCCCGTGCCGCCCGTGGCCCCGGCCCCGCCGGTGGCGCTGCCGCCCGTGCCGCCCGCCCCGCTGTTGCCGGCGATCATGAAGCTGCCGGCCACCCCGCCCGGGCCCGAGACGCCCGCCGCCGTGCCGCCCGCACCGCCGGCCCCGCCCACCACCGCCAGGCCCAGGTGGTTGAGGGCGTCGCCCGACCGGCCCGAGCGGGCGTCACCGACCGAGCCCGCCCCCGAAGCGGCGGTGGCGGTGGCGTCCCCGCCGGCGGTGGCGTCGCCGGTGGCCCCGGTGGCCCCGCTCGCCCCCGACCTGGCCGGACCGCCGGCGGCCACGGCCGCGCCCAGCACGCCGGTGGTGGAGACGGTGGCGTCGGAGTCGGCGTCGCCCGTGCCCCCCGACCGGCCCGAACCACCCGAGGCGGCGGTGGGGCCGGAGGTGGCGGCGGCCTGGGCGTGGCCGGTGTCGCCCGTGTTGGTGGAGGACGTCTGGGCGGTGGCCGCGCCGGTGTCGCCCGAGATGGC
>JBKHXX010000025.1:0-18405 GCA_046565765.1 Acidimicrobiia bacterium | reverse complement strand
TTTGGGGCGTCGACCCCACGCCAGGCATGGTCTCGACGCCCCAAAACGATGGGGTCACAGGCCCAGGCGGTCGAGGGCGTGGGGGCGGCGTTGCCAGTCGGGTTCCACCCGGACGGCCAGCTCCAGGTAGGCGCCCTCGGCCAGCTGCCGGCGCACGGCGGTGCCGACCTTCTTGAGCACCTCGCCCCCCTTGCCGATGACGATCCCCTTCTGGGACTCCCGCTCGACGAGGATCTCGCAGCGGATGCGGGGCCACTCCCAGTCGGTCACCCGGCAGGCGATGGAGTGGGGCAGCTCCTCCCGCGCCATCGCCAGCAACTGCTCCCGTACCAGCTCGGCCACCCAGAAGGCGTCGGGCACGTCGGTGACGGTGCCCTCGGGGTAGTAGCGGGGGCCCTCGGGCAGGCGGGCCACGATGGCGTCGACGAGGGCGGCGAGGCCCTCGCCGGTGACGGCCGAGACCGGGAAGTACTCGCTCAGCTCCAGCTCGGCCGCCGCTTCCAGCTGCTCCAGCACCTGCCTGCGGCTGGCCCTGTCCACCTTGTTCAGCACGCAGATGCCCCTCGCCCGGGGCACCCGCTCGGCCACGAACCGGTCGCCCCGCCCCAGGGGCGCGGTGGCGTCGAGCACGAAGAGCACCACGTCGACGTCGTCGTCGACGGCCTGGGTGGCGGCCGCGTTGAACCGCTCGCCGGCCAGCGTGCGGGGCTTGTGGATGCCCGGCGTGTCGACGAAGACGACCTGGGCGCCGGGCCGGTCGAGCACGCCCCGCACCTGCGTGCGGGTGGTCTGGGGCTTGTCGGAGACGATGGAGACCTTGGAACCGAGGACGGCGTTGAGCAGGGTGGACTTGCCCACGTTGGGGCGGCCGAGGATGGTGGCGAACCCCGACCGGAACGGGTGCGGCAGCTGCGGCTCGGGCTGGCTCACCCCTCGTCGGACGGGCCCTGGTCGGGACCGCCGCCCGCTCGGGCCACCTTGGAGATCCGCACCCGGCCGATGCGGCGGCCCTGGACCTTCTCGGCCCGCAGCTGGTGGCCGTCGATGTCGACCGTCTCGCCCTCGTGGGGCACGTGGCCCAGGAGGTTGAGCATGAGCCCGCCCACCGTGTCGAAGTCGCCCTCGGGGAACTCCGCCTCGAGCAGCTCGTTCACCTCGTCGATGGGCATGCGGGCGTTGACCCGGACCCCGCCGTCGGGCAAGGGCTCGACGGGCGCCTCCTCGGCGTCGTACTCGTCGACGATCTCCCCCACCAGCTCCTCGATCAGGTCTTCGAGGGTCACCAGGCCGGCCGTGCCGCCGTACTCGTCCACGACGATGGCCATGTGGGTCTTGTCCTTCTGCATCTCCGGCATCAGCTCGGCGACCCGCTTGGTCTCGGGCACGAACCGGGCGGTGCGCACCAGCTCCCGCACCGTGTGCTCCACGCCGCTCGGGTCGCGGAGGGCCTTCATGACGTCCTTGGCGTAGAGGATGCCCACGATGTCGTCGATGCCCTGCTCGTAGACCGGGATGCGGCTGAACCCGGCCGCCATGAACAGCTCCATGGCGTCGCCCGTCTTGGCCCGGGCCTCGACGGTGACCATGTCGGGCCGGGGGATCATCACCTCCCGCACCACCGTGTCGCCGAACTCGATGATGGAGTGGATGAGCGCCCGCTCGGTGCGCTCGATGACCTCCTCCTCCTCGGCCACGTCGGCCAGGGCCAGCAGCTCCTCCTCCGACACGAACGGGCCCTGCTTGAGTCCCTTGCCCGGCGCGATCACGTTGGCCAGCTTGATCAGCAGGGCCGAGAGCAGCCGGATGGGGAAGAAGCTGGCGATGGCCAGCACGATCGGCGCCACCCGCAGGGAGGCCCGCTCGGGGTGCTGCACGGCGTAGGTCTTGGGCACCACCTCGGCCAGCACGAAGATGACCACCGTCTCCGCCACGGTGGCGATGGCCACGCCTGCCGCTCCGAAGTTCCGCTCGGCCAGGATGCCGACGAGCGTGGCCGCGAGGAGGTGGCAGAGCAGGACCAGCAGCAGGACCGGGTTGAGGAACCGCTCCGGATGGTCGACCAGCTTCAGGAGGGCGTTGGCGCCCCGGCGCTTCTCCTCGGCCAGGGTGAGGGCCTTCACCCGGTTGATCCGGGTGAGGGACGTCTCGGCCATGGCCAGGAAGGCGGCGGTGGCGATCAGCACGCCCACGAACGCCCACATCAGGGCTTCGTTGTCCACGCCCGCCTACCTGCCCGCCACGTGTGACGCGGTGGTACTTGGAGGTTTCATGCCTTGTGGAACTGCGCCAGCAGCTCCTGCTCTCGTCGCTCCATCGCCTTGGCCTCCTCGTCGTCGACGTGATCCATACCCAGGAGGTGGAGGATGCCGTGCACGACCAGGAGGGCCAGCTCGTCCTCGTACGTGCCGGCGTGGTCGGGCGCGTTGCGGCGGGCCACCGCGGGGCAGATGACCACGTCGCCCAGGAGGGTGGGGAGGTCGGACGGCTCGTAGTCGTCGGCCGGGCCGGCGGGGCCGAGGGAGTCGGGCAGGCGGCCCCCCTCGTACACGTCGTCGTCGATGGGGAAGGCGAGCACGTCGGTGGGGCCCTCCTTGCCCAAGAACCGCTTGTTGAGCTGGGCCATGGCCTCCTCGTCGACGAACAGCATCGACAGCTCGGCGTCCCCCCGCACCCCCTGGGCGGCCAGCACAGCCTCGGCCAGCCGGACCCACCGGAGGGTGTCGACCGGCTCGGCATCCTGCTCGTCGGCGGCGAAGACCATGACGTCGCCCGTGCTGTTCGCGGCGTTGGGGCCACGCAGGCCGGCGCTCACGCCGAGACGTCCTTGCGCTCGGCGGCCCGGTCGTAGGCGTCGACGATGTCCTGGACGATCTTGTGGCGCACCACGTCACGGGAGGTGAGGTGGACGAACTCCAGCCCGGCGATGCCGGTCAGCACCCGCTCCAGGCCGAGGAGGCCGCTGCGGCCGGCGGCCAGGTCGACCTGGGTGACGTCGCCGGTGACGACGGCCCGGGAGCCGAACCCGATGCGGGTCAGGAACATCTTCATCTGCTCGGGCGTGGTGTTCTGGGCCTCGTCGAGGATCAGGAAGCTGTCGTTGAGGGTGCGGCCCCGCATGTAGGCGAGGGGCGCCACCTCGATCGTGTCGCCGTCGAGGAGCCGCTTGGAGCCCTCGGGCCCCACCATGTCGTACAGCGCGTCGTAGAGCGGGCGGAGGTAGGGGTCGACCTTGGCCAGCACGTCGCCGGGCAGGAACCCGAGCCGCTCCCCCGCCTCCACCGCCGGGCGGGTGAGGATGATGCGGCTGACCTGGTGGGCCTGGAGGGCCTGCACCGCCATGGCGACCGCCAGGTAGGACTTGCCGGTGCCGGCGGGGCCGATGCCGAAGGTGATCACGTTGCGCTCGATGGCATCGGTGTAGCGGCGCTGCCCGCTGGTCTTGGGCCGCACCGACCGGCCCCGGGCCGAGCGCAGCACCTCGGCGGCCAGTACCTCGGACGGCTTCTCGTCGGCCTTGACCATGTCGATGGTGCGGCCCACGTCGGCGGCGTCGAGGCGGTGGCCCTGGCGGAGCATGCGGACCAGCTCCTCGAACAGCTTGCCCACCCGCTCGGCGTCGCCGCCGCTGACGGTGATCTCGTTGCCGCGCACGAGGATGTCGGCCTCGGTGAAGGCGGCTTCGACCAGCCTCAGAAGTTCGTCACGGGAGCCGAGCAGCTCCACCATGAGGTGGTTGCCGGGCACGAGCACTTTGACGGACGTAGATGACACCTGCGGAATCAGGTTAGCGAAGCAGGGTCAGCCCGGGGGCCATTCCATCGGCCGGCCGCCCAGCACGTGCATGTGGAGGTGGGGCACCGAGTTCAGGGCGTCCTTGCCGACGTTGAACACCAACCGGTAGCCGCGCCCTCTGATCCCCTCCGACTCGGCCACCTGCCGAGCCGTCTCGAACATCTCGGCCACGATGTCCGCGTGCTCGGGCCGCAGCGCGTCGGCCGACTCGATGTGGTGGCGCGGGATGACGAGGACGTGGGTGGGCATGGCCGGCTGGATGTCCCGGAACGCGTAAGTGCGTTCGGTGGAGGCGACCTCCGAGGACGGGATCTCCCCGGTCACGATCTTGCAGAAGACGCAATCCGACACCCAGACGACGCTAACGGCTCCGATCGGTACGGTGACGCCGGTGGACGACCAAGCGGGCGGTGGGCTCGAGGACCTCGAGCGATGGGCGGCCGAGTCGCGGGCCCGGGAGGCGGCCGACGCCCGGGTGCGGGAGCGGTGGTTGCGCACCCAGGCCGAAGAGGGCGGGCGCCTGACCTCGGTGCTGGCGGGGCTGGCCGAACAGGAGGCGGACGTGGTGGTCACCACCGTCGGGGGCCGGGCCGTGGGCGGCCGGGTGAGCGGGGTGGGGAGCGATTTCGTGGCCCTCGTGTCGCCGCCGGGCCGCACGACGCTGGTCGCCCTCGGAGCGGTGGCGTGGGTGCGGCCCGGGCCCCAGGCCGGCGGCGGGCGGCGCCACGGGCGGGCATCGCCGGCGATGGGGCCCGACGGCGAGCCGCCGGAGGGCGACGACCCCGGCCCTTCCGGCGCCGGCCTCGCCGACGTGCTGGCCCAGGCGGTCGCCGATCGCCCTCGGGTCGCCGTGTTCGCCGCCAACGCCTCGCTCACCGGTGAGCTGCGCGCCGCCGGCGTGGACCTGCTCGTGATCGAACCCATGGGCGCACCGGCGGCTCTCGCCTACGTGCGCCTCGACTCGATCTACGAGATTTCCTTCCTCGACTCCGGATAGAGGTGCTCGAGGGAGCCCGGAGCGATCCGGGACGACTCGATGAACGCCTCGACCTGCTGCCTCTGGAGCCGGATCACCCTGCCGAACTTGTAGGCCGGGAGCTGGCTCTCGTCGATCAGGCGGTAGAGGGTTCGCACGGTGACGCCGAGCCGCTTGGCTGCCTCACCCGTGCTCATCCAGGTGATCTCGTCCTCTGCCATGGGCGCCATGGTACCGGATCAGCGGTTCCTCTTGTGGGATCTCATGGAGTTTCACCCGGAGCCGGAGGCCACCGAGGGGAGCACCAACTGGTAGCGTGGAGAGGTTGACGGGGCTGTAGCTCAGTTGGCTAGAGCGCTTGCATGGCATGCAAGAGGTCGTCGGTTCGAATCCGATCAGCTCCACCGCCGAACGCCTGCCCTCCAGGGAGGGCTGGCCGCTACTCGGAGGGATCGGCCTCCCGCGGAACCTCCGAGTCCCACGAGCCCAGCCACAGCAGGCCCTCGGGCTGGTTCTCGGGCGCAGCCCAGGCGCACAGCTGCTCGACCTCGGCGGCGACGTCCCCCATCTTCTCCACGCACTCGTCGTGGACGTCGAACGGGAACTCACAGGCCCCGATCCGCTTCGGCTTGGCGCCGGCCGCCATCGGCTGGGCGCACACCTCGCAGAGCGCGGTGCCGAGGGAGTCGGGCCGGGCGGCGGGTTCGCTCATCCGACCATGATCCCACGGCACCGCTGGTTGTGACGCCCTCTAGTGGCCGGCCTCCCGGGCCAGGACGGCCGTACCGACCGCCCACGCCCGCTCGGGGCTGGCCGCCGCCACCGCCCGCAGCACGGACGTGGGCTCGGCCTGTTCCGCCTCCCACGACCTGCCACCGTCGGTGGTCCCCAGGACGACCGGCCGGCCGTCGAGGGTCGCGCCCACGGCCCAGCCCACGTCGGCGTGGACGAAGTCCACGCCCAGCAGGGCCGTGTCCTCCAGCGGGGGGCCGACGTGGACCCAGCTGGCCCCGCCGTCGGTGGTGGCCAGGATCGTGTCGAAGCCGACGACCCAGCCCCGGCGGGCGTCGACGAACAATGCGTCGTACAGGCCGTCGGCGGGGACGATCCAATGCACCCACGTGGCCCCCCCGTCGGTCGTGGCCATGACGACGTCGCCCCCCACGGCCCAGCCGTGGTCGCGGTCGACGAACTCCACGTCGGTCAGGGTGGGCCTGGAGCAGTCGAGCGGACCGGGCGGCGGGACCTGGCCGACCCAGGTGGCGCCGCCGTCGGTGGTGGCGGAGACGACCCCGCAGTTGCCCACCGCCCAACCGTGGGTGCGGTCGACGAAGGACACGGCCAGGTAGTCGCCGCCGGGGGAGGCCTGGGCCGACCAGGTGGCCCCGCCGTCGCTGGTGGCCAGGATGGTGCCGTTGAAGCCCACCGCCCAGCCACGGCGGCGGTCGACGAACGAGACGCCGGTCAGTTCGGCGGTCGTGCCCGAGTCCTGCCGCCTCCACGACTCGCCTCCGTCGTCGGTGGCGAGGATCACGCCGTTCCAGCCCCCGACGGCCCAACCGTGGCGGGCGTCGGCGAACGACACGTCGCTCAGGTAGTTGCCGGCGAGCCCGCTCGGCTGGTGCCGCCACACCGCCTCACCGGCCGGGTGGGCGGACGTGTGGGGGGCGGGCGGGTCGGGAACAGCCGGCTCCTCGGTCGGAGTCGGCCCCTCCGCGGCAGCCGCGGCGGGCGTGCCTCCGCCGGCGGGGGGCTTGGCCGGGGTCAGCGGCACCGCCGTCGACGTCGGGCGGACCTCGGGTGCGGTGTCGGGCGGAGCCGGCGAACCGGCCGCCACCTCCACCGCCTCCACCATCGCCGGCTGCGCCGGCCGGTCGCTCCCCGCCGTCCGGGTGGCGAGGAGGGCACCGGCGCCGACGATCAGGGCCGATGTGAGGACGATCAACTTCTTCATGGGGGCCGCCTCCCTCGTAGGTCGTGTATGTGGGCCTTGTGGCCCCACCATGAGGGGGAGCGGTAACGGCGGGTTCGCCGCAGTGTTACCGATCGATCACAGGCGGTCGAGGAGCCAGGACGGGCCGACGGTCTCCACCGTGGGCCCGGCTACCCGGGCCCGCAGGCCCCGGTCTGCCGATACCAGCACGACCCGTCCGGGCCCGGCCAGGACGACCTCGGCGATGCGGTCGTCGCCGTGGGCGGAGGCATGGACCACCTCGACGCCCGCCTCGGTCCCCTCGGCGACCCCGTCCCGGGCCTCGCCTTCGAGCACGATCACCACCGGCGCCGCCACCCGGCCCGCCCGGGCCGCGTCCCGCACCGACACGACGAGACCGCGGGCCGCCCCGGCACGATCCCTCCACCAGCCGTCGGGCCGGGACCCGACCACGTTGGCGGCGTCGACGACGATCACCGGCCGCAGGGGGCGGCGCCGGCCGTGCGCCGCCAGGCGGGATCGGCGTCGAGCGGCCGGTCGGCGAAGACGGCGCCCGGGTGCCTGGCCGGCAGGACGCGCACGTAGGCGAACCTCCGGCAGGCCGGGTCGAGCAGCGGCTGCCGGCGCGGCCCGGCGGCTTCCACGGCGACGTCACACCCGGACAGCTCGAGCGGGTTCCACACCGCCCGCACGTCCTCCACGTAGGCGAGGAGGCCGGCCCGGGTGCGGCCCAGGGCGCACACCTCCCGGCCCCCGGCCTGGGCGCGGGCGACCAGGGCGGCGGCGGTGCGGTTGGGCACCTCGTCGGCGGTGAGGTGGGGCGCCACCACGGCCAGGTTGGCGGCCATACCGGCCACCGCCACCCACGCCAGCCCGGGCCGGCGGGCCACCGCCGCGGCGGCGGCCACGGGGGCGAGCGGCACCAGCCAGACGAAGAAGCGCGAATCGAGCCACGAGGGCCCGGCCAGCCATGCCGCGCCGGCCAGGCCGGCGGCGGCACCGAGCCCCCAGCGCACGTCGGCCCGGTCCCGGAACGCCCAGGCCCCGGCGGCCACCAGCACCGCCATGGCGGGGAGCATGGGCCCGCCCAGCAGGCTGCCGGCCAGCCGCAGCGGGAAGAGGGGGGCGAACTGGTAGGCGGGCGGCGTGCCCAACCCGTCGATGAGCCCGGGAGCCTGGACGCTCGCGGCCGCGGCCACGGGGAGGGCCCACGCCGCCAGCCAGCGGCGGTCGAGCGGGCGACGTGCCCCCACCACGGCCAGCACGTGGACCACCACCACTCCCAGGGCGAACAGGTGGGTTCCCACCGCCACGAACAGGGCGGCGGCATAGGCCGTCGCCACCCCTGGTCGCCGGTCGCCCCGCACCATACGGGCCAGCAGCAGCGTGGCCACCACCACCGCCAGCACCACCAGCGAGTAGCCCCGCACCTCCCGGAACTGGCGAAGGACCAGGGCGTTGGTCGCCAGCGTGGCGCCCGCCACCGCCCCCGCGAGCGTCCCGAACCGTCGGGTCACGACCGCCGCCACGATCCCCACCGCCGCCGCCCCGAACGCGATGGGGACGACCCGCAGGAGCCGCTCGTCGGCCGACCCGGTCAGGCGGAAGACGAGGTGATCGAGGAGCGAGAGCAGGGGATGGTTGTTGAACCGGTCCTGGCCCAACACGTCCCCCCAGGACCCGGCGGTGACGAAGTGGGCGACGGTACGGGAGGCGTCGAAGCTGAACGCCCGGCCCCAGCCGACGGCGTAGAGCAGGGCCGCGCCCACGGCGGTGGCCAGCCCCACCGCGGCCGGCGACCGCAGGTGGACCGGCGGAGCATCGAAGAGGAAGGCCCGGGGTCGCACTCAGGTACTCCGTTCCCCCGCCGATATACCCGCCCGACGGGCCGAGACGACCAGTTTCCCCGCTGCCGGCTGCCCCGCCTGCGCGACGTGGCCCTCTCCAAGGAGGTCCCCGTCGGGTTCCGGGCCATCCGCCCTGAGCGGGGCCGCCGGTACCATCCACCCCATGGCCGAGGGGTACGACGTCCAGGAGATCGAGACGAAGTGGCAGGCCCGGTGGCGCGAGATGGGCGCCTACCAGGTCGACAACGACGACCCCCGGCCCCACTTCTACTGCCTGTGCATGTACCCCTATCCGAGCGGGCCGGCCCACATGGGCCACGTGCGCAACTACACCTTCGGCGACCTGATCGTCCGCCACCGCACCATGCACGGCATGGCCGTGCTCTCGCCCATCGGGTTCGACTCGTTCGGGCTGCCGGCCGAGAACGCGGCCATCAAGAACAGGACCCATCCCCGGCCGTTCACCGACGCCCGCATCGGCGAGCTGAAGGCCTCTCTGGAGCGGCTGGGATCGATGTACGACTGGCGGCGCGAGGTCAAGAGCCACGACCCCGACTACATGCGTTGGACGCAGTGGATCTTCCTGCGCCTGTGGGAAGCCGGGCTGGCCTTCCGCAAGAACGCCCCTGTCAACTGGTGCCCCGGCTGCCAGACGGTGCTGGCCAACGAGCAGGTGCTGGCCGACGGCACGTGCGAGCGGTCGGGCGACGTGGTCACCAAGCGGGAGCTGGAGCAGTGGTTCTTCCGCATCACCGCCTACGCCGACCAGTTGCTGGACGACCTGGACAGCCTCGACTGGCCCGAGCGGGTCAAGACCATGCAGCGCAACTGGATCGGACGGTCCGAGGGCGCCGAGTTCGAGCTGCCCGTGGCGGGCCGGCCGGATCTGTCGATCCCCGTCTTCACCACCCGGCCCGACACCAGCTTCGGCATGACCTACGTGGTCCTCTCCCCCGAGCACCCGCTGGTGCCGGGCCTGACGACGGAGGACCGGCGCGCCGAGGTCGAGGCGTTCAGGGCCCAGGTGGCCCAGGAGTCGGAGATCGAGCGGCTGTCCACGGAGACGGCCCTGTCGAAGCGGGGCGTGTTCACCGGCTCGTACGCGGTCAACCCGTTCAACCGCCGGGAAGTCCCCATCTACCTGGCCGACTACGTGCTGATGGGCTACGGCACGGGGGCGATCATGGCCGTGCCCGGCGAGGACCAGCGGGACTGGGACTTCGCCAAGGCCTACGACCTGCCCATCGTGGAGACCGTCCAGCGCCCCGAAGGCTGGGAGGGCGAGGCCTACACGGGCGACGGCCCCGCCATCAACAGCGAGTGGTTGAACGGCCTGCACAAGGCCGAGGCCATCGAGCGGGCCATCGAGTGGCTCGAGGAGCACGGCATCGGCCGGCGCACCGTCAACTACCGCCTGCGGGACTGGCTGCTGTCCCGCCAGCGCTACTGGGGCTGCCCCATCCCGGTCGTGTACTGCCCCGAGCACGGCGCGGTGGGCGTTCCCGACGACCAGCTGCCGGTGCACCTGCCCGACGACGTGGAGTTCCGGCCGACGGGCGAGTCGCCCTTGCGCTTCCACCAGGGCTTCCTGAACACCACGTGCCCGACGTGCGGCGGGCCCGCCACCCGCGAGACCGACACCATGGATACCTTCGTCGACTCGTCGTGGTACTTCCTGCGCTTCTGCGACCCCTGGAACGGCCAGGCCCCCTTCGACCCCGGCGCAGTCGACTCGTGGATGGCGGTCGACCAGTACATCGGCGGGATCGAGCACGCCATCCTCCACCTGATGTACGCCCGGTTCTTCACCAAGGCCCTGGCCGACCTGGGCGTGGCCCCCAAGGACCTGCGGGAGCCGTTCGCCCGCCTGTTCACCCAGGGCATGATCCGCATGGGCGGGTCGAAGATGTCGAAGTCGAAGGGCAACCTGGTGGCGCCGTCGAAGTACTTCGAGACGGTGGGGGCCGACGCCCTGCGCCTGTTCCACCTGTTCGTGGGCCCGCCCGCCGACGACGTGGACTGGTCGGAGCAGTCCGACGAGGTCATCGAGGGGTGCCGCAAGTTCCTGCAACGGGTGTGGCGGCAGGCCGTCGGAGAGCAGGCGGGCGAGCCGACCCTCACCGGCGATCAGGTGCGGCGGGCCACCCACCGGCTGATCGCCAGGGTGTCGGAGGACTACGACCGCTGGTCGTACAACACCGCGGTGGCGGCGTGCATGGAGTTCTCCAACCTCCTGCGCCACGGTTGGAGCGACGCCGACGCCTACGGGTTCGCGGTCGACAGCCTGCTGCTGCTGATGGCCCCCATGGCCCCCCACGTCACGGCCGAGCTGTGGGAGCGCCGGCACCCCGGCGAGCACGTCCACGAGCAGCCCTGGCCGGTGGCCGACCCCGCCCTGGCGGCCGTGGAGACGGTCACGATGGTGGTGCAGGTCAACGGCAAGGTGCGTGACCGCATCGAAGTCGACGCCGGTGTGGCGGCCGAGGCGATGGAGCGGCTGGCCCGCGAGTCGGCCAAGGTGCAGGCCGCCCTGGAGGGACGGGACCCCCGGAAGGTGATCACCGTCCCCCCCAAGCTCGTCAACATCGTCGCCTAGATAGGGCGTTGGCTACCGGCCGAGCAGGCGGCCGATCCAGGGTGGGTAGGCGACCGGTGAGGCCGCTGCCGACGTCGCCGGTGCGGACGTGGCCGCTCGGGTGGAGGCCTGCGTGCGCTCGTCGGGGTCCCGGGGGTCGGTGCAACCGGGGTCCCCGCTGCCGTCGGCGCGGAAGTCGGTCCGGCCGTCGCCGTCGTTGTCGACGCCGTCGTCGCAGGCCGGGCCGGGCCGGCCGGTGCGGTCCGCTTCGGCGGTCTCGGTGTTGTCGTTGCGGCCCTCGCAGCCCGGGTCCCGGCCGTCGACCAGCCCGTCGCCGTCGTTGTCGACGCCGTCGTCGCACGCCGCCAGCTCGGACGGGTCGGTCAGCGACGCGCAGCCGGGGTCACCGGTGGTGACGGCGGTGCGGCCGATGGATTGCCGGAAGTCGACCCGGCCGTCGCCGTCGTTGTCGACGCCGTCGTCGCACTGCACCTGCTGGTCGTGCTCGCTCGTGTCGGCCGGGTCCTTGCAGCCGGGGTCGGCCGCAGGGACGGCGCGAGGGTCGGAGAGGGGAACGAAGGGCAGCAGCGGCGGGGCCACCCGGTAGTCGACGGCGCCGTCGCCGTCGTTGTCCACGCCGTCGTCGCACGCCAGGCTGCGGTCCCGCTCGTCGTCGTCACGGGGGTCGCGACAGCCGGGGTCGCCCGATCCGTCGGCCCGCACGTCGATGCGGCCGTCGCCGTCGTTGTCCAGCCCGTCGTCGCAGACGAAGGGGGTGGGCCGGTCGGGGCGGAGGCCCTCGGCCGTCTCCGTCTCGTCAGCCTCGCCGCTGCAGCCCGGGTCGCCCCGGTCCACGAGCCCGTCGCCGTCGTTGTCGACGCCGTCACCGCACTCGGCCGCCTCGAGGGTGTCGGTGAGCGACGCGCACCCGCGGTCCCCCTCGCCGGACGGGATCCGGCTCGACGTGACGACGAAGTCCACACGGCCGTCGCCGTCGTTGTCCTCACCGTCGTCGCACTCGACGTCCTCGTTGTGCTCGTCCTCGTCGCCCGGGCCGCGGCAACCCGGGTCGGGGGGGACGAGGCGGGCGAGGGCGCCCTGGGGGCTCGTGGGGATCGGCTCGGCGACACGGAGGTCGCTCGTGCCGTCACCGTCGTTGTCCTGGCCGTCGTCGCACTCGATGGCGGCGTCGCGCTCGTCGGTGTCGGTCGGGCCGGCGCAGCCCGGGTCGCCATTGCCGTCGACCCGGAAGTCGGTGCGGCCGTCGCCGTCGTTGTCCAGGCCGTCGTCACAGGCGACGCCGCGCCGCCCGGCGCGATCGGGATCGTCGACCTCGCTCAGGTCGTTGGCCCCCTCGCACCCGCGGTCGCGGGTGTCCACCAGCCCGTCGCCGTCGTTGTCCACACCGTCCTGGCAGTCGCCCAGCTCGGACACGTCCGCCGGTGACGCGCAGCCCGGGTCACCGCCGGTGGCGGGGAACCGGCCCAGGATGTCGAAGCGGTCGGCCCGGCCGTCGACCGCGCCGTCGCCGTCGTTGTCCACGCCGTCGTCGCACGCCACCGCCGGGTTCCGCTCGTCGGTGTCGGACGGGCTGGCGCAACCGGGGTCGGGCGGGGCCACCCGTGGATCGCGCACCGCGGTGAAGGGCAGGACGGGCTCGGCGACGCGGAAGTCCACCCCCCCGTCGCCGTCGTTGTCGACGCCGTCGTCACAGGCCACGACCACCGGGCCCGGCCGCCGGGTCGTCGTGGTCGTGGGGGCCACGGTCGAGGTCGTGGTGGGGGCGACGGTCGAGGTGGTGGTGGGGGCCGTCGTGGTGGACGTGGTCGACGGGACCGTGGTGGACGTGGTCGAGGTGGACGTGGTCGAGGTGGACGTGGTCGAGCTCGACGAGGTCGACGACGAGGTGGTGCTGCTCGAGCTCGACGAGGACGAGGGGGCAGGGGTGGAGGCGGGCTGCCAGTTGGGGTCGGTGTCGGTCGCGTTGGGGGCGGTGGGGAGGCGGACGATGTCGGTGCCGTCGGGATCGGCGGTGAAGATGTCGGGCCCGTTCTGCGCCCCGAACGAGCTCGAGGAGAAGACGATGCGGGTGCCGTCGGGCGACCAGGCCGGCAGCACCGAGTTGGCTACGACCTGCGTCTGACCGCTCCCGTCGGCGTTCATGCGCCAGACCGAGGAACCCTTGCCGTAGACGATCTGGGTGCCGTCGGGGGACCAGTCGGGAGCCTTCTCGTCCTGGAGCGCCCCGGTGGTGGAGGTGAGCGGCCGCTGGTTGGAGCCGTCGGCGTCCATCACCCAGATGTCGGCCCCGCGGACGTAGGCGATCCGGCTGCCGTCGGGCGACCAGGCCGGCTGGGTCTCGACCGCGGTGGTGGGGAGCGTCTGGGTGAGGTTGGTCTTGCCGCTGCCGTCCACGGAGCTCATCACCCAGATGTCGCCCTGGCTGGAGGCGTAGGCGATGCGGGTGCCGTCGGGCGACCAGGTCGGGTTGGTGCCCTCGTTGGCCTGGCCGGTGGTGACCGGGCCGGGGGTGAGGTTGGTCTGGTTGCTGCCGTCGCCGTTCATCACATAGATGTTGCGGTGGCCCTCGGAGGCCTTGACGAAGGCGATGCGGGTGCCGTCGGGCGACCAGACGGGGTCGGTGTCCTCGGTCGGGTCGTTGGTCAGGTTGCGCTGGTCGCTGCCGTCGGGGTTCATCGACCAGATCTCGAGGTTGCCGGTGCGGTTGCTCTCGAAGGCGATGCGGCCGTTGGCGCCGGGGTACGCCCCCTGCGCGGTGCCGGCCATGCCGAGGACGACGGTGGCGACCGCGGCGAGGGCGGGCAGGACGATGGCCAGCGCGCCGGCCAGGCCTCCCGCCGCCGAGATTGCTCCGCCGCCGAACGTCTGGTGCGGTCTCCGGTCCACCAGCCCTCCCCTGCCGAACGACGGGCCGGAACTCTAGGGGATCCCGCGGCCACTACGCGACACCGCCGGGCCACTTTCAGTGGTGGTTGAATCTGCCCAGAGGTGGCGGGCGACAGGCATGATCAACGGGTGGGGCGCGACGGGTGAACCGGGCCATCACCGGCTTCCGGCAGGACGAGGCCGGCGACTGGGTGGCGGAGCTGGCCTGCCTGCACCGCCAGCACGTGCGCCACCAGCCGCCGTTCCGGCAGGCGCCGTGGGTGCTGGACGGCCGGGAGCGGGCGGCCCGGGTCGGCTCGCTCCTGGACTGCCCGTTGTGCGACCGGGCCGAGCTGCCCGGCGAGCTGCGGGTCGTCCGCACGACCGACGTGTGGGACGAGGCCACCATGCCGGCCGGGTTGCGGCGCGACCACCGGGTGGCGGCCGGCACGTGGGGCCGGATCACGGTCGAGGCCGGGCGGCTGCGGTTCCGGGCCGCCACCGAGCCGCCTCTCGACACGGTGGTCGAGCCGGGGAGCCACCAGCCCATCCCACCCGAGGTCGTGCACTCGGTGGAGCCGCTGGGGCCGGTGCGCTTCGTCGTCGAGTTCCTGGCGCCGTAGCGGCGGTCCGCGCCCTCCGGCGGTTGCGCCGGTACGGTCATCCCGTGCCGCACGACCCCTGGGCCGGGATCCTGTCGGGCCCCGTCGACGGGCGCCCGCGGATGCGGACCGTCTATCCCGAGCGGGAGTTCGCGGCGGGCGTGCGGGTGACCCACCGGGCCAGCGGCTTCACCGGTGGGCTGCTGCGGTTGGAGCCGGAAGGGGTGGTGGTGAGGGGGCTGAGCGGCTCGGAGCGGCTGTTCCCCCTGACACCGGGCGCGTTCGACGTCGACGGCCGGGCCACGACCATCGTGCGCCCGACCCCGTCCCCGCCCCGGGCCCACGCGGTGACCGCTTCGGGATCGCTGGCGGTGGCGGGCCGCCGGGCCCGGGTGGCCCGGGCCGGGCGCATCCTCGTGGAGGGCGTGCACGACGCCGTGCTGGTGGAGCGGGTCTGGGGGGACGACCTGCGGGTCGAAGGCGTGGTGGTGGAGCGGCTGGACGGGATCGACCGCCTGGCCGAGGCCGTCGCCGCCTTCGGTCCCGGGCCCGGCGCCCGCCTGGGTGTCCTCGTCGACCACCTCGTGCCCGGCAGCAAGGAGGCCCGGCTGGCCGAGGCCGTCGACCACCCCCACGTCCTCGTCACCGGCACCCCGTTCGTGGACGTGTGGCAGGCGGTCAAGCCCGCGGTGGTGGGCATCCCGGCCTGGCCCGACGTTCCCCGGGGCGAGGAATGGAAGGCGGGCGTCTGCCGGCGCCTGGGCGTGGAGGAGCCGGCGGAGATGTGGCGGCGCATCCTGGGCTCGGTGCGCTCCTACGCCGACCTGGACCCCGCGCTGGTGGGGGCGGTGGAGCGGCTCATCGACTTCGTCACCGAAGTTGGGTAGTGATCCCCTGAGGGGCTGGGAACCGAGCGAGGAGGGTGACGGGATGTTGGGTTGGGTGGCGGACATCGAGCAGGCGACGCTGGACAACACCGACTTCCGGCGGGTGCTGCACACCGGGTCGCACGCCCAGCTGACCGTCATGCGGCTGGCCCCGGGGGAGGAGATCGGGTTGGAGATGCACCCCCACCTCGACCAGTTCCTCCGCCTGGAGCAGGGGTCGGCCCGGGTGACGCTGGGCCGCACCCGGGAGCAGGTCGACGAGACCCACGACGTGAAGGACGACTGGGCGGTCATCGTGCCCGGCGGCACCTGGCACAACGTGGTCAACACCGGCGACACCGACGTGAAGCTGTACTCGATCTATTCTCCTCCCGAGCACCCCGACGGCACGGTCCACCGGACCAAGGCGGAGGCGGACGCAGCCGAGCACGACTGATCCCCATCGATAAGCGCCGCTTAATGTTCTAGCGCTTGTTGACAGCGGCGATCAGACTCCCCCACCATGCGATCAGGTGGAGTGGCGACACGGTGCCAGGTGCTGGTCGGCGGGTTCGGGGCGCCCAGCCAGCGCGATCTCGACCTCGGGCGCCACCTCGTCACCTACCTGGAGCCGTTGGGGTGGCCCGAGCACGTGGTGGTGGAGGACCTCTCGTACTCCGCCCACCTCGTCCTCCACCGGATCAAGGAGCTGCAGCCCCGCAAGCTGGTGCTGGTGGGAGCGGTGGCCACCGGGTCCAGCACCCCCGGCTCCGTCCGCCGCCGGACGGTCCCGCAGGAGCCCGCCGACCCACGCCGGGCCCACGACCAGCTGGCCGCCTCACTGGCCGGGCCGGTCGACGTGGACCACACCCTCTCCGTCCTCCGCCAGTGGGGCGGCCTCCCGCCCGACACGGTGGTGATCGAGGTGGAGCCGGCGGACTGCTCGTTGGGCGTCGGCTTCAGCGAGGACGTGGCCGCCTGCTTCGACGACGTCCTCACGATGGTCAGGGAGGAGACCCACGTGGACGCCCCGATCGAGGCGCCGCCGGCTGCGCCCCGGCTGTCGCCGGCCGACGGCATGAGCACCCTCGTGGAGTACGCCGACCGCCGCAAGCGGGCCCGACAGGAGGACCGCCACCGCGGCGGGGTGCTGCTCAAGCGCCTGCCCGAGGACAGCGGCGTGGAGATCGCCACCCGGTCCCGGCCGTGGGGCATGGGGCTGAACGGGGGCGGCGACTGGTACGACGTGATCGGCCTGCCCGACGGGTGGGTGGCGGCCGTCATCGGCGACGCCCCCGGCCGGGGCATGGAGGCGGTGGGCCTGAAGGCCGACCTGCGGGTGGCCGTGCAGGCGTACACCGTGCTGTGCGGGCCTTCGCCGGGCGAGATCGTGATGCTGCTGGACCGCTTCGTGGCCGCCACCGCCAGGGGCAGTGAGACGACCGTGGCCGTCCTCGCCCTGCACCCGCGGACGGGAGAGCTGCGCCTGTGCAGCGCCGGCCACTGCCCGCCGCTGGTGGTCGACTCGGCCGGCTCGTGGTTCACCCACGACACCTTCACCCCCAGCCTCGGCTCGGGGCCGGTCGAGCGCACCGAGCTACGGGTCACGCTCGAGCCGTCGGCCACCGTCCTGCTGTTCACCGACGGGCTGCTGGAGCGCCACGACCAGCCGCTGGCCCTGGGACTGCTCCAGATGCTGGAGGCCACGACGTACCGGGACGGGGGCCTGGAGGCGTTGTGCGACGCGGTGCTCACGTCGTGCATCGACCGCCGCCGCCGGGAGGACGACGCCTCCCTGCTCGCCCTCCGCCTGCCCGCGCCGGCCGGCTAGCCGGTGTTGCGCAGGCCGTTGGCGATGCCGTTGACGGTCAGGAGCAGCGCCCGCCACAGCTGGGCGTCGGCCTTGTCGCTTCCCCGCAGGCGGGCGAGGAGCGAGACCTGCAGGAAGCTGATCGGGTCGAGGTAGGCGTTGCGGGTGGCGAGCGTCCGCTGCAGCAACGGGTGGCGGTCGAGGAGGCGGCGCTCGCCGGTGAGGCAGAGGACCTCCTCGACGGTGCGGCGGTGCTCGTCGACGATCACCTCGAACAGGTCGTGCAAGGAGGGGTCGACCAGGCGCTCGACGTAGCGGCGCGAGATGTCGAGGTCGGTCTTGAACAGCACCATCTCCACGTTGGAGATGAAGGTGCGGAAGAAGTGCCACTCCGCGTACATGTCGGCCAGCTCGGTCGAGCAACCGGCGGCCCGGGCCTCGGCCAGCCCCGTCCCCACCCCGAACCAGCCCGGGACGATCTGGCGGGACTGCGTCCAGCCGAAGACCCACGGGATGGCCCGGAGGCCTTCCAGGCCGTGGGTTGCGCTCTTGGGGCGGCGGGCGGGACGGGAGCCGATGTTGAGGGCGGCCAGCTCGTCCACCGGCGTGGAGGCGGTGAAGTAGGCGGGGAGGCGCGGGTCGTCGACGAGGTTGCGGTAGGTGGTGCGGGCGGCCGAGGAGACCACGTCCATCACCCCGTCCCAGCGGTCGAGGAGGTCGAGGGGCTGGCGGGACTCGCGGTGGAGCAGCGAGGCCTGGAGCACGGCGGCCGCCGCCACCTCGAGGTTGCGGCGGGCCAGGGTGGGCAGCAGGTACTTGTCGGAGATGACCTCGCCCTGCTCGGTGATCTTGATGGCGCCGTCGAGGGCGCCGAAGGGCTGGGCCAGGATGGCCTCGCCGGTGGGGCCGCCGCCCCGCCCGACCGTGCCCCCCCGGCCGTGGAACAGCCGCAGGAGCACGCCGTGGCGGCGGGCGCTGTCGCGCAGGGCCCGCATGGCCCGGTGGATCTCCCACAGCGACGTGGTGATGCCCGTGTCCTTGTTGGAGTCGGAGTAGCCGAGCATCACCTCCTGCACGTTGCCCCGCAGGGTGACGATGCGGCGGTAGCCGGGGTCGGA
>JBKHXX010000024.1:0-46946 GCA_046565765.1 Acidimicrobiia bacterium | reverse complement strand
GTCCTGTGGCTAGGTATACCGGTCCCGTGTGCAGGCTGTGCCGGCGGGAGAAGATGAAGCTGTTCCTCAAGGGCCCCAAGTGCGACTCGATGAAGTGCCCGATCGAGCGCCGGCCCTACCCCCCCGGCGAGCACGGCCGGGGCCGGGTGCGGGAGTCCGAGTACCTGCTCCAGCTCCGGGAGAAGCAGAAGGCCCGCCGCATCTACGGCGTACTCGAGAAGCAGTTCCGCAACATGTACGAGGAGGCCAACCGCCGCGACGGCATCACCGGCGAGAACCTCCTGCGCATGCTCGAGCAGCGCCTCGACAACGTCGTCTACCGGGCCGGGTGGGGCTCCAGCCGCTCGCAGTCCCGGCAGTGGGTCCGCCACGGGCACGTCAACGTGAACGGCAAGCGGGTCACCATCCCCAGCTACCAGGTGCGCAAGGGTGACGTGGTGGAGGTGCGGGAGAAGTCCCGCAACATGATCATCCTGCGTCACAACCTCGACACCATCGACCGGGCCCTCGTTCCCTGGCTGGAAGCGGGCGGGGACCGGCTGGCCGTGACGGTGCGCGACATGCCGCTGCGCGAGCACATCGACGTGCCCGTGCGCGAGTCGCTGATCGTCGAGCTGTACTCCAAGTAGTCCCACCGGGCCCCGGCGCCCCCAGCACCCCCAGGAATCGCCATGCTCATCATCCAGCGCCCCACCGTCGAGCCGCTCGACACCACCGAGGAGAACCGTCAGCGGTTCGTCGTCTCCCCCCTCGAGCCCGGCTTCGGCCACACCCTCGGCAACTCGCTGCGCCGCACGCTGCTGTCGTCCATCCCGGGCGCGGCCGTGACGCAGGTCCGCTTCGACGACGTCCTCCACGAGTTCACCACCATCCCGGGGGTGAAGGAGGACGTCACCGACCTGATCCTCAACCTCAAGGACCTCGTGCTGCGGGTGGAGTCGGACGAGCCCGTCACCCTCCGCCTCGACGTGCGGGGGCCGGCCGACGTGACCGCCGCCGACATCCAGCCCCACAACGACGTGGAGATCCTCAACCCCGAGCTCCACATCGCCGGCCTCACCGCCAAGGGACGGCTGGCCATCGACATCACCGTGGAGCGGGGCCGGGGCTACGTGTCGGCCGAGCGCAACAAGAAGTCCTCGGTCATCGGCGTCATCCCCGTCGACTCGATCTTCTCGCCCGTGCGGCGGGTGGCCTTCAACGTGGAGCCCACGCGGGTGGAGCAGGCCACCAACTACGACCGCCTGACCCTCGACATCGAGACCGACGGCTCGATCTCGCCCCGGGAGGCGCTGGCCTCGGCGGGGGGCACCCTCCGCTCGCTGGTCTCCCTGGTGGCGGACATGAGCGACGCCCCCCGGTCGCTGGAGCTGGGCGAGGTCGGTGTGCTGGGCAGCGGGTCGCCCGACCTCGACCTGCCCATCGAGGACCTCGACCTGTCCGAGCGTCCCCGCAACTGCCTGCGCCGGGCCCAGGTCAACACCGTAGGGGAGCTCGTCCAGAAGACGGCTGACGACCTGCTGGCCATCACCAACTTCGGCCAGAAGTCGCTGGACGAGGTGCTGCAGAAGCTCGACGAGCGGGGGCTCTCCCTCCGCACCAAGGGGTAGGCGGCCATGCCCGCCACTCCCAAGAAGGCCCGCCGGTTCGGGGGCGACGCCGCCCACCAGAAGGCGATGATGGGCAACCTGGTCGCCTCGCTCATCGCCGCCGAGGCGGTCGTGACCACCGAGGCCAAGGCCAAGGCCCTCCGCCCGGTGGCGGAGAAGGTCATCACCAAGGCCAAGAAGGGCGGGGTGCACAACCACCGCCAGGTCGTCGCCTTCATCCGGGACAAGGACATGGCCTTCAAGCTGTTCGACGAGATCGCGCCCCGCTACGAGGACCGGCCCGGCGGCTACACCCGGATCCTCAAGCTGGGCCCCCGCCACGGGGACAACGCCCCCATGGCCCGCATCGAGCTGGTGTAACCGCCGGGTGCAGGAGGCGGGCTCGGTCGTCCGGGTGCGGATGACCGTCGCCTACGACGGTAGGGACTTCTCCGGCTTCGCGCCCCAGCCCAACGCCGTCACCGTGGGCGGGGCCCTGGCCGGCGCCCTCCAGCGGGCGTTGCAGTTGGACGCGCCGCCCGACCTGGGCATCGCCGGGCGGACCGATGCGGGCGTGCACGGGTGGGGCCAGGTGGTCAGCTTCGACGCCCCCGCCGAGGGGCTCGACCTGGAACGGCTGCAGCGCTCGGTCAACTCCCAGCTCTCCCCCCGGGTGGTGGCGCGGGAGGTGGTGCGCGCCCCGGCCGGCTTCCACGCCCGCCACTCCGCCCTGCGCCGGCGCTACCGCTACACGGTGCTCAACCGGCCCGTGCCCGACCCGTTCCTGGCCGCGACGTCGTGGCATGTGGCCGATCCGCTCGACCTGGCCGCCCTGCGCCTGGCGTGCGACCCCCTTCTCGGCGAACACGACTTCACGTCCTTCTGCCGGGCGCCCCGAGGGGTCGAGAACTACAGCCTGGTGCGGCGGGTCACGGAGGCGGCCTGGACCGATACCGGCGACGGGGTGCTGCGCTTCGAGATCGAAGCCACGTCGTTCTGCCAGCAGATGGTGCGGGCGGTGGTGGGCACCATGGTGCTGATGGGCACGGGCCGGCGCCGGGCGGGGGAGATGCGGTCGATCCTGGTCCAGCGGGAACGGGCGGCGGCCGGCCGGGTGGCCCCGGCCCACGGGTTGTGCCTGTGGGCCGTCACGTATCCGGCCCATACCGACGGGTGCCCCTAGCTCCGGCTGCGCGATAGTGACCGGCGCATGCCCCGCCGCCTGAAAGCAGTTCTCTTCGCCCTCTTCGCGGTCACGGGGTTTTCGGCTCTGACGCTGCAGGTGGTCTGGCAACGGGTCATCACCATGCATGCGGGCGTGGACCTGTTCTCGTTCACGACCGTGGTGTCGGCCTTCCTGGCCGGGCTGGGGATCGGCAGCCTGGCCGGCGGGGCGCTGGCCGACCGGCTCGGCCCCCGCCGGTCCCTGCTGGCCTTCGCCTGCTCCAACGCCGGGATCGGCATCTTCGCCTGGCTGAGCATCCGGCTGTTCTACGACGGCTACCGCGCCATGGTCCCCCACATCAGCGGCACCCTCGGGGCGTTCCTCTTCCACTTCGCCCTGCTGCTGGTGCCCACCGTGCTGATGGGCCTGTCGCTGCCCCTGGTCTCACGAGGGATCGTCGACCGGGTGCAGGACGCGGGGCCGCTGGTAGGACGCCTGTACGCCATCAACACCCTGGGAGCGGGCTTCGGGGCGGCCGTCTCGGGATGGCTGCTGCTGGGCAACCTCGGCTTCCGCGGCTCGGTGCGGGCGGCGGGCACGCTCAACCTGCTGGCCGCGGCCCTGGTGCTGAGCCTGTGGCGCACCGCCTCCCGAATGCCCGAGGAGGCGGAGCCGGCGGTGGCCGAGGAGGCGCCGGTGGCCGCCGGCGACGAGCGGGCGGCGTGGCCGTGGTTCGTCATCTACGGGCTCACCGGCGCGGTCGCGCTGGGCCTCGAGGTGGTGTTCTTCCGCACCATCGACGGGCTGATGAGGTCGAACTCGTACACGTTCGCCCACGTGCTGACCCTCTACCTGCTCCTGTTCGGCACGGGAGCGGCCATCGCCTCCCGCGTCGTGGCCCGGGTGCAACGGCCCGAGCGGTGGTTCCTCGGTCTGCAGTTCGGCGTGGGGGTGGCCGCCCTGGCCGGCCTCTTCGCCCTCGTGCAGCTACCGGGCCTGCTCGGCATCGACGGGCCCCTCCGCCGGCACTTCGCCATCGACGGTTACAACCTGGGCAACTACGACTTCTGGCCGCCGCGGGAGCTGGCCCGGATGGCCTTCGTCCACCTGATCGGGCCGCTCATGGTCATGGGCGCGCCCGTGCTGCTCATGGGCAGTGCCTTCCCCTTCGCCCAGGCGCTCGTGGCGCGCCGCATCGACACCCTCGGCCGCCAGACGGGGCGCCTGCTGTTCTCCAACATCGTCGGGAACGTGGTCGGGACGCTGGTGGTGGGCTTCGTCCTGGTCGACCGCATCGGCACGTCCGGGGTGTTCCGGCTGCTGGCCGCCCTGCTGCTGATACCCGGTCTGGCGGCGGCGGCCATGGCGGGGGACCGGACGCGCCGTGCCCTGCTGGCGGGGGGAGCAGTGCTCGTGATGGGTGGCGCCCTGGCCGCCTTCCCGTCGAACTACAAGCTGTGGTCGTTCCTGCACAGCGCTCAGGAGACCGACTTCTCGCTGGCCGAGGACCGGGCCTGCGTGAACGCCCTGCGTCGCAACGGCGACGAGTACCTGTTGTTCATCAACGGGGCGTCGCAGAACGGCTACCCGTACGACGACTACCACGTGCTGATCGGGCTCCTGCCTGCGCTGATGCATCCCGACCCGACCGACGCCATGGCCGTGGGCCTGGGGATCGGCGCCACGCCCTACGGGATGCTCCTGGACGAGCGGCTGGAGAGCATCGACGTGGTCGAGCTGTGCGGGGGGGAGCTGGATCTGCTGCGCAGCCTGGCCGACGGAGGCTCGCGTGAGAACCAGCGCCTGTTCGCCGAGGACCGCATGGACATCCACGTCGGCGACGGGCGCAAGTGGCTGCTGAAGACCGACGAGCGCTTCGACGTCATGACGGTGGACGTGATCCGGCCCCAGGCCGCCTTCAGCGGCAGTCTCTACTCGGTGGAGTTCTACGAGCTGGTGCGCAGCCGGCTGGCGGAGGGCGGGGTGTTCGCCCAGTGGCTCCCCAGCGACCGCACCGCCAACGGCGTGACCGAGGTCTTCGAGCACGTCCTCGCCTTCACCGTGCCGACGTACCACGACTCCCAGTTCTTCCTGGCCTCCAACCAGCCGCTCACCTACGACGGGGCGCTGTTGCAGCAACGGCTCGACGCCCTCATGGCCTCTGCCAGCGGGCAGTTCACCCTGCCCGAAGGCCGGCTCCAGTCCATCCGCAAGGTGCTCGGCGAGGCCCGGCCGGTGCCGCTGCGCAGCGGTGAGCTGACTGCCGAGGTGGGCGGGGACCAGGTGAACCGGGACCTGTTCCCGCGTGACGAGTACTTCCTCAACAATCCCGTCGTCGTGCCCCGGAGGCCGGCGCCGGAGACGTAGCCCGCTGGCGGGGCTACCGGACGAGCTCGACCCAGTAGCCGGCCTCCCGCAGGCCCTCGACCACCGCGTCGCGGTGCTCGGGGTCGCGGGTCTCCACGGTGAGCACGACCTCGACCTGCTCGACGGCGAGCTGCATGCCGGAGCGGTGGTGCTCCACCGCCAGGATGTTGAGCTCCATGGCCGCGACACGGGCGGTGAGGCCGGCCAGGGCGCCGGGACGGTCGCTGAGCAGCACCCGCAGGATGAGGTAGCGGCCGGAGGCGGACAGGCCGCGGTCGATCAGGCGGAGCAGGAGGAAGGGGTCGACGTTGCCGCCCGAGAGCAGGGCGACGGCCAGGCCGGTGCCCCGGATCTTGCCGGCCATCAGGGCGGCCAGGGAGACGGCCCCGGCCGGCTCGACCACCGATTTGGCCCGTTCGACAAGGAGGACCACGGCCCGGCTGATCTCGTCCTCGTCGACGGTGACGACCTCGTCGACATGAACACGGACATGCTCGAAGGTCAGGTCGGAGGGCCCCTTGATGGCGATGCCGTCGGCCATGGTCGACACGCCGGGGAGGGTGACGGGACGGCCGGCGGCCAGGGAGGCGGTCATGCACGCCGCCCCCTCCGCCTCCACGCCGACCACCCGGGCGGTGGAGCCGGCGCCGGCGAGGGCGGTGGCGACCCCCGAGATGAGGCCGCCGCCACCCACCGGCACGACGACGACCTCGGCGTCGGGCGCCTCCTCGGCCAGCTCGAGCCCGATCGTCCCCTGGCCGGCGATCACGAGGGGGTCGTCGAAGGGAGGGACGAAGCGGGCGCCGGGCCGGGCGGCGGCGTAGGCCCGGCCGGCGGCGATGGCGTCGTCGACGGTGTCGCCGCCCAGGTGGATGGTTGCGCCGTAGTTGCGGGTGGCCTCGACCTTGGGCAGGGCGGCACTGCGGGGCATGAAGATGGTCGCCGCCAGGCCCGCCTGGGCCGCGGCCAGGGCCACCCCTTGGGCGTGGTTGCCGGCGGAGGCGGCCACCACCTCGGTACCGGGCGGAAGCCGGGAGACGAGGTTGGTGGCCCCCCGGATCTTGAACGACCCCGTACGCTGGAGGTGCTCGGGCTTGAGGGCGACGGGCCGCCCGAGGAACCGGCTCAGGTTGTCGGATCGGTCGAGCGGGGTGGGGCGGATGGCCCCCTTGACCCGGGCGGCCGCCTGGCGGATGTCCTCGATGGAGACCATGTGTTGCGCACGGTAGACTCGATCGGTTGGCGCGCCGCCGACATAGAGGGAGCCTGCGTGCGTACCTACTCGCCAAAACCTGCCGACATCACCCGCGCCTGGCACGTCGTCGACGCCGACGGGCTGGTCCTCGGGCGCCTGTCCACCGAGGTCGCCCGGGTGCTGCGGGGGAAGCACAAGCCGATGTTCGCCCCCCACATGGACACGGGCGACCACGTGATCGTCGTCAACGCGGCCAGGGTGGTGCTCACCTCGGGCAAGGCGGAGAAGAAGGAGGCGATCCGCCACTCCGGCTACCCGGGTGGGCTGAAGCGCCGCAGCTACGTCGACGTCCTGGCCAACGATCCGGAGGACGCCATCCGGCGGGCGGTCAAGGGGATGCTCCCGCGCGGCCCCCTCGGTCGGAAGCAGCTCAAGAAGCTCAAGGTCTACGCCGGTCCTGAGCACCCCCACGCCGCCCAGATGCCCCAGCCCCTCGAGCTGGCGCACGCCCGGGCCCGGTCGTAGCAGGAGGAAGAGGAGTCATGCCCAAGCCGCTCGTGCAGGCCACCGGACGTCGCAAGGAGGCGGTGGCCCGGGTGCGGATCCGTGCCGGAGGCGGCGCCATCACCGTCAACAAGCGGCCGATCGCCGAGTACTTCCCCACCGAGACCCACCGCATGATCGTCACCGAGCCGCTGCGGCTCACGTCGACGGCGGAGGTCTACGACGTGGACGCCACCATCGACGGCGGGGGCGTGTCCGGCCAGGCCGGCGCCCTGCGCCTGGGCATCGCCCGGGGGCTGGTGGAGCTGGACGCCGAGCTCCGCTCCCAGCTCAAGAAGAACGGCTTCCTCACCCGGGACGCCCGGGAGAAGGAGAGCAAGAAGTACGGGCTGAAGAAGGCCCGCAAGGCGCCGCAGTACTCGAAGCGGTAGGACCCGTCCCCACCCTCCTGGCGGCGCCGTGACGTTGCGCTTCGGGACCGACGGCGTGCGGGGCATCGCCAACGCCGAGCTGACCCCCGAGGTGTTGCTCTCGCTGGGCCGGGCCGCGGCCCGGGTGCTGGGGCCGGGGCCGTTCCTCGTCGGCCGTGACACCCGCTGGTCCGGGGAGATGGTCACCGCCGCGGTGGCGGCCGGGCTGGCGGCCGAGGGCGCCCACGTGGTCGACCTGGGCGTGTTGCCCACCCCGGGCGTGGCCTGGCACTCACGGGCTGAGCGGCTGCCGGCGGCGATGATCTCTGCGTCGCACAACCCGTTCGCGGACAACGGGGTGAAGTTCTTCACCGCCGGCGGCCTGAAGCTCCCTGACGCCACCGAGGCTTTGCTCGAGGCCGAGCTGGACCGGGGGGCGGGCGGGTGCACGGCGTCGGCGCCCACGGGGACGGGCGTGGGCCGGATCACCGAGCGGGACGGGCGGGGCGCCTACCTCGGGTTCCTGGCGTCGAGCCTGGAGGGACGGCGGCTCGACGGGCTGCGGCTGGTGCTCGACTGCGCCAACGGCGCCACGTCGGGACTGGCTGGGGAGCTGTTCGAGTCGCTCGGGGCGGAGGTCGACGTCCTCGCCGCCGAGCCCGACGGGTGCAACATCAACGACGGGTGCGGGTCCACCCACCCCGAGGGGCTCCAGCGGGCGGTGGCGGCGGCCGGGGCGGACGCGGGACTGGCCTTCGACGGCGACGGCGACCGGGTGCTGGCCGTCGACGCCGCCGGCCTCCTCGTGGACGGGGACGAGATCATCGCCCTGTGCGCCGTCGACCGGCGCAGCCGGGGGAAGCTGCCGGGCGACACGGTGGTGGTGACGGTGATGGCCAACCTGGGCTTCCGCCAGGCCATGGCCGAGCACGGCGTGCACGTGGTCGACACCGCGGTCGGCGACCGGTACGTGCTGGAGGCGCTGGAGAAGGGCGGCTGGGCCCTGGGCGGCGAGCAGTCGGGTCACGTCATCTTCCGGGACCTGGCCACCACCGGTGACGGCATGCTCACGGGGCTCCAGGTGCTCGACGTCATGGCCCGCACCAGCCGGTCCCTGGCCGAGCTGGCTGCGGTCATGACCCGCCGGCCTCAGGTGCTGCGCAACGTACGGGTGGCGAGCCGGGAGCTGGACGGGGCGGGCGAGCTGTGGGCCGAGGTGCGGGCGGTGGAGGAGGCGCTGGCCGGCACGGGCCGGGTGCTGATCCGCCCCAGCGGCACCGAGCCGCTGATCCGGGTGATGGTGGAGTCGGCCACCGTGGCCGAGGCGCAGGCTGCGGCCGAACGCCTGGCCGCCGCGGCGGTGCGGGCGCTGGGGCCGGCGGCCGGGTCCGAACCCCGGGTCTAGCCTTCCCCTCGTGCTGGGCATCGGGATCGACGCGGTCGACGTCGACCGCTTCCGGGCGCTGTTGCAGCGACGGCCGGCGGCGGCGGCCCGGCTGTTCACCGACGGGGAACTGGCCTACGGCGCGCGCTGGCACGACCCGGCCCCCCGGCTGGCTGCCCGGTTCGCGGCCAAGGAGGCGGTGATGAAGGCGTTGGGCGTGGGCATCGGGGCGTTCCCCTTCCACGACGTGGAGGTGGTGTCCGCTCCGTCGGGCGCCCCCTCGCTCGTGCTGCGGGGCCGGGCCGAGGCCAAAGCGCGGGGGCTGGGCGTGGCGGCCTGGAAGCTCTCGCTCACCCACACCGACACGGTGGCCCAGGCCGTGGCCGTGGCCCTCTAGGCGAGAAGCCCCTGCCGCCGTGCGACCGATCGTGACCCCTGAGGAGATGAAGGCCATCGACGAGGCCGCGCCCGAGCCGGTGGAGGTGCTGGTCGAGCGGGCCGGGGCGGCGGTGGCCCGCGCCGCCCTGCGCATGCTGGGCGGCGGCTACGGCCGGCGCGTCGTGGTGGTGGCCGGGAAGGGCAACAACGGGGCCGACGGCCGGGCCGCGGCCGCCCGCCTGGTCCGCCGGGGCGTGGGGGTGCAGGTGGTCGACGCCGCGGCGGGCGCCCCGGCCGTCGGTCCGTGCGACCTGGTGATCGACGCCGCCTACGGGACCGGCTTCCGGGGCGAGTACCGGGCGCCGGAGCCAGGCGGCGCACCGGTGCTGGCCGTCGACATCCCCTCGGGTGTGGACGGGCTCACCGGGGAGGCCGGCGCCGGGGCGGTGCGGGCGGACCACACGGTGACGTTCGCGGCCCTCAAGCCGGGGCTGCTCCTGGGTGAAGGTCCGGAGCGGTCGGGGCAGGTCGAGGTGGCGGACATCGGTCTCGACGTGTCGTCGGCCCGAGCCGCGCTGGTGGACGAGGGCGACCTGGGAGCCTGGCTCCCGCCGCCCGTCCGGGACTCGCACAAGTGGAGGTCGGCGGTCTACGTGGTGGCCGGTTCGCCGGGCATGGCCGGGGCCGCTCACCTGTGCGCCCGGGCGACGATGCGAGCGGGGGCGGGGACGGTGCGGCTGGCCATCCCCGGCGTCGCGCCCCTGCCGCCGTTCCTCGAGGTGGTGGGCCGGTCGGTGCCGGCCACGGGCTGGGACGCCGACGTGGCCGAGGACTCGGCTCGGGCCAAGGCGGTGATCGTGGGACCAGGCCTCAGCCGCACAGACAGCACCGCCGAGGCCGTCCGCAGCCTGCTCCCGAAGGTGGCGGTGCCGATGGTGCTGGACGCCGACGGCCTGTTCGCCCTGGGCACGGCCGAGGAGGCGGCCGACGTGCTGCGGCAGCGCTCGGCGCCCACCGTTCTGACCCCCCACGACGGCGAGTTCAAGCGCTTGACCGGCCACCCGCCCGGTGCCGATCGGTTGGCCGCGGCCCGGGACCTGGCCGGACGCACGGGGGCGACGGTGCTGCTCAAGGGGTCGACGACGGTGGTGGCCGATCCCGACGGCTCGTCGCTGCTCGCCAACCAGGCCGACGCCCGCCTGGCCTCGGCGGGCACGGGCGACGTGCTGGCCGGCGTGCTCGGGGCGTTGCTGGCCCAGGGTCTTCCGCCCTTGCGGGCAGCGGGGCTGGCGGCCTACGTCCACGGTGCGGCCGGCAACCGGGGCTGGCGGCGCGGGCTGGTGGCGGGCGACCTCCTGGACGCCCTGCCCGCCGTCCTCGACGAGGCCGGCGCAGGATGACCCGGCCGGTGTGGGCCGAGATCGACCTCGGCGCGGTGCGCCACAACGTGGCCGTGCTCGCCGAGCGGGTGGCGCCCGCCGCCGTCTGCGCGGTGGTCAAGGCGTACGGGTACGGGCACGGGTCGATCGAGGTCTCCCGGGCGGCGATGGCGGGCGGGGCGACGTGGCTGGCGGTGGCGCTGGTGGAGGAAGGGGCGTTGCTGCGGGAAGCGGGCCTGACCGCCCCCGTCCTGCTCCTCTCGGAACCTCCGCCGGCGGCCATGGCCGACGTCGTCGACCTCGGACTGACCCCGACGCTCTACACCGCCGAGGGGTTGGCCGCCCTGACCGGGGCGGCGGTGGCGGCGGCCCCCCCCGAGCCCGTCCCCGTCCACGTGAAGGTCGACACGGGAATGCACCGGGTGGGCGTAACCCCCGCCGACGCCGTGAAGCTGGCGATGGCGGTGGAGGAGAGCCCCCAGCTGCGGCTGGAGGGGATGTGGACCCACTTCGCGGTGGCCGACGCGCCCCAAGAAGGGTTCACGACCGGCCAGTTCGAACGGCTGCGGGCGGCGCTGGACGAGCTGGGCACGGCCGGCATCCGCCCGCCGATGGTGCACGCTTGCAACAGCGCGGGTGCTCTGGCCTTCCCCTCCTGCCACGGGGACATGGTCCGCTGCGGCATCGCCGTGTACGGGGTGGCACCCAGCCCGGCGCTGGTCGGCGCCGCTCCCCTCCGGCCCGCCCTCTCCCTCAAGGCGCGCGTGTCGTTGGTGAAGGAGGTCGATGCCGGCGAGGCCCTCTCCTACGGGCTGCGCTACCGGTTGGAGCGCCGCTCCCACGTGGCCACCGTGCCCGTCGGGTACGCCGACGGGGTGCCGTGGCGGCTGGGCGTCACCGGTGGCGAGGTGCTGATCGGAGGGCGGCGGCGGCCCATCGCCGGAAGCGTGACCATGGACCAGATCCTCGTCGACTGCGGCGACGACGGCTCGGTGGCCGCTGGCGACGAGGCGGTGCTGGTGGGCGCTCAGGAAAGCGAGCGGATCGACGCGTGGGAGTGGGCGGAGCGGGTGGGGACGATCGCCTACGAGGTCCTGGCCGGGATCGGGCCCCGCGTGCCCCGGCACTACGTGGGGTAGTCGACCCGCCGGGTGTCGATGTCGAGCCCGCCCCGGAGGCGGCCGCCCGCCAGCTTGGCCACGTTCTCGAGGAACGACGACCACATGTGGAGCTGGACCTCCTTGGCCAGCGGCACCGTCTTGTAGAGGACGTTCGACAGCCGGTCGCCGCTCCGCGCCCAGGACTCGATGGTGAACACCACGTCGCCCGTCGCGTCGGCCGCCCGGAACTCGATCTGGCCCGCCTCCAGGTGGCCCTCGAGCGTCGCCAGCCGGAACGAAGTGGGCGTGACCGCCACCACCCTCACGGGCCCGTTCCAGGGGCCCGGCATGCGGACGATGAACTCGTCGCCCACGGCGAGGTGGCCCTCGACCCCGTTCCGCTTGGTGAAGCGGGCGAACTCGGTGGGGGCGACGGCGTTGGGGTCGGACGCGACCCGCTCCATGAGGGCCTCGGCCCTCACCGGCGCGTCGCGGATACGGGCCGTGTAGCGGCGGTGGAACAGCGGACCGACGCCGTCGTCCACCTGCTGGAACCCGTGCGAGGAGACGTCGGGCGGCAGCGGCGGGGGGCAGTCCTGGGCGGCCGTGCCAACCGCTTCCCGGCGGTGCAGCGGCGTGGTGCGCCACAGGTAGTGCCAGGCGGTGAGGCCCACCCCGGCCGGCCACAGCGCGGTGGTGACGAAGCGCCCGGCCACGGTTCTAGGAGGAGAGGGCTGGGTACGCGCCGACCATGGTCACCGGCTTCCTCCATACCCTCGGGCTGCGCGGCTGGCACTTCCACCTGATGTCCATGGGAGGCGTGGGGCTGTGCATCGGGCTCTGGATCCGGGCCAAGACGGTCGACCAGGACGAGCGCGGGAACGCCGAGCGCAGGGCGCTGTTCGTGGGCCTTTGGCCCCCGACCCTGTGGCTCATCGGAGACTCCCTGGAGAAGCGGGAGACTTAGGGGGTGCGCCAGGCGGGCGTGGTCAGGCAGCCCGCCTCGCGGCCGAGGAAGCGCAGGCCCTCCAGGTCGGGCTGCTTGAACTCGGCCGGCCGGGAGGTCTGCTCTGCCGTCTCGGGGTACATGATCGCCCCCTTGTCCCGGGTGTGGCCCAGTCCCACCACGTGGGCCAGCTCGTGGAGGATGATCCGTCCCCACGTGACCTCCTTGGGGCCGATGGCCCCCACCCCCGAGCCGAGCGCCGGCCCGAAGCCGCCCTGCACGGGCGTGCGGGCGTCGCGGTCGGTCACCGCGTCGACGTTGAGGCTGAGCTGGCCCGACACGATCACGTCGTCCACCACGCTGCCGATGCCCCGCCCCACCGCCTGGATGGCGGGGTCGTCGCCCTGGTTGCCGAACCGGGTCCAGCTCACGAGGATGGGCGCGTACCGCTCCCCGTAGCGCTCGACCACGGAGTGGCCGCGGCGGGCCACCTCGTCGGTGGTGCCCTCGTCCACGAACGTCATGCCCGTGGCCCGGGACAGGCGGGCGAACGCCTCCCGGACGTCGTCGGGGCCGGTCGGCGGGGCGAGGGCCACGTTCTGCACGTAGGAGATCGGCTCGCACGGGTTGAAGCGCACCGGCGTGCAGCCGTCGCTCCTCACCCGGAAGAAGGAATAGGTGTTGGGGAGCGTCGGGATGTCCTCGGGGCGCAGCCCGTTCACCCCGAAGCGGTCGACGTGCCCCTCGGCCGGGCAGGCGGCGTTCGCGCCCGCGGTGGCCGGCACGGTGCCGGTGCCGGCGGTGGCCGACGTGGAGGGGTCGCCCCCGCCGGTGAACGCGATGGCCGCCACCACCAGGGCCAACACCACCACGCCCGCCACCACACCGCTGCGCACGAGGGTCCGGGTGGCGTAGGCCGCCTTCTGCACGACCTTGCCGGCAAGCTGCACCGGGGCCGCGCCCTCGGGGGTGGCGATCACCGTGAACGGCAACTCCCGGTCGGGGCCGGTGAAGGGCCGCTTGCCCGCCCTGACCTCGACGACGGCGCGGGCGGTCGTACCCGGGGAGGCGGTGAGGACCGGCGGGTCGACGGTCACGTCGAGCCCGTCGGCTGCGGGCACGGCCAGATCGACCCGGATGGGGGCGTTGCCGCGGTTGCCGACGCAGACCTCGTGGCGGCTCGGGCCCGTGCCCGATGCCTCGGGGGGGTCGAGGGTGGTGGACAGGATGCTGAAGGGCGCCACGTCGAGCACGCCGTCGGCCACCGTCGGGGCGGAGGCCAGCGCCGAGGCCTTGCGACTCTCCGGAGCGCTCGGGTCGACCAGCTTGACCTCGAACGCCAGCGGTCCGGCCGGCGGGATCGAGGCTCGGGGAAGGCGGAAGCCGACCCGGACGGCGGCCTCACCACCCGGCTCGACGGACAGGACGTCGGGCACCACGTAGGAGAACGGGCCGGCCGGACCGCCCACCTGCACCCGCACCCTCGCGGCCGAGGCGCCGTCGTTGCGCAGGGTCAGCTCGACCGCCCCCGAACCGCCCGGCTCGACGGTCAACGAGCGCGCCGCCAGGACCCCCACAACCCCCATGGCCGAGAGGCTAGCCACACACCCGCGATAAGGGCAGGGGGATTCTCGGAGTCGGGCGGCGGGCCGGGCTCGCACCGGCGGGCGTGGGGCACTTCGGAGCCAGAGCTACCATCGGGGCCGATGCCGACGCTGGCCGAGGTGGAGCGGGAGGCGTTGTCCTGCACCCGTTGCGCCCTGCACTCCGGGCGGACGACGGTGGTGTTCGGCGTCGGCGATCCCCACGCCGACCTCATGTTCGTCGGCGAGGGGCCCGGTGAGCAGGAGGACCTCGAAGGGGAGCCGTTCGTCGGCCGGTCGGGGCGGTTCCTCGACCGGCTCATGCTGGAGGAGATGGGCCTCACCCGGGACCGGTGCTACATCGCCAACACGGTGAAGTGCCGGCCTCCCGGCAACCGGGACCCCCTGCCCGGCGAGATCGCCGCGTGCCGGCCGTTCTTCGCCGCCCAACTGGAGCTGGTCGACCCCAAGGTCATCGTCACCCTGGGCAACTTCGCCACCAAGCTCCTGCTGTCCACCACCGAGGGCATCACCAAGCTCCGGGGCCGGGTCTACCCGCTCGGGAAAAGGCTGGTCGTGCCCACGTACCATCCGGCCGCCGTCCTCCGGGGCGGTGGGGAGACCCAGGCCCAGATGCGCGCCGACCTCGTCCGCGCCGCCCGGCTGCTGGGGGCGGACGCTCCGGCGGTGGCGCCGTCCGCATCGTGATCGAGGTCCGCACCAAGTCGGTGGACGACACCCGTGCGCTGGCCGCCGAGCTGGCCGCCTTCGCCCGCCCCGGCGACCTGGTCCTGCTGGAAGGAGGCCTGGGCACGGGCAAGACCGCGTTCGTCCAGGGCCTGGCCAAGGGCCTGGGCGTGGAGGAGCCGGTGACCAGCCCGGCCTTCGTGCTCATGCACGTCTACGCCGGCCGGGTGCCGATGAACCATCTCGACGTCTACCGGCTCGACCGGCTCCAGGAGCTGATCGACCTCGGGATCGCCGAGGTGCTGGACGAGGACGCGGTGACGGTCATCGAATGGGGCGACGTGGTCAGCCCCGCCCTGCCCTCGGACTTCCTGGCCGTGCGCATGGAGCCGGGGGACTCCGACGACGAGCGGGTGGTGCGGCTGCGGGCGGTGGGCCCGTCGTGGCCTGCGCGCCTGCGGGCCATCGGTGAGGCGGTCGGGCGTTGGTCGGCAGGGGCGTGAGCGGGTGCTGATCCTCGGCATCGAGACCGCCGCCGTCCAGGTGGGGTGCGCCATCGGCGGCCACGAGGGCGTGCTGGCCTCGTTCCACGCCGCCCGCCGCCGCCGCCACGTCGAGGCCCTGGTGCCGGCCATCGAGTTCACCTGCCGGCAGGCGGGTGTCGAGCTGAAGGAGCTCGGGGCGGTGGCCGTGGACATCGGGCCCGGGCTGTTCAGCGGGCTGCGGGTGGGCGTGACCACGGCCAAGACGCTGGCCCAGGCCCTGCGCCTGCCGATGATCGGGGTGGCCAGCCTCGACCTGCTCGCCTTCCCCGTCCGCCACAGCACCCGCCTGATCGTCCCGGTCATCGACGCCCGGCGGGGCGAGGTCTTCTACGCCTGCTACCGGCAGGTTCCGGGCGGTGTCCAGAACCTCTCCGGCTACGAGCTCGGCTCTCCCCAGGACCTCGCCTCCGAGCTGGAGGCCAAGGGGGAGGACGCCCTGCTGGTGGGCGACGGGGCCCTGCGCTACTCCCAGGAGTTGTCGCGCGTCGCCGGCAGCCAGATCGCGGGGCCGCCCAACGTCTACCCCTCGGCCGCCGCCCTGGTCGCCCTGGCCCACGCCAGGGCCCTCAGAGAGGACTTCGTCACGCCGTCGGAGTTGGAGCCGCTCTACCTGCGCCGCTCCGACGCCGAGCTCAACTGGAACGCCACCGCGGGGTGGGGCCGCGGCGCCCCCGCCAGCGCCGCCCGCTGATGGTCCGGGCCCGCGACGACCGCCGCCACGCCGCCCCGCCCGGCCGGCCCGGCGGGGGCCCCGACCTGACGGTCCACATCGTCCCCATGCGGCGGCGGCACCTGCGGACGGTGCTGCGCATCGAGGCCGAGACCCACCCACGGCCCTGGTCGCTCAGCCTGTTCATGAGCGAGATGGCCCTGCGCAGCAGCCGGGCGTACTACGTGGCCCGGGTGGACGGCCTGGTCGTGGGCTACGTCGGGCTGATGATGAGCGGGGAGGAGGGCCACGTCACCACCGTGGCCGTCGACCCCGTCTGGCACCGCCGCAAGATCGGTACCCGGCTCCTGCTGGTGGCGGCCCGTGAGGCCATCCAGCGGGGGGCGACCGCCCTCACCCTCGAGGTGCGGATGAGCAACGCCGGCGCCCAGGAGCTGTACCGGCAGTTCGGCTTCCGCCCTGCCGGCGTGCGCAGGAACTACTACGTGGAGACCAACGAGGATGCGCTCATCATGTGGGCCGAAGACGTGAACGAGCCCGCCTACGCCGCCCGACTCGACGTCATCGACGCGGGGTTGCGGGGGACGACGATCGTCACCGACGACCGGAGGGCCTTGTGACCGCGCCGGCCGAAGCGTCCCGCGACGACCCGTTCCTCGTGCTCGGCATCGAGACGTCCTGCGACGAGACGGCGGCCGCAGTGGTGGCCAACGGCTCGGCCGTGGTCTCGTCGGTGGTGTCGAGCCAGGTCGACCTCCATGCCCGCTTCGGCGGCGTGGTCCCCGAGCTGGCCAGCCGGGCCCACGTCCAACTGCTGACCCCCGTGGTGGCGGAAGTGCTGGTGGAGGCAGGTGTGGAGGGCGACGGGATCGACGCGGTGGCGGCCACGGTGGGCCCTGGGCTGGTCGGCGCCCTGCTGGTCGGCGTGAGCGCGGCCAAGGCCCTGGCCCTGGTTTGGGACGTGCCCTTCATCGGCGTGAACCACATGGAGGGGCACCTCTACGCCTCGTTCCTCGAGCGCCCCGACCTCCAGCTGCCCACCGTCGTCCTCCTCGTCTCCGGGGGCCACACCATGCTGGTGCTGATGGAGGACCACGGGAAGTACCGCCTGCTGGGCTCCACGGTGGACGACGCGGTGGGGGAGGCCTACGACAAGGTGGCCCGCTTCCTCGGCCTGGGCTACCCAGGTGGTCCCGTCATCGACCGGCTGGCCCCCGAAGGCGACCCCGAGGCCATCCGCTTCCCCCGGCCCATGCTCGCCGAGGGCTACGACTTCTCGTTCTCGGGCCTCAAGACGGCGGTCGTCAACCACGTGCGGAACAACGCCGACGTGAGCGTGGCCGACGTGGCCGCCTCGTTCCAGGCCGCGGCGATCGACGTGCTGGTGGCCAAGGCCCGGCGGGCGGCGGCCGACACGGGCGCGACCAGCATCTGCATCGGGGGCGGGGTGGCCGCCAACTCCCTCCTCCGCCGGCGGATCGTCGAGGCGTGCGAAGAGGACGGCATCGACTCGTTCGTGCCGAGCCGCGAGTTCTGCACCGACAACGCGGCGATGATCGCCGCCGCCGCGTGGTGGCGCTACCGGTCGGACGGCCCCACGCCCATGGACGCGGGCGCCGTGCCCAACCTCCGCCTGGCCTGAGCCGGGCGGCGGGCCTACGGGAGCGTGGTCGTGCCCGTGACCCGCACGAAGAGGAAGAAGGAGCCCCCCTCCTCGGAGCAGCCCTCGTCGGTGTGAGCCCCGACGAAGAGCCCCCGCCCGTCGAACTCACCCTCGCCGGTGGCGCCCTCGTAGGCCCCGGTGCCCTCCACGATCGTGTAGTCGCCGCTGAAGGTGAAGCGGCCGACACAGGCCAGCTCGTTGAACGACTCGTCCTCCTCGTCGCTCGGGGCCTCGAAGGTGACCGATCCGTCTTCGAAGACGAACGTCACCAAGTCGGGGTTCTCCGGGTGCTCCACGAACGTGCCCACGCCCGAGATGGGCCCCGTCGCGTAGGCGGTGGCCACGTCGTCGCGGATGACGAGGATGATGGACTGGCTGCCGGTGGTGGCTGCCACCGCCGGCGCCGCCTGGCCCGCCAGCACCGTCCCGACCAAGGCCAGCGCCCCCAGCAGTCGCTTCATGTCCGCCCCCGTTCTCTCCGGTGTAGGCAGAACTCTACGACCTGACCGGGGCCGGTTGCCGCAACCCCCTCACCACGACTATCGTTAGCACTCGATACCTGAGAGTGCTAACGCGCACGGAGGTCGATGCCGCAATGAACATCAAGCCCCTCGACGACCGCATCGTTATTCGACCCCGCGAGGCGGAGGAGATGACGGTGAGCGGGATCGTCATCCCCGACACGGCCAAGGAGAAGCCCCAGCAGGGTGACGTACTGGCCGTCGGCCCCGGCCGCCGCTCCGAGCAGTCGGGCGACATCATCCCCATGGACGTCAAGGTGGGCGACGTGGTCGTCTACAGCAAGTACGGCGGCACCGAGATCACCATCGACGGCGAGGACCTGCTGATCCTCAACGGCCGCGACGTCCTGGCCGTCGTCGAGAGCGCCTGACCATGCCGAAGATCCTCCGGTTCGACGAGCACGCCCGTCACGACCTCGAGGTAGGGGTCGACAAGCTGGCCGACACGGTGAAGGTCACCCTGGGGCCGCGCGGTCGCAACGTGGTGCTGGAGAAGAAGTTCGGCGCCCCCACCGTCACCAACGACGGGGTCACCATCGCCCGCGAGGTCACCCCCCTGGCGCACCCCTTCCAGAACATGGGGGCCATGCTCGTCCGGGAGGTGGCGATCAAGACGAACGACGTGGCCGGCGACGGCACCACCACCGCCACCGTCCTGGCCCAGTCGATGATGCACGAGGGCATGCGCTACGTGACCGCCGGTGGCAGCCCCCTGGCCCTCAAGCGGGGGGTCGAGCGGGCTGTGGACGCCGCTGTCAAGCACGTCCAGTCCCAGGCCAAGGATGTCGACGGCCGGGCCGAGATCGCCCAGGTGGCCTCCATCTCGGCCGGCGACAGCGACATCGGCGAGCTGATCGCCGACGCCATGGAGCGGGTGGGCAAGGACGGCGTGGTCTCCGTGCTCGAGGAGAAGCACACCGTCGGCATGTCGCTGGAGTTCGTCGAGGGCATGGCGTGGGACAAGGGCTTCCTGTCGCCCAACTTCATCACCGACCAGGACCGCCAGGAGGCGGTGCTCGACGACCCCTACATCCTCCTCTACAACAAGAAGATCTCCTCCGTGGCCGAGCTGCTCCCGGTGCTGGAGAAGGTCATGCAGACCGGCAAGCCGCTGGTCGTCGTGGCCGAGGACGTCGACGGCGAGGCCCTCTCGACGCTCGTCGTGAACAAGCTGCGGGGCACGTTCAACTCGGTGGCGGTCAAGGCGCCGTGGTTCGGCGAGCGCCGCCGCCAGCTGCTGGAGGACATCGCCGTGGTCACCGGCGGCAAGCTGGTGAGCGAGGACCTCGGCATCAAGCTGGAGACGGCCACCCTCGACATGCTGGGCCGGGCCCGCCAGGTCAAGGTCACCAAGGACGAGACCACGATCATCGAGGGGCTCGGGGAGCGGGCGGCGATCGAGGAGCGCATGCGGTTCGTCCGCTTCCTGCTCGACGACGCCTCCTCGCAGTGGGAGAAGGAGAAGACCCAGGAGCGCCTGGCCAAGCTGGCCGGGGGCGTGGCCATCATCCGGGTCGGCGCCGCCACCGAGGTCGAGCTCAAGGAGAAGAAGGCCCGCATCGAAGACGCCGTGTCCGCCACCAGGGCGGCCATTGAGGAGGGCATCGTGGCCGGCGGCGGCACCGCCCTGCTGCGGGCCCGCGCCGCCCTCGACGAGCTGGACGCCGAGGGCGACGAGGCGGTGGGCGTGAGCATCGTCCGACGGGCCCTCGAGTCGCCGCTGTGGTGGATCGCGGCCAATGCCGGCCTGGAGGGCGCGGTGCTGGCCGAGCGGGTGGCCGGCCTGGCCGACCCCCGTCACGGGCTCAACGCCGCCACCGGCGAGATCGAAGACCTGGTCGCGGCCGGGATCATCGACCCCGCCAAGGTGGTGCGGTCGGCTCTCCAGAACGCGGCGTCGGTGGTGGGCATCCTGCTCACGACCGAGGCGCTCGTCACCGACAAGCCCGAGAAGTTCGAGCCGCACGGCATCCCGAGCCGGGGCCCGATGTCCATGCAGGGCATGGGCGCGGCCGGCGGCGCCATGCGGCACATGGGGGCCTAAAAGTCGATCCCCGAGCGTTCTGGGGCGTCCCAGCCACCTCCAGGGTGGTTCGGGCGCCCCGAAACCAAGGGGTCAGGCCAGCTTCTCGCCGTCCCGGGTGACGGAGATGGCCCCCGTGGGGCAGCACTCGGCCGCCTCGACGAGGGCCTCCACCGCCTCGGTCATGGGCGAACGGACGACGGCCACGTTCACCGCGTCGAGCTCGAAGGCGCCGGGGGCGGCGTTGATGCACGACTTGGAGCCGATGCAGCGGCCCCGGTGGACCTGCACCTCCACGGCCATGGGCGGGATCCTACAGCCGGTGGCCGGCGGTACCCTCGGCTCCCATGTGCGGCATCGTGGCGGTCCTTCGGCGTCCCAGCCGGCGGGAGCCGCCGTCAAGCGACGTCCTGGTCGCGGGTTTCGACGCGGCCCTGGCGGCGGCCGCCGACCTGGGCACCCTGGGCGATGCGGCGTCGGCGGTGGAGGACGTCGACCGGGCCTTGCGGGGCGTTCCCGGGGTTCGGGCCCTGCTGGCCGACGCCTGGCTCCCGGCCGCGCTGACCTCCCGCCTCGACCGCCTCGACTCCGAGGTGCTGCGCATCGAAGGCTGGCTCGACTCGGGTGAGCCGGCGCTCACGGGCGGCTCGGCCGAGATCGAGGCGCTCAACGCCGCCCTCGTCCGCCTGAAGGACGCCGCCTTCGCCCTGCGCCACGACCGGCTGCGCACCGCCGCGGCGGTGGGAGACCTGGCCGGGCCCGAGGCGGGGCCGGCCGCTCTGGAGGCCTTCACATCCGTGCAGACGGCCCTGTCGGCCATCGACCGCCTGGAGGTGCGGGGCCGGGACTCGGCCGGCATCCATGTGCTGGTCGAGGGGCACGGGCTCGACCTGGCCGACCCCGACATGGCGGCCCTGGCCGCCGACCGCACCGCCGACCGGCTGTTCACCTCGCTGGCGGTGCGGGCGGCGGGGCCGCACCTGGCCTTCGTCTACAAGGCGGCGGCCGAGATCGGCGAGCTGGGAGACAACACCCGCCGGCTCCGGGACGCCATCCGCTCCGACGACCTCCTGCGCCGGGCCCTGCGCTCGCCGTCGGCTCGGGCCACGGTCCTGGGCCACACCCGCTGGGCGAGCGTGGGGATCATCTCCGAGGCCAACGCCCACCCGCTCAACCAGGAGGAGGAGGACCGGGAGACGGGCCCCTACGTGGTCGCGGCTCTCAACGGCGACGTCGACAACCAGGCCGCCCTCAAGGAGCGGGAGCGGCTGAGCGTGCCCCTCGAGGTCACCACCGACGCCAAGGTCATCCCCGTGCTCGTCTCCCGGCGCCTGGGAGAGGGCGCGACGCTGGAGGACGCCTTCGTATCCACCGCCCGTGCCCTGGAGGGCTCGGTGGCGGTGGCTGCGGCGTGCGGGGAGACGCCGTCGCGGCTGCTGCTGGCCCTGCGGGGCAGCGGCCAGGCCCTCTACGTGGGGCTGGCCGAGGACGCCTTCCTGGTGGCCAGCGAGCCCTACGGCCTGGTGGAGGAGACGTCCCGTTACCTCCGCATGGACGGGGAGGCGGGGTCGCCGCCCGGGCAGATCCTGGTCGTCGACGCCGAGGGGGCGGGGACGCTGGAGGGCGTCCGCCGGCTGGGCTACGACGGGGCCGACCTGCCCGTCGACCCCGGCGAGGTGCGCACCGCCGAGATCACCACGCGCGACGTCGACCGCGGGGGTTACCCCCACTACCTGCTGAAGGAGATCTCCGAGGCGCCCCAGTCGGTGCAGAAGACGCTGCGGGGGCGGCTGGTCACCAGCGGTGGGCGCCTGGCCGTCGCGCTGGGCGAGGAGACCCTGCCCGGGCCGGTACGGGCACGTCTCCGCAGCGGCGCCATCCGCCGCATCGTCACCATCGGCCAGGGGACGGCGGGGGTGGCCGGCCAGGCTCTTCCGGCCGTCCTGGAGCCGGTGCTGGCCGCAGCGGGCGTCACCGGCGTGCAGGTGGACTCGACGCTCGCCACCGAGCTTTCCGGCTTCGGGTTGGCCGACGACATGTCGGACACCCTGGCCGTCGCCGTCAGCCAGTCGGGTACGACCACCGACACCAACCGCACCGTCGACCTGGTGCGGGCCCGAGGCGGCACCGTGATCGGCATCGTCAACCGCCGCAACAGCGACCTGGTCGAGAAGGTCGACGGCGTGCTGTACACGTCCGACGGGCGGGACGTGGAGATGGCGGTGCCGTCCACCAAGGCCTTCTACGCCCAGGTGGCGGCGTGCGTGCTGCTTGGGGTGGCCCTGGCCGAGGAGCTCGGTGCGTCGTCCACCCGGGGGCGGGCCACGCACGCCAGTCTGCTGGCGGGCCTGCGCGACCTGCCCGCAGCCATGGCCCGGGTGTTGGAGCGCCGTTCAGCCATCGCGGCCGCCGCCCAGCGCCACGCCCCACCCCGCCGCTACTGGGCGGTGGTGGGCAACGGGGCCAACCGCATCGCGGCGGAGGAGGTGCGGATCAAGCTCTCCGAGCTCTGCTACAAGTCGATCGCCTGCGACCTCACCGAGGACAAGAAGCACATCGACCTGTCCTCCGAGCCCTTGATCCTGGTCTGCGCCGCCGGCCTGCCTCCCGGCAACGCCGACGACGTGGCCAAGGAGATCGCCATCTACGGCGCCCACAAGGCGGCGCCCATCGTCATCGCCGACGAGCCGGCCGCCGCCCGCTTCGACGCCGCCCTCGAGGTGCTGGCGGTGCCCACGGTGGAGCCCGCCCTGGCCTTCGTGGTGGCCGCCATGGCCGGGCACCTGTTCGGCTACGAGGCGGCCCTGGCCATCGACGCCCAGGCCCGGCCCCTGCGTGAGATCCGCGCCGGTCTGGAGACGGTGCTGGGCGACGGCGAGCTGGGCGCCCTCGAGCAGCTGCGGGCGGCCGTGGCGCGCCCCGCCGCCCAGTTCCTGGGCGACCTCCAAGCCGGGCGCTACGACGGCCACCTGGAGGCCAGCACCGCGCTGCGCACCGCCAACCTCCTGCGCCACGCCACCTTCTCCGACGGCCTCGAGTCGTACGAGGCGGAGACGGGGCGGGTGGCCACCCCCACCACCTTCTTCGCCGACCTGACCGACGCCCTCACCAAGGCGATCGGCGAGCTGACCCGCCCCGTCGACGCCATCAAGCACCAGGCCAAGACGGTCACCGTGGGGATCTCGCGGTCGGAGGAGGCGCTCTACGCCAGCCGGCTGGTGCAGGCCGTGCTGTCCGCCGGCGCCACCCGCGACCGGCTCGGCTACCGGGTCCTCCGCACCCTGGCCGGCCTGGAACCGGCGGTGGAGGAGGTCACCGGCTGGACCCGCTACTCGGTCGAGGGCCGGGTCGACCGGGGCGCCACCGTGCGGGTGGTCGACCGGGGCGGGATCGCCACCGGCATCCCGACCCGCACCGACGCCGACCCACGGCTGCGGGGTTCCAAGCACCGGGCCGCCACGTTGCGGGAGGTGCTGGTGGCCCGCGGCGGCGCCGATCAGCGCACGGTGGTCATCGTCCCCGAGGTCAAGGAGGGCGAGGTCACCGGCCTGTGCCTCCTCCATGCCCGGTTCTTCGACCGGCTCGACTCGGCCGCCGCCCAGGCCGTCCTCACCGCCTACCTCGACCGCTACGACGCCCTGGTCGACGCCGTCACCGAGCGGGAACCGGTCTTCGAGGAGGCCGTCCTCGGAGAGGTGCCGATCGTCGACCTGCTCACCCAGCCCGTCCACCTGCTCGCGGCCCACTGGCAGCAGCGGTAGCCTCGTCCTTCCCATGGACCGACCGCCCCCCGACCCGCAGAAGCTGCTCAGCGCCTGGATGGAGTGGGAGCGCGGTGAGACGCCTCCCGGCCGGGTCCTCAGCAACCTCAAGACGGCGGGGATGCGCGAGGTCCTGGAAGAGCTGGCCGCCCGGTCCCCGGCCGGGTCCTGACGCCGGGGCGACCCGCCCACGTCCCGCCAGACCGTCCCCCGCCCTCCCGGCGCCCGCCCGGGCGGACCGCCGCCGTGGGAGGACCTCCCCGTCCGGTCCCGCCGCACGCCGGTGGCCCATGTCCGGGAATTGCTGGGCGACCGCCGCCGGTCCGAGCCGGCCATCTCGCCTGCGGCCGCCCTGCTCGCCCTGTTCGAGGAGTGCGGCGATGCCCGGGTGGTGCTCATCCGCCGGGCCGTCGCCCTGCCGACCCATCCCGGGGAGATCGCCCTGCCCGGCGGCAAGGTCGACCCGGGTGAGTCCATGGTGGAGGCCGCCCTGCGCGAGGCGGCCGAGGAGGTGGGGATCGTCCCCGCCGACGCGGAGGTGGTCGGCTGGCTCGACCCCGTCGTGGGCGCCTCGTCCGGCTCGGTGGCCACCCCGATCGTGGGGCTGCTGCGGCGGCGACCCCGCCTGGTAGCGGCCCCCGCCGAGGTCGAGGCCGTGTTCGACGTGGCCCTGTCCGACCTGATGGCCGTCTACCGGGAGGAGCGGTGGGACGTGCCGGTGCCCGACCGGGCCATGCACTTCTTCGAGCTCCCCGAGGACACCGTGTGGGGCATGACCGCCCGCATCCTGTTCCAGCTGCTGGCCGACGTGACGGAGCGCAAGCTGCGGGGCTGAGGCGCGGTGGCGCGGCCGGCCGGGCGGGGGGACAATGGGGTCTCAGCGGGTCGCAGGGCGGGAGGGCGGTATGACGCGGAGCCGGGTCGGGCTGGCGGTGCTGGCGGTGCTGGCGGGGGTGGCTGCCGTCACCGCCCCGGCGGGCGCACAGGAGGAGTTCCCGGGCGTCGTGACCGACGCCGTGCAGGTCACCGACAACCCCGCCTACGTGCGAGGCCACTCGTCGCCGGTGATCGGTCGGAACCCCCAGACGGGCGAGCTGGTCATCGTCGAGACGGACGTCTACGCCGGCTTCGGCATCAACGTCCACATCTCCCAGAACGGCGGGCGGAGCTGGACGGAGGGCGGCGACCCGATGAGCCGCCCCTTCACCTGGAACTCCGACTACGCCATCAACGGCCCCTACTTCACCGTCGCCTTCGACGAAGGCGGCACCATGTACCTGGCCTTCACCGCCGCCGACCCGGCCCGGTCCGACATCAACCGCCAGGACCGGCCCCGTCCCGTCTTCCTGGCCAAGTCCAACGACAGCGGGAGAACGTTCACCACGTCGATGGTCTACCGGGCCGTGCCCGAGAACCCGCGGTCGGTGAACAACCGCCGGGCCATGGTGGCGGTCGACCCGAGCGACTCGTCGAACGTCTACGTGGCGTGGATCCAAAGCTCGCCGGGAGAGAAGGCCCGATCGATGATCGCCGCCTCCACCGACGGCGGCCGCAGCTTCGGCGACGCTACCGACCTGGCCGAAGCGGAGCCCCAGGGCGGCTACCAGCCGCGACCGGCCGTCGGGCCCGACGGGGTGGTGCACGCCATCTACCCCGGCGCCGGGTTCGCGCCCCAGGCCCCGCCCGGCACCCCCGCTCCGGCCGCACCGATCCGGTCGATCTTCTACCGGCAGTCGACCGACCAGGGCCGGACGTGGTCGGCGCCGGTCAAGATCGACGAAGGCACGGCCGGCTTCTTCCACAACCGCAAGCAGCTGCTCGCCGCCGATCCCAACAACGGCAACCTCTACGCCGTCTGGTACGGCAACGCCGACGGCGAGACCCGCCCCAACCACGAGGACGACAACGAGATCCTGCTGCGGGCCTCCTACGACGGCGGGAGGACGTGGGGCGAACGGGTCGTGGTCAACGACGACGCCCGCTCACCGAACACCCAGCACTACGACCCGGGGATCTCGATCGCCCCCAACGGCCGGGTGGACATCGCCTGGTACGACTTCCGCAACAGCCCCGTGCCCGAGCAGCTCCCCGCCACCTTCGCCGCCCCCTTCAACACCGGCGGCTTCACCGACGTGTACTACGCCTCCTCCAACGACGGCGGCCGCACCTTCGGGCCCAACATCCGCATCAGCGACCGCATGTCCGACCGCCACATCGGCATGTGGTCCAACAACGTCCACAGCCACTACAACGTCGGCATCGCGTCGAGCAACGACGCGGTCTACGTGGCCTGGCAGGACAGCCGCAACGGCAATGCCACCAACCACTCGGAGGACATCTACTTCGCGTCGCTCCTGCTCGACCCGCCCGGGGTGTCGGTGGAGGGGGACTCGGACGTGCCCGGTTGGGTCCTGCTGAGCGCGGGGATCGCCTTGGGCCTGGGGGTTGCCATGATCACCGCCGTCGGGATCTCCCGCCGGGCCCGCTCGGTCCCTGCGGCGCAGACCGTGGCCTGACCGGCCCGGCGGTCAGGAGCGCCGGCGGCGGCCCCACCGACCGCCGGGGGACCGCGTGCCCGACGGTGGCGGGGGGGAGGGCGGCGCCGCCTCGGCCCCCTCGACCACCCACACCTCCTCGTCGGCGCTCAACGTGAGCTTGGCTGCGCCAAGGAGGTGGTTCTGGGCGTCCATCTGGATGGTTTCGAGCAGGCCGCCGAAGAAGTCCCGGATGGGCACGAACTGGACGCGGGTCACCGTGAAGATCTGGTCACGGGGCGGAAGCCCGGTGGGGCCGTAGCCCCGGAAGAACGTGTCGCCGACTTGCAGGTCACGGGCCGGCTTGGAGCGCACCGCCGGGCATCGTACCGGTCAGGGGTCCAGAAACGCTTCGACGGCGGCCACCTCCGGGCCGAGGTCGGCGGCGATCTCGGCGAACGGGGCGACCTCCACCTGCCCCTTCCGCACCGCCCATGTGCCCACCACGGCCCCGTCCACCACCACGGTCGGCTTGACCATCCCGCCGCCGGCGTTCACCCTGCGGGCGTGCTCGGGCGGAAGGAGGGTGGCTCGGTCGGCCCGGCCCAGGAGCAAGGTGTCGAAGGCGCCCAGGAGGCGGGCCGGCGCCGGCCGCCGGGTGTCGGCCCGGACCCGGTCGAGCCGTTGGGCCAGCACCCACCGGCCGTCTCCGACCCCGGCCAGCTCCCCTTCGATGGCGGCCCAGGCGTTCCTTGCCGCGCCCGCGCCCATACCCGACCAGGCCCGGAAGTCCTCGGGCGCGGCCGGGCCGAAGGCGGCGAGGTGCCGGCGGGCCAGCTCGGCGGCCGGATCGGGCGGGCCCGAACCGTCGTCGGGGTCGAGGCGGGCGTAGCGCTCGGGTCGGCCGGGGAGGACGTACAGGGCGCCTTCCCGGGCGGCCCGGGCGAGAACGTGGACGGGCGCCTGCCCGGACGGGTCCACGCCGAGGGGCGCGAGCAGACCCTTCACCTGTGCCCGGTCCAGGGGGCCGTCGGCCAGCGCCTCCCGCACCGCCGCCACCGCCCGGTCGCCGGTGCGGCCGTCGAGGCCGAGCTGGCGGGCCCGAGCCGATCCGGGCCGGTTGAACATCGGCCCCAGCAGCCGCACCAGCCACGCCAGGTCGGCGCGAGGGTGCAGGTGGCGGGTGCCCCTCAGGGTCCACGCCACGGCGACGTCACCGCTGGTGACCGCCGCCTCCACCTCGGCGTACGTGCCAGCCCCGCCCCGGGCCCGGATCGACAGGGCGGCGGCGGTGAAGTCCTGGGCCTGCAGGCCGCCCACCACGCCGGCCACCTCGGCCACGCCGGACCGGCCCCGCCCGTCCAGCAACTGGGCCCGCGCCCAGGCCCGCCGGAGGTGTTCGCTGGTCATGAGCCGGTTCCCGACTTGGCCGCGGCCCGCCGGTATGGTGGGCCTGGAGCGAAAAAGGGGTGATCGCGGGTGGCAGAGGTCGAGATCGGGATCGGCAAGTCAGGACGGCGGGCGTACGGCTTCGACGACATCGCCATCGTCCCCAGCCGGCGGACGCGTGACCCCGAGGACGTCGACATCTCCTGGGAGATCGACGCCTTCACCTTCGAGCTGCCCGTGATGGGCGCCGCCATGGACGGGGTGATGAGCCCCGCCACCGCCATCCAGATGGGCAAGCTGGGGGGCGTCGGCGTGCTCAACCTCGAGGGGTTGTGGACCCGGTACGACGATCCTGAGTCGCTGTTCGAGGAGATCTCCGAGCTACCCGCCGACAAGGCCACGTTGCGCATGCAGGAGATCTACTCCGAGCCCATCAAGGAGGAGCTGATCGGGCGGCGCATCCGGGAGATCAAGGACGCCGGCGTCGTGTCGTGCGCGTCCGTGACCCCCCAGCGTACCGAGCAGTTCTCCAAGTTCATCCTCGAGGCCGAGCTCGACCTGCTGGTCATCCAGGGCACGGTGGTCTCCGCCGACCACGTGTCCAAGACGGTCGAGCCCCTCAACCTCAAGCGGTTCATCCGCGAGTTCGAGATCCCCGTCATCGTGGGCGGCTGCGCCAGCTACCACGCCGCCCTGCACCTCATGCGCACGGGTGCGGTGGGCGTGCTCGTCGGTGTGGGACCGGGCCAGGCCTGCACCACCCGGGCCGTGCTGGGGGTGGGCGTGCCCCAGGCCACCGCCATCGCCGACGCGGCCGGGGCGCGCATGCGCCACCTCGACGAGACCGGCGTGTACGTGCAGGTCATCGCCGACGGCGGGATGAGCACGGGCGGGGACATCGCCAAGGCCGTCGCCTGCGGGGCCGACGCGGTGATGATCGGCTCACCCCTGGCCGCCGCCGAGGAGGCCCCGGGCCGGGGGTGCCACTGGGGCATGGCCACCTTCCACCCGAGCCTGCCCCGCGGCGCGCGGGTCAAGACCACCATCCGGGGGAGCCTGCAGGAGATCCTCGTCGGCCCCGCCCACGAGAACGACGGTCGCCTCAACCTGTGCGGCGCCCTGCGCACGTCCCTGGCCACCTGCGGCTACGCCTCGGTGAAGGAGTTCCAGAAGGCCGAGGTCATGGTCGCCCCCGCCCTCCAGACCGAGGGCAAGACCCTCCAGCGTTCGCAGGGCGTGGGGATGGGGGCCCGCTAGCCGCTGAGCAGCCGCTCAGCAGGCGATGTCGCCCACGTCCGACGACTCGGTCTGGATCCAGACGCCGCAGCTCGTGTAGTGGGCGAAGCGGAAGCCGAGGACCTGGGGAGGGCCCGCGGTCTCGACGTAGTGGCGGCCGAACCGGATGGGCGTCTCGCACTCGAGCTGGTTGCAGTTGGCGTCGAACTCGCCCACGAACCCGCGCGTCGGCAGGGTCGGTGCGAACTCGCCGGTGAACAGGAGGACGTTCTCGCCGACCATGTAGCCCTGCAGGCCGGCGGGTACCGTCCCCGTCCCGGCCGGGCTCGGACCGGCGAACGTGGTGAACGGCCCGGCCACGAACGAGATGGCGCAGAACGTGTCCGGTCCCACCTGGTACATCGTGAACCGACCGATGCCCGACGACAGCCCGACGACGTCGCCGTCCGAGTCGAGGATCTGGTCGTCGGTGTACAGGTAGAACACGTCGACCACCGGCGGCCCGGATTGGCATTCGTCTCTCGAGATCTGGGCCTGCGCCGGCCCCACCCCGCTGGCCAGGACCGCCAGCACCACTCCCACAGCTGCCACCACTCGGGGCACCACGCCCACCTCCCGCTCGACCGGCGGACGCTAGCGCTCCAGTCTCGGCTTCGCCCGCGGTCCCGTGGGAAGGCCGGCGCCCGGCGTAGACTCCCCCAATGGGGCCGCAGGATCAGGAGACAGTCCTCGTCGTCGACTTCGGCGCGCAGTACGCGCAGCTGATCGCCCGCAGGGTGCGCGAGGCGCACGTCTACAGCGAGATCGTCCCCCGCACCACGCCGGTGGCCGACCTCCTCGCCCGGCGCCCGGCCGGGATCATCTTCAGCGGCGGCCCGAAGTCGGTCAACGTGGAGGGCGCGCCCACCATCGACCCGTCGATCTACGACGCCGGCGTGCCGGTGCTGGGCATCTGCTACGGGGCCCAGCTCCTGGCCCGCCAGCTGGGCGGCGAGGTGGCCCGCACCGGCATCGGCGAGTACGGCCGCACCGCCCTCGAGGTGGTGGGCCCCTCCCCGCTGTTCACCGAGCTGCCCGACCAGCAGGACGTGTGGATGAGCCACGCCGACTCCATCACCGCCGCCCCTCCAGGCTTCGACGTGGTGGCCCGCACCGCGGCGGCGCCGGTGGCGGCCCTGGAGGACCGGGAGCGGCGCATCTACGGCGTGCAGTTCCATCCCGAGGTGGCGCACACGCCCCGCGGCCAGGAGATGCTGAAGCACTTCCTCTACGAGGTGTGCGGCTGCCGCCCCCGCTGGACGATGACGTCGATCATCGAGCAGGCGGTCGAGGCGGTCCAGGCCACGGTGGGGCAGGAGAAGGTGATCTGCGGCCTGTCGGGCGGGGTGGACTCGTCGGTCGCGGCGGCCCTCGTCCACAAGGCGATCGGTGACCAGCTGACCTGCGTCTTCGTCGACACCGGCCTCATGCGGGCGGGCGAGGCGGAGCAGGTCGAGGAGGCGTTCGGCCGGCAGTTCGGCGTCGACCTCGTCCACGTCAAGGCGGCCGACCGGTTCCTCGAGGCCCTCGACGGGGTCGACGACCCCGAGCGCAAGCGAAAGATCATCGGCGAGACGTTCATCCGGGTCTTCGAGGAGGTCGCCCGCGACCACCAGGACGCCCGCTTCCTCGTGCAGGGCACGCTCTACCCCGACGTCATCGAGTCGGGCACCAAGGACGCGGCCCGCATCAAGTCCCACCACAACGTGGGCGGCCTGCCCGACGACATGGAGTTCGAGCTGGTCGAGCCCCTCCGCAACCTGTTCAAGGACGAGGTGCGGGCGGTGGGCGAGGAGCTGGGCCTGCCCGAGGACATCGTGTGGCGCCAGCCCTTCCCCGGCCCCGGCCTGGCCGTGCGCATCGTGGGTACGGTCACGCCCGAGCGGCTCGACATCCTGCGCCGGGCCGACGCCATCGTGGTCGAGGAGGTCAAGCGGGAGGGCCTCCACATGGAGCTGTGGCAGGCGTTCGCGGTGCTGATCGGCGTGCGCACGGTGGGGGTCATGGGCGACGAGCGCACCTACGCCTACCCGGTCGTGGTCCGGGCCGTCACCAGCGACGACGCCATGACCGCGGACTGGGCCCGCCTCCCCTACGAGCTGCTCGACCGCCTCTCCAGCCGCATCATCAACGAGGTGCCGGGCGTGAACCGGGTGGCGCTGGACATCACCGCCAAGCCCCCCGGCACCATCGAGTGGGAGTGAGCCTTACTGGGGAGTGAGCCCCAGCTGGCCGAGCAGCTCGATCTGGTCGAAGTAGAAGTGGTGGCGGACGATGAGCCCGTCCTCGACGGTGGCGATGTCGCAGCCACGCACCCGGACCGCCTTGCCCGTGGCGGGGAGGGTGTCGCCGTCCGGAAGGGTCACCGGCCCGGTGTTGGTGCCAACCACCCAGCCCTCGTCGATCGCCGTGTCGCCGGACTGGTGCTGCGCCAGCGACTCCCAGTGGAAGTCCGGGATGGCCGTCAGGAACGCCCCCAGGTAGCGGGCGATCTCCTCACGGCCTTTGAGCTCACCTTCGTCGGGCGTCACCGCGATGGCGTCCGGGGCGTACGCCGCTGCCAGCGCCTCCCGGTCTCGGTTCACCATGGCGGCCGTCATCCGCGCCATCGCCTGCCGTGCGTCTCCCATGCTTCCCGCTCCTTTCCCTGGCGCCGCAACCACTGCGGGCCTGATGAAGAGAGACTGACGGAGTGGAGCCCGGGCGGCTTCGGGCGAACCATGCAATCCCGGCGGCCGGCGGCATGGGGAATTGTGTGTAGGCGCGCCGGGAGCGGTCAGAGCAGGCCGTGCTCGTAGGCGTAGGCGGTGGCGCCCGACCGCGAGGTGAGCCCGAGCTTGGTGAAGATGTTGGCGATGTGGCGGGCGACCGTCTTCTCGCTGATCACCAGCTCGGCGGCGATGGCCCGGTTGGTGCGCCCGGTGGCCAAGAGGCCCAAGACTTCCAGCTCGCGGGCGGTCAGCGGCCCGGACGCCCCGCCCGGTGCCCGCTCGGTAGGCAGCGCCGCCCCGTCCAGCTGCCGGAGGGCGGGCTCGGCGCCGAGGGCGGCCAGCGCCCGCCGCGCCGCGTCGTGCTCGAGGGCGGCCCCGTCGGCGTCGCCCAAGCGGGCGCAGGCCGTCCCGAGCAGCACCCGGCTGCGTGCCACCTCGTAGGGGACGTCGAGGGCGCGCCAGCCGTCGGTTGCCCGCCGCAGGGTCTCGCACGCCGCCCTCGGGTTGTCCTCGGCCAGCAGGACGGCGCCGGCCGCCGAGGCGGCGGCGGCATGGAGAAGGGGCGCGTCGAAGGCGGCCGCCAGCCCGGACAGCTCGTCGGCTGCCGAACGGGCCTCCCGGACGTCGCCGGCCGCCAGCAGGATGTCGACCGCGGCGCCCAGCAACCGCGCCCGCAGCACCCGCTCGGTCGTCTCGGCGAGGATGCGCCGGACGGCGGCGGCGGCTGCGTCGACCTGGCCCTGGGCCAGGCGCAACAGGCTCAGACCCGGTTGGGGGGAGCGGCCCAGGTCACTCGCCAGTCGGTAGGCCTCCTCGGCCTGCTCGGTTTCGCCCCGCAGCCGGTGGACCTCGGCCCGCTGGTAGTGGGCGTCGCCGGCGGCCGGGACGCCCGCCAGATGCTCCTGAGCGTGCGCCGCCTCCGTGCCCGCATCGTCCCACTGCCCTCGCAGCAGCAGGACCTCGGCCCGGTGGACGAGGCAGGTGCCGCGGTAGGGGACGAGATCGGTTGCGCCGCGCACCAGTCGGTGAGGGCCCTGGTCCACTCGCGCGCCCGCCGCACGTCGAACGAGTCGTGGCAGGCCTCGATCAGGGCGCAGTAGACCAGCCCCGCCGCGATCGGCGACACCTCGCCCGCGGTGACGGACACCATCGCCTCGTCGAGCAGGGCGAGCCCGTCGGCGCTCTGACCCAGCCAGATGAGGGACTGGCCGCTTCCCATGAGGGCGAAGGCGAGAAGGTCGGGGTCGTCGAAGCGGCGGCCGAGGTTGGTGGCCTGCTGTAGGGACGCACTGGCCGAGGACGGGTCGCCTCCGAGGAGCTGGCCCATGCCGACGAGGAACAGCAGGTACCCGGCCTCCACGCAGTCGCTCCCCGCCTCGTCGACCAGCCGCTCCGCCCGGGCCAGCCATCCCCCGGCCTGCGCCTCGTCGCCGCGGAGCTCCAGCGTCAGGGTGATCCAGAACGCAGGGCGAACGGCCCGTGCGGTCAGGCCTTCGGCCAGCCATGCCCGGTGGGCGCGAGTCCAGGCGGCGATGGCCTCCTGTTCGTGGCCGGCGAGGAACGCGGCTTCGGCCAGGAGCTCCAGGTCGGGCGGCCCCAGCGGTTCCTGCCCGTCGGCGTGCGCCAGATGGCTGCGGGCGGCTGACCAGGCGTTCGCTCCGTGCGCCGCCCGTCCCTTCGCCAGCGCCTCGTCTCGGGTCACGGCGACGCCACGAAGCGACGATACCGGTCCCGGGGAACACGCGTCCGTCGCCTACCGTGGGCGAGTGAGCATCCGCAACGTCGCCCTCGTGGCCCACGTCGACCACGGCAAGACGACCCTGGTGGACTCCATCCTCCGCCAGACGGGCGTGTTCGGGGCCCACCAGACCGTCGTCGAGCGGGTGATGGACTCCAACGACCAGGAGCGCGAGCGGGGCATCACCATCCTGGCCAAGGCCGCGTCCGTGCAGTGGCAGGGCACCAAGATCAACCTGGTCGACACCCCCGGCCACGCCGACTTCGGCGGCGAGGTAGAGCGGGCCCTGGCCATGGTGGACGGGGTGCTGCTGCTGGTCGACGCGGCCGAGGGACCGTTGCCCCAGACCCGCTACGTCCTGTCCAAGGCGGTGGCCGCCGACCTGCCCGCCGTGGTCGTGCTGAACAAGGTCGACCGGGCCGACGCCCGCGCCGACGAGGTCCTCGACGAGATCTACCAGCTGTTCGTCGACCTCGAGGTGCCCGACCACCACATCGAGTTCCCCGTCTTCTCGGCCGTGGCACGGGAGGGACGGGCGTGCGAAGGGGTGGGGATGCCGCCGCCCGACGCCACCCTCGCACCGTTGCTGGACGCCGTTCTCCACACCGTGCCCGCTCCCATCGGCGACCCTGCGGCCCCCCTTCAGGCCCTGGTCACCAACCTCGACGCGTCCGACTACCTGGGCCGGCTGGCCATCGGCCGGGTCATGCGGGGGACGTTCAAGGCCGGGCGGCCCGTCGTGCTCGTCCACGAGGACGGCGTCTCGGTGGCCCGCAAGCCGTCGCAGCTGCTGGCGGTGGAGGGGCTGGGTCGCACCGAGGCCAAGGAGCTGGTGGCGGGCGACCTCTTCGTGCTGGCCGGGTTCCCCGAGGTCGAGATCGGCGACACCTTCGCCGACCCGGCCGAGCCCGACCGCCTGCCCCGGTTGACGGTCGACGAGCCCGTCCTGCGCATGACGTTCGGCGTCAACACGTCCCCCCTCGCCGGCCGCAGCGGCCGCTTCCTCACCTCCCGCCACCTGCGGGAACGGCTGGCCCGGGAGGTCCTGGGCAACGTGGCCATCCAGGTCGAGGAGACCGACTCGCCCGACGTCCTCCAGGTGGCGGGCCGGGGTGAGCTCCAGCTGGCCGTCCTCATCGAGTCGATGCGGCGGGAGGGCTACGAGCTGGAGGTCAGCCAGCCCGAGGTCATCACCCGGGAGATCGACGGTCGCCGCCACGAGCCGGTCGAGGAGGGCGTGGTCGACGTCCCCGACGAGCACGTGGGCACCATCTCCCAGGCCCTCGCTCCCCGGAAGGGCACCGTCACCGACCTTCGGCCCGGCGACCCCGGCCGCACCGTGGTCTGCTTCGAGATCCCCGCCCGGGGCCTGATCGGCCTGCGGGGCGAGCTGATGACGTCCACCCGCGGCACCGCCCTGCTCCACACCCGCCACCGGGGCTGGGCACCGTGGGCGGGCGAGCTGCCCGGCCGGCGTGGGGGGGCGATGATCGCCGACCGGGCAGGAACCTCGATGGCCTACGCCCTCGACAACCTCCAGCTCCGGGGCGAACTGTTTCTCGGCCCCGGCGAGGCCGTCTACGAGGGGATGATCGTGGGCGAGAACTCCCGCTCGGGCGACATGGTCGTGAACGTCACCCGGGAGAAGCAGAAGACCAACATCCGCACCCACGCCGCCGACGACGCCATCAAGCTCACCCCGCCCCGCACCCTCACCATCGAGACCGGCATGGAGTGGATCGAGGACGACGAGCTGGTCGAGGTCACCCCCACCAACATCCGCGTCCGCAAGCGCATCCTGGCCGAGCCCGACCGCCGGAGGGTGTCCAAGCGAGGCTGACTGTGCATTTTCCTACCTGAGCGGTAGGAAAATGCACAGTGACGGCCGTCAGGCGCCCTTGATGTCGCCCGGGCCGGGCGGGATGGCGACCTTGACCTGCTTGGTGCCGGTGAGCGTGACGGACTCGGCCGTGTCGTTGGCGGAGACGTGGAGGTCGAGGCTGAACGGGCCCTTGGCCAGCTTGGTGTGGTCGACGGTGGCGGTGACTACCGTCTCGGCGCCCGGGCCGAGCACGCCCTTGGTGGCGGACAGCTTGATCGCCGGGTCGATCCCCACCGCGAACCACGCCAGGTCGCTGTCACCCACGTTGGCCACGGTGAACTGGGCGGTCCACTGCCCGTCGGGAAGGGCGATGTGGTTGGGCAGCACCTCGAGCACGCCCGGCCCGGCCTGCGGCTGCGGCTGCGGCTGCGGCTGGGGCTGAGGCTGGGGGACCGGCTGGGGCGCGGGCGTGGTGGTGGCGGGCGATGGCTCGTCGGTCGTGGAGGTGGTCGGAGCGGGCCCGGCCAGGGGCGCTGCCGCAGCGGACGGGCGGTTGCCCGACGCCCGGCCCAGCAGCAGGCCGCCGGCGAGGGCGATCAGGAAGGTGAGGACGGCGAGTGGCAGAAGGCGGGACTTGGGCATCTCAGGCTCCTTGTTCGATCGGGTTCGCCCGGTAGGAGCCGCCCTCGCGCCGTTCCCTAACGACTTTTTCGTAAGAGATCCCGGGCGGCGGGACTCTCCCGATCGTGACCCCTTCCGACACCGCTCCGTCCTATGGTGCGCGGTAGCCCGCCATGGACGATGACGCCGCCCTCGTATCCCGTGCCCGGACCGGCGACCGGGAGGCGCTGGCGGCGATCTACGACCGCTACGCCGACCGCCTCCACGACTTCTGCTTCTCGATCCTGCGGGACCGCCAGGAGGCGGCCGACGCCTTCCACGACGCATTCGTGGCGGCCGCCCAGCGGCTCGACCAGCTCCGGGACCCGTCACGGCTGCGGCCGTGGTTGTTCGCCATCGCCCGCCACGAGGCGTTCCGGCGGGCTCGGGCTCGCAGCCGGCAGGTGCCGACCGAGGAGTTCGAGGACATGAAGGCGGAGGGCGCCGACGAGGGCCGCGCCGTCGACCAGGGGGAGGCGGCCCGGCTGGTCTGGGCGGCGGCGGCGGGCCTGAGCGAGCGCGACCGGGCGCTGCTCGACCTCAACGTCCGCCACGGGCTGGACGGACAGGAGCTGGCCGACGCCGTGGGAGTCGACGTGAGCCACGCCTACGTGCTGCTGAGCCGCCTCCGCGACCAGGTCGAGCGGTCGCTGGGCGCCCTGCTGGTGGCCCGCTACGCCCGCAAGGACTGCCCCGACCTGACCAAGCTGCTCGCGGGGTGGGACGGCCGGTTCTCGCCCCTGATCCGCAAGCGGGTGGCCCGCCACGCCGACTCGTGCGAGGTGTGCGAGGACCGCCGGCGCGCCCTCGCCAGCCCGCTCGCCCTCCTCGCGGCCATGCCCCTGGTCGCCTGCCCCGACGGCCTCCGCGACCGCATCCTGGGCGACGCCCGGCTGGTCGCCTCCGACCGCCCCCGCCCGGACCAGGCCTGGGACGAGTTCCCGCCGTCGATGTACCCGTCCGGACCGGGCGCCCGGCGGGCGGTGATGGCGGTCGCGGCGGCGGTGGTCGTGGTTGCCGCCCTCGGTCTCGTCCTGCTGCTCGGAGGGACGGACGACGAACCCGAGACCGTCCCGGTCGCGGCCGGTCCTCCCCTCGCCGTTCCCACGACCGCCGCCACGACGACCACGGTGGGCGAGACCCCGCTTCCGACCACGTCGACGCCTCCCACCACCGCCCCGCCCGTTCCGCCCGCCCCGCCGGCCCCGGCCGTCCCGCCCACCGGTCCGCAGCTCCGGTTGGGCACGTCCGCCCTCGCGTTCGGCCCGACGTCGACCGAGCAGCCCCTGACCGTCGCCAACGACGGCGGCGCGCCGCTCGGCTGGTCGGCCACGGTGGCGGGCCCGTTCACGGTCGTCCCTGCGGGCGGGACGCTGGCCCCGGGCGCGTCGTTGCAGGTGGCGGTGCGCTTCGACCGGGCCTCGGCGGCGGAGGGCAGGGTGGCGGGCACCGTGTCGATCACGTCCGACGGGGGGAGCGGCTCGGTGGACGTGTCCGCGGTCGTGCTGCGCCCGCCCCTGGTGCGGGCCAGCGCGGACGTGGACCGCCTGGCCCGCACCGCCTGCACCGCAACGGGACGGACCATCGCCTCCATCACCGCCGAGGTCACCGACGAGTCCGCCATCCGGTCGGTGGTGCTCCGCTGGCGGGACCCCGCCGGAGTGGCCGGCAGCAGCGAGCTGGGCGGGTCGGGCGGCGCCACCTACCAGGGCCGGCTGGGACCTTTCGCCGGCCAAGGGACGGTCACCTGGTGGGTCGAGGCCACCGACGCGGCCGGCGCCACGGGCCGCTCGCCGGAGCGGACGCTGCCGGTCGACACCTGCCGCGCCGCCGGCTGACACGGACGGCTAGGCCGCCCCGTCGACGATCGTGCGGCCACCCAGGGGGGCCGAGAGGGGCACGATCGTCTCCTTGTAGACGGCCATGGCGATGCACGCCCGGGACTCGGCGCCCGGACCGATGCCGGTCCAGAGGGTGATCGTGACCTTGTCGGCCGCCTCGGCCACGTCCACCCGGCCCAGCACCGAGCAGGGCTCGACCCCGTCCCACCAGCGGACCGCCACCGACGAGGCCCCCGAGGCGAAGGCCGTCTCGAAGACGTGCTTCTGGAGCGACGTCGCCCCCGGTGTGACGGAGACCCGTTGCGGGTTGCCGCCCGGCGGGGGCCCCGGAGCGACCGTGGTCGGGGTGGTCGGCGGCACGACCGTGCTGACCGGCGTGTCGGGGCTGGGCGGGGCCGGCTCGATGGACGGCGTGGTGGTCGGGACCCTGGTTGTGGCCGTGGTGGACGGCGGGGCCGGCGACGCCAGCTCCCGGCCGTTGACCTCGGAGACCCGGCCGTGGAGTGTGATCGTCCTCGTTTTAGCCCGAGGGTCGGCGGCGGTGGCCGCCACCAGCTCGACGGTCGCAGGGAAGTCCGGCATCCGCTTGAAGAAGACCTTCTCTCCGGTGGCCGCCGAGCCCACGATCGGGACGACGTCAGCAGGACGGGCCGGACCGGTGCTGACCTCGGTGATATCGCCTGTGGCCATGCCGAGCAGGTGCACGGCCCCGCCCACCTCGACGCCCGTTGCCATGAGCGGGCCCCCGTCCCAGCAGATGCCCGTCCGGGTCAGGCCGGCGCTGCGGAGCTCGACACACAGCTGAGGCCCGGAGGAGAAGGCGAGCTGCCAGGTCTGGCCTCCCGCCTCGAACTCGTGGAACGGGGCGAGGGAGCTCGCCCCGTTCGAACTCGCCCCCGCCCCGGCGCCCCCACCGACCGAGCCGCCCCCGACCGGCGGGGGCGCAGCCGTCCGCAACGTCTGTTGCCCGTTGGGCGAGGCGAGCGCCACCGCCCCTGCGATGAGCGCCACGACGGCCGCCGCTCCTGCACCCCGTCCCGCCCACCGGCGCTGACGAAGGCGCTCGGCCCGCCGTTCGAGGTCGGCGACGGGCGGGGGGTCGGCCAGCGGGGGGTCGATCAGGGCCGACAGGGGAGTGGGCTCGAGCTCAGCCATGGGTGACCTCCAGGAGGGCGGCGAGGCGGCGGCGGGCGTCGGACAGGGTGGCGGCGACCGTTCCGGGGGCGACGCCCATGGTGTCGGCCACCTCGGCCTCGGTGAGCCCACCGAGGTAGCGGAGGGCGACGGCCGTGCGCATGCGGGGCGGCAGGTCGGTCACCGCCTGCCACGTCTCGATGGCGTGGGCGGGCACGGCGGCCACGGCCGGCGGGCCGGCCAGACGGGGAAGCAGGCGACGTTCGACGGCAGCCCGTCGAGCTCGGCGGCGGACCAGGTTGAGGGCGACCCGGTAGGTCCAACCGCCGGGCGAGTCCATGGCCGAGACCCGGTCCCAGCGCTCCAGCGCCCGGGCGAACGCCTCGGCCGTCACCTCCCTTGCCACCTCCGTGTCACGCGCCACCACGGCCATGGCCGCGAGCAGGCGCGGGTGCTCGCTCCGGTACCACGACTCGAATCCGGCGGCCGTCTCGATGCCCATACAAGTCCCGAGGATGCCGGATTCTTGGTACCGAGTTCCGTCACAGGCCGCCGGTAGCCTGGGCCGCCGGATGCCCGCCTCCATCGACGACCTCGTCGCCAACCTCAATCCCGTCCAGCGCGAGGCCGTCACCCACCCCGGCGGGCCCCTGCTCATCGTGGCCGGGGCGGGCTCGGGCAAGACCCGGGTGCTCACCCACCGCATCGCCTGGCTGATCCGCCACGAGGGTGTGTCGCCCTTCGAGATCCTCGCCATCACCTTCACCAACAAGGCGGCCGACGAGATGAAGCACCGCGTCGGCCGGTTGGTCGGCCCGGTGGCCCAGAAGATGTGGGTGTCGACGTTCCACTCGGCCTGCGTGCGCATCCTCCGGCGTGACGCCCACGCCCTCGGCTACTCGTCCACCTTCACGATCTACGACCAGGCCGACGCCGAGCGCCTCACCGGCTACGTGCTGCGCGACCTCAACTTGGACCCCAAGCGGTTCCCCACCAAGTCGGTCCACGGGGTGATCTCGGCGGCCAAGAACGAGGTGGTGGGCGTCGACGCCTACCAGGACCGGGCCCGCACGATCTTCGAGCGCCGCATCGCCGAGGTCTACCGGGAGTACCAGAAGCGCCTGCGCGACGCCAACGCCATGGACTTCGACGACCTGCTGGTCGTCACCGTCGAGCTCTTGCGGAAGCACCCCGACGTCCTCGACCGCTACCAGGCCCGCTTCCGCCACGTCCTCGTCGACGAGTTCCAGGACACGAACAAGGCCCAGAACGACCTCGTCGTGATGCTCGCCGCCCAGCACCGCAACATCTGCGTGGTCGGCGATGCCGACCAGAGTGTGTACAAGTTCCGCGGCGCAGACATGCGGAACATCCTGCAGTTCGAGGACGCGTTCCCGGATGCCACCCTGATCGTCCTCGAGCAGAACTACCGGTCGACGCAGACGATCCTCGACGCCGCCAACGCGGTGATCGCCAACAATCTCCTGCGCAAACCGAAGGCCTTGTGGACCGAGCAGGTCGGCGGCGAGCTGATCCAGCGCTACCACGCCGAGGACGAGCACGACGAGGCCGCCTGGGTGGCCCAGGAGATGTTCCGCCTGCACGAGGGCGAGCCCCTGCGCTGGGGGGAGATGGCCGTCTTCTACCGCACCAACGCCCAGAGCCGGGTGCTGGAGGAGCACCTCGTCCGGGTCGGCATCCCCTACCGGGTGATCGGCGGCACCCGGTTCTACGACCGCCGGGAGATCAAGGACGCCCTCGCGTACCTCCGCACGATCGTCAACCCCACCGACGAGGTGTCGCTGCGGCGGGTGCTCAACGTGCCGAAGCGGGGGATCGGCGACACGAGCGTGGCCAAGCTGGAGGCGTGGGCCTCCGCCCACGGCGTCGCGTTCGCCGACGCCCTGCTCAAGGCCGAGTCGGCCGGCGTGACGGGCCGGGCCCTCACCGGCATCCGGCACCTGGTCGCCCTGCTCGACGAGCTGCGGGCCCACGAGGGCGGCCCTAGCTCCCTGCTCGACCTGCTGCTGGCCCGCAGCGGCTACGCGGCCGAGCTGGAGGCGGTCGACACGGTGGAGTCCTCGGGCCGGCTGGAGAACCTGGCCGAGCTGGTGGGCGTGGCCAAGGAGTACGAGCAGTCGGCCGTCGACGCCGGCGACCAGCCCACCCTGGCCGGGTTCCTCGAGCGGGTCAGCCTGGTGGCCGACACCGACCAGCTCACCGACGACGACTCGAGCGTCGTCCTCATGACCCTGCACACCGCCAAGGGACTCGAGTTCCCGGCCGTCTTCATGATCGGCATGGAAGACGGCGTCTTCCCCCACCTGCGGTCGCTCACCGAGCCCGACGAGCTGGAGGAGGAGCGGCGCCTCTGCTACGTCGGCATCACCCGGGCCCGCCAGCGTCTGGCGCTGACCAACGCCTGGAGCCGTCAGCTGTTCGGGTCGACGCACTACAACCCGCCCAGCCGGTTCCTGAAGGAGATCCCCGAGCACCTCATGGCCGAGAAGGGGGCCAAGCGGCGGGCGGGCAGCTGGCGCCACGGGACCGGCGGGGCGGGCGGGCGGGAGCGCATCGTGGACGCCGCCCTGGCCGGCCGCAAGCTGGTCGGGCCGACCCCGGTGCGCACCACTGGAGGTGACCAGCTCGGGCTGCGGGTCGGCGACGACGTCGTCCACGGCAAGTGGGGCGAGGGGATCATCCTCGACATCGAGGGAGAGGGCGACAAGGCCGAAGCCATCGTCCGCTTCCCGGGTATCGGCGAGAAGCGACTTCTACTCGCGTGGGCGCCGCTCAAGCGGGCCTGACTTCGAGAAGCGTCAGCCTTCTGCCGCTTCGAGCAGGAGGTCAGCGCGGGCTTCCCGAGCTGCAGCCGAACGTGAGATCGGGGTGATCATCGCGGTTCCCTCGTCTCCCTCCGCAGCCTGCAGCTGTGCGGTGATGGAGCGGCCCACCACGGGGGAGAGCATCAGCGAGACGTGGCCGTGGTCCTTGACGAGGATGTTGGTCGCGTTCAGCGCAGGGTGGTCGAGCATCGCCGACGACGCGGGCTGAACGAGCATGTCGAGGTTCGAGTAGTAGGCGATCCAGCGGACAGGTGACGGCTTCGCGTAGCGGTCGAGCCGGCGCATGACCAGCGATCCCGGCCGAAGGTCGCGGGCCCCTGCCCCAACCCCGATCATCGCCGCGTAGGTGCCCGAGTGAGGCGAACCGATGGTGATCGCGGTCTCGACCCGCTCGGAGCCGGCGAGTTCCTGCACGTACCAACGGGCGACGATCCCGCCCATGCTGTGACCGACCAGGTGGACCTTGTCCGAACCCGTGAGCGCGCAGATCGCCTCCACGCGCTCGGCCAGCCGCTCGGCGAGCTCGGGCACCCCTGAGAGGTAGGGGAGGTAGTTGAGGGTGTGGATGCTCGTGAAGCCGACGCGCCGCAGCCGCCGGTCGAGCATGAACCACCCGGAGCGGTTGTGCCCGTAGCCGTGGAGCAGGACCACGGGGGTGTCGAAGGTGCGATCGCCCTTGGGCACACCCGTGGAGAGCGCTGACTCGGCCAGGCCGAGTGGATAGTTCAGCGCGCAGCGGGCGATCGTTGCGGCCTCCCTCGCCTGACCAACATAGGTTTGCGGCCGCCGCAGCGAGGCGAGGACGGGGAACACGCCTGTAATTCCCCGCATTGCCCGCAAGCCGTAAACACCAGAAAGGGAGTCATTGATGAAATGGCTCGCTCGGGCCAGTCTCTCCAGGGACCGCTCGATCGCACTAGGCACCATGCTCGACCGCCTTCAGGAGGTACGGCGCGACTCCGTTCTCGTCGAAGAGGCCGGCGGCCGGCGCCTGACCGTGTCCGAGGCGGCCGAGCGCGTGGCGCGCATGTCCGGCGTCATCGCGCAGAAGGTCAGGCCGGGCGATCGCGTAGTCATCGCCACGCAGAACGGCTACGACCAGTTGCTCCTGAGCCTCGCCGCTTCGCGCGCGGGCGCACTGGCGGTTCCGGTGAACCCGCACATGACTGCGAGCGAGGTCGACCACGTCATCTCCGACTCCGGTGCGGCGCTGGTGGTGAGGAACGCAGACGAGGTGCTCGAACCGGGCGTACGACTGGAGAAGGCGGTGCAAGTCGACCCGGCCGCCGTCGCGGCGATCTTCTACACCTCTGGCACCACCGGTAAGCCCAAGGGCGTCCGGCTGACCCACCGGTCGATCCTGTCTCAGTTCGCGCTCGGCGCCTTGCTGCCCTCGGGTCTCCGCCGGGACGAGGTAGTCGTCGGCCTTCCGGTCGCCCACATCATGGGATTCGTCGTGCTGCTCGGCCTCGCATTCGCGGGTCTACCCGTGTACTTCCTGCCGAAGTTCCGGCCGGACGAAGCCCTCGACGCGATCGAGTCCCGAAGGGCGACGATGTTCGTCGGCGTCCCCGCGATGTACAGGATGATGCTCGAAGCGGGTGCCGAGGAACGCGACCTGAGGTCCGTGCGGGTGTGGGGTTCTGGCGCCGACGTGATGCCCGAAGAGCTCGCCCAGCGGTTCAAGAAGATGGGCGCGTCGGTCACCTTGCCGTTCGTGAATACGAGCCTGGGAGAGGCGCTCTTCGCCGAGGGTTACGGCATGGTGGAGACCGGCGGGGGAGTTGCCTACCGGGTCTCGCCCCCCAACGTGAAGATGCCCTTCGGTTCGTTCCTGTTCCCCATCCCGCCCTACCGCTTCCGGGTGGTCGACGACGAGAACAACGACGTGTCGATCGGCCAGACGGGAGAGCTCTGGGTGCACGGCCCCGGCTCTCTCGAGAGCTACCACGGCGACTCCGACGCGACCCACAACGTGCTCACCGAAGAAGGCTGGGTGCGCACGGGGGACCTCGTGCGCAAGGGGCCCGTCGGCCTGGTCGCCTTCGAGGGCCGAGCGAAGGACGTGATCAAGAGCGGCGGCTATTCGATCTATGCCAACGAGGTGCAGAAGGCGATCGAGGAGCACCCCGCGGTGCTGGAGGCAGCGGTGGTGGGAATCGACTCCGAGCGGGACGGCGAAATCGCTGTCGCTGCGGTGCGTCTCCGCGAGGGAGGCCACATCGAAGAGGATGAGCTCCGCCAGTTCCTCACTCGGCGGCTGTCGAAGTACAAGGTTCCTCGCCAGTTCGCCTTCGTCGACGAGCTGCCTCGCACCGGCACGTCGAAGGTCAAGCGCGAGGCGGTCAGGGAGCTCTTCCAGACGGCTGCGCCGTGAGGTCGACCTCCACCCGCCCGTCGACCACCTCGACTGGATAGCGAGAAAGCCCCTCGCCGTCGGCGGGGAAGGTCTTGCGATCGCACGGGTCGACGAACACCTTCCGCGTCGCGTCCCACCCCAGGAGGCAGTCCAGGTCGGAGCGGCTGGCGTAGGCGGAGATGGCGTGCCACCCGCTCTTCGGCGTCGCTCCGGTGTGCTGGATGTAGACCTCCCTGCCGCGGTTGAGCGGATCCTTGAGCAGGAAAGGGCCGCGATCGCCGATCTCGTCGGCGAGGTCTTCGGCGTCGAAGCTGAAGACCCCGGCCTCCAGGTTCGCGATCTCGGGGTTCTTGGATGCGAGGCGCACCGCCCACCAGAGCATGAGCCCGGTGATGAGGACGCCGACGATGGAGGCGATCAGGACCGTTGTGGGCTTGCGGCGGCGTCGCAGCTGCGGACGGTAGGGCGCCGGTTCGCTCATCGGAGCCACCTTGCGGTCGCCTCGTCGAAGCGGCGGTTGCGATCGCCTGGAGGTGCGGTGCGGAGCGCGAAGGCGACCGCCGAGCCGAGGTCGCCGGGCTCAGGCAGGACCTCGTCGACGATGCCCAGGTCGTGAAGCTCCGTAGCGGTCAGGCAGAGCTGGTCGGCGATCTCCGCGGCCTTGGACGCATCCCTCTCGAGGATCGCGGCCGCACCCTCTGGCGCGATCACGGAGAAGATCGAGTGTTCCTGCATGAGCAGCCGGTCCGCGAAGGCGAGCGCGAGCGCCCCCCCACTACCCCCCTCACCGACGCAGACCGACACGCTCGGGTTCGGGAAGGTCGCCATGGCTGCGAGGGTGCGTGCGATCTCACCGGCTATCCCGTCGCGCTCTGAGTCTGGCCGGGGATCCGCGCCGGGAGTGTCCACGAAGGTGAGAAGGGGGAGGCCGAGGCGGCCGGCGAGAACGATGGTGCGCTGCGCCATCCGGTAGTCGGCCGGTCGCGGCTGACGCCGGTTCATCGCGACGACGCCCACACGCGTGTCCGCGATCGTCGCGAGGCCACACACGAACGCCTCGCCCGTGCCGTGTAGCGGCGTCCACTGTTGGCACAGGGCTCGGGCCCACGCGTCCCCCGACCACCGCTCCACAGCCCGCGCGGCGACCACCTGGTCCCACGCTCGCCCCGCCCCATCCCGCTTTCCCGCAGTCTTTGTTACGGAATCCGTTACGGGGACTGCGGGAAAGCCGGAACCGGGGCCAGAAATGGGGCCAGAAGTGGGGCCGGTGGCGAGGGCGGTCTCCAGCCATGGCGCCCATTCGGTTTCGGGGACCAGGGCGTCCACGAGGCCTGCTTCGTAGGCGAACTCGGCGGTCTGTGCGCCCCGGGGCAGCTTCTCGCCGGTGGTCATCTCCACGACGCGCGGCCCGGCGAAGCCGATCGTGGCTCCCGGGGCCGCGATCCGGATGTCGCAGAGAGAGGCATAGGAGGCGTAGACGCCGCCGGTGGTTGGGTTGCCGAGGACCGCAATCTGGAGGAGGCCGGCGCCGGAGTGCTCCCGGGACGCGGCGGCGGTGCGCGCCATCTGGATCAGGGACACCATCCCCTCGTGCATCCGCGCGCCGCCGCTCGACGTGAGCACCACCATCGGCAACCTCTCGTCGCGCGCTCGCCGGAAGGCCCGCACCACCCGTTCGCCGTGCGCCGCTCCCATCGAACCGCCGAGGACGTCGAATCGTCCCTCGATGACCGCGTAGTGCTGAGTGGGGCCCGTGAGCACCGACTCCTCTCCAGGCGGGACGTAGCCAGGGAACGCGAGCGGATCGCCGCTGCGCAGATGGTCGTCCCACGTCGCCTGGTAGGGATGGGGAGGCACCTGCGTAGTATCACGCCCCGTGCTGAGGCCCTATCGCGTCGTGGTTGCAAAGCCCGGCCTCGACGGGCACGACCGGGGTGCCAAGGTGATCGCCCGCGCGCTGCGTGACGCCGGCTTCGAGGTCATCTACACCGGCCTGCACCAGCGTCCCGAACAGATCGCCGAGACCGCCGTGCAGGAGGACGCGGACGCAGTCGGCTTGTCGCTGCTCTCCGGCGCCCACATGACGTTGTTCCCGCGGGTCATCGAGTTGCTCAGGGAACGGGGTCTCGACGACGCCCTCGTCTTCGGCGGCGGGATCATCCCCGACGAGGACATCCCCAAGCTCAAGGAGATGGGCGTGTCCGCCATCTTCACTCCCGGGTCTTCGCTCACCGACATCACCACTTGGCTCGAGCAGGCCCTCGACGCACAGGAGAACGAGACCGCGTAATGGACCTGTTCGAATACCAGGGCAAGCAGTACTTCGCCCGCTTCGGGATCCCGGTGTCGGACGGTCGTGCCGTCGACACGGTGGACGACGCGGTGGCCGCGGCCGAGGAAGTGGGCTATCCCGTGGTCGTCAAGGCGCAGGTGCAGGTGGGCGGGCGCGGCAAGGCGGGCGGCATCAAGCTGGCCAATAACGCCGACGAGTGCCGCACCCACGCGCAGAACATCCTCGGGATGGACATCCGCGGTCACATCGTGCGCAGGGTCTGGATCGAGCACGCGAGCGAGATCGCGGAGGAGTACTACGCGAGCTTCACCCTCGACCGCAGCGCGAAGAAGCACCTCGGGATGCTCAGCAAGGAGGGCGGCATCGAGATCGAGACGGTCGCCGAGGAGAACCCCGAGGCGATCGCACGTATCCATGTCGACCCCGCAGAGGGGCTGTCGGAGGAGCAGGCCCGCAAGTGGGTGGAGGCCGCCAAGCTCAACCCCCAGGCCACCGAGGGCGCGGTCGACATCCTCATGAAGCTCTACACCGCCT
>JBKHXX010000023.1:0-5602 GCA_046565765.1 Acidimicrobiia bacterium | reverse complement strand
CGTCCGGCGTGCGAAACCTACGTCACTCGCCAACGCTCCGCCCTCGGCGGTCCGAGGCTGGCCTCACTGGGAGCGTGCTGACTAAGCCCTGTCCTGGGCGGCCGACGACGACTGCCGACCGGGAAGGCTCAGCTCAGATGCGGTCGGCCGCCCCGGTCGCATGGCGGCCGACGCGAGAATCAGCACGCTCCTAGACCTAAGAGGCGTTCTTCCCCGACGAGGGGTGCAGGGACCGTTCGGCCAGCGACGCCGGGAGTGCCGTGGGGAGGGCGGTGACCGCCGGAGTCCTCCGGGGCCAAGTCCGCCGCCGTCGCACGGGGGGCTTGACCCCGGTGACCCCGGGTCCTCCCGACCACGGCGCGCCGCCTGCGCCGTCGAGGGAAGGGGAAGGCGTGCCGAACCAGCACACCGGCCGCAGCGCGCCGCCGGCGTCGATCGACACGAGGTGGGCCCATTCGGCCCGAGGACTGGTCTGGAGGCGGATGGCACGGAACGCGGCCTTGGCCTCGACCGCGTCGGAGAACAGGGCGAGGTGGGCACGGGCCCGGTTGCCCGACCCGGGGAGGCTCGCCACCAGCAGGTAGCGGCCGGCGTCGGCCGGCCGGGCGCCCGACGGCGGCACCGCCGCCAGCCGGGGCGTCATCGCAGCGCTCCCGGGAGGGCGCCGCCCTCGGCCAGGCCGGGGCTGAGCCAGGTACCGATGTCGCGGAAGCTGGCCAGCTGCTCCACCACCGACTCCGGGGCAGGAGCACGAACGGGAACAGGGGCGGGGCCGGGCGCCCCCTCCGCCGGGGACGCCTCGACCACTGCCTCCTGCTGACGGCGCCGGAGCCACCGGCACCTTCGGGATCCCTGCCCGGCCCCGGTCCGCCGTCCGGGGCCCGGCAGGTTCCCGCCACCCCTCCCGAGCAGGAGAAGCAGCAGGCCATCGATCGTGAGCGCGACAGGGATCAGCAGATCGAGCGCTCCGCCACGCTCGTTCCGCCCGCCGATGGATCCGCCGCCGTGCCCAGTGTGGTCGATCGCCATGGACGCACGATCACATCCGGCGGTCGCAAACCGGTCGCAGCCGGGTGGGGACGGTCAGAGCGGCGGCGAGAGGTTCCCCGAGCGGAAGCCTTCGAGGTCGAGGGTGACGTAGCGGTAGCCGGCCCCCTGGACGGCCGCCACCACGTCGGCCCGGTGCTCCACCGCCCGGGCCAGGTCGCCGGCCTCCAGCTCCACCCGGGCCACGTCCCCGTAGTGGCGGACCCGCAGCTGGCGGAAACCCAGCCCCCGCAGAGCCGCCTCCGCCCGCGCCACCCGGTCGAGGGTGCCGAGGGTCACGGGCGTGCCGTGCGGCACGCGGGACGCCAGGCAGGCGGCGGCCGGCTTGTCCCACGTGCGCAGGCCCAGGCGGCGGGACGTCTGGCGCACGTCGTCCTTGGTGAACCCGGCGTCGACCAGCGGGAACACCGCCCCTCGCGACGCGGCCGCCTCCTGCCCGGGACGGTGCTCGCCCAGGTCGTCGACGTTGACGCCGAGCACGACCGTCGCCCCCTCGGCCTCGGCCAGGGGGGTGAGGGCGTCGAGCAGCTCGGTCTTGCAGTGGGCGCAGCGGTCCCGGTCGTTGGCCACGTAGGCCGGGACGGCCAGCTCGTCGGTCTCCACCGCCGCCCACCGAAGCCCCCACTCGGCGGCCAGGGCCTGGCAGTCGTCCCGTTCGGCGGGGGCCAGCGAGGGGGAGACGGCCGTCACCGCCAGCGTCCGGTCCACGCCCAGCGTGTCGTGGGCGACCCAGGCCAGGAAGGCCGAGTCGGCGCCCCCGCTGAAGGCGACCACCACCCGCTCCAGCTCCCGCAACCGGTCCCGTAGGACCGCGACGTCGGCCCTCACGCGACGCCGGTGCGGGCCAGGACCTCCTCCACCGTCCCCAGCAGGCCCACGTAGAAGGGCCCGAAGTCGGCGTAGACGGCCGATGCCTCGTCGAAGCGCATCTCGTGGACGCAGGCCTTGAGGTCGGCCGGGTCCTTGGCGAACAGGGTGACGCCCCACTCCCAGTCGTCCAGCCCCGTCGAGCCGGTGACCAGCTGCACGACCCGGCCCCGGTAGTTGCGCCCCACCCGGCCGTGGCCCTCCATCAGCCGGTAGCGCTCCTCGTAGGGCAGCGAGTACCAGTTGCCGGTGGCGTCCCGCCGCTTGGACATCGGATAGAAGCACACCACCCGCGTGTCGGCGGGCGGAAGCCGGGGGTGGAGACGGGGCTCCAGCCGCTCGGGCGGCATGCCCTTGGCGTACTCGGACACCTCGGTCATCGACACGTAGGACGTGGCCAGCTCCATTCCGGCCGCCACCAGCTCGGCCTGGAAGGCCTGGAGCCGCCACAGGTCGGGCCCCAGGGCCATGAACCCCAGCTCGCCCTTGTGGCCGAGGACGGCGAAGGGGACGACCTGGTGGTCGTCCCCTTCACAAGCTTTCACGGCGGCCACCACCGCCTCCGCGTCGGCGCCCGGGTTCGGGCGCACGAAGAGATGGAGGACTCCCCATCCCTCGGCGGAGACGACCGGTTCCATGGGGCCGATGCTAGGCGGCCCCGCCCGACTACGACGCCCGGCCGAAGCCCCGGGCGCAGGCGTCCATGCCGTAGTCGTCGGCCGCCTTCATGATGTTCTCGTTGACCATGCGCATGGTCTCGCGGGCCCGCTCGGCGCGGGGCTGGTCGCCGACCTCCTGGGCCTGGGCGATGTCCTGGAGGGTGATCCAGAGGTTGTTCACGCTCTGGCGGAAAATCTCGAAGGTGGTCTCGCCCTCGCTGGGCGGGTCCATCTGCATGAACTGGTCGCTGGCGGCCCGGACCGCGTCACGGTCGGCCGGGGCGTCGTCGCCCAGCTCGCGGCCCACCTTGTCCTGGGCGTCGAGGCAGACGGCGTCCGCCTCCTCGGCGAAGGCGGCCTGGGCACCGCCGATCTCCCCCTCGCCGCAGGCCGCCAGCGCCAGCGCCGCCACAAAGCCCACCAGTCCCATCCGCACGATCCGACTCACGCTGCGACTCCTCCTGTTAGAGACCCGTCTGCAGCACGGGGGAGTCGCTGCATGCCCGCCATTACCCGTCACTGGTCCGTTGCCCCCGTACCGTTGTGCGGGATTCTGCCTCGCCGGACGGGGGTCCTGCTACACGGGCGCGTCAGAGGGGCCGGCGGACCGGCCCCTCTGCGACTGCCTCGTGGGAAAAATCGAGGCTTAGAAGTCGTCCATGCCGGCTGCCGCGGCGGCCTGGGTGGCCTTGGACTCGTCCGGCTTGTCGACGATCACGGCCTCGGTGGTGAGGAACAGACCGGCGATCGAGGCCGCGTTCTGCAGCGCCGACCGGGTGACCTTGGCGGCGTCGATGACGCCCGCCTTGAAGAGGTCCTCGTAGTCACCGGTGGCGGCGTTGAGGCCGGTGGGGCCCTCCATCTGGCGGACCCGCTCGACGATCACGCCACCCTCCATGCCGGCGTTGACCGCGATCTGCTTCAGCGGCTCCTCCAGGGCCCGGGCCACGATGCGCACACCCGTGCCCTCGTCGCCCTCGATGGTGTTGGCCAGCTCGTAAACGCGGGGCTGGGCCCGGAGCAGGGCCACGCCGCCGCCGGGCACGACGCCCTCCTCGACGGCCGCCTTGGTCGTCGAGACGGCGTCTTCGATGCGGTGCTTCTTCTCCCGCAGCTCGACCTCGGTGGCGGCGCCGACCTTGATCACGGCCACACCACCGGACAGCTTGGCCAGGCGCTCCTGGAGCTTCTCCCGGTCGTAGTCGGAGTCGGTGTTCTCCATCTCGGCCTTGATCTGGGAGATCCGGCCGCGGATGTCGGCGTCGTCGCCGGCGCCCTCCACGATGGTGGTCTCGTCCTTGGTCACCGTCATCTTGCGGGCCCGGCCGAGCATGTCGAGGGTGACGTTCTCCAGCTTGAGGCCGACCTCCTCGGAGATGACCTGGCCGCCGGTGAGGATGGCCATGTCCTGCAACATGGCCTTGCGGCGCTCACCGAATCCGGGAGCCTTGACAGCGGCGACCTTCAGCGACCCGCGGATCTTGTTGACCACCATGGTGGCCAGGGCCTCACCCTCGACGTCCTCGGCGACGATCACGAGCGGCTTGCCCGACTGCAGCACCTTCTCGAGCAGCGGCAGCAGGTCGCGCAGCGCCGAGATCTTCGACGACACGAGGAGGATGTAGGGATCCTCCATGACCGCCTCCATGCGCTCGGGGTCGGTCACGAAGTAGGGCGAGATGTAGCCCTTGTCGAAGCGCATGCCCTCGGTGAGCTCGAGCTCGAGGCCGAAGGTCTGGCTCTCCTCGACGGTGATGACGCCTTCCTTGCCGACCCTGTCCATCGCCTCGGCGATGATGCCGCCGACGGTCGGGTCGGCCGCGGAGATGCTCGCGGTGGAGGCGATCTGCTCCTTGGTCTCGACGTCCTTGGCGGCCTTGCCGATGGCCTCGACGACGCGCTCGACGGCGGCCTCGATGCCCTTCTTCAGGCCCATCGGGTTGGCGCCGGCGGCGACGTTGCGCAGGCCCTCGCGCACGAGCGCCTGGGCCAGGACGGTGGCGGTGGTGGTGCCGTCACCCGCGACGTCGTCGGTCTTCTTGGCGACCTCCTTGACGAGCTCGGCCCCGATCTTCTCGTAGGGATCCTCGAGCTCGATCTCCTTGGCGATCGAGACGCCGTCGTTGGTGATCGTGGGGGCGCCCCACTTCTTCTCCAGCACGACGTTGCGGCCCTTCGGGCCGAGGGTGACCTTGACGGCGTCGGCGAGCTGGTTCATGCCGCGCTCGAGGCCGCGGCGGGCCTCCTCGTCGAAGGCGATGATCTTGGACATGTACGGGTCCTCCCGGTCGGGCGGTGCTGATCCTTCGGTGCCCGCGACGGACGACCGGACTGCCGGTCTCACCTGACGGATCTGGCACTCGGCACGTCTGAGTGCTACGTCCTTGTTAGCACTCGGCCCCTGCGAGTGCAAGACGCGTGGCAGGCTGCGGCCGTGGACGAGCTGGTACGGCGGGCGGCCGCGCTGGCCGCTCGCGGGCAGCGGGCGCTGCTCGGGGTGGCCGGACCGCCCGGCGCCGGGAAGTCGACGCTGGGTGCGCGCCTGGTCGAGGTGCTCAGCGGCGCGGCGGTGCTGGTGCCGATGGACGGCTTCCACCTGGCCGACCCGCAGCTGCGGCGGCTCGGCCGGTCCGACCGCAAGGGCGCGCCGGACACCTTCGACGCGGGCGGCTGCGTGCACCTGCTGCGCCGCCTGCGCGCGGCCGACGAGGAGGTGGTCTGGGCGCCGCTGTTCGTCCGGGAGCAGGAGCAGGCGGTGGCGGGGGCGCTGGCGGTGCCGCGGGAGGTCCCGCTCGTCGTGACGGAGGGCAACTACCTGCTGCTGGACGGGCCGTTCGCGCCCGTGCGCGGCCTGCTGGACGAGTGCTGGTTCCTCGACGTCGACCCGGGCGAACGGCGCCGGCGGCTGGTCGCGCGGCACGTGCGGCACGGCCGCACGCCCGAGCAGGCCGAGCGCTGGGTGGCGCAGGTCGACGAGCCGAACGCCGTGCTGGTCGACGGGACACGCGACCGCGCCGACCTGGTCGTCC
>JBKHXX010000022.1:0-18135 GCA_046565765.1 Acidimicrobiia bacterium | reverse complement strand
GCGAGGTCACCAAGCCCGAGACGATCAACTACCGCACCCTCAAGCCCGAGAAGGACGGCCTGTTCTGCGAGCGCATCTTCGGTCCGACGAAGGACTGGGAGTGCTACTGCGGCAAGTACAAGCGCGTCCGGTTCAAGGGGATCATCTGCGAGCGGTGCGGCGTCGAGGTCACCCGCTCCAAGGTCCGCCGGGAGCGCATGGGCCACATCGAGCTGGCCGCCCCCGTCGTCCACATCTGGTACCTCCGCGGCACCCGCAGCTGGCTCGCCTACCTGCTCATGGGCACTGAGGCCCGTGAGGAGCTGAAGGCCAAGCAGCTCGAGAAGGTCATCTACTTCGCCGCCAACCTGGTCACCTGGGTCGACGACGAGAAGCGCCACACCGACCTGCCCGAGCTGGAGGCCGAGCTCACCGAGGAGCTGGCCGAGATCGAGCGCTCGCGCGACCTCGACATCGACCGGCGCTTCAAGCAGCTGGAGGAGGAGGTCGAGGAGCTCGAGGGCACCGGGGCCAAGGACTCCGAGGTCAAGGCCCGCCAGCGCATCGCCGACAAGGAAGTCGCCCAGATCCGCGAGCGGGCCCAGGCCGAGCTCGACCTGGCCCGCCGCGCCTTCGACGAGTTCCGCGACCTCTTCGCCCGCAAGATCATCGAGGACGAGGTCGTCTGGCGGCAGCTGAAGGACCGCTACGGCGACTACTTCCGCGGCGGCATGGGCGCCGACGCCATCGCCCAGCTCATCGGCGAGATCGACTTCGACTCCGAGGAGGTCAAGCTCCGGGAGGCCATCGACGCCACCGACGGCCGCCGGCCCCTCAGCGCCCAGCGCAAGCAGAAGGCGATCAAGCGGCTGAAGATCGTCACCGCCTTCAACCGCCGCGACGAGAACACCGGTCGACGGGTCAACGACCCCTCGGCCATGATCCTCGACGCCGTCCCGGTCATCCCCCCCGACCTGCGCCCCATGGTGCAGCTCGACGGTGGCCGCTTCGCCACGTCCGACCTCAACGACCTGTACCGCCGGGTCATCAACCGCAACAACCGGCTGAAGCGACTGCTCGACCTCGGCGCCCCCGAGATCATCGTCAACAACGAGAAGCGGATGCTCCAGGAGGCGGTCGACGCCCTGTTCGACAACGGGCGGCGCGGCCGTCCCGTCACCGGGCCCGGCAACCGCCCCCTCAAGTCCCTGTCCGACATGCTCAAGGGCAAGCAGGGCCGGTTCCGCCAGAACCTGCTGGGCAAGCGGGTCGACTACTCCGGCCGTTCTGTCATCGTCGCCGGCCCGACGCTCAAGCTGCACCAGTGCGGCCTGCCCAAGCTCATGGCCCTGGAGCTCTTCAAGCCGTTCGTCATGAAGCGGCTGGTCGACACCGAGCTGGCCCAGAACATCAAGTCGGCCAAGCGGATGGTCGAGCGCCGCCGCCCGCAGGTCTGGGACGTGCTCGAGGAGGTCATCAAGGAGCACCCGGTCTTCCTGAACCGGGCTCCCACGCTGCACCGCCTCGGCATCCAGGCCTTCGAGCCCGTCCTGGTCGAGGGCAAGGCCATCCAGATCCACCCGCTGGTGTGCGCCGCCTTCAACGCCGACTTCGACGGCGACCAGATGGCCGTGCACCTGCCGTTGTCGGCCGAGGCCCAGGCCGAGGCCCGCATCCTCATGCTGTCGGCCAACAACGTGCTGTCGCCGGCCCACGGCCGCCCGCTGACGGTGCCCAGCCAGGACATGGTCATCGGCATCTACTACCTCACCGAGCAGACCGACGGCGTGTTGGGCGAGGGCCGCAAGTTCCGCCACCTGTGGGAGGTGGAGCAGGCCTACGACAACGACGACATCTCCCTGCACGCCAAGATCGGCATCCAGACCGGCGACCTCGACGACGACGGCAAGCCCGTCTACCGGGAGAGCACCGCCGGCCGGCTGTTCCTCGAGGCCGCCCTTCCGCCCGACTTCTGCGCCAACTACGGGTTCATCGCCTCGTCGGTCAAGAAGCGGACGATCACCGACATCGTCGACAAGCTCGTCTCCGAGTACCCCAAGGCGGTCGTGGCCGAGAGCCTCGACGCCATCAAGGACCTCGGCTTCCGGTTCGCCAGCCGTTCGGGCTTGACGATCTCCATGGACGACGTGAAGACCCCGTCGGAGAAGCAGACGATCCTCGACCGCACCGAGAAGGAAGCGGAGAAGGTCGAGAGCCAGTTCCGCCGGGGCATCATCACCGACGACGAGCGGCGCCAGAAGGAAGTCGAGATCTGGACCAACGCCACCCAGGAAGTCCGCCGGGCCATGGAGAAGACGCTGGGCGCCATCTCCTTCAACCCCATCGACATGATGGTGGGGTCGGGGGCTCGAGGCAACGTCATGCAGGTGACGCAGATCGCCGGTATGCGAGGCCTGGTCGCCAACCCCCGGGGTGAGATCATCCCGAGGCCCATCAAGTCGAACTTCCGCGAGGGTCTCTCGGTCCTCGAGTACTTCATCTCCACCCACGGCGCCCGCAAGGGCCTGGCCGACACCGCCCTGCGCACCGCCGACTCCGGCTACCTCACCCGCCGGCTGGTGGACGTGGCCCAGGAGCTCATCATCCGTGAGGAGGACTGCGGCACGGGTCGAGGTATCTGGCTGGAGAACGTCAAGGCAGACGAGCCCGGCCGCCGTCACAACCTCGAGACCCGGCTGTTCGGCCGGGCCCTGGCCGAGCCCGTCAGCCTGTCCACGGGCGACGTGCTCGGCGCCGCCACCCAGATCGGCGAGTCGGAGCTCAAGCTGCTCCGTGACGACCCCGGGATCACCCGCGTGCGGGTGCGGTCGGTCCTCAACTGCGAGGCCGCCGTCGGGGTCTGCGCGGTCTGCTACGGCCGGTCGATGGCCACCGGCAAGCTCATCGAGATGGGGGAGGCGGTGGGCGTCATCGCCGCCCAGTCCATCGGTGAGCCCGGCACCCAGCTCACGATGCGGACCTTCCACACCGGCGGCATCGCCGAGACCGACATCACCCACGGTCTGCCTCGTGTGGTCGAGCTGTTCGAGGCCCGCACGCCCAAGGGCAAGGCGGTGCTGTCCCGCACCTCCGGCGTCGTCCGCATGGTCGACGACGAGGTCAAGGGCCGCACCATCACCATCGTGGGCGACGACGGGAGCGAGGACGCCTACCCCATCTCCCAGCGCGACCTGAGCCGCCTGCTGGTGCGGGACGGCCAGGACGTGGCGGCCGGCGACGCTCTCGTCGAAGGTCCGAAGGACCCCAAGGAGCTCCTCGAGATCAAGGGCATCCGGGAGACCCAGCAGTACCTGGTCGACCAGGTGCAGCAGGTCTACCGGGAGCAGGGCGTGTCCATCCACGACAAGCACATCGAGCTGATCGTCCGCCAGATGCTCCGGCGGGTGTCGGTGGCCGAGGCGGGGGATTCCGAGTTCCTGCCCGGGGAGCGCGTCGACTCCCGCATCTACGCGGAGGTCAACCGCCAGCTGGTGCAGGAGGGCAAGACCCCGGCCGAGGGCCGTCCCGAGCTCATGGGCATCACCAAGGCGTCGCTGGCCACCGATTCGTGGCTGTCGGCGGCGTCGTTCCAGGAGACGACCCGGGTGCTCACCGAGGCCGCCATCGAGGGCAAGCGCGACCAGCTGCTGGGCCTCAAGGAGAACATCATCATCGGCAAGCTGATCCCCGCCGGCACGGGGATGGTCCGCTACCGCGGCTTCGAGGTCGTGGCGCCCGACTACGAGCCGCTCCAGTACTACTCGTCCGACCAGGACCAGGACCTGGCCGCCTGGTTGGCCAACCTGGGCACCGACTCCGGTGGCGACGGCAACGGCAGCGCCGCCGACGCCACCTACGAGGCGAGCTACTTCGGCGGCGAAGCCAACCCCGAGGACGCCGCCAGCTGAGGCTGCCTCTGGCCCGGCGGGCCGCTCCATGCCATGCTTAATGGGTGTCGTCGTAACAAGCGACGACACCCATTTTGCTGTTCTGGGAGGGCGGTCGGGTGCAGGTCTCGAGGCGGGCCGTGTTGGGGTGGATGGCGGGCTCGGCGGTGGCGGCGTCGACCGGCGTCGGGTGGGCTGGGGCGGCGGGCGCGTCCACGGGCTCCTCGGCGGTGGCCGACGAGTGGTTCGACCTCCTTCGGGCTCTGGTGGCGGGAACCCCCGGCTACAGCCCGCCCGTCGCAGCCCGCGCCTTCGGGTACGCGGGCGTCGGCCTGTACGAGGCGGTCGTCCCCGGCATGGACGGCCACCGCAGCCTGGCCGGCCTGCTCAACGGCCTGGCCGGGGTGCCGGCCGCCGAGCCGGCGCCACACCACTGGCCCGCGGTCGCCAACCGGGTGCTGGCCCAGCTCGCCCGCAGCCTGTTCCCCACCGCTCCGGCCGCCCTGAAGGCCCGGGTGGACGGCCTGGAAGCGCAGTACGGCAACCAGTTCCGCACCGTCGTCCCGGCCGACGTGTACGACCGCTCGGTGCCCCGGGGCACGGCCGTGGCCGCCGCCATCTTGCGTTGGTCGCGCACGGACGGGGCGCACGAGGCCTACCTGAGCAACTTCCCGACCGACTACGTCCCGCCCACGGGACCCGGGAAGTGGATCCCCACCCCGCCCGCCTTCCAGCGGGCGCTACAGCCCCGGTGGGGAGCCGTCCGGCGCTTCCTGCCGGGCTCGGCTGACGAGTGCGCCCCCCCAGGTCCGCCGGCCTTCTCGACGGAGCGGGGCACGCCGTTCTGGGCGGAGGCCATGCAGGTGCGCACGGTCGGCGCCTACCTCACGCCTGACCAGCGAGCCATCGCCGTCTTCTGGTCGGACGACCCGGGGCTGACGTCCACGCCGCCCGGCCACTCGATCTCCATCCTGACGCAGGTCCTGCGCGCCGACGGCGCTTCGCTCGCCAAGGCGGCCGAGGCCTACGCCCGGGTGGGGATCGCGGTGGCGGACGCCTTCATCTGCTGCTGGAAGGTGAAGTTCACCGTCAACCTGCTGCGGCCGGTCAGCTACGTCCGACAGGTCATCGACCCGGCCTGGACGCCGCTGCTCACCACTCCGCCGTTCCCCGAGTTCCCCTCCGGGCACTCCACGCAGTCGGCCGCTGCCGCCACCGTGCTCACCTCCCTCTTCGGCAGCCGCTCGTTCACCGACCACACCCACGACGCCCGCGGCCTGCCGCCCCGCACGTTCTCCTCGTTCAACCAGGCGGCGGCCGAGGCGGCCATGTCACGGCTCTACGGCGGGATCCACTTCATCTCGGGCATCCAGCAGGGCCTGAACCAGGGCTATTGCCTCGGGGCCCGGGTCGCCGCCCTGCGTCTCGGCTGACCGGCGGGAGCTTCGGCCACGACCAGCTAAGATGACCTTCCTCGTATGCCCACGATCGCACAGTTGGTCCGCAAGGGCCGTGAATCCAAAGTCACCAAGACCAAGACGCCTGCACTGCGTGGCGCGCCCCAGCGGCGCGGCGTCTGCACCCGCGTCTACACCCACACGCCCAAGAAGCCGAACTCAGCTCTCCGCAAGGTTGCCCGCGTCCGCCTCACCACGGGCCAGGAGGTCACCGCCTACATCCCCGGCGTCGGCCACAACCTCCAGGAGCACTCGATCGTGCTGGTGCGTGGCGGCCGGGTGAAGGACCTGCCCGGCGTCCGCTACAAGATCATCCGCGGCGTGCTCGACGCATCCGGCGTCCGCGACCGCAAGCAGGCCCGCAGCCGCTACGGCGCGAAGCGAGAGGGATAAGGATGCCTCGGAAGGGACCGCCGCCGCGTCGCGACCTCATGCCCGACCCGATCTACCGGTCGGTGCTGGTCACGCAGGTCGTCAACAAGATCATGCAGCGGGGGAAGCGCTCGCTGGCCGAGCGCACCGTCTACCGGGCCCTCGACATCGTGACCGAGAAGACCGGCCAGGAGCCCCTCGCCGCCCTCAAGCGGGCCGTCGAGAACGTCAAGCCCCAGGTCGAGGTCAAGAGCCGCCGCGTCGGCGGCGCCACCTACCAGGTCCCGGTCGAGGTCCGTCCCCGCCGGGCGACCACCCTGGCCATCCGCTGGCTGGTGGGCTACTCCCGCCAGCGGCGGGAGCGCAGCATGTCGGAGCGCCTGGCGGGCGAGCTCATGGACGCCATGAACGCCACGGGCACGGCGGTGAAGCGGCGGGAAGACATGCACAAGATGGCCGAGTCGAACAGAGCCTTCGCCCACTACCGCTGGTAAGCACCCGTACACGTCTTGATGGCCGGGCGCACGTCGCCCGGCCATCGTCATGAGAGAGCACAACCATGGCTGAAGCGCCCGTCATCCGAGAGTTCCCGCTGGCCCGGACCCGCAACATCGGGATCATGGCCCACATCGACGCGGGCAAGACCACCACGACGGAGCGGATCCTCTACTACACGGGCAAGACCTACAAGATGGGTGAGGTCCACGAGGGCGGCGCGGTCATGGACTGGATGGTCCAGGAGCAGGAGCGGGGCATCACCATCACCTCCGCCGCCACCACCTGCCGGTGGAAGGACACCTGGATCAACATCATCGACACCCCGGGCCACGTCGACTTCACCGTCGAGGTCGAGCGGTCGCTGCGGGTGCTCGACGGGGCGGTTGCGGTGTTCGACGCGGTGGCGGGCGTGGAGCCGCAGACCGAGACGGTGTGGCGCCAGGCCAACAAGTACCGGGTGCCCCGCATCTGCTTCATCAACAAGTTCGACCGCATCGGCGCCGACTACTTCCGCGCCGTCAACCAGATCAAGGAGCGGCTCGACGCGGTGCCCGCCGTCCTCCAGATCCCGATCGGGGCCGAGGGCCACTTCAAGGGCATGGTCGACCTCATCAACATGAAGGCCCTCATCTGGGACGACGCCACCGGCAAGGGCGAGGAGTGGCACGTGGGCGACGTGCCCCCGGAGATGGCCGGCGAGGCCGAGGAGTGGCACCACCAGCTGATCGACGTGCTCTCCCACCACGACGACGACCTCATGGAGAAGTACATCGAGGAGCAGCCGATCACGGCCGACGACCTCCGACGCTCCATCCGGGCCGCCACCATCGCCAACGAGATCGTGCCCGTGCTGGTCGGCTCGGCGTTCCGCAACAAGGGCGTGCAGCCCCTGCTCGACGCCATCGTCGACTTCCTGCCCAGCCCCCTCGACCTCCCGCCGGTCAAGGGCCTGGACGTCAAGGGCATCGAGGAGCTGGAGCGTCCGGCCGACGACCGGGCCCCGTTCTCGGCCCTCGCCTTCAAGATCATGAGCGACCCCCACGTGGGCAAGCTCACCTACTTCCGGGTCTACTCCGGCACCCTCAAGAAGGGTCAGGCGGTGATGAACTCCACCCGCGACCGCAAGGAGCGGGTGGGCCGCATCCTCCAGATGCACGCCAACCACCGCGAGGACAAGGAAGCGGTGTTCACCGGCGACATCGTCGCCGCCGTGGGCCTGAAGCAGACCTCCACCGGCGACACGCTTTGCGACCCCGACACCCCCATCGTGCTGGAGTCGCTCGAGTTCCCCGAGCCGGTCATCCACGTCGCCATCGAACCCAAGACGAAGGCCGACCAGGAGAAGCTGGCCGACGCCCTCATGCGGCTCTCTGACGAGGACCCCACCTTCCAGCGCCACACCGACGAGGAGACGGGCCAGACGATCATCGCCGGCATGGGCGAGCTGCACCTGGAGGTGCTGGTCGACCGCATGTTGCGCGAGTTCCGGGTGGACGCCCACGTTGGCAAGCCGCAGGTTGCATACCGCGAGACGATCTCCCACGCGGTGCGGGGCGTGGAGGAGCGCTACGTCCGTCAGTCCGGCGGCCGGGGCCAGTACGGCCACGTCGTCATCGACCTCGAGCCCACCGGGCCTGGGGGCGGCTTCGAGTTCGTGGACAAGATCGTCGGGGGGATCATCCCCCGGGAGTACATCCCCGCCGTCGACGCCGGCATCCAGGAGGCGATGCAGAGCGGTGTCATGGCCGGCTACCAGCTCGTCGACGTGCGGGCCACGCTCGTCCACGGGAGCTATCACGACGTCGACTCGTCGGAGATGGCGTTCCGCATCGCGGGGTCGATGGCGTTCAAGAAGGCGGCCCGTCAGGCCAAGCCGATCCTGCTCGAGCCGATCATGGCGGTGGAGGTCGTGACGCCCGACGACTACATGGGCGACGTCATCGGCGACCTCTCCAGCCGGCGCGGCCGCGTGGAGGGAATGGAGCAGCGCGGGTCGAGCCAGGTGGTGCGGGCGCAGGTACCGCTGGCCCAGATGTTCGGCTACGCTACCGACCTACGGTCGCGCACTCAAGGTCGCGCGACCTACACGATGCAGTTCCACTCCTACCAGGAAGTTCCCGAGTCCATCTCTCGCGAGATCGTGGCCCGGGTCCGCGGGGAGTAGGCGGGAACGACAGGAACGAGGAGCAGGGGAACCCTTCATGGCCAAGCAGAAGTTCGAGCGATCGAAGACTCACCTCAACGTCGGCACCATGGGCCATATCGACCATGGCAAGACGACGCTCACCGCTGCCATCACGAAGGTCCTGCACGAACAGAACCCCAACGTCGCCTTCACCGCCTTCGACCAGATCGACAAGGCGCCCGAGGAGAAGGCCCGGGGCATCACCATCCAGATCGCCCACGTCGAGTACGAGACCGACAACCGGCACTACGCCCACGTCGACATGCCGGGCCACGCCGACTACATCAAGAACATGATCACGGGTGCCGCCCAGGTCGACGGCGCCATCCTCGTGGTCTCCGCTCCCGACGGCCCCATGCCCCAGACGCGTGAGCACGTGCTGCTCGCCCGCCAGGTGGGCGTGCCCTACATCGTGGTCGCCCTCAACAAGGCCGACATGATGGACGACGAGGAGCTCCTCGACCTCGTCGAGCTCGAGGTTCGCGACCTGCTCAACGAGAACGAGTACCCCGGCGACGACACCCCCATCGTCCGGGTGTCGGCGCTCAAGGCGCTCGAGGGCGACCCCGAGTGGACGCCCAAGATCCTCGAGCTCATGGCCGCGGTCGACGACTACATCCCCGAGCCCGTTCGCGACATCGACAAGCCCTTCCTCATGCCCATCGAGGACGTGTTCTCGATCACCGGTCGTGGCACGGTCGTCACCGGTCGTGTGGAGCAGGGCATCGTCAAGGTCCAGGACCAGGTCGAGATCGTCGGGCTGCGCCCCAACCAGACCACCGTCTGCACGGGCGTCGAGATGTTCAAGAAGCTCCTCGACGAGGGCCGCGCCGGCGACAACATCGGCGTTCTGCTCCGCGGCACCAAGAAGGAGGACGTGGAGCGCGGCCAGGTCGTGTGCAAGCCCGGCTCGATCACGCCCCACACCAACTTCGAGGCCCAGGTCTACGTGCTGAAGAAGGAGGAGGGCGGCCGTCACACGCCGTTCTTCAACAACTACCGGCCGCAGTTCTACTTCCGCACCACCGACGTCACCGGCCAGATCGTCCTCCCCGAGGGCACCGAGATGATCATGCCCGGCGACAACACCACGATGACCGTCGAGCTGATCCAGCCCATCGCCATGGACGAGGGTCTGCGCTTCGCCATCCGCGAGGGCGGCCGCACCGTCGGCGCCGGCCGCGTAACGAAGATCCTCAAGTAGTCGGGGGGCTCTGCCCCCCGACTGCCCCCCGAAACGCTTTGTCGGCGGCCTCATCGGCCGGCGGCTGTTTTGGAAATGGCCGGCAGGCCAGCCTGCCGGGCCGGTCGGCCTCACGGCCTCCCGGCGAAATGCAAAGGTAAGGTAGGACCGCAGCGGGCACGAGCCTTCGCCACTTCCTTCGGGGGGTCGTCGGGGGGCGGAGCCCCCCGACTGAAGCGAGCGTAGCGAGCAGTGGCGCAGAAGATCCGCATCCGGCTCAAGGCGTACGACCACGAGATCGTCGACCAGTCGACGAAGAAGATCGTCGAGACGGTCGTGCGCACGCAGGCCAAGGTACGGGGCCCGGTGCCCCTCCCCACGGAGACGCACCGCTGGACGGTGATCCGCAGTCCTCACAAGGACAAGGACTCCCGCGAGCACTTCGAGATGCGCATCCACAAGCGGCTGCTCGACATCCTCGAGCCCAGCCCCAAGACGGTGGACTCCCTGCAGCGCCTCGACCTGCCTGCCGGCGTGGACATCGAGATCAAGATCCAGCAGGCCTGACTACCCCACGTTTTGGGGCGTCCAGGCCACGCCCGACGTGGTTCCGGCGCCCCGAAACATGAGGGCGTAGGCTCGGCTCGTGGCAGACGACTGGGTCTACGTGGCCGAGGCGGCGGACGTGAGCGACCGGGAGCCGCTCCCGGTGCAGGCCCACGGGTACCCGATCGCCCTCTTCCGGGTCGAAGACGAGATCTTCGCCCTGTGGTCTCGATGCCCGCACGCCGGCGGTCCGCTCGAGGACGGCTACCAGAAGGGCGACGTGGTCGTGTGCCCGTGGCACGCGAGCATGTTCCGCATCTCCACCGGCGAGCGCCTCGACGGACCCTCCGCCGTCGACGCCACCGCCTTCCCGGTGGGCATCGACGAGGGGCACGTCTTCATCGGACCGCCCCCCAAGGGCATCGAGCCGCCACCTCCCTCCTTCCTCCAGTTCTGAGGCGGCAGCCATGGCGGAAGAGGTCCAGCGGGTCGGAGTCGACCTGGCCAACGTCGTCGACGCCTCGGGACGGTTCCTCACCACCCTGACGTGGGGCGACGACGTGGCCGTCGTCGAGCGCACCGGCGAGCAGGTCACGGTAAGGGTGCCCATGCTGGTGCCCGACAACGGCAGCTTCACGCCCGGGTTCCGCACCGGCTTCATCCGCAAGCCCACGGCCAAGACCCTCGTGCCGCTGGGGAACAGCGCGCCCAAGGTGCTCAAGGTCGACGTCGTCGACGTCCAGCAGGGCGACGCCGCCCTCCTGGAGACTCCCGACGGCAAGACGGTGCTGATCGACGGCGGGGAGAACCGGCTGTTCGCCCGCTACCTGGCCAGCCGCTTCCGCGGGTCGAGCGCCGACGCCCCCCGCCCCGTCGACTGCATCCTGGTCACCCATGGCGACGCCGACCACTTCTCCGGGCTGGCCGAGATCCACGACTCCGAGACGCACCCCAACGCCACCAAGCGCCTGTTCCTCCAGCCCCGGCGCATCTTCCACAACGGGCTGGTGAAGCGACCGAGCAAGGGGCGCAAGGAGGTCGAGATGCTGGGCGCCACCGAGGAGGTCGGCGGCCAGCCGGTGATCGTCGACCTGGTGGACGACCTGCTGGCCGTGCCCACCTCCCAGATGAACATGCCTTTCAGGTCTTGGCGCAAGGCGCTGGAGGCTTTCCGGGACCGAGGGGAGGACATCGAGTTCCGGCAACTGGCCCAGGGAGACGACGACGCTTTCGACTTCCTGCGCCCGAGCGGCGTCGACGTCAAGGTGCTGGGGCCTCTGATCACCGACGTGGGGGGCAAGCCCGGACTCAAGTTCCTGAGGGAGCCGCCATCCCGGGTCGGGCGCAAGCCCGGGCCACCAAGATTCGGCTCGCTGTCGGCCTCCCACACCATCAACGGCCACTCGGTGATCCTCCACGTGACCTTCGGCGACGTTCGGTTCCTGTTCGCCGGCGATCTCAACGAGGAGGCCGAGCACGCCTTGGTCGAGGCGCACGAGCAGGGCCGCGTCGACCTGACCGCCGAGGTGCTCAAGGTGCCTCACCACGGCGCGGCCGACTACTCGTCCGACTTCCTCTCCCGGGTGTCGCCCATCGTCTCCGTCGTCTCGGCCGGCGACGAGAACGAGCGCAAGGAGTACATGCACCCGCGGGCCAACCTGATGGCCGCTCTGGGGCGCTGCGCCCGCCAGGGTGAGGCCGACCCGCTGATCTTCGTCACCGAGCTCGCCGCCTTCTTCAAGGTGGAGGGGTATGTCACCCCCCATCCCGACTTCGTGGGCGGACCCGACCAGACCAAGCGCCGCAAGAGCTTCTTCGCCTTCAGCCGCGCCGCCTTCGGCCTCGTGCGCCTCCGCACCGACGGCAAGCGCCTGCTCGTCTACACCTACAGCGGCAAGGACGACCTCAAGGAGGCGTACGCCTTCAAGGTCAAGGACGGGGTGGCGACGGGCGACAAGGTCACGAAGGTCTGAAGGCCCCGTCCGCCAGCACGGGCACCACGGTGGACGCGTCCAGCTGCGACGCGCAGATCACGTCTTCGACGTAGCCGAGAGCGGCGAGCTCCCGCCCCGAGGTGGATCCGCGAAGGATGGCTTCCATCTCGCCCCGGCAGCCTCGGAACGCCTCGGCCGCCACGCGCGCCTCGGCCGAGACGGTGGCGGCCGGGAAGTGGCTGAGGAGCGCCCCGGCGCCGAGGAGGTCCTCGATGGCGGTGCGGGGGGCCCCGTCACGCCACGTCTCCCCCGCCGCGATCACGACCACCCGCCGCTGGTGGTCGCCGAGCCAGCGGCCCACGGCGGCCGCGTTGCGGAGGCTGGCGGCCACCACGCTCGCGCCGGTGGCGGCCGCCTCCAGGGCCAGCGTGGCTCCGTGAGGGCTGGCCAGGACCACGCGCTCCCCCGCGTCGAGGCAGGCCAGCGTCCCGGGCGAAAGGGAGACGGCGGCGGCGCCGCGCTTGCCGGCCAGGTGGGCGCCCAGCCTCCGGGCCACGCTGGCCGCGTAGGGCTCGCCCGGGCGGATCGGGTGGACGACCACGTCATGCTCGGCCGCCACCGTCACCGCGGTCGTGAACGACAGCACGTCCACCACCACGACCACGTCGGCCTGGCGGCCCGCCTCCCGCAGTCCGGCCCGGCCCCATTCCAAGTGCACAGCTGGAGGGTAGAGGCCCAGCGGATGCTCCCCGGAAGGACCGCTATACTCGTTCGGTCCAGGAGCTGATGCTCCACCCGTCACGTCGACGTCCTCGGTCGCCGGCCCGCGGTACCCCGAGGCACAACCGATCCCGCTCCGCCAGGCATGCCTGTGCGGAGCTTCCGCGTGAGTACCCGAGCAGAAGAGCGTTCAGGCACAGCTATGGCAACAAAAGCGATCGTCGGCGAGAAGGTCGGCATGACCCAGGTCTGGGACGACCAGAACCGGGCCATTCCGGTCACGTTGGTACGCGTCTCGCCGTGCCGGGTCGTGCAGGTCAAGACGCCTGACCACGACGGGTACAGCGCCGTGCAGGTCACCTTCGGCTCGGTCAAGCCCTCCCGGCTCAACAAGCCCGAGCTCGGCCACTTCGCCAAGGCCAACGTCGAACCTGGGAAGAAGCTTGTCGAGCTCCGCCTCGACGACGCCGGGTCCTACACGGTGGGCCAGGAGATCAGGGCCGACATCATGACCGCCGGCGAGCGGGTCGACGTCACCGCCGTGAGCCGCGGCAAGGGGTTCAGCGGTGTCATGAAGCGCCACAACTTCGGCGGCCTGGGGGCGGCCCACGGCGCCCACAAGGTCCACCGTGCCCCCGGGGCGATCGGCGCCTGCGCCACCCCGTCCCGGGTGTTCAAGGGCACCCGCATGGCCGGCCGGATGGGAAACCAGAAGGTCACCGTCCTCAACCTCGAGGTGGTCGAGGCTGACGCCGAGCGGGACCTGATCCTGCTCAAGGGCGCCATCCCCGGCCCCCGCGGCGGCCTGGTGCTCATCCGCAACGCCGTGAAGAACGGTCAGGGGGCGATCTGATGCCTGCCGTGCAGGTCCGATCCGTGACCGGGGCCGTCGTCGGCTCGATCCGCCTCGACGACGCCGTGTTCGGGGTCAAGCCCAACGTGCCGGTGATGCACCAGGTGGTCACCGCCCAACTGGCGGCCGCCCGCCAGGGCACGCAAAGCACCAAGACTCGGGCCGAGGTCTCCGGCGGGGGGCGCAAGCCCTGGCGCCAGAAGGGCTCGGGCCGGGCTCGCCAGGGTTCCACCCGTTCGCCCCACTGGCGGGGCGGCGGCGTGGCCCTCGGTCCCAAGCCCCGCAGCTACCACCAGCGCACCCCCAAGAAGATGGTCCAGCTGGCGCTGTACTCGGCGCTGTCCGACCGGGCCGCGTCGGGCCGGGTGGCGGTGGTCGACCGCTGGACGTTCGACGCTCCCAAGACCAAAGACGGCGTGGCCGCCCTCCAAGCCCTGGAGCTGGAGGGCAAGGGCAAGGTGCTCGTCGTCCTCGAGCGCGAGGCGGAGGCGGCGGCCAAGTCGTTCCGCAACCTGCCCGACGTCACGCTGCTGCTCGACTCCGAACTGAACGCCTACGACGTGCTGTGCAGCGACTGGGTCGTCTTCACCCGGTCCACCCTGCCCGGCGTCACCACCGACGACGCCAGCGCCCCCGCAGGCGACGCCGCCCCGGCCGGCACCGAGGAGGCATCGTGAGCGATCCTCGGGACATCGTGCTGCGGCCGGTCGTGAGCGAGAAGTCCTACGGGCTCCTTGACGCCAACGTCTACACCTTCGTCGTCCGCTCCGACGCCACCAAGCTCCAGATCCGTGATGCGGTCGAGCAGATCTTCAACGTCCGGGTGACCAAGGTGAACACCCTCAACCGCAAGGGCAAGCGCAAGCGCAACCGCCGCCTGCCCACCTTCGGCAAGCGCCCCGACACCAAGCGGGCGATCGTGACCCTGTCTGCGGGCAACCGCATCGACCTGTTCGAGACGTGAGGCGGTAGCCCGAGATGCCTCTTCGCAAGCGCAAGCCCACCAGCGCCGGACGGCGCTTCCAGACGGTGTCCGACTTCTCCGAGGTCACCAAGACCAAGCCCGAGAAGTCGCTGCTGGCCCCCAAGCCCAAGTCGGGGGGTCGCAACAGCTACGGCCGCAAGACCGCCCGCCACCGGGGCGGCGGCCACAAGCAGCAGTACCGCATCATCGACTTCAAGCGCACCAAGGACGACATCCCGGCCAAGGTGGCGGCCATCGAGTACGACCCCAACCGCAACGCCCGCATCGCCCTGCTCCACTACGTGGACGGCGAGAAGCGCTACATCCTCGCCCCCGCCAAGGTGAAGGTGGGCGACATGCTGCAGAGCGGGCAGAAGGCCGAGATCCGCCCGGGCAACGCCCTCCCCCTGCGCTACATCCCCGTGGGCACGACCGTGCACAACGTGGAGATCAAGCCCGGGGGCGGCGGCAAGATGGGCCGAGGCGCAGGATCGGCCATCCAGCTGGTGGCCAAGGAGGGCGACTTCGCCACCCTCCGCCTCCCCAGCACCGAGATGCGCAGGGTGCCGATCGACTGCCGCGGCACGGTGGGCGAGGTCGGCAACCCCGAGGCCGAGCTGACGTCGGTGGGCAAGGCCGGCCGCAACCGGTGGAAGGGCGTCCGTCCCCAGACCCGAGGCGTGGCCATGAACCCCGTCGACCACCCGCTGGGCGGTGGGGAGGGCAAGTCGTCCGGTGGGCGCCATCCCGTGTCCCCGTGGGGCAAGCCCGAGGGCCGCACCCGTAACACCCGCAAGCCGTCGCAGCGCCTGATCGTGCGCCGGCGCCGTACCCGTGGAGCACGCCGGTGAGCAGAAGCGTCAAGAAGGGCCCGTTCGTCGACGACCACCTGCTCAAGAAGGTGGACGACCTCAACTCGCGGGGCGAGAAGCGGGTCATTAAGACGTGGTCCCGCCGGTCCACGATCATCCCCGACATGGTGGGGCACACCATCGCCGTCCACGACGGCCGCAAGCACGTGCCCGTCTACATCACCGAGGCCATGGTCGGGCACAAGCTGGGCGAGTTCGCCCTCACCCGCACCTTCCGGTTCCACGCCGGCCAGGAACGGTCGGGTCGGAGGTAGGACGATGACCGGTCCCAAGCTCAACGAGCAACCCGTGCTGCGCACCAGCCCCAACAGCCCGCCTCGGGCGGTGGAGGCCGGGGGCACGTCGGCGCGCTCGGTGGCCCGCTACGTGCGGGTCTCGGCCTACAAGGTGCGGGAGGTCCTCGACCTCATCCGCGGCCAGGACGCCGAGCGGGCCCAGGAGACGCTCCAGTTCTGCGAGCGGGACGCGGCCATGGTGGTCGGCAAGGTGCTTCGCTCGGCCATCGCCAACGCCGAGCACAACGGCGAGGTGCCGGCCGAGGAGCTCTTCGTGTCGGCCTGCTACGCCGACGAGGGCCCGACCCTCAAGCGCTGGCGTCCCCGGGCACGAGGCCGCGCTACCCGCATCCGCAAGCGCACGTGCCACGTGACCGTCATCGTCAGCCGCCTGCCGGAGTCGGAGCTGCGCAAGCGGCGGGCCGCCCGGGCGCCGGGCGCCGCCGACCGGCGTCGCCGGGTCGGCCGGGGCACCACCCCGTCGCCCGAGCGGGAGCGGCGCGTGCGGGCCAGCCGCAGAGGCCAAGAAGAGCAGGGGCAACCGGCGGCGCCGGCGCCCGGTCCCGAGACCACGGCTGCCGGGCCTCCCTCCGACCAACCGGCGCCCGCCGCAGCCGAGCCCGAGACCACCGACGCCACGACCACCGAGGACGCCACGACGACCGACGACGAGAGGGCTGAGTAGCGCATGGGCCAGAAGGTCAACCCCTACGGGTTCCGACTCGGTGTCACCACCGACTGGAAGTCGCGCTGGTTCAGCGACCGCGACTACACCGACTACCTCATCGAGGACTGGAAGATCCGCGACTACCTGATGCGCCAGCTGCCCCACGCAGCCATCAGCCGCATCGAGGTGGAGCGCACGCGCGACCGGCTGCGCGTCGATGTCCACACCGCCCGTCCCGGCATCGTGATCGGCCGGCGGGGCGCGGAGGCCGACCGCCTGCGAGCCGACCTGGCGAAGATGACCAACAACGTCAAGATCCAGCTCAACATCCAGGAGATCCGCCAGCCCGAGCTCGACGCCGCCCTGATCGCCCAGGGCGTGGCCGACCAGCTCGCCGGCCGGGTGAGCTTCCGGCGGGCCATGAAGCGGGCCGTCCAGACCGCGCAGAAGGCGGGCGCCCAGGGGATCCGAGTGCAGTGCTCCGGTCGCCTGGGTGGTTCCGAGATGGCCCGCAGTGAGTGGTACCGCGAGGGCCGCGTGCCCCTGCACACGTTGCGCTCCGACATCGACTACGGGTTCCGCGAGGCCCGCACCACCTTCGGCCGCATCGGCGTCAAGGTGTGGATCTACAAGGGCGACATCCTCCCGTACGCGGTGTCGACCGACGACAAGGTGCTGCGCGAGGCCGAGATGGCCACCGGCGGCACGTCCGGCACGGGCGCCCGCCCCCGTCGCGTCATCTCCTCCGGCGGCACCCGGCGCCGTCCCGACGGCGAGGCCGGCGCGCCCACCGCACCCGTCACCCCGCCCACCGGTGACGACGGTGGTGCCGAGGCCAACGCGCCCATCGTCAAGGAAGCCGATCCCGAGCTCGAGCGCCTCCTGGCCGAGGAGGAAGACATCGAGCGCCGCACTCGTGACCACCACGAGGCGCCGCACTTCCGGAAGGACGCGGACTGATGTTGATGCCCCGCAAGGTCAAGCACCGCAAGCAGCACCGCGGTCGCCTCAACGGTGAGGCCAAGGGCGGCACGATGGTGTCGTTCGGCGAGTACGGCATCCAGGCCCTCGAGCCGGGCTGGATCACGGCCCGTCAGATCGAGGCCGCCCGTATCGCGATGACCCGCCACATCCGCCGAGGCGGCAAGGTCTGGATCCGGGTGTTCCCGGACAAGCCCATCACTCAGAAGCCGGCCGAGACCCGCATGGGTTCCGGTAAGGGCTCGCCGGAGTGGTGGGTCGCAAACGTCAAGCCGGGTCGCGTCCTCTTCGAGGTCGCCGGAGTCAACGAGGAGCTCGCTCGCGAGGCCCTGACCCGTGCCATCCACAAGCTGCCCCTGAAGGCACGCATCATCAAGCGCGAGGAGGGCGACGCGTAATGGCGATCGGCACCAAGGAGCTCGCTTCCACCGAGCTCGACACGTTCGAAGACCAGCGCCTCGTCGAGGAGCTGCGTAAGGCCAAGGAGGAGCTGTTCAACCTCCGCTTCCAGTCGGCCACCGGCCAGCTGGAGAGCCACGGCCGCATCCGCGCCGTCAAGCGCGACATCGCGCGCCTGTACACCGTGATCCGCGAGCGCGAGCTGGGCATCCGTGCGACGCCCGCTCCGGTCGAGGCTCCGGCCAAGAAGGCGACCAAGTCGAAGGCGAAGAAGGCGGATGCCGCTGACGAGGCCGTGAAGGAAGAGGCCGTGTGATGGCTGAGACCACCGAGAAGAAGGCTCCCGCCAAGAAGACCGCGGCC